>NZ_JBSGIP010000034.1:0-64665 GCF_053605105.1 Nocardia sp. NPDC003963
CTACCAGCACTTTTCGGAGCAAGTGGCAGGTCAAAACGCCCAGCGCATCTGACTACGGATCAGAAGGTTAGGGGTTCGAATCCCTTCGGGCGCACAGAGATCGGCCCCGGCCCGCGAAAGCGGATCGGGGCCGAGCTACGTTCTCGATGAAGAGACCGGATGCCGTGCCTCGCCCGTACGAACGAGCCCTTACTTCCTCCGGCGTACCGGTCGAATGCGCCCCGCACGTCCGGCCCCTGAGCCCGGTGCCGGAAGCGGTGCTGCTGGGCAGTGGACGGCTTCGAGTGCGACAGCTGCGCCCGGGCCGCGATCATCTCGGACCACCGCGGCCGCCACAGCTCGTCCGACGCCGGGCGTGGACCGCGGTATCAACGGAATGCGTCGATGCTACGGCCGGCCCAGACCGCGAAAGAGGTGGCGGGCCGTCCAAGGACCGTCCGGACGTCGGCGCTGACACGAAGCTCCTCGGCGGTCGGTTGCCCGAGGATGGCGAGCGTGCCGTCGGCGACCGGCTCCGGCATCGACTGCAGCAGTTGCGCCCGTGCCCGGTCGTGTTCGAGCTCGACGAAGTCCAGGTGCTCGCCGAGGGCCGCACCGAGGATTTCGGACCGACGCCGCGGGCTGGTCGGCTCCGGCCCGGTGAGTATGTAGGTCCGGCCCGCGTGACCGTCGCCGGTGAGCGCGGCCGCGGCGACCTCGGCGATATCGAGAGGGTCCACCGCGGGAAGCGCTACATCGGCGTACGGCGCGTAAATCTTGCGCTGCGCACGGATCGACTCCACCCAGGCGAAGGCGTTGGTGGTGAAGCCGCCCGGTCGGAGGATCGTCCACGCCAGGCCCGAGGACCGGACGACCTGTTCCAGCGCGGCGAGCGGTGCGTGCGAAACCGACTCGGGCCGGGTGCCGGCGGCCTGCGACGACAGGAGGACGACGCGCTGCACACCGGCCTCGGCCGCATATCGCAACACCGCGGCGCCGTCTACGTGCGCTCCCGCGCCGGACACCATCAGGAACAGTGCCTCCGCTCCGTCCAGCGCCGGCGCCAGGCCGGCCGCATCGGCCAAGTCCGCGACGACCGGGGTGACCCCCTGCCGCGCGAGCAGTGGGGAAGTCACACCGCGGGAAACAGCGGTCACGGCATGGCCGGAGTCCGCCAAGGCCTCGACGAGAAGGCTGCCGACATTGCCCGTGGCACCAGTAACGACGATCAAGAAAACGCTCCTCGGTCAGGAGAACGCCGATGCTCTCCGAGCACCGGACCGCGTCCGATCGACAGCGGCACAAGGAAGGCTAAGAAGCGCCGCACAGTAGGTTCCCCCAGGAAAGTATTGGAGGCTCGCATGACCGCTACCGAAGAAACCGGCACCGACCCGCGCACGGCGTGCCGGATCACCCCGACAGTCGACCTGCTCTTCAGCCGCTGGACGACCCCGATCCTGTGGACGCTCAACCAGTCCGGGCCGGTGCGGTTCGTCGAACTCGAACGACAGCTCGGCACCATCACCGCCAAGGTCCTCACCCAACGACTCCGCCAACTGGAGCGCGACGGACTGGTCCGGCGGCACTACCATCCCGAGGTGCCACCTCGCGTCGAGTACGAGATCACCGAGCTGGGCCGAAGCCTCTCCCCCGTGTTCGCCGCCCTCGCCCACTGGACCGATGAACACCTACCGGCCGTCGAACGAGCCCGCGACGACTACACCGGCCCACTCCCTCGTTAGCGACTGCTACAACCGGGACCTCGTGGTACTGCGACGCATTGGCACAACCGGCACAGGCCGCAGACACAAAACATGCCACACTGGGGCTTCAGCAACCGGTACGGGAGGTTTGATGTTCGCGCTGGTGGTGAGGTTCGATCTGAAGGACGCCGAAGCTGCCGAAGGCTTCGATCGGCTCGTAACCGAGACGGCCGAGGGAATCGCCGAGCACGAGCCCGGGACACTCGTATACGCCACTCATACCGTCGAAGACGCACCACTGTCCCGCGTGTTCTACGAGGTCTACCGGGATCGCGACGCGTTCGAGGAGCACGAACGGCAGCCGCACACCCGTCGCTTCCTCGACAAGCGGCCCGACTACGTCGCCGACTTCCGGGTCGAGTTCCTCACCCCGGCCGCGGCCAAGGGTCTACCCTCCTGATCCGAGCCGCTCAGCCCGAGCTGGATGGATGCGCGGCAACCTCGCTCCCCGAGTGATGATTACTGCACACCGGCACGCTGAGCCAAGCCCCGAAGCGCGCTGTGCTGTCGCTCCTTCTCACGTAGCTCCCCCACAACCTGTTTCAACAGAGTTTGATACCGGACCCAGTCCGGACCACCGATCCGCTCCGCAGTCAGTAGTAGGTCCAATGCCCGCTGACGCTCTCCCATTCGAGCGAAGGCTGTCGCGCGGTCGAGAAGGTGCCGGGCCCGGCTCACCTGGGCGAGCGCCTCGCCGCCACCCGGCATCGCTTTCGCCGCCTCGATCGCTTCCGGGTAGCGCTCCGAGGACACATTCACATCGACGCACTGCATCACCACCTGGGACGGCCCGAAGTTGCACTCGTAGTGCTTGGTGTCGCCCGGCAACCGGGATGCCACCTCGCGTGCCGCGTCGGCGATATCGAGGGCGGCCTGCGCCTGTTGCTGCCGACCGGCAGCAGTGGCGCCCTGAAGTACGAGGGAGCCGTACACAGCCAGGTGTTCCTCCGATACCGCACCGATCGGCTCTATCGAAGAGGCTGCTCTGAGCGCTACCTTGTGGGACTCCTCGAACCGGCCTTGGACCAGTAGTTGCCAAGCGACCGACCCACGCAAGATGGCGGCGAGGAGCTGATCATCGCCCCTGTCGGCTGCGGTCAGCGCCGAACGGATCGCCGTGAAAGCGGGATCGGTCTGCCCCAGGTGGACCAAGGTGCACCCGGTCACCCAGTACATGCGCGCCAACAGTTCGTGCGCCGACGCGACGTCGCGGTCCTGCGCGAGGTTCGCCGACACACGCAGTTGTGTCAGCCCGGCCGGAAGTACCGCGGTCAGCGTCTCGTAGCGACCGTTCCAGTAAGCACCCCAGGCATAGTCGACCGCGCGCTGGGCTTCACGCAGGGTGACCGGCACGGGCTCGGATTCCTCGTCGATCAGGTCGTCCACGGAATTCAGCGCGCGCCGAATCGCGACAACTCCCGCGTCCGGATCGGCCGAGGGAATCCCGTAGCGCTTTCCGACGAGATCGGCGATATCGACATCCAGAGCCCGCGCGATCTTGTGCAGACTCGCGATACTGGCGCCTTCCCGCTTGCCCTGCTCCAACTGCCGAATCAGGGATGGATGTACCTCGGCCAGATCGGCCAACTGGGTCTGGGTCATCGATCTGCCGCGAAAATGCTTGATCCGCGCGCCGATACTCGTGTCCATAGCTCCGACATCCTCTGCTGTCGCCCGTATCACCCGAGGCTACCGAGATCCCGCCACCACAGCTGACACAAGGCGTGTTACTCGAATATCGATGAACAGCTTTATGTTTCGGATCGCACTCGATGCCGGGGACAGGCAAATGCCGCATCGGGCGCTGTGCCATCCAGCGAGACCACCACCAACACATTCCGAGGTCTTCGATGACAGATATTCCTGTTCCTCCCCTGCCCGTCCGGGCACCGAACCACCGGGCCATGGCGGCGACATTGAAACTGCTACAGGCCGGCAAGACCTGGGTCACCGACGACCCCGGGATCCTGCGGCTGATCGCGGACGGACTACGCGCGTATGACGACCCCACACCGTATTGCCGGTCGCAAGAGGCGATTCGCGGATACGCGCACGCGCACCAGGTGATGGCGGCCCATGCCGAGCATCAGTGCGCTCGTTTCGATGTGGCGGCCGAGTACGCGGCTCGGGCGCGACGGTGAGCCGGACGCCGGCCACGACGAGGAGAGCACTTCTGTTGCGCCGGTCCGATTGCGACAGCGGTGAGATCGACCGGTCGACGCGGAAACACGCGCTCGAAGTCGTGTACACAGTCGTGACGGATACCGCGCTCGGACTCGCGGCGATCATCGCTGTACATCACCTGCTGGAATCCGATGCCGACGTGCTGGTGGTCCCACACCTCACGGACGACGAGGTCCGCCGTAATCGCGCATGGCATCTGGTGATCGCGTTCGCGGAGCTGGTGACCGGCGCCGGAGTGGTCGATCGCACGCTCCTCGATTCCGAGGACACCGCCGAAGGTGACCGGTCGGCAGGCCACTGACCCCAGCTGTTCCCGGCATCCGCCACCACTCTCGCCGACGATTCGCCGGAAACCTCAACCGAACTGCATCTATGTTGATAGTTACTGACTATCACTATGTAACGCATCACATAACCCGCCGGATGGATCAGGGACCGGGTCGCAGACTGCGCACTCCGACCAACCCGAACAAGGGGAAACCTTGACCCATCAGCCTTATTCACCGCATCAGCCCAATTCACCGCATCAGCCCTACGGCGTCTCGCCTCAGCCGCCGCGCAGGAAAGCGAAGTGGCCGTGGCTCATTCCGCTGGGCATCGTCGCGCTGTGCGGATTCGGCGGCTGCGTCGCCATCGTGAGCAATACCAACCGCGATTCCGACAAGTCGAGCAGCGCGCCGGCGCCCGCCGAGGCGGCGGCGGCCGGGGCGGGCGCCGATTCCGGACCCGCGCCCGCGGGGTCGGCCGTCCGGGACGGCAAGTTCGAGTTCGTGGTCACCGAGGTCGAGACAGGCCGGAAAACGGTGGGCACCAACCCGTACCTGCAGAAGGAAGCGCAGGGGCAGTACGTCCTCGTGCATACGACGGTCACCAACACCGGCGATCGGCCGCAGTCGTATTTCGGCACGAACCAGACGCTGATCGATACCCAGGGTCGCGAATTCACCAACGACCCCATGGCGGAGGTGAATGTCAACGATTCCGCGATCGCGGGGACCGATATCAATCCGGGAAACAAGGTGGAGGTCGTCATCGCGTTCGATATCCCCGCCGACGCGCAGCCCGCGGCCATCGAGTTCCACGATTCGATGTTCTCCGGCGGCGTCGAAGTCGCTTTGCGGTAGGCGATCTCGGCAGCCGGCCGATCCGTCGGCGGCGTTCCGGGCAGGTCGGATCGCGGGGGAGGCGCGCGGGCGTCTCCCCCGCTTCCCGGGCTCCGGCCGGGTCAGGTCGAGTTCCGGACCCACCCCTGCGCGATATCGCCCAGATTCCACCAGGCGACGTGCCGGGCGTCCACCGATTCGAGCGACCATCCCCGCGCCAGGCGATCGAAGAAAGCGTCGTCACCGGTTCTACCGCCCTTGGGTTCGCCCACGTAGATCAGGCGGCGGCCGCCCCGGGACTCGAACACTTCGAGGGCGGCCGACGCCATCCGGTCACCCCAGCCCGGCGGCCAGCAGAGGAACAGGACCGACGCCTCGTTCAGCTCGGCCTCGAACCTCTGCGCTCCGCCGACGGGAAACCACACCGCGCGGTTGCCGGCACTCGCGGGGAACGAGACGTTCGCCGAAATGTCCGGGGGCGCGGTGTCGAAGGCGGTCACCGGGGCGCCTCGGTCGGCGAGCATTCGTGCCCAGTAACCGCGACCGGCACCCAACTCGATCACCGGGTGACCGGCACGGAACGCCTCGATCCAATCGAGTGTCTCCGGTGAGGGGATCGCGTAGGCGTAGGCGGCCTGCAGGATGGTCTGAGCGAACCCCAGCCGGACACTGCCTTTCGCATTTCCGCCGTCGACGACCCGGCGATCTCCCGCGACGCCCACACCGGGGCCGACGATTTCCCAGTACGGGTTTCCCGACCGGGCCTCGCCACCGGTCATGAAGTGCACGAAACGCAGGTCGAAGGCCGCGTCGGCGTGCGGGTCGCCGGTGCCGTCCAGCAGTGGCGCGGTGGACAGATATTCGGCGACCTTCGGATACTCCGTCCGCAACCGGGGCTCGTCGTCGAGCAGTGCGGCCAGTTCGGTGCGGCGTTCGGGCGTCAGGACGAGACCGGTCATACTCCGAATTCTCCCGGGCGATGGGCGTTGTTCGCCGATTTCCGCTCACCACGCCATGCCGTGACCGGCCGACCGGGTGATCCCGCGCCGCCCGAGCCCCGGGCTACGCCGTCGGATCCGCGGGTACGGACAGTTCGCGCATCGCACGGCATATCGTCGCGTGGACCTCGGACTCCGCTGTCGCCGCGTCCGGGTCCCAGGTCGGTTCCGGGGCGTTCGCGATCGCGGGGCCGAACAGCCACCACACATTGCTCCACGGGTCGACGAACCGGGCGAGTGAGGAACCGCCGTAGAACGGGGTGGTACCGGTGATCACCCGCGCCCCGCGGGCGGCGGCACGGCGCAGGATCTCGTCGCAGTCGGTCACATTGACCTGGAGCAGGGCCGGGCTGAACACCCAGTCCGGCTTGGAGTCGACCACCATCAGGCACGAATCCCCGATCCGTACCTCCGCGTGGATCAGCAGTCCGTCGGTGTCGACGGCGTGCGCGTCCGGCGTCTCTCGTCCGTCGAATACCGCCGTCAGGAATTCGATGAAGGCCCGGGCACCGCCGGGGCCCTTCACCGCGGCGAACGCGTTGACACTTCCGTACCCGTTGCCGAGGTCCCCGGTGCGGCTGACCAGAGGTGATGTCGTCATGCCGCGAGCATGGCACCGGAACAGGACGGGACCCGGCCGCAATTCGGCGGCGCGTCCCGGAAATCTGTCCTCAGTGCTCCGCGGTGACTATGGGAACCACATAGGAGCGGGCGAATTCGTCCAACTGCTCATCCGATTCCAGGGGCACCAGGCCGGTCGGGCACAGGATGAACGAATGCACCAGCCGGCACGCGACTTCGGCGCGGGTCAGCAGATCGGCGGGTTCGGCGAAAAGCCCGGCGTCCGCGGCGCGGCACAGCGCGGTGTGCGCGGCCGCCACCGACATGGCGAAAACCGGTCCGCCCTCGACGGTCAATTTCTCCAGAATGCGTTCCGGTTCGACGGTCAGCATCCGTTTGACCAGCGGATGACTCCGCCATCGTGTGACCACTGTCACAAAGATATCGGCGACGAGGTCGGGCAGCGTCGAGTGCCGGGTGGAGATGGCGTCGACCTCGATGAGGACCGCGGCTACCTCCCGGCTCACCACCGCCTGCACCACATCGTCGCGGGATCCGATGCGGCGGTATACGGTGACGCGGTCGACGCCGGCCTGCCTGGCGATGTCTTCGATGGTCGTCTTCTTGACGCCGAACTCGCTGAATCTGATCAACGCCGCGTCCAGAATGCGAGCCTCGATACCATCCTGCAGCCCGGGTGACGATGTGTGCGCGGCGGACATGCAGTTAACGCTAGCAAGTACTGCGTGAGCGCAAACACCTATCGGGCACTCGCAATATTGCAACATTGCTATTAATAATGTTGCCATGTAGATTCGCCGAATGGTGCAGACCAGCCAAGCAGCCGCTTGTTTCGTCCTGGTGCGTCGTATGCCCCGACTATCGGGAGACAACTGATGGGCACCCAGGTTCCGGCTCGCGGATTCCAGATGATCGGCACGGCCGTGGACGTCTGCCGTTCGATATTCGTCGCCCACCGGCCCGCGTCCCTGCTGCCGCAGTCGAAAACACTGTGGAACAACGGTTTCAACCGGCAACTCGTGGTCGCCGCCGTCCAGCAGGAAGCGGTGGACGTGGTCGGAGTAGTGCTCGTCGACCCCGAGGGCGAACCACTACCCGCCTGGCTCCCCGGCGCCCACCTGGACGTATCCCTGCCCTCCGGCCGGCGACGGCAGTATTCGCTGTGCGGGGACCCGCGTGATCGGTCGTCCTACCGGATCGCCGTCCGGCTCATGCCACACGGCAACGGTGGTTCCATCGAAATCCACGAGAACCTCCGCAGCGGAGATCCACTGCGGGTACACGGGCCCCGGCACACCTACCCCTTCCTCGACGCCCCCGACTATCTGTTCATCGCCGGCGGTATGGGGATCACCGCGATCCTGCCCATGGCCCAGGCGGCGGGCCGCCGCGGCAATTTGATCTACACCGGGCGCACCCGGGATTCGATGCCCTTCCTCGACCGGGTCCCCGATGCCGTGATCCGCCCCGACGACGAATACGGCGTCCCCGATATCGAGGAACTCCTCGCGCAGGCCGAGCCCGGAGCGGCCGTCTATGTCTGCGGTCCCCCGGCCATGCTCGAAGCCGCGATCCACGCCGTGCCGCGGGTGGCTCCGGCGAGTTCGCTTCACCTGGAACGCTTCCCGGCCGCCCGATCGGCATGTACGCGATCTTCGTTCGAGCCGGACCGCGGCCACGCCGCGCGCCGCCGCGACGAATCCGCTACCTGAACAGACAGATCAGCGGCCCCGTGCCTCCTGGCGCCGCGGCACTCACGACGGCCACCGGCATGGGCCCGCCCGGTCGGGCCGATCGCGATGCGGCCGCCGGGAACCGGTCCGGCGGAGACTTCACGCCGTGCGCGCGGATCGACACCGAGACTCCGATCGACGGCAGAAAGCCCCTCACCCGGAAATCCAGGTAAGGGGCTCGTGGCGGTGGCGGAGGGATTTGAACCCTCGGAGGGGGGTTACCCCTCACACGCTTTCGAGGCGTGCTCCTTAGGCCGCTCGGACACGCCACCGCCCGCAAGAATACCGGAACCACCCCGTATCCCTAAATCGGGGCCCGGACCTGGGTATCTCCGGCCGGCCCCGTACTCAACGCCGACCCCGGAAGAAGTCGTCGAGGACGGCCGCGCATTCGGTCTCCAGAATGCCGCCGCATACCTGGGGACGGTGGTTGAGACGCCGGTCGCGAACCACATCCCACAGTGAACCGACCGCACCCGTCTTCGGCTCCCACGCACCGAACAGCAGCCGGTCCACCCGGGCCGCGACCAGTGCGCCGGCGCACATGGTGCACGGCTCCAACGTCACCGCGAGCGTGGTGCCGGTGAGGCGCCAGCCGTCACCGTGGATAGCGGCGGCACGGCGCAGCGCCAGTACCTCGGCATGCGCGGTGGGGTCACCACTTGCCTCGCGGGCGTTGGTGGCGCGGGACAACTCGCGGCCCGAACTGTCGAACACGACCGCCCCCACCGGAATATCGCGCGGATCGGCGGTGGCGGCGACGGCCAGAGCCGTCCGCACCATCTCGATATCGGCGAGCGAGGCGTTCAACTCGAGCGTGGCAGTTTGTCGAGCACCGCGGAGAACTCCGACGCGAAACCCAGCCGCTGCGCGATCATCGTGAGCTGCTCGTCGGGGTAGAGATCGGTTTCGGCGAGGATCACGCTGAGCACCGGTTCGGGCAATCCCAGATCGGCCAGGATGGCGAGATCGCCCTCTTCCCACGGCTCGATATCGTCGAGCTCGTCGGGATCGATATCGGGGATCTCGATATGGAGTTCTTCGAGAACATCCGCGGCGATGTCGTAATCGATCGCCGCGGTCGCGTCCGACACCAGCAGCCGGGTACCGCTGGGAGCGGGACGGACCACGATGAAGAATTCGTCGTCGACGTCCAGGAGCCCGAAGACCGCGCCGGAGGATCGCAGAGCTTTCAGCTCGTTCTCCGCCGCCGACAGGGTGGTGAGCGCGGCCGAGGTCAGCGGGGTGCACCGCCACGTACCGTCTTCCCGGACAACGGCCACCGCGAACCCCTCCACGTCGTCGTAATCATCCGACGCCGCCTTGTTCGTGCCCGCGCGCTGTGCTGCCATGGGCGCAACGGTAGTCGGCCCGGGGCCGTTAGATGAAGTCGTATGCGAATCTGTTCCGGTGACTGCTGACGACCATACGGCGCTCTGTGTTCTCGGGACTGGTTTGATCGGCGGGTCGCTGCTGCGTGCGGCGACTGCGGCCGGCTGGACTGCCTGGGGATACAACCGCTCGGCGCCGGGCGTGGCGGCAGCCCGGACCTCGGGTTTCGATGTCGACGCCGATCTCCCGGCGGTGCTGCGCCGGGCCGCCGCGAGCGACGCGCTGGTCGTGGTGGCGGTGCCGATGCCGGCGGTCAACGCGATGCTGGACGCGATCGCCGAACATGCGCCGGAATGCGCGCTGACCGATGTGGTGAGTGTGAAGGCCCCTGTCGCCGCGGCGGTCCGCCGGTACGGCCTGGAGGCTCGCTACGTCGGCGGGCATCCGATGGCGGGTACTTCCGAATCGGGCTGGCAGGCAACCGATCCGGAACTGTTCCGCGAAGCGGCGTGGGCGGTGGGGGTGGATCCGGGAACGGATCCGGACAGCTGGGCACGGGTGACCCGACTGGCCCTGGACTGCGGCGCCGTGGTCGTACCGGTACTCGCCGCCGAACACGACCGCGCCGTGGCCCGCGTCTCGCACCTGCCGCATGTCCTCGCCGAGGCACTCGCGGTGGCGGGCGCGCGCGGTGGTGACCTCGCGCTGGGACTCGCGGCGGGGTCGTTCCGGGACGGCACCCGGGTCGCGGGCACCGCACCCGATCTGGTGCGCGCGATCTGCGAACCCAACTCCGACGCACTGCTGGCCGTACTGGACGAGACCCTCACCGCGCTGAGCGAGGCCAGGGAGTCGCTGAGCTCGGATACCTCCCTCGCCGAGCTCACCGCGGCCGGTCATACCGCCCGGCAGCGCTACGAATCGGCGCAGCGTTGGGAGATCACCGGAACTGTCCCCGGTGCGGTGGGCTGGCTGGAGAAACTGCAGGAAGCGGGCCGGACGGGCGGGGTCATCGCCCGCCGCGCGGCCACCGCCGGGAGCGACTGAACCGCGCTCAGACCCGTTCGGCGAGCCCGGGGTAGTCGAGCACGAAACCGTCGGGATCGACGGTGAGGGTGGCGCTGGACACCGGCGAGAGGACGCTGATCCCGTCCCCGGCGCTGCTGTAGGTGAGATCGGCCTCCTGCACCGTCAACTCCGGCAACCGCACGTAGACCACCGGGACCTGGATATCCTCCAGGGCGTGCTGTAACCCGAACCGGCGGATGGGCAGGGTGTTGAAGAACGGGCTGAGCACCACATCGGCATCCAGCGCGCCCCCGAAGGTGGACCGGATATGGGTCCCGGTGGCATCGACCAGCCAGTAGTTCTCCTGGTCGCGGGCGAGAGATGCGTGCCGCTCCCCCGCGGCGGTGGTACTGCTCAACGACAACCGCCTGGTCGCGCCGTTCTCGTCGGTGACCAGATCGTAGGAGGCGCTGAACGCGGTGTGCTCGCCACAACCACCGCCGACGATGCGACCGCTGGCCCGGATCCGATTGCCGTTGAGCGTTACGCGAACCGATTCCATCCGCGAACCGTCGTGCGCACGCCAGGTCAGCACAGCGGGCCACCGCCCGGACACCGGCGGCGCGGCCGGGCCGGGGGTTACGTCGCTCGATTGCGTCACGTGTCCACCGTACGCATTGCCGACCCGGTCGGCGCAGAAACAGCGCCGCCGCGCGCCCCGGCGAACTCTCCGAAGAGAGATCGTGTCTCGATCGACTGCCGCCGAGCTGCCCAGTAGCGGAGAAACCGGTGCGGAACGACACGGGACAATCAGGACTCGTGGAGGGTACGAAATCGGCGGTAGCGGCGGTAGCGTGCCAGGGACTCGGGCGTATTCGCGACGCCGTTCACCTCGGGACCGACAAGTGGAGTCGGACCGGGCACGATTTCGCGCACCACCTGCGGAGCAGCGCACAGCGCTACAGATTGTCCGACCGCGATATGCGGTTCATCTTCGAGCGGGAGATAATTCCCCAGCATCTGGAGATCCCGGTCGGCGGCGGGCGGATATCCGAGCGGCCCACGGTGACCGCGGTGGTGGGACAGCCCGGTGCCGGCAAATCCGTGACGATCCGTGCCATCGCCGATTCGTTCCGCGAGCGCGGCGGCGCCGTCCGGCTCATCGCCGACGATTACATGCGCCACCACCCCGACTTCGCGGAACTACGGGCGCGCGACGATTTCACCGCTGGTGATCACCTCTATCCGATCGCCGAGAGATGGCTCGATATGGCCATCGACCACGTTATTGCGCAACGCCGGCACGCCGTCCTGGAAGAAGGTGCGGGTGATCCGGTGCGGACTGCGCGGGTGATCCTGCGGTTTCAGCGGCACACCTACCGTTCGGTCGTCGATGCCATCGCGGTGCCGCGTGCCGAGAGCGAGGCTTCGGTCCTCACCCGCTTCCTCCGCGAGCGCCTGCGCGACGGCACGGGCCGATATGTCCCGGTCGCCGCGCAGCATACGTGTCTCCAGGGCTCGGCCGACCTGATCCGGGCGCTCGAATCGGACCGGCCCCCGGTGGCCGTGGACGAACTCCGGGTGCGATCACGTTCGGAGATCCTGTTCGACAACCACCGTATGGCACAGGGTGAATGGACCGAACCACCCGCGGGCTGGGATGCCCTACAGACGGAACGGGACCGCCCGCCGACGCCGGACGAGGTATACGCGCATTTCGAGAGAATCGAGCGATTCCGGGAAACCCTGGCGCAGGCGAATGCCGACGAACCAGGGCAGGGCATGAACTGGCAGCGGCTGCTGATCGAGATGGAGCAGACTTCCCGGTTGCTGCGGAGCTGAGCCGGAAACAGGACGCCGTGGCGCTCGTATTCGTTCCCGAGCACCGCGCGCGCCGAACACACCGCTCACGACGGCACGCCCACTGGAAAAGCTCAGCACTTGCGTTTCGGCGGAGACGGAGGGATTTGAACCCCCGGTCGCTCTCACGACTCTCGCTTTCAAGGCGAGTGCATTCGGCCGCTCTGCCACGTCTCCAGGGCCTCGATGGTAACCGATGCGACCGGCGACAACCGAAAGCCGGCCACCGGCCGGCGGCTCGCTCAGCGTGGCACCGCGAGCAGCTCACGAGTGATACCGGCGAGATCGGCGCATCCGGAAAGTCCCATGGCGGAGTCGAAATCGGCCAGCAGCAGGCGCAGTGCGTGCCGCACGCCCGCGCCGCCGCCGATCCCCAGCGCGTATGCCCAGGGCCGGCCGTAGCCCACCGCTTTGGCGCCGAGGGCGAGCGCGGCCAGGACATCGGAGCCGGAACGGATACCGGAATCGAACAGCACATCGGCCCGGTCGCCGACCGCGCCGACGACCGATCCGAGCGCGTCGAGGGCGGCGATCGCATTGTCGACCTGCCGGCCGCCGTGGTTGCTCACCCATACCGCATCCGCCCCGGCATCGACCACCAGCCGGGCGTCGTCGGGGTGCAGAACGCCTTTGACCGCGATCGGCAGATCGGTCCATTTCCGCAGTTCGGCCAGGTCGGCCGGGCGCAGTGTGTGATTGCCGAACAAGCCGACCCAGGTGAGGATCGCCATGCGCAGCGCCTCCTCGCTCTCCTCCGGCGGTGCCGTCAGCTTCGCCCGGAAAACCGGGTCGGACAGGTAGTTGGCGATCCCTTTGCCCAGCAGGAAGGGCAGATGGCCGAGTTCGAGGTCCCGCGGCCGCCAGCCCAGGGACGGAGTGTCCACGGTGACCACGATCGCTTTCGCCCCCGCCCGCTCCGCGCGCTCCACGAACGAACGGGCCAGCTCGTCGTCGGCGGGCCAGTACAGCTGGAACCACCAGTTACCGGCCACCTCGCCCACCTCCTCGATGGTCGAGGACGACGCGGTCGACAGGACGGTGCCCACGCCGAGCTCCTTCGCGGCCTGCGCCACCACCACCTCGCCCTTTTCGTGTAGCAATTCCAGCACGCCGACCGGCGAGGTCAGCACCGGTGCGGCCAGCTCGGTGCCGAGCACCTCGACGGAGGTGTCGCGGGCGCCCGGCCCGCTGGTACCGCGGAGCATGCGCGGCACGATCCGGTACCGATCGAACGCCGATGTGTTGGCCGACGCCGTCCGTTCGGTGGAGGCGCTACCGGCCACATAGGCGTAAGCGCGGGCATCGAGCAACTCCCGGGCCCGGTCGGCGAAACCGTCCGCAGTCATCGGCAGTTCGGGGACCGTCCCGCCCATTCCCTGGAGGTAGATCTCGTTCTGGAAGTCGATGAAGCTGCTCACGGCGCTCACGGTAGCCGTGTCGGGCCCGTCGCGGGCACCCTCTCCGCAAATTCTGATGCACTATGGGTCCCGTGCGTGCGATCAACTTGAACGGATTCGGCGGCCCCGAGGTGATGGAGTGGTCCGACGCTCCGGACCCGGAACCCGGGCACGGCGAGGTACTGATCGATGTGGCGGCCGCCGGGGTGAACCGGGCCGATCTGCTACAGCGGCGCGGGTTCTACGCGCCGCCGCCGGGCACCACCCCGGTACCGGGGCTCGAATGCTCGGGTGTGATCGCGGCGGTCGGCGAGGGCGTCCGGGAATGGTCGGTCGGCGACCGGGTGTGCGCGCTGCTGTCCGGCGGCGGATACGCCGAGCGGGTGGTGGTGCCGGCCGGACAGGTACTGCCGGTCCCGGACGGCCTGGATCTGGCGGCGGCCGCGGGACTGCCCGAGGTCGCGGCCACGGTCTGGTCGAATCTGGTGATGACCGCGGGACTGCATTCCGGACAGTTGCTGCTGATCCACGGCGGGGGCAGCGGGATCGGCACGCATGCGATCCAGGTGGCGGCGCAACTGGGCGCCCGGGTAGCGGTGACGGCGGGATCGGCCCCGAAACTGGCGCGCTGCGCGGAACTGGGCGCGCACATACTGATCAACTACCGGGAACACGATTTCGTGGACCTGGTCCGCGCCGAACACGGGCTGGGCGGGCCGGGCGCCGACATCATCCTCGACAACATGGGTGCCGCCTACCTGGGCCGCAATGTGGCGGCGCTGGCACTCGACGGTCAGATCGTGGTGATCGGGATGCAGGGCGGGGTGAACGCCGAACTGAATCTGGCCGAGCTCATGGGTAAACGCGGGACGGTGCGCGCGATCAAACTGCGGGACCGTCCGGCCACCGGTCGCGGCAGCAAGGCCGACATCATCACCGAGGTCCGCGCACATGTCTGGCCGTTGCTGGCGACCGGGGCGGTCGTACCGGTGATCCACGCCGAGATCCCGGTGACCGAAGCGGGCCGGGCGCACGAACTACTCGACGAGCACGAGACATTCGGCAAGGTGATCCTGCGGATCCGGAACGACGGTACGAACGGGCCGGGCCGGTAGGTCAGCCGAGCGCGGTCAGGGCCCGGCCGAACTGATCGATCTCGCGCCGAGTGGTGTACGGCGCGAGACCGATGGTCACCGCGCCGCCTTCGTCGTTCACACCCAACGCGTCCAGTAACCGGCTGCCGCCGTGCGCTCCCGCCAGGACATTGATGCGCTTATCGGCCAGTTCGGCGGCGATCTTCTCCGCCTGCATACCGTCGATGGTGAAACTGACCGTCGGGATCCGGGTGGAGGCCCGGCCGATCACGGTGAGTCCGCTGATCTTCTCCAGGGTGCTCATCAGATGGTCGAACAGCTGGTCGTGGTAGTCCTGCAGCGAGGTGATCGACAGTTCCAGCCGCTCCCGGCGCGTACCCCCGGCTCGTTCGTCCAGCCCGGCCAGATAGTCGATCGACGTGGTGAGCCCGGCCAACAGCGCGTACTGGTGCCCGCCGACCTCGAGCCGTTCGGGACCTTTGGCGTAGGGGTTGAGCGCCATGGACGGGATCCGGTCCAGGAAGGCGGGGTCGCGGAAGACGAGCGCGCCGACCTGCGGACCGCCCCAGCTGGGCGCGCTCAACGCCACTACATCCGCGTTCAGATCGTCGATACCGATGAGCGCGTACGGTGCGGCACCGACCGCGTCGGCGACCAGCAGACCGCCGACCTCGTGCACCCGTTCGGCCGCCACCCGCACCGAGGGTGCCGAACCCACGATCGGGGAAGCAGCGGTGATCGCGACCAGCCGTGCGGTGGGACCGATGAGTTCCTCGAACTGCCAGGCGGGCATCTCGCAGGTCTCGATCTCCACCTCGGCCCAGCGCACATGCGCCCCGTAACGGTTGGCGATCCGCAGCCAGGGAGCTACATTCGCCTCGTCGTCCAGCCGCGACAGCACGATGCCGGTCCCCAGGCCCAGCCGGGAACTCAGGGATTCGGCCAGCCAGGCCAGCAGTACGGCGCGATCGGGACCCAGGACGACCCCGCTCGGGTCCGCGCCGACCAGATCCGCCACCGCCACCCGCGCGTCGTGCAGGATATCGGCGCTGCGTTTGGCGGCGCCGTGGCGCCCGAGGTGGGAGAACGACGACGAGCGGAAACCGATGGACACCGCGCGCGAGACAGAATCCGGAACAAGCATGCCGGCCTGCGGAGCCAGGTTGATCCAGCCGTCGGCCAGGGAGGGGATCAGTCCCCGGACCCGCGCGACGTCGTAAGTCATGCAGGTCACTTTAAGGCAGGGTCCATATCTCGGTAACCCTGGTCCAGCCGATTTTCCCCGGACCTCCCGCACAGTCCGCCTCCGCCTCCGCGCCCGGGACCGATCCGTTCGTACTGTTACGCGCTCCGAGACTCACGTCACCACCACCGGCTTTAGCGCGTTCGGCGTGAACACGACATGATGGGGACCATGACGCAATCGGATGACGCATCGGATCCCGTTGTCGTGATCGGCCCCGAAGGCCGGCCGCTGGTGCTGCCCGCGGGCGCCGCGACGAGCGCGTCGTTCCCCGGCCGGGAGGCCCCCGGGCAGGATGCGGCCGAACGCGACAACTCCGAATCCCTGGCCGATATGGTCGAGCAGCCGGCCAAGGTCATGCGGATCGGTACCATGATCAAACAGCTGCTCGAGGAGGTGCGGGCGGCTCCGCTCGACGACGCCAGCCGGACCCGGCTGGCCGAGATCCACAAATCCTCGATACGGGAACTGGAACAGGGCCTGGCGCCGGAACTGCGCGCGGAACTCGAACGTCTCGCCCTGCCGTTCAGCGAGGACGCCATCCCCTCGGACGCGGAACTGCGCATCGCGCAGGCGCAACTGGTGGGTTGGCTGGAGGGGCTCTTCCACGGTATCCAAACCGCTCTGTTCGCTCAGCAGATGGCCGCCCGGGCACAGCTCGAGCAGATGCGCCAGGGTGCCCTGCCACCCGGTCTGCACACCGCCGACGGTCGCGGCGGACAGCCCGGCCAGTCCATCGGAGGCACCGGGCAATACCTCTGAACGCGGTGGTATATAAGCCAGCCGGTACCGGGACTCGGCCGCCGGGGTAGTGTCGTGCACCGTGCCTGCAGCTTCCGCTCGCTCCGACCTGGTAAACACCGAAGCCCGGGAGAGCACCGACGAGAGCCCGGTGCGCCCCGACCACGACCCCGCCGCAGATGAGAAGCCCGTGAGTTCCGAGCAGACCCCGGTCGCCGATGCCGATACCGCCGTCTCCGATATCACCGAGGTGACCGACGCGGATCCCATCGCATCGGATTCGCAGTCCTGGACCCGAGCCTGGCGCGATATCCGCGACGGGTTCCGGCAGCGCGAACTATGGCTCTCGCTCGGCTGGCAGGACATCAAACAGCGCTACCGGCGGTCGGTGCTCGGCCCGTTCTGGATCACCATCGCCACCGGCGTGCAGGCCACCGCCATCGGCATCCTGTACGCGGCACTGCTCGGCCAGCCACTCGCCGACTATCTGCCCTATGTGGCGGTCGGTCTGATCGTGTGGAATGTCATCAACGCCTCGATCCTGGAGGGCGCGGATGTCTTCGTGGCCAACGAGGGCCTGATCAAACAGCTGCCGTCCGCGCTGAGTGTCCACGTGTACCGCCTGGTGTGGCGGCAGATCCTGTTCTTCGCGCACAATGCGGCGATCTACTTCGTCGTGCTGGCACTGTTCGGTGTCTGGCGCGACCTGCACTGGACCGCGATCTTCGCGATACCGGCACTGATGCTGCTGTTCCTCAACGCCATGTGGGTCTCGGTGCTGTTCGGTATCTTCAGCACCCGCTACCGCGATATCGCGCCGATCCTGGGCAGTATGACGCTGATGCTGTTCGTGCTGACCCCGGTGATGTGGAATACCAAGAGCCTGCAGGAGCAGGGCGGTCAGGTCGCCGAGCGGGCCCGGCTGGCCGAGGTGGTGCCCACCTACCACTATCTGGAGATCGTGCGCGCACCGCTGCTCGGCGACGACCAGAAGCTGTACCACTGGGCGATCGTCGGTGCCATCACCGTGGTGGGCTGGATCGCCGCTGCGCTGGCAATGCGCCGGTACCGTTCCCGCGTGCCCTACTGGGTTTAGGAGTCAGGCGATCATGAGTGATCACGTGAGTATCGAAACCCGCAAGGCGTGGGTGGAGTTTCCGATCTTCGACGCGAAGTCCAGGTCCCTGAAGAAGGCTTTCCTGGGCAAAGCGGGCGGATCGATCGGCCGCAATCAGTCCGATGTCGTCGTGGTCGAGGCGCTGCGCGATATCAACCTGTCGCTGAAGGAAGGCGACCGGGTGGGCCTGGTCGGCCACAACGGCGCGGGTAAATCCACGCTGCTACGGCTGCTGTCCGGGATCTACGAACCCTCGCGCGGCAGTGCCCGGATCCGCGGGCGGGTGGCACCGGTGTTCGATCTCGGTGTCGGAATGGATCCGGAGATCTCCGGCTACGAGAACATCATCATCCGCGGCCTCTTCCTGGGGCAGACCCGGAAGCAGATGCTGGCCAAGATCGACGAGATCGCCGATTTCACCGAGCTCGGCGAATACCTGTCCATGCCGTTGCGCACCTATTCGACCGGTATGCGGGTGCGGCTGGCGATGGGCGTGGTCACCTCCATCGACCCGGAGATCCTGCTGCTCGACGAGGGGATCGGCGCGGTCGACGCGGAGTTCATGAAGAAGGCGCGGATCCGCCTGCAGGAACTGGTCGCCCGGTCGGGCATCCTGGTGTTCGCCAGTCATTCCAACGAATTCCTGGCCCAGCTCTGCGATACCGCGCTGTGGATCGACCACGGCCAGGTCCGGTTGCACGGCGGTATCGAAGAAGTCGTGCGAGCCTACGAGGGCCCGGAGGCGGGTAATCATGTGGCGACGGTCCTGCGGGAGATCGAAGCCGAGAAGTCCGGTCGCGCCGACGACGAACCAACACCCCGGTCGGCCGATGGCGAACGAGAACTGGAGAACAACACAGCATGAGCGAGTCAGGCCCGGAGGCGGAAGCGGAGCGTGACCACGCAGGGCCCTCGCTCGTGCGCGAACAGAACAGCATGAGCGAGTCAGGCCCGGAGGCGGAAGCGACGCGTGACCACGCAGGGCCCTCGCTCGTGCGCGAACAGAACAGCATGAGCGAGTCAGGCCCGGAGGCGGAAGCGGAGCGTGACCACGCAGGGCCCTCGCTCGTGCGCGAACAGAACAGCATGAGCGAGTCAGGCTCGGAGGCGGAAGCGACGCGTGACCCCGTAGAGCCCTCGCCGGTGCCCGAAGACAGCGCGAGCGCGCCGGGCTCCGGGGCGGAAGCGGCGCGTGACCACGCGGAGCCCTCGGCAGTGCCCGAAGACAGCACGAACAAGCCCGGCTCCTCCCCGGCGGGGGCTGCGCATGACCCGCCCAACGAGCACGACAGCAGCGAGTCGGCGCCGGAGGCGAAAGACGAGCGCGACGAGGTAACACCCGCGCCGGTATCCGACGAGCCCGTCGGCGAACCGGTATCCGAAGCGCAGGAGAAGCCCGATCGTGTGGAAGCCGGCCCGGTCGCCGGTGGGCACGGCACCGACGGCCTCCGTCGTTCGGCTCCGGATCCCGCGCGCGAGCCCGATACAGCCGCCGCGGTGCTGCCGGAGGTCGACTACGGCGCGGACGCCAAGATCGTCGCTGTCGTGGTGACGCACAAGCGACGTGATCTGCTCGCCGAATCGTTGAAAGCCGTCGCCACGCAGTCGCGGGCGGTCGATCACCTGATCGTGATCGATAACGGCAACGAAGCCGAAGTGGCCGAACTCGTGGCCGATCAGCCGATCGAGACCACGTATCTCGGTTCGGCGCACAATCTGGGCGGGGCGGGCGGTTTCGCGCTGGGCATGCTGCACGCGCTGAGCCTGGGTGCCGACTGGGTATGGCTGGCCGACGACGACGGGCGGCCGGAGGGCCCCGAAGTACTGGCCACGCTGTTCGATTGCGCGCGGCGACACGAACTCGTGGAGGTGTCACCGGTCGTCTGCGATATCGACGAACCGGACCGGCTGGCCTTCCCGCTGCGCCGCGGTGTGGTGTGGCGGCGATTGCGTTCCGAACTCGGCGGTGAGGATTTCCTGCCCGGGATCGCCTCGTTGTTCAACGGTGCCCTGATCTCCGCGCAGGCGGTGGATGTGATCGGCGTACCGGATCTGCGGTTGTTCGTCCGCGGCGACGAGGTCGAGGTGCACCGCCGGCTGGTGCGTTCCGGATTACCCTTCGGTACCTGTCTGCAAACGGCGTACCTGCACCCCAACGGTGCGGCCGAGTTCAAGCCGATCCTCGGTGGCCGGATGCACACCCAGTACCCCGACGATCCGGTGAAGCGGTATTTCACCTACCGCAACCGCGGCTATCTCATGTCGCAGCCGGGTATGCGAAAGCTGCTGCCGCAGGAATGGATTCGTTTCTCCTGGTTCTTCCTGGTGACCCGGCGCGATCCGGCCGGTTTGCGCGAGTGGTTCCATCTGCGCAGCCTCGGCCGCAACGAGCAGTTCCAGAAACCGGAATAGCCGATAGCTCGCGTACCGCCCGAATCGGTCACCCATCGGACAACCAGGGTTGACGGTCGATGCGAGAGTTTCTTCCCGGCCAGGTAAGTTCGGCTGGCAATCTGCATGATTCGGGAGGAGATCGATGAGTTACCCCGGCGGCCAGCCGCCACAAGGCCAGCCCGCACCCGGCCAGTTCCCACCGCCGCAACAGCAGTTCGCGCCACCGGCGCCGAACCCGGGTGGGCAGCCACAGTATCCAGGGGGGCCACAGGGCGGCCCGCAGCCCTGGGGCGCACCGCCCCAGGGTCAGCCGCAGCCGGGCGGTTACGGCCAGCCTCCCGGGCAGCCGCAGTACGCGAGCGGCGGCTACCCGCAGCCGACCGGGCAGCCGCCCGCCCAGTTCGGGCAGCCCGGTCCCTACGGTCAGCCGCCGCAGGCCGCGCCCAACGATCCGCCGGGTATCACGGTGGACTGCTCCTACACGCCGATGGCTTTCCTGCTCGCGATCACCAAGCCCAAGATCACGGTGAACGGACAGCGGGTGCCGAACACCCGGTGGGGCGCGAACCATATTCCGGTCGGCGCCGGTCAGTACCACGTGAAAGTCACCACACCCTGGTTGTTCGATATGGGTCCGGCCGATGTCGCGGTACCGGTGCAGCCCGGGCAGGCCGTCCGGTACTACTACCGGACGCCCGCGATCATCTTCCTCAACGGTGCGATCGGACCGGTGCCGCAGAAGACACCGGGCATGGTGGTCATGTACGTGATCTGGGCGTTCGTCGCCCTGATCTTCCTGATGAACATCCTGGTGATCTCCACCATGTGAGCCCGCGTTCCGCAGGTGGCGGGGCTCCGTGCCCCGCCACGTGCGGTCCCGGCCGGATGGCCGACACCGGGCTGCGCGGCCCCTGGGCAAGCGGGGACCTGTTACCTACGCTCGAAGCGCAGCGCCGATCGCACGGCGGTCGGCGTCCGCGACGACAGGAGGGCAGGCAATGACCGCAACCGGAGACAAACCGCTGAGCGGCCGGACGATGATCATGTCCGGCGGTAGCCGCGGTATCGGGCTGGAGATCGCCAAACGGGCGGCCGCTGACGGCGCGAACATCACATTGATCGCCAAAACCGATCAGCCCCACCCCAAACTTCCGGGCACCATCCACACCGCCGCCGCGGAACTCGAGGAAGCGGGAGCGACCGTGCTGCCGTTCGTCGGCGATGTGCGCATCGACGATTCGGTCGCCGAGGCGGTCCGGCTGACGACCGAACGGTTCGGCGGGATCGATATCGTGGTCAACAACGCCTCGGCCATCGATCTCTCCCCCACCGACGCGCTGGCGATGAAGAAGTACGACCTCATGCAGGACATCAACTGCCGCGGCAGTTTCCTGCTGTCGAAGCTGTGCATCGGGGCGCTGCGCGAATCGGCCGCCGCCGGTCGCAATCCGCATATCCTCACCCTGTCCCCGCCGCTGAACCTGGACCCCAAGTGGGCGGGTTCCTCGCTGGGTTACACCATCGCGAAGTACGGGATGTCCCTCACGACGCTGGGGCTGGCCGAGGAGCTGAAATCCGACGGTATCGGGGTGAATTCGCTCTGGCCGCGTACCACTATCGCGACAGCGGCGGTGCAGAACCTACTGGGCGGCGAGGAGATGGTCCGTACCTCGCGGACCCCGGATATCTACGCCGACGCCGCGTATCTGGTGCTCACCGCACCGGCCACCGAGACCACCGGCAATTTCTTCATCGACGACGAAGTGCTCGCCGCCCACGGCATCACCGATCTGGACAGGTACCGGGTGACGCCGGGCGACGAACCCCTCACCACCGATCTCTTCCTCTGACGACCGGGGCCACGCCGGAAACACCGGCGTGGCCCGTTCGGCCGGCCCGCGGCGTCAGGTGCGGTCGGAATCGATCCCGTACAGCCGCTCCCAGTTCTCGCGGCTGGTGAGTTCGGCGTGCGCGGCACGATAGCGCTGTTGCAGCTCCGGCAGCTCCTTGTACAGCCGGCGCAGTACCCGCGCCGTACGCAGCAGCAGTGCCCGGGCGATCGCCTTGTCGCGCTTACGGACCCGGACACCGGATTGCGAAGCGTCGGTGACCACCACGTGGTCGAACAGCGATACATGCCACCAGTGCGCATCCTCACGGGTGACCCCGACGACCCCGGGCTGGACCCGGCCGGTCCACTGCTGGATCGCGCGTTTGATCAGCACCGCCAGCAGGCGGCTGGGTTCGCCACCGGCGCGGCGCACCCGGATCTCGGAGGAGTCCACCGGCGGTGTGGCCGCCGGATGCTTCACGGTCTCCGAATAGTCCGAGCGGCTGGTCCGCGCTCGTTTCAGCGGCTCGATACCACCGTCGCGCAGGATCGACGGACCGGTGAGGAAGTCCTCGATGCCCTGGAGGGTGGTGTGCGCGAGTCCGTACTGCATACCGACCAGGTATTCGGAGATATTGCGGAAGAGCTGGCGGGTGACCGTGCTCGGATTCAGGTCCGCGTGCATCACGCTCACGATCAGCGAATTACGGGTGCTGAAGTAGCGGGCCCAGTCGTCGAAGTCCTTCCAGTAGAAGTCCGCGTGCCAGACCGCCGCGTTGGGCAGCGTGACCGTGACGAACCCGTGTTCGCGGGCGCGGACCCCGTATTCGACATCGTCCCACTGGAAGAAGATCGGCAGCGGCAGCCCTATCTTCTTCACGACCTCGGCCGGGATGAGGCAGGTCCACCAGGCGTTGTAGCCGGCGTCGACCCGGCGTTCCTGGTTCTTCTTCAGCATGCTGGTGTTGCGCAGCGCCTTGGGCACCTTCTGGCCGTGCATGAGCCGGTGCAGGTTCACATCCTCGGCGCCGACATTGAGGTAGTCGGGGTTGAGCAGGAACAGCATCTGCGCGCCGACCAGGGTCGGTTCCACGGTCAGGTTGGCGAATGCCTGCATGCGCAGGACGGTTTCGGGTTCGCAGAGGATATCGTCGTCCATGAGGATGACGTCGGCGTGCTCGTTGGCCGCGGACACTTCGTAGAGTCCGCGGGTGAAACCGCCCGCGCCGCCCAGGTTGGGCTGGCGGATATAACGCAGCTTCTCACCGAACATCGATCGCGTGGCCTGGTACAGCGGCCGGTTCTCCACCAGATCGGTGCCCTGGTCCACCACATAGACCGCGTCGAGCGAGCCGAGCACGGTCTGATCGGAGGCCAGCGCGGCGATGGTCTCGGCGCAATCCTGGGCGCGGTTGAAGGTGCAGATGGCGATGGCGACCGGACGCACGGTCTCGGGCGCGGTCGCGGTCCAGGTGAGATCGGAGATCTCCAGGTCGCCGCCGACGGCTTCGAACTCCAGCCACAGAGCCCCGCCGTCGACGAACTGGTCCAGTGGCGCGGTCAGGGTCAGCGGGCCACCGGCGGTGACCTCGGCGGTGCCGACGATCCGGCGGTGCCCGGCGATATCGGATGCCACGATCCGCACCCTGGCGTGTTTTCCGACCTGGAGGACCATCGTGGCCTCTACCTCGGTGACCACGGTCCAGCGCTGCCAGTAGCTGGCGGCGAACCGGCCGAAGTAGGTGTTGGTGTGCGCGGTGGAGCCCTTGTCCAGGCGCAGACTCATCCGGTCCCGGGTGGCACGGCCCTTGACCACCGCGTACAGCTCGTCGCTGATCTTCGCCGACGGTCCGGTGAAGATGCCCCGGGCGAGTACCAGTCGCCGCGGCGCCCGGTGGTGTTCGGCGCGCAGCGACTCCGGCGCGACCGCAGCGTGATCGTTCGTCTCGGTAACGGCCTGCATAGCCGACTGGTCCATGAAGTCCTCGAAATCCTTATTGTGCCGACGGGACAGACATGTCCCTGAATACGGTTCGCGGCGGGCCCGAGGATATCAATCAGCCACGCCGGTCGCCCGGTTGGTCGTTTCCCGATCGGGTTCGCCGGTAAACACGAACTTGTCGTATGCCCAATACCGGAACACCACGGCGACTATCTGACCGATCAGTGTTCCGGAAATATTGTCCGCCAGGGGGCTGGACAGTTCCAGGATGTACCTGGAGAACCCGAGGCAGCCCAATTGCAGTCCGATCGCGATCACATTGATCGCCGCGTAGCGCACGTACTCCCGGACCGGGCTGCCGGTCTGCTTGTGCGAGAACGTCCACCACTTGTTGCCGAAGTAGGTGACCACTGTGGCCACCCCGATCGCGATGATCTTGGCGGGCAACGGCGCCGAGTACATGACACCCTCGCCGCCCCAGGCCCCCAAGTTGAACACCAGGACGTTGTAGGTTCCCGCGTCGACCAGGAAGCCGACCACGCCGACGACCAGGAACGCCGCGCTCTGCCGCAGCCCGGTCCGCAGCCGCTCCGACAGCGAACGGGGGGCCGGCGCGTCGGCGGCGACAACGGCCGATGACTCACCAGATGACACGCGCCGACGTTACCGCAGTGACCCGAGTCGTCCGCTCCGGCACGGCATGATCGAGTCGGGCCCGGAGGCGGCAGCGCCGCGTAACCACGCAGGGCCCTCGCTCATGCCCGGTAGATGCAGCATGATCGAGTCGGGCCCGGAGGCGGCAGCGCCGCGTAACCACGCAGGGCCCTCGCTCGTGCCCGGTAAATGCAGCATGATCGAATCGGGCCCGGAGACGAAAGCGCAGCGTAATCACGTAGGGCCCTCGCTCATGCCAGATGAACACGGACCCGGTACTCTCCCCGTGTTCCCATATCCGTCGATTTCGAGGATTTGACCAGGTGGAATCCACCGATCTCCTAGTTGCCGCCGTGGTTCCGTGCCACAACGAAGAAGCGTCGGTCGCCAAAGTCGTCACCGACCTCAAAGCCGCGGTGCCCGGAATTGTCGTGTACGTGTACGACAATCTCAGCACCGACGCCACCGCCGAGAAGGCCCGGGCCGCCGGCGCGATCGTGCGCGCAGAGCGGGCCAAGGGCAAGGGCAATGTGGTGCGCCGCGCCTTCGCCGATATCGAAGCCGATATCTATCTGATGATCGACGGCGACGACACCTACGAGGCGTCCGCGGCGCCGGCGATGATCGAAACCCTGCTGTCCGGCCCCTACGACCACGTACTGGGTGTCCGGAAACAGGACGAGCACGGATCGGCCTACCGGGCCGGCCACGAAACCGGGAACAGAGTCCTCAACGGTGTGGTCGGCAAGGTCTTCGGTGAGAACGTCGAGGATATGCTCAGCGGATTCCGGGTGTTCTCCCGCCGTTTCGTGAAGAGCTTTCCCGCGGTATCACGCGAATTCGAGATCGAAACCGAACTCACCGTGCATTCGCTGCACCTGCGGGTACCGCAGACCGCGGTACCCGTCGGTTTCCGGGACCGCCCGGCCGGCAGTGAGAGCAAACTGCGTACCTACCACGACGGTTTCAAGATCCTGGCCCTCATCGTCGGGCTGGCCCGGCACGAGCGCCCGGTCGCCTTCTACGGTCTGCTGGGCACGGTCGGCTGGCTCATCTCGGTGGTGCTGACGGTCCCGATCGTGATCGAGTACTACGACACCCACACCGTCCCCCGCTTCCCCACTCTCTTCCTCGCCTGCACCCTGCTGCTGGTCGGTTTCCTGGCCTGGACGGCCGGACTGATCCTCGACGGTATCCGCCGTTCCCGGCACGAGGCGTCCCGGCTGATCTACCTGCGTTACGAGGCGCCCGGTACGGGCACGCGCTCGGCGGCGACCGGCACGGACCGGCCGAATCAGGTGGCCGGGGACATCCGTTGACCGCCGACACCGAGACCCGCCCTGCCGGACCCGAGCAGGCCGCGGGTCGTTCCGTGCTGGCCGGATCCCGCCGTACCGGGGAGGCCGTACTGCGCCGGGTGGGTCCGGCGACCGTCGCGTTCACACTGCTGGCCGGGATATTCGGCCTAGTCTTCGCGGTGATGACCCCGCCGTTCTGGGGTCACGACGAAATCACCCAGTTCGGTCGCGCCTATCAGGTGGCCCACGGCGGCCTGACCCCCACGCGCATCGATGACGACCGCGGCGTCTCCTACGGCGGTGCGGTACCGGCGTCCGTCGAGGCGCTCATGGGATACGCGCTGAACGACTACACCCACAACCCGGGCGAACCGTACCCCGATGTGGCTGATCCGGCCGCCTACCAGCGGCTCGGCGATGCGCCGGTGACCGACGAACGCAAGATCATCTGGTTCACCAACACCGCCGCCTATTCCGCGGTCCCCTATGTGCCCAACGCGATCGGTATCCGGTTCGCCGAGTTGATCGATGCCGATGCCGCCACCATGGTGCGCCTGACCCGGCTGGCCGGGCTGGCCGCCTACCTGCTGGTGGTCGGCTTCGCGCTGTGGGCACTGCGGAAGCACCGCCTCCAGTGGCTGGCCTTCACCGTCGCGGTCCTGCCCATCGCGGTGTTCCAGGCCGGCACGGTCACCGCCGACACCCTCACCAACGCACTCGCCGTCCTGGTCTCGGTCCTGCTCGTGAAGGGCCTGTTCCTCGGGGAGCGGCTGGGTCGCGTCGAAACGGGTGCGGTACTCGCCACCGCGATCCTGCTTCCGCTGTGCAAACCCACCTATGTGCTGCTGGCCATGCTGGTGGTGCTGATCCCCGCCGCAAACATGGGTCTCGACGGTTGGCGCCGCCGGCTCACCTGGGCCTGCGCCGCGATCGGGGCGATCGGGTTCGCGGTGTGGATGAAGATCGCCGCGCCCACCGGCGAGGGCACCAGCCTGATGCGCCCCCGGGAACAGTGGTACACCGTGAACACGGGCGAACAGCTGACCGGCATCATCACCGGCCCGTTCGGATTCCTGCGCACCTTCTGGGAGAGCATTCTGCGGCGCGACCAGGAATGGTTCACCGAATTCTTCGGCGAACTCGGTTTCGCCTACATCGAGGTCCCGGCCACCGCGGTCGTGGCCTGCCTACTGGCCTTCGCGGTGAGCGTGGGGATGGCAGAGCGGTTCGACCGGCCGGATTTCCGGCGCACGCTGGTGGTGGCGCTGACCATGGCGGCCAGTGTGGCGATGATCTACGTCACGCTCTACATGTCCTTCACCCCGGTCGGCTACTACATCATCGACGGAGTCCAGGGGCGCTATTTCGTTCCGCTGGCGATCGTCTCGTTCGCGGTACTGCTGCGCTGGATGCCCTTCCGGCTGCGCGGCCCCGGTGACCGTGCCCCCGGCCGTTATGCCGCGGTCACCATTGTTGTCGCGACGCTGATCTCGCTGATCGCCTCGGTGGCGAAGTACCACATGTACGTCTGGGCCTGACGGCTCGGCAGTCCTGTCCGCCGTGAGCCACCCGGCCCGCCCGCCGGACCGGGTGGCTCACGGGAGGGCCACGGTCCGCTCCCCAGCCTCGGCATAGGCACGCTCCGTGGCGGCCTTGACCGGCCGCCACCAGGATTCGTGCTCCCGGTACCAGGTGACGGTGGCCGCCAGTCCGGCCCGGAAATCCGCGTACCGGGGCTCCCAGCCGAGTTCTTCGCGCAGTGGGCCCGCGTCTATGGCGTAGCGCTGGTCGTGCCCGGCACGGTCGGTG
This sequence comes from Nocardia sp. NPDC003963, assembly GCF_053605105.1. Lineage (NCBI taxonomy): Bacteria > Bacillati > Actinomycetota > Actinomycetes > Mycobacteriales > Nocardiaceae > Nocardia > Nocardia sp. NPDC003963. The sequence goes on from NZ_JBSGIP010000034.1 coordinate 28,063, forward strand.
ACATGGTCGAAATCATCGGGTTCACGGCCGAATTCGGCGAGAAGCAGTTCCACCACCGTGCGGTTGTCCAGTTCGCCGTCGGCCCCGATCAGGTAGGTGCGGCCGATCCGGCCGCGGTCCAGCACATCCCAGACCGCGCGATTGTGGTCGGTCACGTGGATCCAGTCGCGGATCTGATGCCCGGCACCGTAGAGCCGCGGGCGTACGCCGTCGATCAGATTGGTGATCTGGCGTGGAATGAACTTCTCCACATGCTGGTAGGGCCCGTAGTTGTTGGAGCAGTTCGACAGCGTGGCACGGAGGCCGAAGGACCGCACCCAGGCCCGGACGAGCATATCGCTGGCGGCCTTGGTCGCCGAGTACGGACTCGACGGGTTGTAGGCGGTGCTCTCGGCGAACGGGGGGTCCTCGGGGGCGAGGTCTCCGTAGACCTCGTCGGTGGAGACGTGGTGGTAGCGCACATCGTGGCGCCGGACCGCCTGCAACAGCGAATAGGTCCCGACGATATTGGTCTGCACGAACGGCCAGGGTTCGGCCAGCGAGTTGTCGTTGTGCGATTCCGCGGCGAAGTGGACCACCGCGTCCACACCGCTGACCAGCTCGTCGACCAGGTCCAGATCGGCGATATCGCCGTGCACGAAATCGATCCGATCGGCCACCGGGTCGAGTGAGGCCCGGTTACCCGCATAGGTGAGCGCGTCCAGCACGGTCACCGTCGTATCCGGCCGTTCGGTGACGGTGTGCTGGACGAAATTGGCTCCGATGAACCCGGCTCCTCCGGTCACGAGTAGGCGCACCCGTCCACCCTACGTCCTGGTCATCGAGCCGGTCGGCGCTCGGTGGCCCTGCCGCCGCGGGTGGTCCGGAATCCGGATCCGCTCGGGTGCCGGAGTCCGGCGCGAACCACTCCGGAAACTGATCAGGAATACGAGATTTTACGAAATAGCAAGCGTAGGAGCATTTTTCGGGACCCCGATCGATCGAGACCCGCTCCCGTGCCGATAACCTTCGTGCCTGGATCCGGCCGACCAGCACCGATCGGCCGCGTCCGTTCGCATGACACGGATCTGTGCCCGCACTCCCATATGAGGTGAATACATGCTCGTCAGGAGTTTGACCACGATGTCGACGCTGCTCATCGCCGCGCTCGGTATCGCATCCGGCAGTGCCCACGCAGCACCCACATCCCAACCGGGGCCGGTCGGCTTCACCGCGCAGGTGGCGGACGGCCGGTCCGTCGTGACCATCGACTCCGGCTCCATGGTGGTCGAGGACGGGGCGTTCAAGATCGAATCCGCGGACGGTACCGTCCTGGCCGCCACCCCCCTGGTATTCCGGCTCGACGATTTCGAGTTCCCGATCGCGGCGGAGATCTCCGGTCGTACCGCCACGCTCACCCCGCAACTGGATCCGGACCGGGCACAGTACCGGCCCACCGCATTGCCCCACCAGGAAACGGCACCCTGGAAAACCCCGTACGACCGGGAAGTCGCCGCCTTCACCCGGCTCAAGGACACCATCGCCACCGGGGCGGCGGTCGGCACCGTGATCGGCAGTCTGGGCGGCGCCGCGCTCGGCTGCGTACTCGGCGGTGTCGCCGGCGCCACCGTGGCCGCGGCCACCATCGTCGGGCTCTTCGGACCGTTCGTCCCGGCCGCGGTGATCGGCTGCCTCGGCGGGATCGTCGCGATCGGCGCGCTGGGCACCGTAGCGGGCCAGCTCCTCGTCACCGCCCCGGTCATCGTGGGCGCCGTGATCCAGTACTTCACCACCATCAACGAACCGTTCCCGGCCAACTGACCGAAGCGGGCGCGACCGGCGTCGGGTGCGGCACAGGGCCGACCCGGCACCGGTCTCGGGCGACCGGACGAAGCGACCGTCCGATACGACCGGCGAGCGGAGATAGACCGGCAGCGCGATCGCCGGCCGGACAGCGCGATCGCGTCGGCCCCACATCCGGAAAGCATCCACGCGTCCCGGAATCGGCCGGCGGTAGCGGGCACCACGTCCGACCGGCCCGCCGGCTGTTCCGCGACCGATATCCGCGAAGTCGCCGGGGCGCGATACACCACCCGCAGCGACATCGGATGGTTCACAAGGTACGAAGCCCCGATCGCCGACGAATTCCTCCCCCGAAACGCCCATTCGACCCGGACCGCGAAATATTCGGGGGCGGGCGTGACGTTCGGTCCTGTCATGAAGATCGGCGTCAACACCTTCCTGACCGATGAGGGCATCGACGGGACCGTACTGGGCCCGGCACTGGAGGAACGCGGTTTCGAATCGCTTTTCCTCGCCGAGCATTCGCATATCCCCGCGAGCCGGCAGTCCGCCTACCCCGGCGGCGGCGATCTGCCCCGGGTCTATTTCCGTACCCTCGACCCGTTCGTCGCGCTGGGCTCGATCGCGGCGGTGACCGACCGGCTCGTCCTGGGTACCGGGGTGACGCTGCTGATCCAGCGGGATCCGATCCACACCGCGAAGGAGGTCGCGACACTCGACCGGATCTCCGGCGGCCGGGTGGTCTTCGGGGTGGGCGTCGGCTGGAACCGGGAGGAGATGGCCGATCACGGCACCGATCCGCGTACCCGCGGCGCTCTGCTCGACGAACAACTCGAGGCGATCGTCCGGATCTGGACCGAGGACCTCGCCGAGTACCACGGGAAATTCGTCGATTTCGATCCGATGTACGCCTGGCCGAAACCGCACCGGCAACCCCATCCGCCCATTTTCATCGGTGGTGGCGAGGCCGCGGCCGCGCGCGCGATCCGGCACGGGGTGGGCTGGATTCCCAACGGGGTGGCCGATGCCGCAGCGGTACCCGCGCAGCTGGCGGAATTCACCGCCACCGGTCTGCCCGTCACGGTCACCCCGGCGCCGGCGGATCCGGCGGTACTGGACGCCTACGCCGCGGCCGGGGTGGAGCGGGTGACGCTGAAGCTGGAAACACAGCCCGAGGCGGATACCCTGCGCGATCTGGACGAGTTCGCGAAACTGGCCGAACGGTACCGGGACTGAACGCTCAGACGGCGGGTAACCGGGTGGCGCCCCAGCTGCGATGTACGTAGCCGACCACCTGGTCCAACTCCTCCCGGTCGACCGCGGCCAGTTCACCGGGCTCGAGCGGATCGAAGTGGAAGATGTAGACGCGCGAAGCGAACTGCTCGAACGGCAGCGAGGCTTCGCCGAACCGTTCGCCGTGCCCGGCGGTGCCGACCACCACTCCGTCGCCCCAGTCCTGACCGCTGTCGTTGTTGGGGTTGTAGAAATAGACCCGCATCTGTTCCTGGGGGTCCAGTGCCACTCGCAGCACGGTGATCGCATGCCATCCCACGAAACGGGCGGCACTGTCGGTCACGGCCACACCGGCCGGCTGCGGGTGGATCAGCGGCTGATTGCCGTTGTAGAACGGGTGATAGCTGGCGTAGAAATGCCGCAGGAACTCGTCCAGATCGGTGAGGTTACCGGTGGCCACATCCACATTGATCCGAAAGCCGCGGCCCGACCACCACCCGTGGAATTCGGGATTGATCCAGCGGTGCGGATCGCCCTCCCGACCGATGCAACGCCTTCCCATCTCCGCGTATATACGGTCCAGATGCGGTACGACCAGCAGCGATACCGGGTCCAGATCCATCGGCAGTTCGGTGGCGACCCCGCCGATACTGTCCCGGGAGGAGATCGGCTCACCTTCGAAATGCATCACGACCTCGTCGTCGCGCACGGCCCAGGCCAGTGTCTGCAGCAGATAGTCGGGGTCGTTGTAGGACCACATCGACAGTGCCCGCGCGGACTGGCAGGTCGGATTGTCACCCTGGCCTATCCCCAGTGGCAACCCCAGAACCGACAACATGCCCGAGAGCAGCCAGGCCCGGGGGGCGGGTTCCGGTCCGAAGACCTGGGCCAGACGCTGCCGGGAATGGGCCGACAGCTGGAGCGCCAGTTGCCGCCACAGCGCCGGAGCGACCGGGGGCTGGTACAGGATCCCGCGTTCCAGCAGCAGAGCCAGCCCGTAGATGCACTGCGCCGTCTCGACGTGCACGGCCTCGTCGACGAGCCGCCGCACCAATTCGTGGTAGCAGAGCAGGCATTCACGACCGGTACTGGACAATCCGAGTGCCTCGCCCAGCAGATACTCGCCTTTGCCGAGCAGGAAGCGCAGCAGCACCGCGTGGTACGGCGAGACCAGCCCGGTATCGTGCATCGACCGCGCGAAACCGGCCGTCTCGTACTGCAGCGCGCTGTCGTCCATGGTCTCGAGCCGGGCGCGGTACACCTCGACGCCGGGGTCCTCGCGGCAGGCCTCGGTAGTGCCGTACAGACTGCTGATCAGCCGGTCCGCGCCGAGACCGCCGGCGCCCAGATCGATATCGGGATTATTGCGCGCGACGGCTATCTGGGTGATCATCCGTTTGACCGGATCGACCTGGATCGGGCGTTGGCGCAGGATGCGCCAGATCTCGTCGACCAGATTCTCGAGGACCTTCTCGTAACCCACCTCCTCCACCAGATGACGCAGTAGTTCCCGCGATACCTGGGCCATTCGTCCCTGCTGCGTCCGCTCGGCCTCCGACGGCGGGGTGAACAGCAGCGACAGATTGATCGCGAGAACCTGCGACAGATGGTGGTGGGCTTGCTCCGCCGAGACCAGCGGATGCACATAATCGCCCTTGGCGACCTCCAGCAACCGCAGATTGCTGACCGTTTCCAGGACGACGGTGTCCGGATTGGTACTGCGCAGCGAACCGCTGCTCATCGATGGAATGAGGATCTGCGGGCGCGCCCAGTCCGTTCCGAGGAACAGCCCGGCGGTATCCAGCCGCATCGCACGTGAACGCACTGCGGTGCATCCGCCGGGCAGCAGCAGTACCCGGCGCAGTGCGCCGAATACCCGCGACAACTTGACCTGCTTACCGAAATCACCGGCATCCGCAAGTGCCTGGATGGAGTCGTCCAATCTGGCCAGATACCTGTCCATGGACTCTCCATCGCTGCTGAGTGGACTCAACCGCCCAACCTCCCCGAAGGATCCGTTGCCGGCAACGGATCATATATAGAAATCGAGCTCTTCCTGCCTTTTCAAGAGATCCCGGAGAGCATACGGGTCCTCTCCGAAGAAGTACAGAAGGCCCCAATGGTTTCCGAACGCGGTACGTTTCATGACTTTCTCGGTCAGCGGAGCCGTGAGCTCGTGTGATTCGAAATAATCATGATCTTCGGTCTCATCCGGCACCGCCAGCCTACTGACCACCCGGCGGCGCGGGTAGACCCCGAAAGTGCCCGCATGACCCTTGGCATCCTCCACCTCCTTGGGGAAGAACGCCACGATCTCCTCTTCCGTGGTTTTCGGATCGAATGCGAGGACCAGCGCGTGGTAGGCATTGAATCCATAGGATCTCTCCAGCAACTCGAACACTTTGAATCCCGGCGGGCGGTAGGCGACCTCACCGAAATACATTTCGCCGTCGCTGGTGACGAAGTACTCGGGATGAACGAATCCGAATTCGATATCGAAGGTCTTTATCAGCCGCTCCACCTGGCGAGTGATCTCCGGCCGGTACTTCTCGAGTTCGGGTGTCGCCGGTACGAATACCGAATAGCCCAGCGTCACATATTCCGATATGTTCAGGAATCGGATCTTACCGTCGTGGATCCACGCCTCCACGGCGAATTCCCAACCGTCCAGATGGGACTCCATGAGTACCGGGAAGTCTTCATCGGGGATGGTCTCGATCTCGTCCGGCGTCCGGATCACCCGATGCCCCAGGCAGCCGGCCTTGTCGAACGCCTTGATGTGGATCGGATCGTTCGGGTCGCCGTCCAGTTTCATCAGCGTCTGGTTCACCCGTTTGAGGAATCGGATCACATCGTCGCGCTCGTGCGCTTCCTCGAAGATTCCGACCCTGATGCCGCCGAGTTGCGCTCGGCGTTTCATCAGAGCTTTGTCACGCAAAAGCATGGCCTGACCGAACAGCCGGGGATTGTCCATCAGGACGGAATTGATCGCCCCGGCCCATTCCACGGTTTCCTCGAAGATCGGGATCGCGACATCCACTCCCATATCGCGCAGTGTCTCCGCGATCTCCACCGAACGTTCGTTGAGCCTCTCGAAGTTCCAGAGAATATACGGGATGTTGTGTTCGTTACAATATGACTCGGCCCATTCCGGGGCGACCACCACGAAGCGTCGATCGAAACGATCGATCGCCTCGACCGCACCGAGACTCCAGCCCAGCAGAGCTATATATCCCTTGTTCGGGTTTCGATTTTTTGATTCCACAGCCGGAACCGACAAAGCCTCTCCCCTCTCAATCCCTTTTCACACCAAATCAGATCTCGAGGGCGCAATATCACGGCCGCGCGCATCAGGCCACGCGACACGGAATTCGGGCGGATACTCGACCGAATCCTCAACAAAAATATCGAGACGGATCTGTTTCGGATCCCTGTATCGCCCTCATTCTCCGGGAGTACCCAGGCAGCCGGGCACCAAACGGTGCCGAGGTCCGGCAGCGCGGGCCGGCTCATACGAGGCGGCCGCGGGTTCCGGCACCGCCGCCCGCCACACCGGCCCCGAACCCCGCCGCACGCAGCCGCGCGGCCGCGAGCTGGCACACTGACCGGATATGCGCGGAATCATACTGGCGGGCGGCACCGGGTCGCGTTTGCATCCGATCACGCGCGGGGTGAGCAAACAGCTGGTCCCGGTCTACGACAAACCGATGGTCTACTACCCACTGTCCACTCTCATGCTGGCCGGGATCCGGGACATCCTCGTGATCACCACGCCCGAGGACGCCGAATCGTTCACCCGGCTCCTCGGCGACGGCTCCCAGTTCGGCATCACGATCGACTACGTAGTACAGCCGGTTCCCGACGGCCTCGCCCGGGCGTTCGTGCTGGGTGCCGACCATATCGGCGGCGATTGCGCCGCACTGGTCCTGGGCGACAACATCTTCCACGGGCCCGGTCTCGGTACCAGCCTGCGCCGGTTCGCCCGGATCGACGGCGGCGCGATCTTCGCCTACCGGGTATCGGACCCCACCGCCTACGGCGTGGTCGAATTCGCCGACGGCAAGGCGATTTCCATCGAAGAGAAACCGAAGCAGCCGCGGTCCAACTACGCCGTCCCGGGACTGTACTTCTACGACAACGACGTGGTCGAGATCGCGCGCGGGCTCCAGCCCTCGGCCCGCGGCGAATACGAGATCAGCGATATCAACCGGGCCTATCTGGAAGCGGGCAGGCTCAGTGTCGACGTGCTGGCCCGCGGCACCGCGTGGCTGGATACCGGGACCTTCGATTCGCTGCTGGACGCCGCCAACTATGTCCGCACCATCGAGGAGCGGCAGGGCCTGAAGATCGGCGTACCGGAAGAGGTCGCGTGGCGGATGGGCTTCATCGACGACGAGCAACTGTGCCTGCTCGCCGACCCGCTCACCCGCTCCGGTTACGGTGAGTACCTGCTCGATCTGCTCGAGCACGGACGAAGTTGGTGAGTGGGTAGATGCGGATCAGTGAGATGTCGGTCCCCGGCGCCTGGGTTTTCACTCCGAAGATCCACGGTGACGATCGGGGCGCCTTCGCCGAGACCTTCCGGGCCTCGGAATTCGAGAAGGCCACCGGCCGGCCCTTCGATCTACTCCAGGTCAACACCTCGGTTTCCGCCGCCGGCGTACTGCGCGGCATCCACTACACCGACGATCCACCGGGGCAGGCCAAATACGTGACCTGTGGGCGCGGCGCGTTCCTCGACGTGGTGGTCGATCTGCGGGCCGATTCCCCCACCTTCGGCCGCTGGGACAGCGTGGTACTCGACGATATCGACCGCCGTTCGATCTTCCTCTCCGAAGGACTCGGGCACGCCGTGCTGTCGCTGCAGGACGATTCGGTCCTCACCTATCTGTGTTCCCTCGAGTACAGCCCCGAACACGATCACGATCTGGACGCCTTCGACCCGGATCTGGCGATCGAGTGGCCGGAGACGGGCCGCGACGGACAGCGGCTGACCTACCTGCGTTCCGCCAAGGACGCCGCGGCGCCACGACTGCGGAGCAAATGACCGTGCCGGCCGTGCGGCCGCAGCGTGATTCACATCGCAGCCGCCGAGTCATACGGCCGCGCAACCGCTGAGCGATTCGCCACAGCCGGCTCGATTATTTGCGGGGTCCGCGCCGAAACCGCCAGAACTGCACCGCCCGCACATCCTCGGACAATTGGTTCACCGGCTCGGCGACCTCGGACAGCACCTGGAACAGATCGTCGGCGAGATCGCTGATGTGCTCCACCCGGGTCGCGAGCCGCGAGGCATTCACCAGGAACTCCAGGAAGAGCCGGACCGCGGCGGCGATCGTCAGCGCGAACGGAATCGCCAGTAGTGCCGCCAGTACGCCGAGCAGCGCGGATACCCGCCACACCACGACGGTCACCACCACCGGAACGGCTACCGCGACCGCCAGCCCGAGCAGATAGACCAGCGGCAACAACGTCCGGGTCGCCGGGCGGCGGAACTGCACATCCAGCAGGCCGCGCACCGCGTCGGCCCCCCAGGAACGTGCCGCTGCGGCCGGGTTCTCCGGTTCCGGACGGGGTTCGGCCTCCTCGGCCGCGGCAGCGGCGGCGAAGCGTTGCGCGGCAACCGCGCGCCGGCTGAGTTTCCGCCGGATTCGCCGACCCGGCGAATCCGCAGTATCGTCCTGCTCCGGCGGTCTTACTCCGGCCCCGTCGTACGGTTCGGAGGAAACCGCCGGCTCAGGTGCTCCGGCCGCCGCCGGACCGGTTCTCGGGGATTCGTCCGCCGCCTCACTGGCCATAGCCGAATCCTGCCCGGATTCCGCGAGTGAAGCCAACCAGGATCCCGACGATCGTCCTGTACCAGTGGAAGTCGACTGCTGCCACAAATGAGAGGAAGCCGACAGTCGAAAAAAATCCCTGGAACGGCGTAACGCCCCGGGCACCCGGCACCGATACGACCCATGAAAGCCGGAGCTTATCTATACCGGGGAATGGAGATGACAGTGCGTACGACGTTTCCGACTTCCGTCTCGGCGGCCGCCAAGTCCGCTGCCGCGCGGGATTACGCCCAGCGTGGCTGGACGGTCGCCGAAACGACCAACGGCCTGTGCCTGATCACCGACGAAGACCTGTCCGCCGTCGAGGTCACCGGGGAGTTGGCCGCGTCGGTCCGCCGCTACATGCGCGCGAACAACCTGACCGGTCCGGTGATCGAGATCCCGGGCGCCGAGCGCCGGGAGATCCACCTCGTCACCGGGATGCGCAAAGCCCAGCGTGCGGTCGAGGCACTGCGGCAGGCCGGTGCGGTCGTGCACACCGACGGCGACGGCATCCCGCTGCCGCCCACCCACCTCTCGGCCGGTTCGGCCAGCTGGGGCGTGGGCCCCGAAGAGGCTCGCTGGATCCCGCCCGTGGTCGCGATCGGCGCGGCGGTTCGTTCCGTAAGCGCGCGGCGGCCGCAGCGGCTGACCAGCGTCGCCTGCGCCTGAGTTATCCGCCGCGGCCCGCGGCACCCCGACAACCACACAGCAGTGAGCCCCGGTCGTATCGACGACCGGGGCTCACTGCTGTGCGCAGAACTAGCGGATACGGAAGATGACCAGCCGCTGCACCACGAAATTGATCACCGTGGCCGTGCCCTGGGCGATGACGTAGGCAAGCGGAACGCGCCACCAGACACCCTCGTCGAAGGCGTGATAGAAGATCCAGTTGATACCCACCTGCACACAGAAGGTCAACGCGTAGAGGATCACCACCGCGATGAACCTGGCCCGGCTGGGCTCCGCGGCGAAGGTCCATCGACGGTTGATCAGGTAGGCCGTCGTGGTGCCGGCGATGAAACCGATCGCCTTGGCCGGATTCACCGGAACACCCACCACCTCGAGCAGCAGCACGTACAGCCCGAAGTCGACGACGGCCGAGAGCACACCGGTGACGCCGAACCGCACCAGCTGTGTCACCAGACCGATCTGCTTGCTCTCCTGCCCCGGGATACCCGGGTCATCCGGTTCGGACACGGCGGCGGCCGGCTCCTCGGGCGAGACGGAAACTTCCCCGGCGCCGTCCGGCGCCACCCGGGTGCTCCGGCCTACTGCGTTGCTTTCTGAGCCCACCGACGGAAATGTACTTGTCCGAAGCCGCCTGTGGGCCCGCGGGTTGCTCACAGCCCCGCGAGTCGCCCACAGCGCGCCGACCGGCCGTCCTCCCCGCGGACACTGCCCACCCGGCTCCGGAGCGCGAGGAGCGAACCGACCGATCGCATGCGTTCGGTTGTCCGCGGCCAGCACGCCCCGGCAGTGACGCGGACCACCCGGGCAACCGAGTTCCGGCCCGTACACATCTCCCGTTCGCTCCGGGTGGCCGACACCCGCAGGTTGTGCCCGCCCGCAGGTTGTGCCCGCCCGCAGGTTGTATTCGCCCGCAGGTTGCGCCCGCCCGGCGCGCAGCGATGGGGCGAAGGGGCCCGGCAACCGATCACGTGCCCCGACTGAACCGACACCGCTGACGCGTCACCAGGTAACGACAGTGCCGCGGATTCAATCGCAGTCGAGGCTCGGCCCCGTTCGTTTCGAGAGACCCGTTCCGAGAGGTCGGCACTCACGCGGCGCCCACCCCTGCCAGAAGCCACAGAGCGAAGGAGCCCGGCAAGCGCGCCGCGCCCACCGACTGCCCACAGCCCCGCGACCCGTCATCACGCACCTGCAGCGACGCGCACCCCACCCGAATGAACATGCTCAGGTCCGCACGCATCCCCCGATGGTCCACATTCCACTTTCCGGATGGCCCGCCTCGGTGGGCGGGGCCCACCCCGGTTCTGGAGCGACGCAGCGACCTAACACGGACGAAAACCCGCGACCACAAATCACTCACCTACCGCCGAAGGCGGGACCGACAACAAAGGCGGGGCCCGCCCCGGTTCTGGAGCGACAGAGCGAAGGAGCGAAGCGACTGAGCGGCGGAGTGAAGAACCGGGGTTAATAGGGCCCCGCCCCGCGACGCCGGAGGCGGCGCCATGAGACAGCCTGTAGCCTCTAAGCCGATGTCCACGAAAGCTCCGACCTCGACTCAGGCGTCCGGTACCGAGACCCCGCCGGCCGGCGATCCAGATACCGCTGGTCCGGGGTTCACGCTACCCACGCGAACCCGGACGCTCACCGGATGGGCCCGTACGGCGGGCACCACCGCCGAGGTTCTCTCGGCCAGCGATCCCGAACTCATCGCCCGCGCGGTCGCCATGGTCGCCGAGGACAACGACGGCAAACCGGAGCACCTACGGCGCGGTGTGATCGCCCGCGGGCTCGGCCGCTCCTACGGCGACAACGCGCAGAACGCGGGTGGGCTGGTCATCGATATGACCGCCCTGAACAAGATCCACCGCATCGATCAGGACACCCGGCTGGTGGACGTCGACGCGGGTGTCAACCTCGATCAGCTCATGAAGGCCGCGCTCCCGTTCGGCCTGTGGGTTCCGGTCCTGCCCGGCACCCGGCAGGTGACCGTGGGCGGTGCCATCGGCTCCGATATCCACGGTAAGAACCATCACAGCGCCGGCAGTTTCGGCAACCATGTGCGTTCGATCCAGCTGCTCACCGCCGACGGCGAGGTGCAGACCATCGGCCCGAAGAAGAACGCCAAGCTGTTCTGGGCCACTGTCGGCGGCTGCGGTCTCACCGGCATCATTCTGCGTGCGACGATCGAGATGACCCCGACCGAGACCGCGTACTTCATCGCCGACGGCGATGTGACCGCGGGCCTCGACGAGACCATCGCGTTCCACAGCGACGGCACCGAGGACAACTACGAGTACAGCTCGGCCTGGTTCGACGCGTTGAGCCCGATGCCCAAACTGGGCCGGGCGGTGATTTCGCGCGGTTCGCTGGCCAAACTGGACCAGCTGCCGAAGAAACTGCAGAAGAACCCGCTCGGTTTCACCGGGAAGACCTTCCTGACCTTCCCCGATGTGTTTCCGAACGGTCTGCTCAACAACAAGACCTTCACCCTCGCCACCGAGGTCTGGTATCGCAAGGGCGCGACCTACCGGCAGAAGCCGCAGGATCTCACGGCCTTCTATCATCCGCTCGATATGCTGGGCGAATGGAACCGGGCCTACGGGTCGCGGGGTTTCCTGCAGTACCAGTTCGTGGTGCCGCCGGAGGCGGTGCAGGAGTTCCGGCAGATCCTGATCGATATCCAGGCCAGCGGGCACTACTCGTTCCTCAATGTGTTCAAGCTCTTCGGCGAGGGCAATCAGGCGCCGCTGAGCTTCCCGATCCCGGGTTGGAACGTCTGCCTGGACTTCCCGATCGCGCCCGGGCTCAACGAGTTCGTCACCGAATTGGACAAGCGGGTCCTGGAATTCGGTGGGCGGCTCTACACCGGTAAGGATTCGCGCACGACCGCCGAATCCTTCCATCAGATGTATCCCCGGATCGACGAGTGGATCAAGGTACGCCGCAGCGTCGATCCCACAGGCGTTTTCATGTCCGATATGGCGAGAAGGCTGGAGCTTCAGTGATCAACGCGGTAGGCAATCCGCAGTCCATTCTGCTGTTCGGCGGGACCTCGGAAATCGGCCTCGCGATCGTTGCGGAGTATCTGAAGAAGGGCCCGGCCCGGGTGGTCCTGGCCACCCTGCCGAACGATCCGCTACGCGATACCGCGGTGGCGCAGGCCGAGGCCGCGGGTGCGAGCCAGGTCGATGTCGTGGATTTCGACGCACTCGATACCGACAGCCATCCGAAGGTGGTCGACCAGGCCTGGGCCGATGGCGATATCGATGTCGCGATTGTCGCGTTCGGCCTGCTCGGCAATGCCGAGGAGCTGTGGCAGGACCAGCGCAAGGCGGTGCAGATCGCGCAGATCAACTACACCGCTGCGGTATCGGTCGGCGTTCTGATCGGCGAGAAGATGAAGGCGCAGGGCTTCGGCCGGATCATCGCCATGTCCTCGGCGGCCGGCGAGCGGGTACGCCGCTCCAACTTCGTCTACGGTTCGACCAAGGCCGGTCTGGACGGTTTCTACCTCGGTCTGGGCGAGGCGTTGCGCCCGCACGGCGCGCGGGTGCTGGTCATCCGGCCGGGCCAGGTGCGCACCACGACCACTATCGAGCACTGGAAGGCCACCGGCGCCAAAGAGGCGCCCTTCACGGTGGACAAGGAAGAGGTCGCCGCGCTGGCGGTAGCCGCTTCGGAGAAGGGTAAGGAACTCATCTGGGCGCCGGGCGCGTTCCGGTACGTGATGATGATCCTGCGCCATATCCCGCGGCCGATCTTCCGCCGGCTGCCCGTCTGAGTTGTCGGCGCCGCCTTCGGCGTCGCGGTCGGGACCCTATTGACCCCGGTTCGGTCCACGGCCTCCTTGGTCACGTCCCCGCTGAACGGTAGTCCGGCGGAACCGTCACATCGCGAAAGCTCGAGGGCCGTCGCTCCCGGATCTTCTCCGGTGAGCGACGGCCCTCGTCGTATTCGGTATTCCCGGCGGGCCACGGCGTGCCGTGGCCGTGGCCACTGTCAAACGCGTGTCATTCGCTGGCCCAGTTCGCGGCGCAGCACCTCCTGAGACGGCAAGCGTCCGAGGACGCGTAATACCGAAGGTCGTAGTTCCTTTTGCTCCTCGGCGGTGAGCAAGCCGACGAGATCGCGCAGTTCCATATCATCGAAGGCCGAAGTCATACGAACCAGCGTATCGGCCGTGCCGCCGTTCGTCATCCGTTCGGCAATTCCCTCACGTGGAAATAAACCAACATGTGAGCCATCCCACTTGATAGACGAGTCTCGATGTAGCACAACCTCGTTCAACTCACGCGGATCGGATCATCGGTGCTCGCACCGCCCCGGTCCACCTCCGTGACGGTCAGTTCGGCGGGTCCGGCGTCGGGTCGGTAGGGGGTGAACCGTTCGAGCGAACCCCAGTCCCGGGCCCAGTCGTCGGACAGATAGGTCGCGACCGAATCGGCTTCCAGCAGAAGCTCGGTCCAGCCCAAGGGGCCACCCCCGATACTGTCCTGCCACGCATTGGAGGCGTCGGAACCGACCCGGTCGGGCAGGATCCGCCAGCGCGGCACCTCCGCGACGCCGTGGCTGTGGTCGAACGGCCGCTGGCAACCGAAGGCGAGACCGACGTGCCAGTCCAGCAGGACCGGGTCGGTATGTCCCACAACGGAGTCCAGGGTGGCCAGGCGCGGCAGCCGCGGCGGCGTCACCGCCAGCCACTGCCGGGCGGTGATGTCGTTGTCCACCGCCACCAGGCGGACCGCGTTCGCCTCCCGGGGCAACTGGTCCAGCGGCACCCGCAGATTGCGCCACGACGGATTGGGGCCGATATCGAGCGGCGCCACCGATCCGAGCACCCGCATACTCCCGTCGGCGTTACGGATCCCGTACTCCACCGTGAGGTCCTGGCCGTAGGTGAGCACCCCGTCGGCATCCACCGATTTGATCCGCCCCGCGGCGGTCAGGGCCAGTACCCGGTAGGCCGGATCGGCACGCATCTCGTCGGTGAGATCCAGGCGGTACCACTGGGTGGTCAGTTTCGCCTGCTGCTGATCGCCGGAACGGTAGCTGCCGAGCACCGGGGTCCGGGCCGGGTCGAGACCGAACGGCAGCGCCACGGTGGAGCCGTTGATACCGGTCTGGACCGTGGTGCCGCCACCGGTACCGGCACCGGTGGTGTCGGTGGTCTTGTTCTCGGTATCGGATTCGACGGAATTCGCACCGCCGGAGGTGGTTTCCTCGGCGTCGGCGGTCAGATCCTCGGCGACACCGTCCGGGGTGAACCCGGAGGTCTGCGCGTCGGGATCGGTGGAGACCAGACCGGCGGCGGGATCACCCTCGTACGGGAGCAGCAGCGAATCGGCGGTATCGGTCTCCACCAGCACATCGTCGGCCAGACCGCACGGATCACCGGCCAGGGCACGGAAATTCGATTTCGCGATGGAATAGGCCGGATACTGCCCGACCGCGGCCTTGGTCAGCGACGCGATCTCGAACAGCACCAGCAGCGCCGCCGCCACCGTGAGCGGGGCCGAGGCATACCGGGCCGAACGCGACGGTGGACCGCTGCGGTAGGGCGCACGGTAGTGCAGCCACATCGCCACCAGCAGCGCGAGCACGGCCAGCCCGAGGAACAGGGTGGACAGGCCCTTACCCGCGACCAGCGGGGCCTTGTCCCACCACGGGACACCGAAGCTGGACACGTACCACCAGCCGTTCGACCCGGTGAACGTGATCGCCAGCAGGAACAGTACAGCCGCGGCGAACAGCGCGCGGTTGCGCGGGGCACGGATACCGTTGGTGCCCACCGCGACCGCGGCCAGCGCGGCCAGCGAACCGGCCAGTCCCGCGTACACACCGAAATGGTGGGTCCATTTGGTGGGGGTGAACATCATCAGCAGCAGTGAGGCGAAGACAATGCCCAGGATGCGCACCGACGGCCCGCGCGAGGTTCCCGGGATCCGGCCCTTCCGCAGCACCTGCAGCACGCAGACCAGCAGGCAGAGCAGCATGAGCAGAACTCCGAAGCGACGCGCCAGCGAGCCGTCCGGCGACAGCATGAGCAGCGAATCCCAGCGGGTGCGCTCGTCGAACCAGGCCACATTCGGCCCCACCGCGGTCCGGACGCGGGTGGCCTCCAGCACGGTCGACAGCGTCTGATCGGCGAAGATCACCACCAGCACCAGGGCTCCGGCGGCCAGGCCCGGCGCGACGATACTCGCGTACCGCCACAGCGCCTGCCCCCGCGAGGCCCCGCCCCGAGCCCGGGCGATGATGATCTGCAGCACGGGACGGGATCCGGCGATCAGCGCGGCGATGCAGATCAGGCCGGTCGGTCCGGCGGCCAGCGAGAACGCCGCGATCAGGACCGCGATCGCCGCGGGCAGCAGCCGCGCGGTGGCGATCGCGCGTTCGATCGAACACCAGGTGAGCAGGGCGCCGGCCGCGATCAGCGGCTCCGGGCGCAGACCGTTGTCGTAGGGCAGCCAGAACGCCAGGAACACCAGCCCGGCGGTCCACAGGGCGATCTGGTTACCGCGGACACGGGCCCCGAGGCGGGGCAGCACCTCCCGGCTGATCACCAGCCAGCACACGATCCCGGCGAGCAGAGTCGGCAACCGCATCCACGGGCTGGACTCCGAGACCCGCGTCATCCAGGCGAGTACCTCGTAGGACCAGCCGAACGGTGCCTCGGGGACCCCGAACCACCGGTAGTAGTTCGCCAGGTAACCCGCTTTGTCCGAGACCCGGGCCATGTTCAGGATGTAACCGTCGTCGGAGGTGTTGGCCCCGATGATGTGCCAGCCGGCCAGGACACCCAGCACCACGCCGTCGGCGAGCCGGAACCGCCACCAGTGCGCGGGCAGGAAGCGTCGGGCGCGCCGGCCGTCGGTGGTGTCCAGCAGGTGCAACGCGATCAGGGCGAGCACCGTGAAGACGACCGCGCCGACGATCGCGGCGGTTTTGAGCGGGGTCGGCGACGAGGTGAAGCGGGAATCGATATCGGCGTGCAACCGGATACCGCCGAGCCGGTCCGCGGGAAGGTCGGTGAACACCCCGACCAGCTGCGGCCGGATATCCCGGCCCACCTCCGCGCGGAACGGTGTGCCGTCCGCGCGGGTGGTGCCGGTGAGTTCCGCGGTGGACGCGGCGGCCGTCGAGGTGACGGTCAGGCCTTCGCAGCCGCCCAGTTCCGCCCGCTCGGCCGAGAGCAGCGGTACATCGCGCAGCACCACCGACAGGCCGGCGTCGGTCACCGTGACGCGCAGACCACGCGCCGAGGACTGCCCCGAACCGTCGGGAACCGTCTCGACCACGGTGCCCTCGGCACCGCTCAGCACCGCGCACGGCACAGTGAGATCGAGTCGCAGCGGCTGATAACTCACCAGCGGCGCCTCGACACTGGCGGCGCCCGCCTGCGGCCAGTCCAGACTCGTCCGGTCCTGGCGCACCGGCAGCAGCGGCGCCGCAATCGCCAGCACGAACCCGAGTAGCCCGGAAACCAGAGCCAGCAGGCGGATACGGTTCAACGCTCGAGGAGATCGGTCCGGTCGCACGGGGCTCGACTCTAATAGGCACCGCCCCACTCGGAGACCGCGCATGGCCGCAGCGCGATACGGGTACCGCTCAGCGTTTCAGCACGATCAGGGTGAAAGGCCCGATATCGGTGGTGGTGAACCGCGGATCGTCGAACAGTTTCGCGGGGAACGCCACGGTGTAGCGCTTGACGTTGGGATCGTTCGGGTACACATCGGCCGCCAGCCGCAGGGTGTACTCGTCGCCGCTGCGCCGGAACAGGAAGGCGTCGGGCGCACGCCACGGCGCGGACTCCAGCGCATCGAGAAGTTCGCCCGGTGTGTCCTTTTTGCTCCACTCTTCGATCGCCGCGGAGCGATCCGCGTAGTCTGCCAGCGGATTGGCGTAGTGCGAGGTCATCCCCTGGAATCCGAAATACGGATAGTAGGCGAGGAAGGTGGTGTCACCGGTGAGAACGACAGTTTCCGACGGTTCGCGGCCGGTCTGCGCCCGCAGGGCGTCGTCGATGTTGTGGTAGTGCCGGACAGCGGAGGGGTCGCGCTGATCGGCACGCTCACCGTCACCGTCGGTATCGGTGTAGGCGGTGGTGATCTCGGGCGCGAGGACATGGGGTATGTCCTGGCAGTAGGCGAGGGCGCCCACCGTGGCCAGCACAATGGCCACCCAGCGGAACCGCGCCGGTTCGTTGAACGCCTGATAGACCGCGCGGGCACCCTCCACGAAACCGAATCCGCCCGCCGCCGCGAGCAGCACGAGCAGTACCGGTTCCAGCCGGAACGACAGCAGGGTGGAGCCGGCCGCCGTGGCCAGCATCGACAGCAGCGACCACAGGTACACCGCGAGCACACCGAGTCCGAGCGACTGGGCGCGCCGCGAGGAACTCGCGCGCATCACCAGCCAGATGACCCCGACCAGGCACAGCGCCCCGAGCAGCGAGAAATGCATCATCGGCAGCGGCAGTTCGGAACCGGCCTCGGGCAGATAGTGGAAGGCACCGCCTGACTGGAGCTTCGGGCGGTCCAGCATCCGGGCCAGGAACGGCAGGAACACCGGTAGCGCGATCACCGCGGCGACCACACCCATGACGATCAGCCGCAGCAGCGGGGCGCCGATCGCCCGGCCGGCACTACCCACCGGCGCATGTGATTTCTCGGAATGTGCCGCGATGCGGCGCGGGGTGCGGGCCGCGTAACGCGCCCGCAGGCCGAGCCCCGCGGCGACCACGGCCATGAGCACGACGGTGAACACCGCGAAGGCGAAGTACAGGGTGTAGCAGGCGGCGGCGAACCCGAGGAAAAGCCCGGTACCCAGTACCGCGGCCCAGCCGCCCGCGGTGGGGCCGTCATCGGAGTCCGCGGGCCGGCCGGTGACCTCGGCAGGACGGTACAGCGCCCCCCAGGCCAGCACCAGCACCGGCGGCAGCAGGATCGCGATCACCGCGCCGTAGGCCTCCGGCGCCGCGTAGGTGACGGCCACAGCCGTCACCGCGCTGGTGACCCCGACCGCCCAGTCCGCGCGGATCAGCCGGGTCCACAGCACCAGCGATACCACCGCCGCCACCGCGATCGACCCGATCGCGTACGGCTTGAAAACCTCCCAGCCGTCCATTCCGAGCACATTCGCGACGCGCCCGCCGACCCAGAACCAGCCGGCCGGATAGAACGGCGGCAGATCGGCGTAGGTCATATCCCGCAGCGCGGCGCTGTCGGTGAGCCGGGTCAGGTACTCGGTCCGGAACTCCTGGTCCACCGAGATACCGAACAGGTACAGCTTCGTGGCCGCCAGCGGCATCCCGAGGGTGACGGTGACGAACGCCGAGATACCGGTCCAGGACAGCAGTTTCGCGAGCCACCGCGAACGCCGTAGTCGCAGCAGGGCGATCGAACCCGCGATCAGCGCGGCGGCCCCCACCTGGCCCACCGTGGTCAGGGCGCGTAAGACATTGGAGGAGTTGAACGCGGGCCACTGCACCAGGGAGAACGCGACCAGCCCGACAGCGACCACCACCACCGCGACCACCGCCGCGAGCACTGCTTCGCCGATTCCGGCCCCGACCTGACGCACCAACCGCGCGCCGCGACTCGTCGTCATCGGCGTACTTACCTCCGGCTCCCGATCCACCTACTGGGCGTCGGTCAGCCTAGTGCAGGAATTCCGAGGACCTGCGCTCACACGAAAGCGGCGGCGCCGAAGCTCTCCCGGTAGGGGTGTCAGTAGCTGGTGTCGGACGGACCGTCGTGCACATTGATCTGCCGGAGCTCCGCCGAGAACCTGGTTGCGGTCACGAAGTCCGAATCATCGTGCACGACCACCAGACCGTGATGCGCAGCAGTGGCGCAAACTTGCAGGTCCACGGCAGACAAACATTGATGGCTACCTCGTTCGGCCGCGGAGTACTGCACCTTGCCGATCCACTGACCCGCCCCCTTGGGCACAGTGGCATCTCGGTACAGGGTGTCGAACATCCGGCAGAACTCCGAATACTCCTTCAGATTCCGTGCAGAGGCCAAGAATTCACTACGTTGCGGATAACAGGACCGAAATTCACCGCTGGCGAGAGTTTCCCGCCACAGTTCCAGAACCGAGCGATCCCGCAGGATGCGCCACAGCGCCGACGAGTCGATCAGATGACCTGTCACCGGCGGAAGGCCCTCTTCTCTGCAGCGTGTGCAGCTTCGGCCCCTTCGATATCCCAGTCACGGGCCAGTTCGAAGTAGTAGTCGACGGCGGCAGCTCGACTCAAGCGCTGGTTGTACTGACGCAGCGCCTCCGCGACAGCTGCCGTTTTGGTCTTGTGGCCGCCCAGCTTCTTGGCGGTCTCCAGTTCCTCGTCGTCGATCTCGATATGGGTCAGTGACACAACGACCTCCTGTACAAAAAAGCAACGACCGGACATTGGAAATTGTACATTCCGATGCCCGGTCGTCACTGGGTCCAGCAGGTCAGAAGACCCGGAGCTTGCCCGGATCCCACAACCCGTTACGGGTCGCGGTACCGGTCACCAGCTGCGCGGGAACCGCGTCGTAGTACTGGTCGTAGCGTTCCAGCGTGCCCCAGTCGCGGCCCCAGTCGTTCTTCAGATAGGTCGGGATCGTGGTCGATTTCGCCAGCATCTGGGAGAACCCGAGCGGACCACCGAACTCCTGGGCCTGCCAGGTGTTGGTGGAACTCACCGCGAGCGGGCGGTCCGGCAGGATACGGAACTTCGGCACCTCGGCGACACCGTTCACGTGCCGGAACGGACGCTGGCACGGGAACTGCAGGCCGACCGCCCAGTCGAGCAGGATCGGCTGCTCCGAACCGAGATAGTCGTTCACGCTCTCCAGCTTCGGCACCCGCGGCGGGGTGAACGCCAGCCACTGGTCACCGATGAGGATCGGATCATTGGCGACGACCCGGACCGCGTCGGCCTCCGGAGCGATCTCGTCCAGCGGCACCCGCAGATTGCGCCAGGACGGGAACGGGCCGATATCGCGCGGCAGATAGGTCCCCAGCTGGGTGATCGAACCATCGGGCTGCCGCTTGCCGTAGTCGACGGTCAGCGACTGGCCGTACTGCATGGCGCCGGTGTCGTCGTAGGACAGGATGCGCCCGGCCGCGGTGATGACCACGAGCGGGTGGTCCGGCGTGCGCTCGGGCAGCTCGTACCAGCTCGACGAGACGAACGCCGGCTGCTGGACACCTTCCTGGTAGCTGCCCAGGATGGGCGTGGTGGCCGGATCCAGGCCGAAGGGCAGCGCCACGGTACTGCCGTTCACACCCTGGGCCCCCTGACCGCCGCCGGTACCGGCGTTCTGGCCTTCGGCGAACGCGGCACCCACCGACTGGCTGGAGGTGTTACCGGTACCCGGTTTCACCTCGACCGCGTCGGCGGACAGATCGTCGGGGACTCCGTTGGGATCGAACCCGACCGGGTCGACACCGGCCAGCGGATCGTTCGGGTTCGTGGGCGGATGCGCGGGATCGATGATCGGGTTCAACTGCCCGGCGTTGGCATTCGATTCGACCAGCACGTCGTTGGCGAGACCACAGCTCTGGCCGGTGAGCGCGTCGATATTGCCCCGGGCCAGCGAATACGCCGGATACTGCGAATAGGCGCCCTTGGCCATCGAGAGCACCTCGAACAGCACCATGGCGGCGGCCACCAGGGTGAGCGGGATGGCGGCGAACTTACGCATCCGCCGTCCCCGGGCGGTCCGCGTGGAAGTGGGCGGTTTGGCGTAACCCTCGCGCAGCACATGCCAGGCCACCAGCAGCAACGCCGCTCCGAACAGCACCAGCAGCACGGTGTTGGAGGAGATACCGCCCAGCACGACCCGTTTGTCGAACCAGGGCACCCCGTAGCTGGAGACGTACCAGTAGCCGTTGATACCGGAGAACGCCAGCGCGAGGGTGAACAGCAGGCCGGCCAGGAATATCGCCCGGTTCTTCCGGGCCCGCAGCGCCGATGCCGATACCGCGACCGCGGTCACCGCCGCCAGCGAACCCGCGATCCCGGCGTAGGCGCCGAAGTGGTGGGTCCACTTGGTGGGGTTGAACATCATGAAGAAGATCGTGCCGAACACGACCCCCATCAAGCGCCAAGTGGGCGCGGCGGCGATCCCCGGCACCCGGCGCCGGCGCAGCAGCACCAGCATGGTGGTGAACAGGCACAGCAGCATCGCCAGGAAAGCGAAGCGGCGCGACAGCGACCCGTCGACCGTTTCGACGAACATGTAGTAGTAGCGCAGGTAGTCCTCGTACCAGGCCAGGTTGGGGCCGGCCAGCTGCCGCACCCGGTTGGCCTCCTGGATACCGGCGAAGGTCTGGTCGCTGTAGACCACCGTGAGCACCAGGAACCCGGCGGCGGCGAGCGGTGCCAGCAACGCGACGGTCCCGTGCTCCCGATGCCGGCGGACGACGATGCGGGTGAGGGGCCGGATACCGGCCAGCAGCGCCGCCACACACATCAGGCCGGTCGGGGCGGCGGCGAGTGTGAACGCGGCGACCACCACCGCCACCGCGGCCGGCAGCAGTCGCCCGGTCGCGATGGCACGTTCGATGGAGACCCAGGTGAGCAGCGCGCCGAGGGCGACGATGGGCTCGGATCGCAGACCGTTGTCGTAGGGCAGCCAGAACGCCAGGAACACCAGGCCACCGGTCCACAGCGGGACACTGCCGAACCAGGCCCGTCCGCGCGCGCCGCGCAGACCGTTGCCCAGCCGCGGCACCACCTCGCGGCTGATCACCAGCCAGCACAGGATCCCGCAGGCCAGGGCGGGCAGCCGCACCCACGGGCTCGCCGTGGAGACCTCGGCGAACAGCTGGATCACGTAGTAGTACCAGCCGAACGGCGCCTCGGGTACGCCGTACCAGCGGAAATAGTTGGCCATATAGCCCGCGTCCGGCGCCACCCGCACCATGCTCAGGATGTAGCCGTCGTCGGAGGTGTTGGCCCCCAGGAAATGCCAGACCAGCAGCGTGCCGATCACACCGCCGTCGGCGATGGTGGGTTTGAGCCAGTGCGCGGGCAGGATGCGGCGGTGGCCGCGCCCGTCGCTGGTGTCCAGGCGGGCCAGCGCCACCAGCGACAGCAGGGTGCACACCACCGCGGCGATGATCGCGACGAGTTTGATCCAGGTCGGATTGGACGTGAACCGGGTGTCGATCGTGGAGTCCAGGCTCAGCCCGGCCGGGATATCACCGGTCATATCGGTGAACACGCCGACCATCTGCGGACGCAGATCGCCGACCAGCCGGCCCGCGTTGGGCGCGCCGGTCTCGGTGGTCAGCCCCTCGAACGCGGCGCTGGTGGCCGTGCTGTCGGAGCGGATGGTGATGGCCGAGCAGTTCGCCATCTCCGCCCGGTCGGCGGTCGCCACGACCGCGTTACGGTCCACCACATCGACCGAGGTCTCCGAGACGCGGACGAACAGCGCCTCGAGTGCGGCCCGGTCACCCTGCGGGGGCGCGGTGGCCAGCAACATGCCGCCCTGCGGAGGCAGCTGGTTCACCGCCGAGCACGGGATGGTCGCGGTGAGATCGGTCGGCACCTGCGACATGAGCGGCGCCTGGATACTCGCCAGCGTGTCGTTCTGCGGCCAGCTCAGCGTCGCCGTGGTCTGGGTGACGGGTAGGAAGGGTGTGGCGATCGCGAACAGCGCCCCCAGCACACCGGTGATGATCGCGACGAGACGCGCGACCCGGAAATCCTTCGGCGCGACCTTCGGCTCCGGCTCCGGTGGCGTCTTCGTGAGTACTGCGGTGGCGACTTCTGGCACGCTGGCATGCTAGTCGAGCGCGACGCGCGCGGCCCGGTGGTGCCCCGGCGAGTACCCGATCCGAACGGAAACACACCCGGCATCCGGGGCATATAAACCATCCGGATGGGGTAAAGAGGGGCGGCTGGCACAATCGGCCGGGAAACCACCCCCTTATGCGCGGGGTATTGCGGCGGTAATGGAAAGGTAGGGGCATGACCAAGGTGAATCTCGAGACGAACTACGGAACCATCGGCCTCCAGCTGGACGAGGCGAAGGCGCCGGACACCGTCCGTAACTTCGTCGAATACGTCAAGTCGGGACACTACGACGGCACGATCTTCCATCGCGTTATCCCGGGTTTCATGATCCAGGGCGGTGGTTTCGACGGCCAGATGCAGCAGAAACCGGCTCAGGCGCCCATCCAGAACGAGGCGGCCAACGGCCTGAAGAACAACAAGTACACGGTCGCCATGGCGCGTACCAACGATCCGCATTCGGCGACCGCGCAGTTCTTCGTGAATGTGGCCGACAACGACTTCCTCAATCACACCCAGCCCGCGGGCCAGGGCTGGGGATACGCCGTTTTCGGCGAGGTCACCGACGGCACCGAGGTGGTCGACAAGATCGCCGCCGTCTCCACCTCGTCGCAGGGTATGCACCAGGACGTCCCGGTGGAGAACGTGGTCATCGAATCGGCGACCATCACCGGCTGAGCACGTTCCGTACGTGAAGGTTCGGGTTGTTCTCCAGCGGAACAACCCGAACCGGAACCGTTTACAGCGGCAGCAGGTGATGTTTGCGCGGGTTGCGGACAACGGTCTTGTCCCGCAACAGATGTAGCGCGCGCCGCAGTTCCAGCCGGGTCTGCGACGGTTCGATCACCGCGTCGATGAAACCGCGCTCGGCGGCCACCCAGGGGGTGGCCATGGTGGCGTTGTAGAAGTCGATCATCTGCTGGCGCACGGCCGCCTTCTGATCCTCGGGTGCGGCGGCGATCTGCGCCGCTCCGATGAGGCTGACCGCACTCTCCGCGCCCATCACCGCGATCCGCGCGGTGGGCCAGGCCAGGTTGATATCGGCGCCCAGCTGTTTGGACCCCATCACCGCGTAGCCGCCACCGTAGGATTTGCGCACCACGACGGTCACCTTCGGTACGGTCGCCTCCACGAAGGCGAACAGGAACCGGCCGCCGCGTTTGATGACACCGACCTTCTCCTGTTCGACGCCGGGCAGGAAGCCCGGCGTATCGACCACGAAGACCAGCGGAATCTCGTAGGCATCGCAGAGCCGGACGAAATGCGAGGCCTTGTCCGATGCCCGGGCGTCGAGCGCACCCGCGTACACCATCGGCTGATTGGCCACGACGCCCACGCTGCGGCCGTCCACCCGGGCGAACCCGGTGATGATGTTGCGGCCGGCTTCGGCACCGTATTCGTGGAAGTGGCCGTCATCGAACATCCGCAGCAGCACTTCGTGCATGTCGTAACCGGAGTTGTCGGAATCCGGCACGATCCCGTTCAGTTCCCGATCCGAATCGGTGATCTCCGGCTCCAGACCGGGGTTGATCACCGGCGGCTGTTCCTGACAACTGGTCGGCATATACGACAGGTACTCGCGCACCCAGTCGAATGCAGCCTGCTCGTCCTTGGCGACATGGTGGATATTGCCGTACTGGGCCTGGCTGTGCGCGCCGCCCAGTTCCTCCAGGCTGACATCCTCACCGGTGACCTCACGGATGACCTTGGGCCCGGTGACGAACATATAGGCCGCCTCGGTCGCGACCACGACATCGGTGTTGATCGGCGAATATACGGCGCCACCGGCGCATTTGCCGAGAATCAGCGAGATGGTGGGGACCATCCCCGACAGCAGTTCCTGCCGGGTCGCCAATTCGGCGTACCAAGCCAGCGAGGACACCGCCTCCTGCACCCGGGCACCGCCGGAATCGTTGATACCGACCAGCGGGCAGCCCACTTTGGCGGCGTATTCCATCACCGCGGCCACCTTGCGGCCGAACATCTCGCCGACCGACCCGCCGTACACGGTCTGATCGTGCGAGAACACCGCGACCGGGCGGCCGTCGACCAGTCCGTGACCGGTGACGACACCGTCGCCGTACAGCGCGTCGGGATCACCGGGCCGGCGGACCAGGGCACCGATCTCGACGAACGAACCCGGGTCGAGCAGGAGCTTGATCCGGTCGCGAGCACTGGGGATACCCTTGCGCGCCCGTTTCGCGACGGCGGCCTCCCCCGCCGGTTCCTGCGCCAACTCCAGTCGTTTACGGAGATCGGCGAGTTTCTCGGCAGTCGTGCTCACTTGCTCCCTTTCCCGGCCTCACTCGAGCTGATCCGGTCGAGTTTAGCGGTCAGGTCCGCGCCGATTCGGCCGATCCGCGGTTCATCGATGATCTGGAGGTGGTCGCCGGGAATATGGACGATCTCCAGATTGGGCAGGTACTCGTCCCAGCCGCCGTTGGGCCGCCGCTCGGCGTAGCGGGGCTCGAGCTCGATCGCACCGTCGTGGTAGCGGTCGGCCAGATAGAGCACCACATCACCGTCGTAGTGCGTGGGTTGCACCCGCTGCAGTGCGCGGTTCTCGACCCATGAGGTCTTCTGATGTTCGAGGACCCCACCCGGGATCTTCGCCCCGGTCATCTTGATCAGATCGGTGATCATCTTGAACTGCTCCTCTTCCGAGGAATCGGCCAGTTCACGGAGCTGGCTGTCGTCGAGTTCACCGGCGATATTGAAGGTCTTCTTGGCGAAGACCTGGTAGCGCCGCATCCGCTCCAGGCGCTCCTCGGGGGTATTGCTCTCCGGTTCGGCCGGGATGGCGAGATCGATCAGGCCCACCAGACGTACCTCGGCGCCCTCGGCCCGCAGGATCTGCGCGACCGCCATCGCCAGCACCGCGCCGAGCGACCAGCCGTAGAGGACGTAGGGCCCGTTCCCCTGGAGTTTGCGCAGCTCGGGAACGTACTCCCGGGCACGTTCCTCGATCGCACCGTCGACCCGTTCGAAGCCGTACATCGGCGTACCCTCGGGCAGCTTCTTGAGCAGGGGCTCGTAGACCAGGGTGTTCCCGCCCGCGGGATGGAAGACGAATACCGGTACCGCGTCGGAGTTCTCGCCCCGCGCCCGGATCGGACGGACGAACCCGTCCACGTCCGCACCGCTGTCCTGCAGGGTCCGCACCACGTCGGCGAGCTGCTCGACGGTCTCCGAATCCAGCACGTCGTCGACGGTGATCTCCGCCCCGACCCGCTCGGTGAGCCGGGCCGCGAGCCGCTCCGCGGTGTCCTCGTCCAGGATCGGCAGGGTGTTGAAGATACCGCCGGCCGATTCGCCGGTGATCGTCGCCCAGGCCGCGTAGGTGAGGCGTTCGGCCGCGTCACGTGGCGGAACGTTGTCCTCGTCCGCACCCGTGGCACCGCCGCCGAAGAGTGCGGCACCGGCGGCCGGGGCCGGTTCGGCCGTCGGCGCGGCGAGGGTCGCGGGAACAGCGGGTTCCGCTTGGCTCGTGGTCGCGGATTTCTCGGCGGGAGCCGCCGCCTCGTTCAGCGCGGCCACCGGGTCCTGCCCGGACTCCATGGCGGCTTTGGCGGCGTTCACGAAGTTGTCGTCCACGCTCAATGCGCCGGATTCCCCGCTGGCCTGCTGGTCGGCCATTTCCTGGACCTGGTCGCGATGCTCGATCGCGTAGCGGAGCACCTTCCCGACCTCGTGCAGGCTGGCGTCACGGACGGCCGAGATCTGCAGCTGCGGGATATCGAATTCGTATTCGACCCGGTTCTTGATCCGCATGGCCATCAGCGAGTCCAGCCCGAGTTCCATGAGCGGGATCTCCATCGGCAGATCCTCGACCGCGTAGCCCATGGATTCGGCCACGATCAGGGCCAGCCGCTCCTCCACCGTCTGGCCGCTGTCCGGGTTCCACCGGTCCCCGAAGCCCACCGTATCGATGGTTTCGGCGACTTCCGCTTCGACGCCGGCCGGCGCGGCCGGGCTCGCCGCCGGTTCGACCGGGACGGGCAGGGCGGCGCCGGAGGTGACGACGGCGTCGAACAGCAACCGGAACTGCGCGCCGTCCCGGGCGTGCACCTGAACGGACGCGCCACCCGGATGCGGAGTGAGGGTCGTGGTGAGCGAACCGGTCGCGGGCAGCGGCGCGTGCGCGACACTGGCGCCCGGATTCACCTCGGCGAGCACCTGTGCCGCGGCCGAATGCACCAGCGTGGGCAGATCGTCGACCGAGGCCGCCTGCACCTCCCACACATGCCGGCCGTCCGGCAGCGCGACGGAGACGCCCGGTGCCCGGGTGTTCCCGCGGGCCGAGAAACCGCTCATCTTGGGCCAGTACGGTTTACGCACGAATGCGGTACGCGGGATATCGGCATACGGTCCGGCCGCCACCAGCGAGCCCAGGTCCACCGGATGCCCGTGCACGTACAGCTGAGCCAGCGCGGCGATCACACCGGCCGATTCGTCTTCCTTGCGCTTGAGCGTCGGGATCAGCTGGGCGTCGGGCAGCCCGGCGGCGAAGGTGGTGCCCAGCACCTGCATCAGCGCCACCGAGTTCGGCGCGAGCTCCAGGAACGTGGTGATCCCGGAATCGACCGCGAGTCGCACCGCGTTGGTGAAGTACACGCTGTGCCGCATGTTCTTCACCCAGTAGTCCTCGGTGTGTACCGGGTCGTGCCCGGGCGCGTAATACTGCTCTTTGTCGACCGTGGAGTACAGGCCGACCTTCGGTTGCGTCGGCTCGATTCCGGCCAGTTCGGCGGCCAGTTCGCCCAGCAGCGGATCCATCTGCGAGGTGTGCCCGGCGCCCTTGGTCTGCAGGACTCGCGCGAATTTGCCCGCGGCCTCCACCCGGCCGACGATCGCGGAGACCTGGTCCACCGGACCACCGATCACCGTATTGGTCGGCGCGGCGTACACCGCGACCTCGACATCGGGGAATTCCGGCAGCAGCGCGGCGACCTCGTCGGCGCTCATCTCGACCAGTGCCATATTCCGCACATCGGCGTCGGAGAGCATCTGCTCGCCCTCGCCCATCAGCCGCGACCGCGCGCAGATGGTGCGTACGGCGTCCTCCAACGGAAGACCGCCGGAAATATAGGCACCGGCCACCTCACCCATGGAGTGGCCCACCACGGCGGCGGGTTCGGCGCCGTGCGCGCGCAGCACCGCGGCCAGACCGAGCTGGATGGTGAAGATACCGACCTGGGAGGTGCCCACGTCGTAGTCCTGGGCGTCGTCCAGGATCATCTCGCGCACCGAGTAGCCGGCCTCGTCCTGCACCAGCTCGTCGACCTCGTCGACGGTGCGGCGGAAGATCGAGTTCTCCTGGTAGAGCTGTTTACCCATCTTGCGGTGCTGGGCCCCGAACCCGGCCATCACCCACATGGGTCCCTGCGCGGCCGGAGCGTCGGCGGTGAAAACACCCGGCCCGGGTTTACCGGCGGCGATCGCGCGCAATCCGGCGACGGCCTCGCTGTGATCCTTGGCCAGCACCACACCGCGCGAACGCCAATGGCTGCGCTTGGCCAGCGAACGGGCCACATCCACGAGCGGAGTCCGCTGTCCCGCTTCGGTTTCCAGCCAATCGGCCAGATCGGCGGCGGCGCGGCGGCGCCGTGAGGGCAGATAGGCCGAAACCGCCAGGATCACCGGCAGCGGCTCGGCGCGATCGGCCGACCATTCCGGCTCGGGGGCGGCCTCGGCGGCGACCGCCGCGGCCTCGGCGACCACATCGGTGCTCGCCACCGCCAGCGTTTCGCCGTCCGCGTCCGGTACGAAGGGCTCGGAGACATCCAGCGGCGCGGCGGGTACATACTCCTGCACGACCACGTGCGCATTGGTGCCGCCGAAGCCGAAGCCGGAGATACCGACCGTCGCGGTACCGCTGTAGCGCGGGAACGGGGTCGGCTCTTCGACCACCTTCAAACGGGCCTGTTCGAACGGGATGTACGGGTTCGGTCCGGCATAGTTGATGGTGGCCGGCAGCACATCGTGCTGGAACGACAACAGCACCTTGGCCAGGCTCGCCGCGCCCGCTCCGGATTCCAGATGCCCGAAATTGGTCTTCACCGAACCCAGTAGCGCCGGCGCGTCGGCGGCGCGACCGGCGCCGACCACCTGTCCCAGCGCCTGGGCCTCGAGCGGGTCGCCGACCAGGGTTCCGGTGCCGTGGGCCTCGATGTAGTCGACGGTGGAGGGCACGATACCGGCGTCCCGGTAGGCGCGGCGCAGTACATCGGCCTGGGCGTCGGGATTCGGGGCGAGAAGCCCGTTGCTCCGGCCGTCACTGTTGACCGCCGAACCCTTGATCACCCCGAGAATGTCGTCGCCGTCGTGTTCGGCGTCGGCGAGCCGTTTGAGCACCACCAGACCGGCGCCCTCGGAGCGGACCATCCCGTCCGCGTCGGACGAGAACGCCTTGATCCGGCCGTCCCCGGCCACCGCTCCGATCTTGTCGAAACCGAGCGTGGTCATCGGGATGAGCAGCATGTTCACCCCGCCGGCCAGCGCGACGTCGGCGTCACCCGCGCGCAGCGCCTGCACGGCTTGGTGCACCGCCACCAGGGTCGAGGAGCACGCGGTATCCACCGCCACCGACGGGCCGCGGAAATCGTAGAAGTACGAAACGCGGTTGGCGATGATGCTGCTG
This sequence comes from Nocardia sp. NPDC003963, assembly GCF_053605105.1. Taxonomy (NCBI): domain Bacteria; kingdom Bacillati; phylum Actinomycetota; class Actinomycetes; order Mycobacteriales; family Nocardiaceae; genus Nocardia; species Nocardia sp. NPDC003963. Next base: position 58,022 of record NZ_JBSGIP010000034.1, read on the forward strand.
GCGCTGCCGGTGATCTTGTAGCCCTCCGCCGAAGCCGGGACGTTCGGATCGGTATCGCCCAGGCTCATGGCGGCGACCAGCTGGAAATCGGTGGTGGAGGTGCCGATGTACACACCGACCGATTCACCGCGCAGTTCACTGGCCGGTATCCGGGCGTGCTCGAGCGCCTCCCAGGTGAGTTCCATGATGAGTCGCTGCTGCGGGTCGATCCGCTCGACCTCGACCGGCGACATGGCGAAGAACTCGGCGTCGAAGCCGGTGACGACGTCCTGGTCCAGATAGCCGCCACGGGTATTGCCCTCGGCCACGGCCTGCGCCACCTGCGGTTCGCTCAGGAACTCCGCCCACCGGCCCGCGGGCAGATCGCGGATGGCGTCACCGCCGTTGATCAGGAATTCCCAGGTCGATTCCGGGGTGTTCCCCGCGCCCGGCAACCGGGTCGACAAACCCACGATCGCGATATCGTGCGCCTCGCCCGGTGCGTACCCGGCGGTGTAGAACTCGTCGTCGGTGGCTTCGAGGGTGAGCTCCGGCGGTCCGTTGACGATGACCTCGGCCAGCGAGGCGATCGTCGGATGCTGGTAGACCACAGTCGCGTTCAGCACCACACCGGTGAGTTCCTCGATCTCGCCGCCGAGCGCCAGCGCGTCCCGGGAGGCCAGTCCGAATTCCTCCATCGGCCGGTCCACCGTGATCTTGTCGACCGACTGCCCGGTGGCCTCGGCGACCCAGCGCCGCAACCACTCCCGCAGTTCGGCGACCGACAGCTCGGTGCCCGGTGCCGTATCGCCGGACGAGGGCGCGTCGCCGGTCCCGGCGGCGCGATCCTCCTCGGCGGGAAGGTTCTCGGTCGTCTCCGGCGACGTGCCCTCGTTATCAGCCATCAGTCCTCAAGCTACCTGTCTGTACGCAGTGCCCGGCAACAGCCGGCGCACCGCTGTGGTGGATGGGCGCTTCGCTTCGCTCACTCGAGGTCGCGACCCGGCTCGTATCGACCTATTCCTCGGGCGCATCCGGGAATGCCTGCTGGGTGTAGCCGCCCCGCAGTGTGCCCTCGACGTATGCGACCTTGCAGGCGCGCCGGGCGATCTTGCCGCTGGAGGTACGCGGGATCGAACCCGCGGGCACCAGCAGCAGATCGCGCACCGTCACGCCGTGACGCTGCGAGATCGAGGCCCGCACCGCGTCGGCGATCGGCAGCGGATCGGCCTTACCGGCGCCCGGACCGCGCTCCGCCACGATCACCAGTTGTTCCGAGGCGTCGTCGGCATCGAACTTCAGACCCGAATGGCTGCCCTGCGCGAAGACCTCGGACGGCAGCTGATTGGCCGGTACCGAGAACGCCGCGACGAATCCGGGACGCAGCGCACTGCTGGCTTCCTGCGCGGAGAACTCCAGGTCCTGCGGGTAGTGGTTACGCCCGTCCACGATCACCAGGTCCTTCACCCGGCCGGTGATGTAGAGCTCGCCGTCGAAGTACACCCCGTAGTCGCCGGTCCGCATCCAGTGGGCGTCGGGCGCGGTGCCCTCGGCGTGGCTGCCCTCGGCCAACGGTGTGACGACCTTGTTCCGGAACGTCGCCTCGGTCTCGGTCTCCCGGCCCCAGTACCCGATGCCCATATTGTTGCCGTGCAACCAGATCTCGCCGACATGGCCGTCGGGCTGCTCCCGGGCGTCACCGTCGACCGATTCGGGTTCGACGATCGCGGCCCACTGGGATTTGGCCACATAACCGCAGCTCACCTGGGCTATCGCATTTTCGGCGTCCTGCTCGACGCGGACCATACGCCCGGCGTTGAGTTCGTTGCGGTCCACATAGGTGACCTTGGCCTCGTCCTCCGCCTTGGTCGCCGAGACGAACAGGGTGGCCTCGGCCATGCCGTAGCACGGTTTGATCGCCGTCTTGGGCAACCCGTAGGGCGCGAACGCCTCGTTGAACTTCCGCATCGACGAGGTGGTCACCGGTTCGCTGCCGTTGATCAGACCGATCACATTGGACAGATCCAATGCTTCGCCGTTCTTGGGCAGACCGCGCACGGCCGCGTGCTCGAAGGCGAAGTTCGGGGCAGCGGCGAAGGTGCCCGCACCGTCGGAGGCCGCCGCCAGTTCCTTGATCCACCGGTACGGACGCCGCACGAACGACGCCGGCGACATGATGGTGATGAACTTTCCACCCACGGCCGGCAGGATCACCGTCAGCAGGCCCATATCGTGGAACAGCGGCAGCCAGGTGACACCGCGGGAGTTCCAGTCGAGGTTGATGGCGTCGACCATCTGCAGCAGGTTGGTGCCCACCGCGCGATGGGTGATCTCCACACCCGCCGGAGTCCGGGTTGAACCCGAGGTGTACTGCAGGTAGGCGATATCGTCCACGGCGATATCCGGACGTACCCAGCTGTCGCCGACACTGTCCGGAATCGCGTCCACGGCGATGATGCGCGGCCGCTGCGCGGCAGGCAGCGCACGGAAGAACTGGCGCACCCCGGCGGCCGCCGAACTGGCGGTCAGGATGGCCGACGGTTTGCAATCGCCGAGCACCGCGTGCAGCCGGTCGGTATGACCCGGTTCGTCGGGATCGAACAGCGGCACCGCGATCGTGCCGGCGTAGATCGCGGCAAAGAAAGAGATCACATAGTCGAGTCCCTGCGGCGCGAGTACCGCCACGCGGTCACCGGGCTTGGTGACCTGCTGCAGGCGACCGGCCACCGCGCGCAGCCGGACCCCGAACTGTTGCCACGTCAGCTCGTGTACCTCGCCATCGCGCTCGCGCGAGTAATCGATGTAGCGGTACGCCAGCGTGTTCGCGTCGTTGCGGGTGTGCTTCTCGACGTGGTCGACCAGGGTGCGATCATCGGGAATTGTGATGTTCCCGTTCTCGTCCAGGTAGTCGTCGAAAGTCTCGTCCATTCCTTCTCCTCCGAGGCGCACGCGGCAACGGCACGATCGCCGCTATTTACTGTGTGGCCCCGACTCGCTTTCGCCGCGGGTGCTCTCCATTCGAGAACCGACCCTGCGGGTTTTGGGTGCGGTCTGCGCGGTGACCGCTATCGGCTAGATGTTCTCAAACCAGAGACATGTTACAGAGACGAGCTTCTCACTCCTCCCGGAGCAAGGGAATCACCGGAGCGAATGCGTCCATCTGGGTGGGGAATATGCCCACGTAGGACATTCCGGTGAGCTGGCGCACACGTCGCATCTGATCGGCGATCTCCTCGAACGTGCCGATCGCGACGTACGGCGAGTTCAAGATCTCCTCGACGGAGAGCCGGACATCCACCTCGAGGTCCGGGTGCAGCCCGCGTTCGATGGCCGACAGCGCCATCTCGGCGGTCTTCTCCCGGTCGTCTGTGATGACTATGGCGGTGATCGCCCAGTTCAGCTCGATCTGATCGAACCGGTCACCGGCGGCCTCCCTGATCAGCTCGACCTTCTCGATCGTCTTCTCGAGGGTGATCCCCGAGAGCAGACCCTTACCGTTCGAGGTGGTGACCGGAACGATGGAGATGATGTCGGCGTGTTTCGCGGCGAGCTTCAGCATGCGGGGGCCGCCGCCACCGGTACACAGCGGCGGCCGCGGGCCCTGCCGCGGGCGTGGGGTGCCCTTGACACCGTGCACCTGGTAGTACTTGCCCTCGAAGGTGCATTCCTGGCCGCGCAGCAGCATATCGAGAATCGTCAGCGTCTCGTCGAGCTTGGCCAGGCGCACGCCGGGACGGTCGTAGGCCAGCCCGGCGGCCTCGAACTCGTCGGCCTTCCAGCCGGCCCCGATACCGACCTCGAGCCGGCCCTTGGACAACACATCGATGGTGGCCAGATCCTTGGCCAGCACCACCGGATGCCGAAAACCGTTGGCCAGCACCGAGGTACCCAACCGGATCCGGTCGGTGGCCTGGGTCAGCGCCCCGAGCGCGGCGATCGGACCGATCTGGTCACCGAGATGGTCGGGCACCACGAAGGTGTCGTAGCCGTACTCCTCGGCCTGCTGCGCCGTCTGGATGAACTTGCGGGCGCCGCCCTCCTGTTTGTTTCCCTCACCCGCGGCCGCGAAGCGGAACTTACGCAGCGGGGTGCCCAGCGCGCTCAACTCATCCACCGGTGCGGCGGCTTCTGTCATGAACTCATGCTCCTGGATATCGGAAGTCTGCGTACCCCGAGCCGGCGCAGGGCCCGGGATGCGCGATCACCAGCGCACTTTACAGCCTGCCGGGCGCCGGCGAACACGCTGAGGCCGGTGAATTGTCACAAGGCGGTCGCCACGCCACCACCTGCCCCGCATCCGAAGATCACGAGTGCGGCGGCGACGGAGCGCTGCCGACCAGACCGACCGCCCAATCGGCCGCCCACTGGGTGGCGGTCGTACCGTCCGGATCCACCACGAAGTTGTGGTAGAGGCTGTGCACCGGATTGCCCACCGCCTGGGCCAGCGTCCCGACACTGCCGAAGATATTGGCCGGACTCAGCGCGTTGCGGGGCGCGTCACAGATCAGATCGCCGGGCGCGCAGATCGTGTACACCCGGTCGGCCAACTCACCGAACCCCTCTTTGCGTACACCGGTCATGGTGATTCCGGGAACGGTCAAACCGGCCAGGGCAACCTCCGCGCCGACACCGGGCGGCGGGGTACCGACCTGGATCGGCTGACCGTCACCGGTCTCCCCGGAACGCCGGCCGTCGGCGATCAGCGTGACCCCGAGCACCCGGCTCGCGGGCACCGGGCCGTTGCCCTTGCCGATCTGCTCGGCGATATCGCCGACGATGACCGCACCCTGTGAGAACCCTGCCAGCACGTAGGTGGTGAGCGGGCACTCCGCGTGACGCTGGGTCAGGAAATCGAAGGTCCGCCGCGTGCCCTCGGTACGACTCAGGTTGTAGGAGGCCTGACCGTCCGGCGGGATGGCCACCGGATTCGAGAACTGCGCGATGTAGGGGACGGTGTAGACGTCGACCCGCCCGGCCGGGAACTGCTCCTGTACCGGACCGCTCACATTCAGCATCAGCGAGGCCGGGTTGGCCGTCGGGTTGTGCGGGTCGTCGTCACTGTTGGACTCCCAGGTACCCGGCACCGAGATCATCTGTACATCCGGGCAGCTCGCCGGCTGACTGGTCGGCTCGCCCGGTCCCGGCTCGGGGCCCGGACCGGGCCCGGGTTCCCGCAGACAACCGGCCAGCAGGTACCAGAGCAGAATCACGATGACGAGCCCGACGACCCCCACCGCGAGCACAGGCAGACAGCCCACCGAACGGCGGCGTCCGGTACGTCCCCTACTCATCGGCAACCACTAGCAGTAGTGCGCTTTGGCGGTACTGATGTAGATCTGACCCGCCTGCTCGACCGGCATCTTCGCCGGATCGAACGACGGATCCGAACCGGCCATCGCGTTCACGAATGTCGCCATATCGGCATCGGAGGTCCCGGCGGCCACGCCCTGGCAGACGTAGTTGCCGATACTCAGCGCGATATCCGGCGACGAGGGGGTCACGCCCTGTTTGCCCAGCTCGTCGACGAAGATCTGCTCTTTCTCACCGAGCTGCCCGGCCTCGGGCTCCTGCGGCGGCACTGGGGCGGGACGCTCCGGCTCCTCGGCCGGCGCCTCGGGTTCGGCGGGCTGCTCGGGAGCGGGCGCCTCCCCCTCCGGGGCAGGGGCCTGGCTCTCGCCCGAAGGCGCCGGAGCCGCGCTCGCGGACGGCGCGGCGGCCGGGGTCGACAGCGTGGGAGTGCTGGTCGCGGTCGATTCGTCGTCGCCGCAGCCGGCGAGCAATCCGGCGGCCGCGACCGCCGCCACCACACCGAGCAATGTGCCTCGGGTCCGATACATACATTCCATCCTGTGTTCCGGCGCGCGGTGCGCGCGGGTTCACGGCCGCTGGAGTCGGGGCCGCCGAACCACTGGGTTGACCGTCTGGTTTGCGTCCCGGCCCGGCGGGTTGCCCCGGGCCGCGATCACCGAGGGTAATACCAGACTGTCGAGTGCCGCCGACTCCCCGGCCCGCCGGGGGGCGGGGCGGGGTGATGGGGTTTCACCGAAAGACGGCGGGCGGCGGGGTTTGTGGAGGTGACGGCCACGGCCGGGGTGGATGGACGGGGAGTGGTCCAGTTCACAGATGGGTGGTCGGTTGCTGCGAAAGGTATGCAGACCGCGCTGATGGTCGGTGGTGGCGTGTACCCGATGGAGAGGGTGGGCCAGCCCTGCTGCTCCGGACAACTGGACCGGCCCGTGACGGCGGAGGTGGAAACTGCAGACGGGACAGCAGCATCCGCTGGGCCTGGCGATTTTCTCCTTCGCGGAGGGGGTGATGGCGGGCGGCGGGCGGCGCTACGATGCTCCGGCTCGGTGGTCGCGGCTGTGCGGGAGCCTCCCGTTGTCGGGGGTCGCGGGGGCTCGTGATGGCAAGGAGCAGGGCTCACCCGCGAAAGCAAGAAGCAAGACTCACCCGCGAAAGCAAGAAGCAAGACTCACCCGCGAAGGTGCTGTGTTTTCGGCGCCGCCTTCGGCGTCGCGGGGTTGAGGCCCCCTGGTGTCCCGCCGTTCAGGCCTCGAGACTCGCGCCTTCGGCCATTTCGCCGCGGTGCCGATGACGATCGCGCATTTCTCCAGATCGGCGGGACGGTTGGCGACCTCGACATTGTCGCGATCGATCCGGGC
>NZ_JBSGIP010000035.1:0-63077 GCF_053605105.1 Nocardia sp. NPDC003963
CCCTATTAACCCCGGTTCTTCACTCCGGCGCTCAGTCGCTGCGCTCCTTCGCTCTGTCGCTCCAGAACCGGGGCGGGCCCCACCCGGTGAGGTGGACCATCCGGAGTGAGGAAGCCGCGTTGTCGTGTCGGCCGGCCTGGGCGGTCGCCACCTGACAGTGCCCGATGCCCCGCCCTATCGAGGACCGGCGCACACTCCAGAACAGCGAGCGCTGATCCGAGATGCCGAACGTCGAGACAGACGCGGAACCTATGTGGCCACAGGCGGCAGGTCCGCATGCCGACCGGGCCGTCAATGCCCCCGCAACCCCCCGAGTCGAGTCTTACGAGACACCTGAAAGGGTTGAGGCCCGTCCCGCCCTTGGCCGGAGGTGCTCAATGGTCACGTTCCGTGGATGGCCGACCGCACGTCGCATGCGCGAAGCGCGAGTCTCGAGGCCTGAACGGCGGGACACCAGGGGGCCTCGACCCCGCGACGCCGAAGGCGGCGCCAAAAACACAGCACCTTCACGTGTAGGCCCACATCCCACCTTCACGTGTGGGTCCACTTCCTGCGTCGGAGTGTGGGTCTACCTCTCGCGTCGGCGAGTAGGCCCGCGTCCCAGCCCGACTCGGCCGACCATCCGCTGTCGCGGTCGGGCCCACCCGAATCCTCCCCTCTCGAAGGCGGTTTCAGCTGTGCGGATGTGCCCGGGCAGTGCTGCCGGGACAGTGCCCGCTGTGAACTGAATCCCAAGTGGGCGCGTGGAAGCGGCAGCGGGCGAGGTCGGGCGGGGATTGTGGAAAGGTCGTGGGTATGTCGACACTCAGTGATCTGCTGGCCGAGCACACCGATCTTCCCGGGGTGGCGGTAGATCATCTGCAGCGGGTGGTCGGGGACTGGCAGTTGCTCGCCGATCTGTCGTTCTCGGATCTGCTGTTGTGGGTAGGGGCGGGGCCGGTACACGACGGCGCCGATATCGTCTGTGTCGCACAGTGCCGGCCGACCACCGCGCCGACCGTGCATCTGGAAGATCTGGTCGGTACCACGGCGCGGCATGCGGAGCATTCGCAGGTGTTCGAGGCGCTGACGCGCGGGGAGATCGTGCGCACCGATACCGAGGGGGAGGCGCAGGGCGTTTATCACCCGCATCCGGTTCACGCGATCCGGGAGGCGATTCCGGTGCGCTGCGGTGACGATGTGATCGCGGTGCTCAGCCGGGATACCGATCAGCAGCGGTCACGGGTGCGCAGCGGTTTGGAGATCGCTTATGTCGCATGCTCCGACGATCTCTGCCAGATGATGGCCGACGGCACGTTTCCGACCACCGAGGACCGCGCCGCCACCCATTCCAGTCCACGGGCGGGCGACGGATTCATCCGGCTCGATACCGAAGGGATCGTCACCTACGCCAGTCCGAACGCGCTGTCGGCCTATCACCGGATGGGGTTGCAGGCCGATCTGGCGGGGCAGGATCTGGCGACCACGACGCGGTCGCTGATCACCGATCCGTTCGACGCGCAGGAAGTGGTCGGGGATATCCAGGCCGCGCTGGCGGGGCGTACCGGCCGCCGGATGGAAGTGGAGGCGCGTGGTGCCACGGTGCTGCTGCGGACATTGGTGCTGCGGCCGCACGGAGAGCTGGCGGGAGCCGCTGTGCTGGTGCGGGATGTCACGGAGGTCAAACGCCGGGACCGGGCACTGCTCAGCAAGGACGCCACCATCCGTGAGATCCATCATCGGGTGAAGAACAACCTGCAGACCGTGGCCGCGCTGTTGCGGTTGCAGGCGCGGCGTACCGAGAACGACGAGGCCCGGGTGGCGCTCACCGAGTCGGTGCGCCGGGTCACTTCCATCGCGTCGGTGCACGAGATGCTGTCCATGTCCGTCGACGAGGAAGTCGATCTGGACGAGGTGGTGGACCGGCTGCTGCCGATCATGGCCGATGTCGCCACCGTGCACACGGCCCGGATCACGGTGCGGCGGGCGGGATCTCTGGGAGTGTTCTCGGCCGAACGCGCGACACCGCTGGTGATGGTGCTGACCGAACTGGTGCAGAACGCTATCGAGCACGCTTTCGACGGCGGCCAGAACGGTACCGTGACCATTCGGTCGGAGCGGTCGGCGCGCTGGCTGGACGTGATCATCAGTGATGACGGTCGCGGGCTTCCGGAGGGGTTCAGTCTGCAGTCGTCCGACAGTCTGGGCCTGCAGATCGTGCGCACGCTGGTGACGGCGGAACTGGGCGGTACGATCGGCCTGCATCCGGGTGCCGATATCGGAACGGACGCGGTGCTGCGGGTGCCATTGGGGCGCCGTTCGGCACGTTGATACCCGACGAAACTCGCCGGTTTCAATTATGCATACCTGTGATCATCTGTGGTCGAAAACACGGCGGTGATTTACTGGGAAATATTCCGGCAAACTCTCGGCCGTCGGTCCGGGCCGTAGAAAAAATTCGGCCCGGCACCAGAATTCTGGTGCCGGGCAATCGCGACTCCCGGGCCGGGCTGGGTCCGGTAATCGCTTCCCCGCGCTCCTAGACGGCAGTCCGGGTGCGAGTGCGCGCATTGCGGCGCTTGAGCGCACGCCGCTCGTCCTCGCTCATACCACCCCATACGCCGGCGTCCTGCCCGGATCCCAGAGCCCAGGACAGGCATTCGGCGGTAACAGGGCAGCGAGCGCAGACCAGCTTGGCATCGGCAATCTGCGCGAGCGCAGGACCACTGTTGCCCACCGGGAAAAACAGTTCAGGGTCCTCGTCGCGACAGATGGCCTTATGGCGCCAGTCCATTCCTTCTGCTCCTTTGTAGGGCGCCGCATCCGGGCGCCGATCGGTTGGTGGGTCGTTCACTTGTGCGAACTGAATGTTTCCGCACGGTTGCTTGTGAATGCTTTCACGAACACCGTAGATGTCAATAGGTATCCGATGCACCGTGGGGAAGCTCACGCACTGAAGTCCCGCATCGGGACCTGCCGCAGTCCTTTGTACTCGCCCACGCCGGTTTCTGCAGCACAATGGGATGTATTTCCCGAATGCGTCAGCTCAAACCGATCGCGGCGCGACCACGTCCAGGACGTTGGGCACAGCGGTGAAATCCACCACGTCGCGTTTGCCGATGAAGTCACCGTCGATTTGCAGGCCGATCGGATCGGCGCTGGTGATGCGCACCGACGGGACGTCGTCGTCACGGAACAATTTCCGCGACTTCGGCTCGGAGTGTGGCGACAACAGTTGTGTCGCCAGGCGCAGTGTAGGCAGTAACGCCATAGTTCGCACGGCGAACACACCGAGCCCGGCTTCGAACCTGGTCCCCGGATTGGTGCGGACCGGAGTCGCGTTCAGATAAGTCCAGGGGCTGGTATTCGTCACAAAGGCGTAATGAACGCCGGAAACGGGCTCGTGGCCGGGGACGTGCACGGTGACGTCCGGCAGGTTGCGTTTGACATGGAAGAACTGCCGGACGGTCGTCCGCAGATAGCGCGCCGGCGTCGCGGTGCGCCCCTTGGCGCGAGCCGTATCGATCGCGGCACACACATCGGCGTCCAGTCCCACTCCCGCACTGAAACAGAACCAGCGATCATCGGTGAGCCCCAACCCGATTCGGCGATCGGAGTCTCCTGCCTTGAGCAGATCGATCAACTGATTGGTGGCCGCCACCGGATCGGGCTCGATATCCAGCGACCGCGCGAACACATTGGCCGAACCCCCGGGAATGATGCCGAGCCGCGGCCGCCACATCTGGCCGTCGTCCACCTGCGGCAGCGGTACGAACCCGTTGATGGTCTCGTTGACCGTCCCGTCCCCGCCGTGTACGACGATCAGATCCATCTCGTTGGTCGCCGCCCACTGCGCCAGTTCGGCGGCGTGCCCGCGATGCTGGGTGTGGGCCACCGTCAACTGGGTCCGGCTCTCCAACGCGTGCGCGAGCAGATCACGCGTGGCCGCCGTGGTCGAGGTCGCATTCGGGTTGACGATCAACAACGTCCGCACCTACGCACCTTAATGGACTGCGTCGATCGTCCCGCCTTCGGCGCCGCAGGGCGGACCCTGTCCACACCGGGTCTTCATTCCTCCGCTCGGTCGCCGAGGCCCTTCGCTGTGTCGCTCCCGGAACCGCCGCGTCGTGCCCGCGGTGGCGCCGCGAGTCCGCGGGCGGAACGGCGGGACCCGGCGCGGCGCGGCCCTGCGACGCCGCAGGCGGCGCCACCGGCACAACACTTAAGCTGGCCGGGTGGTCGAGCGAAAAGACGTGGGTGTGCCGGGGACGGTCCGTGGGGCCGGGGGGTTGGTGACGCTGGAGGGCGCGGTCGCGGTGACCGTGGCGGTGGTGCTGATCGTGCGGGCGCTGCTGGGACATCACGAGGACGAGATCAGCGGGTACGGCACGGCCATGTGGTTCGGCATCCTCGGCGGCGCGGTACTGGCGTCGGGGATCGGCCTGCTGTTCGGGCAGCGATGGGGGCGGGCGATCGCGGTGATCACGCAGCTGCTGCTGCTACCGGTCGTGTGGTCGCTTCTCTTCGGGTCGGGGCAGCCGCTGTACGGGACACTGCTGGGGGTGGTGGCGCTGGGGGCGCTGGGCCTCCTGTTCGCGCCGCCCACTTCGCGCTGGGCAGCGCAGGAGTACGGGGTCGCGGCCGAGGAGTGAGGCCGGGCGGATGATCAGCCGCCGGTGGTGTCCGCCACGGTATCGGCGAGGGCACTGAGCGCTTCGCCGGACAGGCGATAGCCCACCCAGTCGTCCTGAACCCGGGCGCCCAACGATTCGTAGAACCCGATGGACGGTGTGTTCCAGGTGAGTACCGACCAGCTCACCCGGCTGTAACCGCGGATGCGGGCTTCTCGCGCGAGAGCCGCGAGCAATGCCTTCCCGAGACCGCTGCCCCGGGCCTCGGGAGTGACGTAGAGGTCCTCGAGGTAGATCCCGTGCACGCCGTCCCAGGTGGAGAAGTTCCGGAACCAGACCGCGCATCCGCTGATCGTGCCGTCCAGCAGGGCAACATGGGCGAACACGGCGGGATCGGGCCCGAACAGCGCGGTATGCAGTTGTCCGGTCGTCAGCGTGCATTCGTGGCGGGCCTTCTCGTACTCGGCCAAGCCGTACACCAGATCGACGAGGGCGGGCACATCGCCGGGCTCGGCACGGCGGATGAGCGGGGCGGATGTCACGGTCGAGGGCTCCTTGCCGGTTGGGGAGTGGATGCGCGGATCGCCCGGAGCGGCGGTCAGGAGTGGTCCGGGCGGAGATTGTGTGCCCACAACGTGGCGTCTTCGTGTTCGTAACCCAGCACGCTGACCGCGGCTGTGGTCAGGGCGAAACGACATCCTTCCCGGACGTCGAAACCCAGCCAGCGGGCGATGAGGGCGCGCGAGAAATGGCCGTGCCCGACCAGGATCACATCGCGGTCGCCCAGGACAGCCGCGGCCCGGCTCAGTACCCGGTCGGCGCGCGCGCCGACCGCCGCGGCGGATTCGCCACCGGGTACAGCGCCCGTCCACACCGTCCAGCCCGGATCTCCGGTGCGGATCTGCGGGGTGGTGCGGCCCTCGTACTCGCCGTAATCCCATTCGGCCAGGTCGGGGTCGATCGTGAGGTCGGTCAATCCGGCCAGTTCGGCGGTGTGCCGCGCACGCTCCCGGGGGCTGACGCACACGAAGGGGTCGCGCAGTCGCAGGCCCGCCAGCACTCGGCCCGCGGCCGCGGCCTGCCGGATACCGGTGCGGGTGAGCGGTACATCCGTGCGGCCGGTGTGCCGGTGCTGGACGGACCAATCGGTCTCACCGTGGCGGAGCAGCACCAGGCGGGCATCGTCGGAGCCGGGCATACGGTCCATCATGCCCGGCCGGGCCCGGGATGCGATGCGGGGCCGTCGGCGGTATCGGGATCATTTCGCCAGGGTCAGCACCACGAGGGGGACCGGCCGGTCGGTGGTGGCCTGGAAATCGGCGAGCAACGGGTTGTGCTCCAACACCCAGGCCGCGAATTCCGCGTACGCCGCGCCGGTGAGCACCCGGGCCGTGCCGTGATGGATGTGATCGCCGTATTCCACGATCACGGCGGGATCGGCGCGCACATTGTGGTACCACGACGGGTAGCCACCCGCGGCGAACGAACTGATGTACAGGGTTTCGCCGCGATAGAGCGCGCCCAGCGGGACCACGTGCCTTTTGCCGGTCCGCGCGCCGGTGGTGGTGAGCAACAGCAGTTCGGCGCCCTCGTAGACCCCGCCGACCCGGCCGCCGTTGGCCCGGAACTCCCGGATCACCTCGGTGTTCCAGTCGGCCGGGCCCTGCTCGGTGGCCCGGTTCCAGGGGGCCTCCGGGTCGTCGTAGCGGAGGTGGCCGGCCACGGGGACCGCGTCGAGGGGGTGTGCTGCTTCGGTCATGGCGGGCAGTCTGCCGGAGGGCACCGACAGAAAATGTTTCAGCGCAACGGTTTTGCGGGTCGTTCGGTATCGCTGCGCGGCGAATCGGTGGTATCCGGATCGGCGAGGGCCACGAGTCGGCCGTCGCGGTGCTCCAGCACGGTGCTACCGAGGACGCCGAGGGAGATCGGGCCGCCACCGTAATCCGGGCGCGCCACCGGGATACGGCTCACCTGCGCGCCGGTGGCGGGGTCCAGTGCGGCGATCGCGCCGGGTACCGGGAGCAGTATCTTCCCGGCCATGGGTACCGGGGTACCGAGCGCGTCGGCGGCGGTCCACATCGGCTCGAACGTACCTGCGTTCAGGGCGATAACGCTGTTCCCGGTGAACACCAGGAAGGCCGAAGCAGTGCGGACGGTTGCCGCGGTCCGGTCGAGTGGAGCCGAGAGTTCCTGCACCACAACCGGATTGCCCTTGGCGTCGAGGATCGTCAACCGCGGGGCCGCCGGGTCGGTACCGCCGGTACCGGGCTGATAGACCGCGATCCGATTATCCGATACCGCGATCACGCGGGTATCGGCGGACGCGGCGCCCGGGCCTTCCAGCAGATGCGATCCGTACTCCTCGGGAACGTTGTCGTCCTTGGGCGCGGGCGCCAGCACCGAGATCCGGTTCGCCGGCTCGCCGGGGCACTGTTCCAGCACCACCAGCCGGGACGGGCTGGACAGGGCCGACAGGAGCCGGCAACCCTTACGCGGCTGGGTCTTCCAGTTCTCCTTGGCGTCGACATAGCCGTATTCGAGCGTGCGCACCAGATCCGAACGCCAGACCTCGAGCCGGTCGGGACCCTGGGCGACCACATAGGTGCCGTCCACCGACAGGCGCACCTGATCGTCCATATAGCTGCTGCGCGCGGTACGTCGCCGACCGTCGGCGCCGGAGACCATGGTCGTCTCGCTGCAGCCGCGCTCGGTGCGGTACACCGCCACAACCATTCCGAACTGCGATTCCACCCCGCACAGCGGTAGCTCGCGCGTATAGCGCCACACCTGCTCGCCGGTCCGCGGATCGTGCCCGACCACACTGCCGCCGGCCCCGGTGACAGCCACTCCCTCGGCGGTGAGCGCCCGGGTGGTCGCCGTATCGGGGGCGCGCCACATCTCCTGGAGTTTCCCGGGCAGTTTCGTGGCGGGCTGCGGCGGCCGGGCCGGTTGATCGGCGACGACGGATTCGGTGTTCGCCACTCCGCTGGTCGCCCACGCCACGATCACCGCGACCACCACGAATACGGCGATCGCGGCTGCGGTGATGACGTCGGCGCGCGTTCGCCGCTCGGGTGCGAGCACGTAGGCGAGCGTAACGGATGGCCGGGCCGCGGTCGGACGGTGCCGACGAGCCCCGTCTCCGGACCGTGCGGGTCCGGAGACGCCGCGAGCGCCGACGGTGCCACCGTCGGCGCTCGCGGGTGCGTCGGTCAGGCCTGGGCCGTAGCGTTCTCGCTCGCCGGGGATCCGGCGTTGTCGTCGCGGTCCGCGCGCGGGGCGGACTCCCCACTCTTTTCGGCATCGGCCGGTTTGCGGCGCCGCCGGCGGCGGGCCGGCTTCTCCGGGATGTCGGTACCGGTCCCGGCGGTGCCGGACTCGGTGGTGCCGGACTCGGTGGTGCCGGATTCGGTGGTGCCGGACTCGGTCGAACCACTGTCCTCGTGCGCACCGGATTCGGTATCGGCCGAACGCCGGCGTCGCCGCCGGCGCCGGGCGGGTGCCTCGCCGGCCTGCTCACCGGCGTCCGGGCCGGTGCTGTCGGATGTCTCGGTCTCGGGGACGGCCGTGGTGGTATCCGCCTCCATCGGTTGACCGCCGCGAGTGCGCCTGCGGTTGCGTTTGCGGGGCGCCCGCTCGGGGCGTTCCACCACCACGGCGTCCGGGTCGCGTTGCGGCTTCTGCGCTCCGACGGTACCGGTGACGCCTTCCGGGATACCCAGATCGGCGAACAGGTGCGGTGAGCGCGAATACGTTTCCACCGGGTCGGGGATGCCCAGTCCGAGCGCGGCGTCGATGGACGCCCAGCGGGTCAGTTCGTCCCAGTCGATCAGGGTGACCGCGACACCGGTGCGGCCGGCCCGGCCGGTGCGGCCGATCCGGTGCACGTAGGTCTTCTCGTCCTCCGGGCACTGGTAGTTGACGACATGGGTCACATCGTCGATATCGATCCCGCGCGCCGCCACATCGGTCGCGACCAGGACATCGATGGTGCCCTTCCGGAATTTGGTGAGTGCCTTCTCGCGGGCGATCTGCCCGAGGTCACCGTGGACGGCACCGACGGCGAAACCGCGTTCGGCCAGTTCGTCGGCGACCTTCTGCGCGGTGCGTTTGGTGCGGGTGAAGATCATGGTGGCGCCCCGGCTCTCGGCCTGCAGCACCCGTGCGATCAGCTCGCTCTTGTCCAGGGCGTGCGCCCGGTAGACGTATTGCGTAGTGCGATCGTGGACCGCGGAATCGTGCGGCTCCTCGGCGCGGATATGGGTCGGGCGGGTGAGGAAGGTGCGGGCCAGGGTGATGATCGGGCCGGGCATGGTCGCCGAGAACAGCATCGTCTGCCGTTTGTCCGGGACCATTCCGAGAATACGTTCGATATCTGGCAGAAAGCCCAGATCGAGCATTTCGTCGGCTTCGTCCAATACCAGGACGCCCACTTTGCCCAGGATCAGATGTTGCTGATCGGCCAGGTCGAGCAGGCGGCCGGGCGTACCCACCACGACATCCACACCCGCGCGCAGCGCCGCGATCTGCGATTCGTAGGGACGGCCGCCGTAGATCGAGGTGACCCGCAGCGGTCCCTTCTGGTTGGTGAGGTATTTCGCCGCGTTCTCCAGGTCCTGGGTCACCTGGATGCACAGTTCGCGCGTGGGCACGATGACCAGGGCGCGCGGTGTGCCGTCCAGCGGCGTGGTCCCGGATTCGGTGGTACTGATCCGGTGCAGCAACGGAACTCCGAAACCGAAGGTTTTACCCATACCGGTACGGGCCTGACCGATGAGATCCTCGCCGGCCAGCGCCAGGGGCAGGGTGAGTTCCTGGATTGCGAAAGTGCGTTCGATACCGATCTCACCGAGCGCACGCACGATTTCGTCGCGCACTCCCAATTCGGTGAATGTCGGTGCGGTGTGTGCGGAGTCCAACTCGGCTGTCAGCAGGGTCTCCGCCAGACCGGGTTCCGGTTCTACTGTGATCTTGCTCAGGTTCGTGCCTTCCCTCGTTATCGCGCTACACGCGCACGAGGCGTGGGGCGGACCGGCCGGCCCGCGACGACCACGGATCCGCCCTGCGATACTCACCCGGGCCGCCGCCGGATGTCGGCAGGTACCCGCGGATGGGGCAGCGAAGCTCGGACATCGGCGCAGCGCATCGGTGACGCGGATCTGGTGCGCGCACATTTTCCGTGGACCCCGGAGAATTCTCTGACCACCGCACGGCGCACCCGGGGTGCGCGACTTTCGGTACTGCCGTTCTCATGGATCGGCCGAATTCTTCCGTTGTCCGTCGCGATTGTAGCGTGCTATTGTTCCGCGCTCCGAAAGGCGCCGTCGCAAATGCGCTGGATGTTGTTCGTTTCGGTTCGCCCGCCGAGTGAGCGGTCCTGTGCGGCAGAGCGTTTCGCCCGGTGCGGCGACCGTGCGCACGAGCCCGGATACCACCGTGTCCCGGCAGTGATTCGGCACACACCCGGCTGGTCGGCCGCGGGCATAGCTGGTACCGGCATGTACATGTATGAGAGATTCGTGCCGTGAGCATCGCAGACCGTGGTATCGCCCTGGCCGACCGTGCCGTCCGTGCGGTCGATCCGGACGGCGAGCTGTCCCGGACCGTCGAGCGAGCCGCCCGTAACGCCTGGGCCCTCACCTTCGGTGCGGGCGTGGAAGGTCGCCGGCCCACCCCGGCGTCGGTGCTCTGGGACGAACCGCATCGTCAGCTCCGGCGTTTCGAACCGGGTCTGCTCGCGGGCACCGGCGATCCCTCGGCGCCCGCGGTACTGCTGGTACCGCCGCTGGCCGCGCCCGCCAGTTGTTTCGATCTGCGCCCGGGCCAGAGTCTCGCGGAATTCCTGCTGGAGACCGGTCGCGCGCCGTATGTGATCGACTACGGCGAGATCACCTACGCCGATCGCCGGATGGGCTTCGACGACTGGGTCTACGACATCCTGCCCGAAGCTGTCCGGCGCACCGCGGCCGATCGCGCCGCGGCCGGTGGTGAACCGCGGGTGGACCTGGTCGGCTGGTCGCTGGGCGGCACCATGGCCCTGCTGACCGTCGCCGCGAACGCCGGTCTGCCGGTGCGCTCGATCACCGCCGTCGGGGCCCCACTGAACTACAACGCCATGCCGATGACCCCGCAGCTCGCCGCGGCCGCGCGGTTCACCGGGACCGGCGCTGCCGTCGGTGCGGCGCTGCGCGCGGTGGGTGGCGTGCCCGCGCCGCTCACCCGGCTCGGCTACCGCATCACCGCCTGGGATCGCGAAGTCAAACGACCCTGGTTCGTCGCCAACAACCTCGCCCGCACCGAATCGCTGGCCCGGATGGAGGCCATCGACCGTTTCATGGCCGATATGCCCGGCTATCCGGGGCGGGTGTACCAGCAGTTGTGGAACCGGTTGGTGCTGCGTGACGAAATCGGCCGGGGCGAGGTCGATTTCGGACAGGGTCCGATCCGGCTGGCCGATATCACCGCACCGGTACTGCTGGTCGGCGGGCCCGCCGATGTCATCACTCCGGCCCGCGCGGTGGAACACGGGCTGCGCACACTCACCGGTGCCGAGGCGGTCCACTACGAGACTGCGCCCGGTGGCCATCTGGGCATCCTCGCCGGAGCCTCCGCCCGTGCGACGACCTGGACCTATCTCGACAAGTTCCTCACCACACCGGTATGACCGCCGCGGTCCGCGCCGGGGGCGTACTACGCTGGAGTTCCATGGGAGCACAGTCACCCGCCGGGTTGGAAGTAACACCGAGCGATTCGCCCACTTCGCCGATTCCCGCCGACCATGCCGGCGTGACCGACTTGTTCGCCGTACTCGCCTACGGTGAGATATCCGCGTTCTACCGGTTGAGCGAGGAAGCCGCGCTGTCACCGAGCTTGCGCGGCAAGGTCGCGGTGGCGCGGATGGCATCGGCCGAACTCGCGCATTTCGAACGGCTCGATATCGCGCTGACCGCGCGCGGTGCCGACGTGTACACGGCCATGGCCCCGTTCACCCGGGCACTCGACGACTACCATCGCTCCACCGACCCGTCCACCTGGCTGGAATCGATGGTCAAATTCCATGTCGGGGACGGGATCGCCGCCGACTTCTATCGGGAGATCGCCGGTGCCCTGAGCCCCGATGTGGCAGCCGTGGTGCGCGATGTCCTCGCGGATACCGGTCACTCCGAATTCGTCGTCGAAGAGGTCCGCCGGGCCGTCGCGGCCAGCCGATCCGAGCGCGACCGGCTGACACTGTGGGGCCGGCGGCTGCTCGGTGAAGCGATCACTCAGGCCCAGTACGTGATGGCGCAGCGTGACGAACTCACCGAACTGGTGCTCGCGGCCACGGGAGATCTCAACGGCATCGCCACACTGTTCGAACATATGCAGACCGCGCATGCCGAACGGATGGCGGTACTGGGTCTCTGACCGTCCGGGGACCCCGGGAAGGAATTCCGGAAACAATGTCGGCGGCGATGTCGAGAACCCCGGCGCGGCACCGTCCCCGGTATGAATGCGATCGGAATGGTCGCACCGTACCGAGGAGAACACGATGGCCAAGTATCTGCTGCTGAAGCATTACCGCGGCGCCCCGGCCGCGCGCAACGATGTGCCGATGGACCGGTGGACGCCGGCGGAGATATCGGCGCATGTGCAGTACATGGACGATTTCGCGGCGCGGCTCGTGCAGACCGGTGAATATGTCGACAGTCAGGCGCTGGCCCCCGAAGGCACCTTCGTCCGATTCGACGGCGCGGGGCGGCCGCCGGTCACCGACGGTCCGTTCGCCGAGACCAAGGACCTCATCGCCGGGTGGATGGTGATCGATGTCGACAGTTACGAACGGGCCCTCGAACTGGCCGCAGAACTGTCGGCCGCACCCGGGGCCGGCGGGAAACCGATCCACGAATGGCTCGAATTGCGCCCTTTCCTGACCGATGCGCCCGTCGCCACCGAGTGGCTGCACCGATGAACGACTCCGGAGCAGTCTCCGTGCACGACGCGGCCCTGCTCCGGAGCCTCGTGCCGAGCGTGCTCACCGTCCTCGTCCGCCGCGGCGCCGATTTCGCGGCGGCCGAGGACGCGGTGCAGGAAGCGCTGGTCGAGGCGCTGCGCATCTGGCCGGACGATCCGCCGCACGACCCCAAGGGCTGGCTGGTCACGGTGGCCTGGCGCAAATTCCTCGATACGACCCGGTCCGATACCGCCCGGCGCCGGCGCGAGGACCTCGGCGCCGAGGAACCGGCGCCCGGCCCGGCGGCTCCGGTGGACGACACTCTGCAGCTGTACTTCCTGTGCGCCCACCCGTCGCTCACCTCGTCGTCGGCGGTCGCGCTCACCCTGCGCGCTGTCGGCGGCCTGACCACCCGGCAGATCGCCCGGGCATATCTGGTGCCGGAGGCGACGATGGCGCAGCGCATCAGCCGGGCCAAACGCACCGTCAGCGGAGTCCGATTCGACCGATCCGGTGACGTCGGCACCGTGCTACGCGTGCTCTACCTGGTGTTCAACGAGGGCTACACGGGCGATATCGACCTCGCCGCCGAGGCCATCCGGCTGACCCGGCAGCTCGCGGCCGCGATCGACCACCCCGAGGTCGCGGGGCTGCTCGCCCTCATGCTGCTGCACCACGCGCGGCGGGCCACCCGCACCGCCGCCGACGGCAGCCTGGTACCTCTCGCCGACCAGGACCGCGGCCGCTGGGATACCCGGCTGATCGCCGAGGGCGTGGAGATCCTACAGGCCGCCCTCGCCCGCGACCGGTTGGGCGAGTTCCAGGCCCAGGCGGCCGTCGCGGCCCTGCACGCCGACGCCCGGACCGCCGCCGAAACCGACTGGGTGCAGATCGTCGAGTGGTACGACGAACTCGTACGCCTGACCGACAGCCCGGTAGCCCGGCTCAACCGCGCGGTCGCCGTCGGCGAGGCGGACGGCCCGCGCGCGGGTCTGGCGGCGCTCGCCGAACTGGACGATTCGCTACCCCGCTACACCGCGGTCGCGGCCTACCTCCACGAACGCGACGGCGATCCGGTGACCGCGGCCCGCCTGTACGCCGAGGCCGCCCGCGCGGCCTCGAACCTGGCCGAGCGCGACCACCTGATCCGCTGTGCCGCCCGACTCAATACCGGCCGGTGCGACTGACCGGAACCGTACGAACCCGCACGTCCCGGCCGGGCGGCCGGAATTCGTAGCCGATCCTGCTCGTGCGCGGGTCCGCGCCGCGCACAAGGTGCTGCCCGCCACGCGGGGACCGACAGCGCGGACGGGTCCGGCTCGGTCTCGGGCGGGGGAGCGGGTGTGCGCAGCGACCGGGTGATCCGCCTGGTGGAGCGACGCCCGGCGATGGCTGTCCGTGGATGGCGGCGGGCGAGCATTCACAGCATCGTCGTCAACCGACCACGCCGCCAGAGGTCAACCCTCCACCTTCCTTCCCGGGCACTTTCCCTCCGGCACAACGGTCCCTGACCCGCCACCACCGCCCAGAGCTCGGCGACCGTGAGCCCGGACAGCGGCGCGGATGCACCCGTACGAGCCGAAAGTCCACATCCCACACCCCCTCCGACTACTCCGGACGGTCGGCCTTCGCAGGCGGGGCCCGCCCCGGTTCTGGAGCGACGAAGCGAAGGAGCGCAGCGACTGAGCGTAGGAGTGAAGAACCGGGGTTGATAGGGCCCCGCCCCGCCCCGCCGGAGGCGGGGCAATCAGACACTGTTCGCTGACAGCGCACCCCCGTCGTGTGTCCGGGGTGCGTCGGCTGAACTAGCCTTACTGGGACAGCACAGGACTCTAGGTTCGGAGGTTGGCCGTGGAGGTCAAGATCGGTATTTCGGATAGCCCGCGTGAACTCGTCATCGCCAGCTCGCAGACTCCGGAGGAGGTCGAGGCCCTGGTCTCCGAGGCGCTGGGCGCTACGAGCGGGGTCTTGGCGCTGGCCGACGAGAAGGGCCGCAAGTACCTGATCCAGGCCGGCAAGGTCGCCTATGTGGAGATCGGTGCGGTGACCGGCGGCCGGGTGGGTTTCGCGGCGGTCTGACCTCCGAGCCCCCGGACGAGCCGAAGCCCCTGCCGATGCGGCGGGGGCTTCGTCGTATCCGGGTTCGTCGTGGATCAGCCGATCGGGTGGAGGGGGACGTGTTTGAGGCCGCCCCAGGCCAGTGCGACCGTGGTGTCGACGGCCTCGTCCTTGGGGATCGGGCGGTCGGCTTCCAGCCAGTACCGGGCCGTGAACTGGCTCGCACCGACGAGGCCGACCGCGAGGATGCGGGCCCGGTACGGGTCGAGGCCGGAATCGTGGGCGACGAGGTCGTACACCGCGTCCACGCAGGCTTCGGTGGCTTGTTCGACGCGGCGCTGGACCTGGGGTTCGTTGGTGAGATCGGATTCGAAGACCAGGCGGAAGCCCTGCATCTCGTTGTCCACGAAGTCGTAATAGGCCGCGACCGCCGCACGGACACGCTGCTTGTTGTCGGTGGTGGAGCGCAGCGCTTGGCGCACGCTCGACACCAGCATGTCCACATAGTTCTGCAGGACGGCGAGGTACAGCTCCAGCTTGCTGGTGAAGTGCTGGTACAGGACAGGCTTGCTGACGCCCGCGCACTGGGAGATCTCGTCCATTCCGGCGGCGTGATAACCGCGTAGCACGAAGATCTCACTGGCGGCGGCGAGTAGTTGCTGGCGCCGTTCGTCACGGGGAAGCCGTGTGCCGCGTTTGGGGGCGGTGCCGGACGCCGGGCGGGACGTCATCCGGTCCACGAGGTCGGTCATATTCGGATCTCCCAGTCGATTCCCCGGCAAAGGGGTGTGTACCGGGTCTTTCGAGCACCATACTCGCTTCCGATGCTGTTGCCGACCCGGGTGGGCGAACCCGGGACGGGCTCCGATCCTTATGGTGCCCTGAGGAAATGCTGGAAGGTGGCCGGTGCGATACCGGTCCGGCCGCCCGGCGGGTACTTCCATTGTGGCCGGTACGGCGGGTTGTGAGAGTCTGGAGCCGTGACCGACCGACCGGAAAACGCCTCCGGCGGCGGGCGCAGCGCGCACCGCCCCCAGGATTCAGAGCTCGCGGTAGCCGCGCGGGCGACGGTGACGACGCCGCCCGGCGACGAATCCCGGGAGCCGTTGTGCGCGCGCCGGGACCCGGTGGGCGATCCGCCCCCGGCGGCCAGACTTGCCGCCGGTGGGAAGCGGCGCCGGCTGCGGTTCGTGGTGTCCCGGTACGGCTGGCGGGTGTACGCGCTGCCGGTCCTGGTCGTGCTGACGGTGTTGGTGGTGGTCGACGCGGTGCGTACCGGTACGGGAAATCCCACCGATCCCATCGAACCGGGTTTCGGGGCGCTGGGCCCGCCCCCGGCCAGCGTCGGGGTGATCGGGGCTCCGCCGGGCGACGGTACTTTCCCGGAGGATCTGCCGATCGGGGCGTTGCCCGCGGGCGGCAAGTTCACCGAGACCGGTAAAGGCACCTGGCGGATCGTCGCGGGTACCTCGCCTCGTATCGGTGCGGGCGAGGCGTACACCTTCACTTACACGGTCGAGATCGAGAACGGTATCGACACCCGTAATTTCGGTGGTGACGAATCGGTGGCCCGGATGGTCGAATCGACCCTCGGCAATCCGAAGAGCTGGGTGCACGACCGTAAGTTCGCGTTCCAGCGGATCGATCGGGGTGAACCGGATTTCCGGATCTCGCTGACCGCCCGGGGCACCACCCGCGCGGTCTGCGGATTCGATATCCCGATCGATTCCTCCTGCTACAACTCCGACGAGGCCCGGGTGGTGCTGTCGGAGGCGCGCTGGGTACGCGGTGCCCCGGCGTTCGACGGTGATATCGGCTCCTACCGGCAGTATCTGGTCAACCACGAGGTCGGGCATGCGATCGGCTATCACGAGCACCAGCCGTGCGAAAGCGAGGGCGGTCTGGCTCCGGTGATGATGCAGCAGACCTTCGGTACCGCCAACGACGAGATCGCCGCCCTGGATCCGTACGGGGTGGTGCCGATGGACGGGAAGACCTGCCGCTTCAACCCGTGGCCGTATCCGCGCGGCTGAGCCCGCCGGTGCGCCTCGCGATCGTGCCGGGAAGAATGGTTCGCGCGTCCGCGTTGTACTGGGAACCTACGCCGGTGTGGGTGCGGGTACCGCGGCTACGGGTCACCGGCCGAACGCACCGCGCCCGCGCACACCGCATCCGGCTATTTCGATACGAGGAGTTCGAAGACGTGTCATCACCGCAGTCCCTGCCCCCACTCGTGGAGCCCGCCGCCGAACTCACCAGGGACGAGGTCGCCCGTTACAGCCGTCACCTGATCATCCCCGACCTCGGGATGGACGGGCAGAAACGGCTGAAGAACGCGAAGGTGCTCGTGATCGGTGCCGGCGGGCTGGGTTCTCCGGCGCTGCTGTATCTGGCCGCCGCCGGGGTGGGCACGCTCGGGATCGTCGAATTCGACGAGGTCGACGCCTCCAACCTGCAGCGGCAGGTCATCCACGGTGAATCCGATATCGGCCGCCCCAAGGCCGACAGTGCCCGCGATTCCATTCTGGAGATCAATTCCGGGATCGATGTGCGGTTGCACAAGATCCGGCTGGAGCCGGAGAACGCGGTGGAACTGTTCGCCGGATACGACCTGATCGTGGACGGTACCGATAATTTCGCGACCCGCTATCTGGTCAACGATGCCGCGGTACTGGCCGGTAAACCGTATGTGTGGGGTTCGATCTACCGGTTCGAGGGCCAGGTGTCGGTGTTCTGGGAGGACGCCCCGGACGGTCGCGGGATCAACTACCGCGATCTGTACCCGGAGGCCCCGCCGCCGGGAATGGTGCCGTCCTGCGCCGAAGGCGGCGTACTGGGTGTGCTGTGCGCCTCGATCGGTTCGGTCATGGTGACCGAGGCGATCAAACTGATCACCGGTATCGGTGATCCGCTGCTGGGCCGGCTCATGGTGTACGACGCGCTGGATATGAGCTACCGGACCATCAAGCTGCGCCGTGACCCGGCTCGTCAGCCGATCACCGAACTGATCGACTACGAGGCGTTCTGCGGTGTGGTGTCCGAGGAGGGGCAGGCCGCGGCGGCCGGTTCCACCGTGACCGCGCGCGAGCTCAAGGAGCTCCTGGACGCCGGTGATGTGGAGTTGATCGATGTCCGTGAGCCCGTCGAATGGGACATCGTGCACATCGAGGGCGCGACCCTGATCCCGAAGGACCGCATCCTCTCGGGTGAGGCGCTGGCGGAGCTGCCGCAGAACCGCAAGATCGTGCTGCACTGCAAGACGGGTATCCGGTCGGCCGAAGCGCTCGCCGCGCTCAAGCGGGCCGGTTTCGCCGACGCGACCCATTTGCAGGGCGGCGTCATCGCCTGGGCCCACCAGGTGGATCCTTCGCTGCCGGTGTACTGAGCCGACCGATCTACCGGACACCCCCGATATGCCGCTGACCTGCGCGCGAACAGTGCGCGGGCGGCGGTGGCGGGGTCCGTCGGCGGTGTGTGTCCAGGGCCGGTCGCAGGTGTGTCGCGGCACTGCTACGCCACGGTGTGGCGCGGTAGCGGGGCTCGGCCGCGGGAGTACGGTACGGCCGTGACCACCACTGTCGAACCCCCCGAGCATGTGCGGGCCACGTACGGTCTGCGGGAAATGACCCCCGTCGCCCTGGGCGACTGGGAGGGTGGCTGGCGCCTCGGTGATGTGGTGCTCAGTCCGGTCGCCGATCATGCCCGCGCGGCCTGGTCGGCCAAGGTCCGGGAGAGCCTGCGGGTGGACGGCGTGCGGGTGGCCCGCCCGGTGCGGGCCACCGACGGCCGGTACGTGGTGTCGGGCTGGCGGTGCGACACCTTCATGCCGGGTTTCCCGGAACCGCGGCACGACGAGGTGGTCTCGGTGTCGTTACGGCTGCACAAGGCCACCGCGACGCTCGAGCGGCCCAGGTTCCTGTCCCAGCCGCCGGTCACACCGTGGCTGGATGTGGATGTTTTCGTGGCCGCGGACCGGGCGGCCTGGGAAGCGGTGCCGTTGCGTACATTGCGGGCGGCGGGCGCGGTGATGGAGAACTCGCCGGACGGGCGGCACAGTCTCGAGCTGATCGGTCAGCTGGCCACGCTGCGCAAACCGGTACGCACCGCGCCGCAGCTGGTCCACGGTGACCTGTTCGGCACGGTGCTGTTCGCCGGGGCGCAGACTCCCGCGCTCACCGATCTCACTCCGTACTGGCGCCCACCGGCATGGGCGGCGGGCGTGGTCGTGGTGGATGCGTTGTCCTGGGGCGGGGCCGACGACGGGCTGCTGGAGCGCTGGTCCGATCTGCCCGAATGGCCGCAGATGCTGTTGCGTGCGGTGATGTTCCGGCTGGCGGTGCACGTCCTGCATCCGCGGTCCACTCCGGAAGCGTTGCCGGGACTGATCCGGACGGCGGATATGGTGCGATTCCTGCTGTGATGGCGGTCGCCGCGGCGGCGATCCCCGATGAGTTCGATACGCGGCAGTGCCCGGCCGGTCGATCCCGGCCGGGCACTGCCCGCGTGCCGGACGATTCTCAGACGTTGGCGTAGGCCAGGGACGGCACCCGGCCGACCGCGAACGAGGTACGGCTGTAGCACCACCAGGTGACCCCGGCCATCACCAGGAACGCCCCGGCATAGGCCCAGAACGCGGGCGCCATGGTGCCGAAGTGGGTGTTGGACAGCCGTAGTGCCTGCTGGAGTACGAAGCCGCCGAAGGCGCCCACCGCACCGATGACGCCGATCGCCGCGCCCGCCTGCCGCTTCGCGGACGCCGCCGCTTCCGACGGCTCCATCGCGTGTTCGGAGGCGTACTTCTTCGATTGGGCGGTGAAGATGGACGGGATCATCCGGTAGGTGGAACCGTTGCCGATACCGGCGAGCACGAAGAGCATCAGGAAGGCGAGCAGGTACAGCGGGAAGCTCTTCATCTCCAGGGCGGCCATGATGAGCGCGACCGCCACGGCCATCGCGCCGAACACCATGATGGTGATCTTCGCGCCGCCGCCGAGTTTGTCCGAGAGCCAGCCGCCGAACGGCCGCGAGAAGGAGCCGACCAGCGCGCCGAGGAAGGCGAGATTGCCCAGGGTGGTGATCCAGCCGATACCCGCGAGGTCCGGGAAATTGGCCTTGATGAGGGTGGGGAAAGCGAACGAGAAACCGATGAAGGAACCGAAGGTGCCGATGTACAGGAAAGCCATCACCCAGGTGTGCCGGTTGGTCAGCGCCGGTTTGTAGGAACGACCGTCGGATTTCGCGGTGGCGAGGCTGTCCATATAGCGCAGCGCGCCGAACGCGGCGGCCAGGATGAACGGGATCCACACCAGTACCGCGAGCGTTATCCCGAATCGGTATCCGGCAGCGTCTTTCGCGGTGAGGTGGGTGCCGAGGGTGATCAGCAGCGGTACCAGCAGCTGGGTCTGCGCGACGCCGAGATTGCCTCCCGCCGCATTGATCCCGAGCGCCGCGCCCTTCTTACCATCGGGGAAGAAGAACGAGATATTGGCCATCGACGACGAGAAATTCCCGCCGCCGAAGCCGGACAGCGCGGCCAGGACCACGAAAACCCACATCGGGGTGCCGGGCTGGTTGACGAACCAGATCAGGCCCAGGGTGGGGATGAGCAGCATCGCGGCGCTGAACGCTGTGAAGGCCCGGCCGCCGAACCGGGGGATGGCGAAGGTGTAGGGGATGCGCAGGGCCGAACCGACCAGTGTCGGAATGGAAGTGAGCAGCAGTGCGTTGCTGACCGCGGTCGGGTTCCCCTTGCCCAGGCCGTCCAGGAAGGTGAATCCGGCCGCGCCCATTCCGGTGAC
Source organism: Nocardia sp. NPDC003963 (assembly GCF_053605105.1). NCBI lineage: Bacteria > Bacillati > Actinomycetota > Actinomycetes > Mycobacteriales > Nocardiaceae > Nocardia > Nocardia sp. NPDC003963. The sequence continues at coordinate 20,400 of NZ_JBSGIP010000035.1, forward strand.
GACGCTGGCCCACAGAACCCAGATACTGAATCCGAGATTCTCCGCGAACACCGAGAACAGCAGGTTCTTCCTGGCAGTGCGATCGGCGCCGGATTTCCAGAACCGCTCGCTGTCGGGTTCCCACCGGTCGATCCAGCGTCCCCGGCGCTGATGGGTGAACGTCGTTGTCGTCTCGGGTAATTGCCGGCCGGTGTCGGCTATCGCGGTCATCGGCGTCCCTCTCGTCGTTACTCGACGCCCCCCGGACGGGGCGCCCGGCCACGGCGGCCGGGCGGTCGAGTGCGTGTTGTGACGTGAGAAAACGCTAGAAGCCGGGTGTTTCGACGAAATAGCGCGCAATGACGATCGCCGCAATTCCCGCTCACGGAGCGGGAACACCCGGGTGATCGGTCCGTAACCTCGATGGAACCTGCTCGGGATCGCCCCGATCGTGCTGGGTTCGGAGCCGGAGGTGACGCCGAGGGGTGCTCAGTGGTCGGGGTAGTCGGCCAGCAGGGTATCGAGGAAACAGCGGGTGGTCCGGGCGGCTTTCTCGGCGTCGCCGTCGACGATCGCCTGCACCAGTTCGCGGTGTTCGGCGGCGTACCAGCTGTCGATACGGTCGGTACGCGAGCGGATCGAGGATTCGATGTAGCCGAGTATCGAATCGTAGAACTCGATGTAGACGGCGTTGCCGCTGGCGAGCACGATCGCCCGGTGCAGTTGGACATCGGCTTCGATGGCCGCGGTCCGGTCCACCCGCCACAGCCGGTTCCGGTCGTCGAGTAGCCGGCGCAGGGTGGCGATATCGGAGTCGTCCCGTCGGTGCGCGGCCAGCGCGGCAGCGGTGGACTCGAGGCCGTGCCGTAGCTCCAGCACATCGCGTTCGGCGGCCTCGGCGAAGTATTTGGAGAGAGTTCCGCCGACCTCGGAGGCCGCGATGACGTAGGTGCCGGAGCCCTGTCGGCGTTCCAGCATTCCGGCGTGGACCAGCGCTTGGACGGCTTCGCGTAGCGTGTTGCGGCCGGTTCCGGTGAGTTCGGCGAGTTCGGGTTCGGTGGGGATCCGCGTCCCGATCGGCCAGCGTCCCGAGCGGATATCCTCTTTGAGTTGCTCGGTCACCTGGGCGATGAGGCTGGTGCGGCGCACACTTTGCACCGCAACAGAGTACCGCCCATCACAATCTTATTGCCCCAGTCATAGGGTCATCCTATGATTTCTCGGTGACTGCTGCGCTGCCCGAAACCTCCCAAGCGGCCGATCCACCCCTCGAGCAGCGGAAACGCAGTCTTATCGAGGGCCGTTTACTGGTACTGGCAGCCATTGTCATGTCGGCTCTGGTCCTCCGCGTGGCGGTTACCGCGTTCACACCGCTCGCCGACGATATCGGCCGGGAGATCGGCTATTCCACCGCGGTCGTCGGGGTCTTCGGCATGATTCCCACCCTGATGTTCTCCATCACGGGCCTGCTGACACCGCTGCTGGTCCGGGCGCTCGGCCTGGAACGCACGGTGCTGGTCGCGATGGCGGCCGCGGGTACGGGCATGCTGGTCCGGGTGCTCGTCTCGGGGACCGTCGAGCTGCTGCTGTTCTCCGCGCTCGCGCTCGGCGGTATGGGTATCGGCAATATCGTGGTCCCGCCGCTGGTGAAGCGTTACTTCCCGGATCGGCTCGCCACGGTGAGCGCGCTCTACATCACCATGGTGCAGATCGGCACCGTCCTGCCCGCGCTGGTGGCCGTACCGCTGGCCGAGGCGCACGGATGGCGTGTCTCGCTGGGTGTGTGGGCGCTGCTCGGTTTCGCGGCGGCGGTGCCCTGGATAGGGGTGCTGCGGATTCGCCGTGGCCGCGCGGTGTCCGACACCACCGGCCTGCCCGACTCGGGTAGCGCACCGGCGCCCAAGGTATGGCGGTCGCCGCTGGCCTGGGGAATGGCCGCCACCTTCGGGATGACCTCGCTGACCACCTATTCGGTGTTCACCTGGCTGCCCACCATCCTCGCCGACGCCGGTGCCGACGCGGCCTTCGGCGGTTCGATGGTGGCGCTGTTCGCGCTCGTCGGCCTGGTCGCCGCGCTGACGGCACCCACCGTGGCCGCGCGCCTCACCAACCCCTATCCGGTGGTCGTGGGCTGTGCGGTGTGTTTCCTCGTGGCCTTCGCCGGACTGCTCCTCGCTCCCATGAGCGTGCCGGTGCTGTGGGTGGCGATCCTGGGGCTGGGGCCGAGTACCTTCCCCATGACCCTCACCCTGATCAATCTGCGCACGCGCACACCGGCCGGTTCGGCGGCACTGTCGGGGTTCACCCAGGGTGTCGGTTACGCGCTCGCCTGTGTGGGGCCGCTGGTGTTCGGCATGCTGCACACCCTCACCGACGGGTGGGCGGCGCCGTTCGCGCTGCTCTGTGTCGCGGTTCTGGTGCTGCTGATCGGTGCCTGGCAGGCCTGTAAACCGCGGATGCTCGAGGATTCGATTTCGGCGCGCTGAACCGGAATCGCGGGAAGCCGGTACCCGGCACCGCGTCCGATGCCTCCGGTTGCGCCGGGCAGTGACGCAGGTCATCATCGGGTGGGCCCGCACCGCGCATACCGGCGGATATGGGCATTTCTTCACCGGCGGAAACGCTGATGTCACAACGAGTTAACACCGGCGGCCTTCTCACCTGAGCGGTGCCGGCCGCGTGAGAAACCGTTGATTCGACGGTCATTTTGGGCAGCATTTCCGCAATACCGGTTTCCTACCGTGGGGTCGAACCACGTTGGGAGGCCCTTGTGAGCACGCAGACCGAAAGCCGCGGAAACGCCCTGTCGGCGATGTTCCGGCGGCCGAAGCTGGAGCGCTGGGACGCCGAGGACACCGCGGCCTGGGAGGCCGGCGGTAAGAAGATCGCCACCCGCAATCTGACCTGGTCGGTCGTGGCCGAGCACATCGGCTTCTCGATCTGGTCCATCTGGTCGGTCATGGTGCTGTTCATGCCGACCGAGACCTACGGGATCGACGCGGCGGGCAAATTCTTCCTGGTCGCCGTACCGACCCTGGTCGGCGCCATCCTGCGCATCCCGTACACGGTCGCCACGGCCCGGTTCGGCGGCCGTAACTGGACGGTGTTCAGCGCGGCGGCCCTACTGGTGCCGGCCGGTCTCACCCTGTACTTCGTGAACCAGCCCGGCACGTCCTATACGACCTTTCTGATCGTCGCGGCGTTCGCCGGTCTGGGTGGCGGCAACTTCGCCTCCTCGATGACCAATATCAATGCCTTCTACCCGCAGCGGCTCAAGGGCTGGGCGCTGGGACTGAACGCGGGTGGCGGCAATATCGGGGTACCCGTCATCCAGTTGTTCGGGCTGCTGGTCATCGCGACCCTCGGTAACGAGTACGCCTCGGTGATCTGCGCGGCCTATCTGGTGCTGGTGGTACTCGCCGGACTCGGCGCGGCACTGTTCATGGATAATCTGCCCAACCAGAAGGCCGATCTGTCCTTCATGCGCACCGCGTTGAAAGTGCCGCAGTCCTGGGCGGTTTCGTTCCTCTACATCGGCACCTTCGGTTCTTTCATCGGATACAGTTTCGCGTTCGGCCAGATCCTGCAGATCAGTTTCGTCGCCGGTGGGGACACCGCCGCCCAGGCGACCTTGCACGCCGCGCAGATCGCGTTCATCGGACCGCTGCTCGGGTCGATCGCCCGGCCCTACGGCGGCAAACTCGCCGACCGGATCGGTGGCGGCCGGGTAACGCTGTTCACCTTCGCGGCGATGATGGTCGCGGCGATCGCGGTGGCCACGGCGTCGACTGTCGCCGACGGTTCGCACCGGGGCTTCTCGGGTCCGGTCCTGGGCGTGCTGGTGGCCGGTTTCGTGGCGCTGTTCATCCTGTCCGGAGTGGGCAACGGATCGGTCACCAAGATCATCCCGTCGGTTTTCGACGCCAGGTCCCGCAGCCTGGACGGGAGTGCCGCCGAACGCGCCGCCTGGGCGCAGAACACCTCCGGCGCGCTGATCGGCTTCGTAGGTGCCATCGGCGCCCTCGGCGGGGTCGGGATCAACCTGGTGCTGCGGTCCTCGTACTCCTCGACCCAATCCGCGACCACCGCCTTCTGGGTGTTCACGGCGTTCTATATCGCCTGCGCCCTGGCCACCTGGTCGGTGTTCCTGCGCCGGCCCGGCGTCCCGGCCCGCGACCACGAGATCGTGGCCGAAGCCGAGGCGCTGGTCCGCCGGGCCGAATCCGGCTCCCGCAACTCCGCTCTGCCCACCGAATCCCGGTCCGCCCGGTCGCCGGCGAGCCTCTGACACCGGATCCCCACGGAGGACACCATGAACGCACAGCGCAGAACAGTCGTCGTCGCCGGTCACGGCATGGTCGGGCACCGGTTCGTCGAGGCGATCCGCGCCCGCGACGAAGCGGGACAGTGGCAGGTCGTCGTACTCGGCGAAGAGAAGCTGGCCGCCTACGACCGGGTCGGTCTGTCCTCCTACGTCGGTGCCTGGGAAGCCGCCGCACTGGCGCTGCCGGGCAACGAGTACGCCGGTGACGATCTGGTCGATCTGCGACTCGGGGAGCGGGCCGAGATCATCGACCGGGACGATCGGAAGATCACCACCACTTCCGGCGAGGTCCTCGACTACGACGCGCTGGTCCTGGCGACGGGTTCCTACCCGTTCGTGCCACCCGTGCCGGGGCACGAACACCCGGAATGCTTCGTCTACCGGACCATCGAGGATCTCGACGGAATAAGGGCCGCCGCCGATACGGCCGGACCGGGCGCGCACGGCGTGGTCGTCGGCGGCGGCCTGCTCGGGCTGGAGGCCGCCAACGCGCTGCGCCTGCTCGGGCTGACCCCGCATGTGGTGGAGTACAACGATCGCCTGATGCCGGCCCAGGTCGACGAGGGCGGTGGCGCGATCCTGGAGAAACTGGTCACCGATCTGGGACTGGAGGTGCATACGGGAGTGGGCACTGCCGGGATCGAGCGCGACGAGGCGGCGGGCCCGGCCGAACGGCTGCGGATCAGCCTCTCCGACGATACGGCGATCGACGCCGCGCTGGTGGTGTTCTCCGCGGGCGTCCGCCCACGAGACCAGATCGCCCGCGACGCCGGTCTCGAGGTCGGCCCCCGCGGGGGTGTGATCACGGATCTGGGCCTGGTCACCTCCGATCCGAATATCTACGCCATCGGCGAATGCGCGGCGATCGAGGGTGTCTGCTACGGCCTGGTGGCGCCCGGTTACAGCACCGCCGAGATCGTGGCCGACCGCCTGCTGGGTGGTGCCGGTGAGTTCCCCGGCGCCGATATGTCGACCAAACTGAAGCTGCTCGGTGTGGATGTGGCGAGTTTCGGCGACGCGCACGGCACCACCGAGGGCGCGTTGTCGGTGGTACTGCACGACGCGGCCCGGGGCACCTACGCGAAGTTGGTGATCTCCGACGATGCGCAGACCCTGCTGGGCGGCATCCTGGTCGGCGACGCCACCCAGTACGCGGCGTTGCGCCCCCTGGTGGGCCGGCCGCTACCCGCCGAACCGGCGGCGCTGATCTCCCCGGCCGGAGCGGAACTGGGCGCCGACGCCCTGCCCGACGAGGCGCAGATCTGCTCCTGCAACGATGTGAGCAAGGGCGCCATCTGCGGCGCGATCGCCGAGGGTGCCTGCGATATTCCGGCCGTCAAGGCCTGCACCAAGGCCGGTACCTCCTGCGGCGGCTGTGTGCCGATGATCAAGAAGGTGCTCGAACAGTCCGGTGTCGAGATGTCCAGGGCACTGTGTGAGCATTTCGCGCAGTCGCGCGCGGAGCTGTTCCAGATCGTGCAGGCCACCGGTATCCGCACCTTCTCCGAACTCATCGCCCGGCACGGCAAGGGCGCCGGTTGCGATATCTGCAAACCGACCGTGGCCTCGATTCTCGCCTCGACTTCCAGCGAGCACATCCTGGAGGGCGAGCAGGCCGCGTTACAGGACACCAACGACCACTTCCTGGCCAATATGCAGAAGAACGGCACCTATTCGGTGGTGCCGCGGATGCCGGGTGGGGAGGTCACCCCGGAGCAGTTGATCGTGATCGGTGAGGTCGCCAAGGAGTTCGGGCTCTACACCAAGATCACCGGCGGGCAGCGGATCGACCTGTTCGGGGCCCGCGTCGAACAGTTGCCGCTCATCTGGAAGCGGCTGGTGGACGCCGGTATGGAATCGGGTCACGCCTACGGTAAATCGCTGCGCACCGTCAAGAGTTGCGTCGGATCCACCTGGTGCCGGTACGGCCAGCAGGATTCGGTGGGCATGGCCGTGCTACTGGAGAAGCGCTACCGTGGACTGCGGTCGCCGCACAAATTGAAGCTGGCGGTATCCGGTTGCGCCCGGGAATGCGCCGAGGCCCGCGGCAAGGACGTGGGTGTCATCGCCACCGAGAACGGGTGGAACCTCTACGTCGGCGGTAACGGCGGCCTCACCCCGGCGCACGCGGTGCTGCTGGCCGGGGACCTCGACGACGAGACCCTCATCGCCTATATCGATCGCTACCTCATGTTCTACATCCGCACCGCCGACCGGCTGCAGCGCACCGCACCGTGGCAGCAGGACCTCGGGATCGACTACATCCGTGACGTGGTCTGCGCGGACAGTCTCGGCATCGCCGCCGATCTGGAACAGGCGATGGCCGACCATGTAGCCGGTTACCGCGACGAATGGGCCGCGGTCCTCGACGACGAGGAGAAGCTCTCCCGGTTCGTCTCGTTCGTCAACGCTCCGGCCGAGGCCGATCCGACCATCGCCTTCGACGAGAGCGGTGAGCGCAAGGTTCCGGTGCTGCTGGGTCTGCCCGGTATGCCCGGCGACAGCCAGGGAGTGTGACCGAGTAGGGAGGTGACGGGCCGGTAGCGCCGCAGCCGGCCGGATGAGGGGCAGTGGAGCCCGGCCGCGGGGCGTTCCGGGCGCGCCCCGTGGTGATCGATCGCCCGGGACCGTGGTGGCAGTGCGGCTCGCTACGAGTGGGAAATGACGGCTTAACCGCCAGGAAACAGGCCGCCGGTACCAATTGGGTATGCGGTACGTCCGCCTTCGCGGCGGCCTCCACGGACCGTACGCAACAGCTTCCGAGGAGGCATGAACGATGCGATACCTCGGCCTCCGCTGCGGCCTCCGCGGACCGTATGTAACTGCTTCTGAGGAGGCACAATGACTGTTATCGATAGCCCGGCTGTTGTCCCGGCGACCACCGGTTGGACGCGGGCGTGCGCGCTCGAGTACCTGATCCCCGGACGTGGTGTGGCGGTACTGCTGCCCGGCGGTGCTCAGGCGGCCCTGTTCCTGATGCCCGAGGGGATGCTGTACGCGGTCGGCAATATCGACCCCTTCGGCCGGGCGGCGGTGATGTCGCGCGGGATCGTCGGCGACCGCGGTGGTGAGCCGGTGGTCGCGTCGCCTCTGCTGAAGCAGGCCTTCTCGCTGCTCGACGGGCGGTGCCTGGACAACGATACGGAGAGCCTGCCGGTATATTCCGTGCGCGTGGACGACGGACAGGTGTCGATCTCGGACCGGCCCGTAACCGTGGCCCCGAACGGCTGCCCCGCATGACGGTGCCGGAAGCGAGTGCCTCGCTGGCCGGTTTCACCATCGGTATCACCGCGGCCCGGCGGGCCGAGGAATTCACCACCCTGCTCACCCGGCGGGGTGCGTCGGTGGTGTCCGCGCCGGCCATCCGGATCATTCCGCTCGCCGACGACACCGAACTGGAACGGGTGACGGGGGAACTCGTCGCGGATCCGCCGCAGATCACCGTGGCGACCACCGGTATCGGATTCCGCGGCTGGATGGAGGCCGCCGAGGGCTGGGGGCTGGCCGAGCGGCTGCGGTCCACCCTGGGCGGGACCCGGATGCTCGCGCGCGGTCCCAAGGCCAAGGGCGCGATCCGGGCCGCCGAACTGCGCGAGGAGTGGTCCCCGGCGTCGGAGTCCTCGGCCGAGGTACTGGATCATCTGCTGGCCGAGGGGGTCGAGGGCGTCCGGATCGCGGTCCAGTTGCACGGTGCCACCACCGAATGGGAACCCATTCCCGATTTCTGTGAAGTACTGCGCTGTGCGGGCGCCGATGTGGTGCCGGTCCCGGTGTACCGGTGGGAGCCGCCGGCCGACCGCGGCCCGATGGACCAGTTGATCGAGGCCATCGTGACCTCCGCGATCGACTGCGTGACCTTCACCAGCGCACCGGCCGTGGCCTCGATGCTGATGCGCGCCAAGGAAACCGGAGTGCTCGAGGGCGTCCTGCACGCACTGCGCAGCCGAGTGCCGGCGGCCTGTGTCGGGCCGATCACCGCGGCCCCGCTCGAGGAACTCGGCGTGCCCACCACGATGCCCGGCCGGGCTCGGCTGGGTGCGCTGGCCCGGCATGTCGCCGAAGAGCTTCCGCGCCGCGCCGGACGGATCAACGCCTCCGGTCACACCATCAGCGTGCGCGGCGCGTGCGTGGTGGTCGACGGCACGGTGAAACAGCTTGCCCCGGCACCGATGGCGCTGATGCGGTCGCTGGCCCGCCAGCCCGGCCGGGTCGTCTCCCGCGAGGATCTGCTGGCGGCGCTGCCCGGCGGTGGTGACGACACCCACGCCGTGGAGACGGCCATCGCCCGGTTGCGGGCGGGGCTGGGTACTCCGAAGGCGATCCAGACGGTGGTCAAACGTGGATACCGCCTGGCCATGGACCCTGCCGAATGCAACGACAACGATGCCGGTACCGCGCCGCTGCCGGCGGCCGCGCCGCGCAATGCGCGCTATGTCCGCACGGTGGTGCCCGGATGAGCCCCGCGGCGCTGGTGCTGGTCGCGCACGGCACCCGCAGCGCCAAGGGCGTACAGATGATCGCCGCACTGGCCGAAGCCGTCGGCCACGAGCTGGGTCGCCGGTCGGCTGAATCGGACGGCCGGTGCGGGCATACCGTCGTCCCGGGCGGCCGGGACCGTCGCGCCGCGCTACTGCCCGGCGCGTACTCGATCTGCGGTTGTGTGCCCGATCCGATCGTGAGCCCCGAACCCGGGCCCGCCGTCACCCCGGCCGTACGCACCGCGTTCGTCGATGTGCTCGGACCGTCGCCGGCCGAGGTGCTGCGTGATCCGGGATCAACTGTATCCGGCGAAACTGTTCCGGCCGTGGTGGTTCCGGCGTTCCTCGCCTCCGGATACCACGTCTACCAGGATGTTCCCCGAGAGGTCGCGGACAGCGCACATCCCGCGGTGACCGTCACCGCCGCTATGGGCCCCGATCCCGCGCTGGCCCGGGTCATGGCCGTGCGATTGCGCGCGGCCGGCTGGCGTCCGGGGGACGCCGTGGTTTTCGCGGCCGCGGGATCCTCGGATCCGCGCGCCCGCGCCGATGTGCGCCGCGCCGCCGCCGAGCTCACCGCGCAACTCGCGACCCCGGTGCGGATTGCCTATGTCGCCACCGGGACTCCGCGTGTTCCGGAAGTGGTGGAACAGGTGCGGGCGACCGGGCAGGAGCGGGTGTTCATCGCCTCGTACCTGCTCGCGCACGGGCTCTTCCACGAGCGGCTCCACCAGGCGGGCGCGACCGGAGTGGCCGAGCCGATCGGGGTGCACCCCGCGGTGGTCCGGTTGATCGCGGATCGCTACCGGGCGGCCGTCCGGGACATGGACCGCGCACGCGTGCGCTGACCGGCCCGCCGAGGCGAAGCGGCCGGAGCAGCGGGCGTTGCGCAGCCGGATACCGCTGAAACCCGGAGTGCCGGCGGCCTCTTCCAGAAGTTCGACAGTTCGGGAAGTACCCGCAGCTGGATACCGTCGGGTCTTCGGAGAAATGCGGCACTTCGCCCGGTCCGGGTCGCACGGAGATCGAGCCCAGTGGGACGCTGCGGCCGCTTCCGCTTCGGTGAGATCTCGGGCGCGGCCACGCAAATCCGGTGTGGCGAGCCGGATCAGACCCGGTACCACACGAATTTGTTGTCGCGGGTCGGGCCGTACCGGTCGATCTGGTCGAACAGCAGGGCGGCCGGCTCCACGACCGCGCTGCGCCCCTGTGCGTTGTCGTAGGCCACCAGGATGCCGACGAAGGCGGCGTGGCCGTCGGCGGTCTGGCGGTACACCACCCCGCCGGAATCGCCGGCTTCGGCACCGAGCGCGTTGGTCGCGTAGATCCATTCGTCGTTGGCTTCGGTGATCGACCCGCAACTCCAGCCGGTGGTCGCGCCGATCTTGCAGATCTCCTGGTTCAGTTGTGGTTCCATATCCACGGAGGACAGCCCGAACCGTCCCATCGACGCGGCGACACCGATGCCGTCGTACAGCCGGATCAGCCCGAATCCGAATTTCAGACCCTCGTCCGGGCGATGGAATTCGAAATAGCCGATCGGGTTGCCGACTTTATCGGTGACGATTCCCTGGTGGTAGCAGTGGCCCGCGGTCACCGCGTACTGTGCCGAGCCGATCGAACCGGTGAGACCCACCGTGCAGCGGGTGATCACGGCCTTGCCGTCGGCTATCTCGCTGTGCCGGATCTCCATCCCCGGATACACCGTCACCGCCGGGGCGGCCGCTGCGACGGATCCGGGCATCAGTCCCGCACCGGCCACCGCGAATACCGCGCAGACAATGGCTGCAACGGATACCGGACGCCGATTCCGACCCCACCGGAAAACGCTGAACATCGCGTACCTCGAACCTGCTCGAGCGACCGCCGCGCGGTCGGATCGGGCAGTCAGCGTAGACGATCCGCCGATACGGTGCCGGGGCGGACTTCCCAGCCGGTGGAAGTGGCCGTGGAGTTCTCCGGCCGGCCGGCGGACGCCGAGTGGCCTCGGCCGCTCCGGCGTGGGTAAACCCATGTAAACCCGGACGTTTCAGGGCAACGGGATGAATTCGGCAGTGTCGTCGTCCCGGGCTTCCGGGGCGACGACGACCAGGCCGTCCCGGTCGACGAGACCGCCGAGGTGGCCGGTGCGGATCGCGGGATCGCCGATCCAGCCGCCGCCGGCCTGCTCGCTGTATCGGGCGGGCACGATCCGCGCCACCGGGCCGGAGATCTCGGCCGCGTTGCGCAGTGGCCCGGTGAGCCGACGCGGCGTCGGTAGGCCGGTGCGGCCGCCGATTATCGCCGGCACCAGTGCGAGCAGTGTCGCGATCGCCGCGTAGGGATTGCCGGGAAGCCCGAGAACAGTTGTCGCCGAGGGTATTTCGGCGACCACCGTAGAACCGCCCGGGCGCAGGGCGAGCCGGGGTATCAGGAGACGGCCCGCGCGACGGTCGAGCGCGCCGCGGAGCTGGTCGGCCGCGCCGCCCCCGGTCGCGCCCACCACGACCAGCAGATCGCAATCGGTCGCGGTGGCCAGGACCTGGTCGAAACCGTGCGCGGTATCGCGCAGATGGACCTGATCGATCACCGGTACGCCGTGGGCGGCGAGGAGATCGGGCAGGATCGGGCCGATCGAATCCCGGGTCTGTCCGGCCTGTAGCGGACCGGAACTGCGGATCTCGTCGCCGGTCATGACTATCCGGGCCCGGACCGGGCCCCGCACGACCGCGTCGGTGACCTCGACCGCCGCCGCGGCGGATACGAGCGCGGGAGTCACGGCGGTGCCCGCCGGGGCGATCTCGTCGCCGACTGCGCGATCCTCACCGCGCCGGCGGATATCGGAGCGCGGCGGGCTGTCCGGCAGCCGGTGCAGCCGGCGCTCGGCGGTGGGTCCCGCCGGTAGCGAACGAGGACCGCGGGCGAATTCGTCGCGCAGCACCTGGGTCGTACCCTCGGGAACCTGTGCCCCGGTGGCGATGCGTACCGCTTCACCCGGTCGCAGACCGTCGGGGCGCTGCCCGCCGGCGAAACCGATATCCGCGCGTAGTTCCCATGGACCCTCGCCCGCCACGGCGTATCCGTCCATGGCCGAGACGTCGAAGCGGGGCAGGGCTTCGGCAGCGGTCAGCGGCGCGGCCAGGGCGGCGCCCCGGGCCGCGCGCAGTTCCGCCCGGTGTTCGGGAAGGCGGGTGAGTTCGTGGCGCAGGATCGCCCGCGCCCGGTCCAGAGACAGTGGCGTGGTGTCCGCGGGCGCACTGCGCGGGGGCACCGTGGTGCCGGCGCGGGCATCGAACACGGCCCGCGCCGCGTCGATCTCGCCGGGGGTATCGCAATCGTCGACCCCGGGGAGCGCGACGATATCCGTGCGAAGCGGAACCAGGGCTTTCATCGGCTGATTGATCACCGTATCCAGTTCGCCGAGCCGGGCCCGCAGCGGTTCGGTTCGCCACACCCCGATGAGGTACTGCGGACGTCCCGCTGCGTCGGCCGCGAACACCGCGTCGAAATCACTACGATGCCGCAGCAATTCGCTGATCGTGGCATCGGTGAGAAAGGGCAGATCGGCGGCGAGGACAACGATATGGGAGGCGGGTCCCGCGCCGAGCGCGGCGAGTCCGGCGGCGACGGCGGCCACCGGACCCGAGCCGGGCTCCGGCTCCCGGGTCTGCAGGATGTGTTCACCCAGTCCCGGCCGGGGTGGCCCGACCACCACCGTCCGGCCGAGTGGCGCCACCGCGGCCAGGGCCGTCTCCAGCATGGATCGTCCGCCGACCACCAGGCCCGGTTTGTCGACCCCACCCATACGGCTCGCCCGACCCCCGGCGAGCACGATCACATCCGGGGCCAGCGGAGAATTCGGCATGGGCTCATGCTATTCGCCGTCTGGGACGATGAGCGGCCCGGTAGTGCCGGATCGCCCATCTCGAACTGCGCCGATCCGGTCGGGAACGACCGGTCGGCGGGGCCCGCGGGGACGGCCCGCCCGGCCCCGGGGGCGCGTTCGCACTACCCTCCACCGGAGCGCCGGATTCCGGTTTCCGGCCGATACGAGGGGGTCGCCTATGCGACGAATGCTCCGGGGCGGGTTGCTGTCCCTGCTGCTGATATTCACCGGGATCGTCCAGGTGGGCGTGGCGACGGCTCAGGATCCCGATCGGCCGGTGGTCCGGGTGGGTACCGAGGGCACCTATCCGCCCTTCTCGTTCCACGATCCACGATCCCAGCGGCTGACCGGCTACGACATCGAAGTGATGGAGGCGATCGCCGACCGGGCCGGATGGGATATCCGGTTCGTCGAGACGCAGTGGGACGCGATATTTCCCGCCCTGGATTCCGGCCGGATCGACGTGATCGCCAACCAGGTCTCGGTCAACGACGAGCGCCGGGACAAGTACGGCCTGTCCAGCACCTATACCTACTCCCACGGTGTGATCGTCCGGCGTACAGGCGATGAGCGCATCCGGACCATGGACGATCTCGCGGGACGGACCACGGCGCAATCGAGTACCAGCAACTGGGCGCGCGTCGCCCGGGAGGCCGGTGCCGAGGTCGAGGCGGTCGAGGGGTTCGCGCAGGCGGCGGCGCTGCTCACCCAGGGCCGGGTCGACGCGATCGTCAACGACAACATCGCCGTACTCGACTATCTGGCCAGCACCGGGTCCACGGATATCGAGATCGTCGGTGATGCCGGGGCGGAGACCAGCGAGCAGGTCCTCGCCTTCCGCAAGGACGACGCGACCCTGCTCGACGAGGCGGACCGGGCGATCGCCGCCCTGGCGGCGGACGGGACGCTCACCGATATCTCGGAGAAGTACTTCAAGGCCGATGTCTCGGTTCCGGACGGCGGCACGGCCGACCTCTCCGAAGGACGCGGCCCGCGCAGTACCTGGGAGGTGGTGCGCGGGGCGGCCTGGCCGATGTTCGTCGGGCTGGTGCAGGTGACGATTCCGCTGACCGCGCTCAGCTTCGGCATCGGGCTCGTGCTCGCCCTGCTGGTGGCGCTCGCGCGGATCTCCTCCTACCGGCTCTGCTCCGCTCCGGCCCGTGCGTTCATCTCGATCATTCGCGGTACTCCGCTGCTGGTCCAGCTGTTCATCGTCTTCTACGGGCTGCCCCAGATCGGATTGAAATTCGATCCGTTCGTCGCGGCCGTCATCGCGTTCAGCCTCAATGTGGCCGGTTACGCGGCCGAAGTGATCCGGTCGGCGATTCTGTCCGTACCGAAGGGCCAGTTCGAGGCGGCGGCGACCATCGGCCTGGGATACGCGCAGACGCTGCGCCGGGTGATCCTGCCGCAGGCGACCAGAACCGCGGTACCGCCGCTGTCCAATACGCTGCTCTCCCTGCTGAAGGACACCTCGCTGGGTTCGGTGGTGCTGCTCACCGAACTGTTCCGGGAGGCGCAGCTCGCGGCCGCCGAGAGCAACGACTTCCTCGCGCTCTACTCGTTCGCCGCCCTGTACTACTGGGTGATCTGTGTCGCGCTGTCCGCCGCGCAGAAACGACTGGAGATCCGATTCGACAGGTATGTGGCCAAATGACCGACACCACCGACACCACCACCGAACCCGCCCGCGTCCGGGTACACGGGCTGGCGAAATCCTTCGGCGACCGGCAGGTCCTGCGCGGTATCGATTTCGAGTCCCGGCGCGGGACGTCGACCGTGCTGCTGGGACCCTCCGGATCGGGTAAGACCACTGTGCTGCGGTCGCTCAACGCGCTGGACACCCCGGAACGCGGCGTGATCGGCATCGACGATGTCGAGATCGACTTCGCCCGGCTCGCACCGGGCCGGGCCGGGCGCCGGGAAACGAGCCGGCTGCGGGCGCAGAGCGGGATGGTTTTCCAGTCCCACAATCTCTTCCCGCATCGCACCGTGCTCGAGAACGTGATCGAGGGCCCGGTCGTCGCGCAACAGCGTCCGCGTGCGGAGGTCGTCGCCGAGGCGAAGGCGTTGCTCGACCAGGTCGGGCTCGGCGATCGGGCCGGCGCCTATCCGTTCCAGCTTTCGGGCGGGCAGCAGCAGCGGGTCGGAATCGCACGGGCCCTGGCGCTGAAACCGCGGGTGGTGCTGTTCGACGAGCCGACGTCGGCGCTGGACCCGGAGCTGGTGGGCGAGGTGCTCGCGGTGATCAAGGATCTGGCCGCCCAGGACTGGACGATGGTGATCGTCACCCACGAGATCCGCTTCGCGCAGCAGGTGGCCGATCAGGTCCTGTTCCTCGACGAGGGCGTCGTCGTCGAGCGAGGTCCGGCGGACCGGGTGATCGGCGATCCGCAGCAGGACCGGACGCGGCGGTTCCTGAAACGGATTCTCGATCCCGGCTGACCGGCCACCGGAGACCGCCGGGGAATCGCGAGCGAGTCCGGCTTCGGCCGCGCAGCCCGCGGACCGACGGCCGGATCGCTGTTGTTCGGTGAATCAGTCGAACCGATGCCGCGCGGTACGCAGATCGACTCGCCCGTCCGTGACGGGCACCCCCTCGATCACCAGCAGCCGGAGCTGACGCCCCGCGAGATGAGCCGCCGGCCGGCCCGACGCGCCCAGGACCCGATGCCAGGGCAGATCGGCGGCGTCGGTGCGCATGATCCAGCCCACGGTCCGCGGTGTGGACAGCCCGGCGGCCGCGGCGATATCGCCGTAGGTCGCGACCCGGCCCGCCGGAATCGACGCGACCAGGGCCCGGACGCGTTCGATCTGTTCGTCGGTGGTGACCATCCGGACCTACAGCGCCGCGCGGATAAGCGCCGCGGTCTCGTGCGGCAGGATCTGGGCGACCATATGCTCACAATCCCATTCGTGCACCGTCAGCGCGTCGCCGAGCCGGTCGGTGAGCGCGGTGAGAAGCGCGGGGGTGACGAACGGCGGATCCACCTTCGTGGCCCGGACCACCACGGTCGGCAGACCGGGCTCGGGGAGGGCGAGGTCACGGGCGAGCTGTCCCCAATAGGAGATCAGCGCCGCGGTATCCACCCGCCATCTCATCCGGCCGTTGGCGGCGGGCACCAGGTGTTCGTCGAGTTCGGCCCGCAGCACATCCGGCGCGGCCGCACCCCAGCCCGTGGCGAGTTTGTCCATCCGCGCCTCGTCGGTATCGGTGTAATCGGGCGAGTCGAGAGTCGCCTGCGCGATCTCGTGTAACCACGCCGGGTCCAGCGTCACGGCCGGATCGAGCAGTACCAGTCCGCGTACGAGTTCCGGATGCCGCCGGGCCAGCTGCAGGGCGCACGCGCCGCCGAAGGAATGGGCCACCACCAGCACCGGTTCATCGGTTTCGGCGGTGATCAGCGCCACCAGATCCGCGACGATCGTTTCGAGGTCCCAGGGCGGCAGTGCGGTGGAGCGACCGTGTCCACGCAGGTCGGGGGCGATCACCCGGATATCGGGCAGTGCTCCGGTGGCCAGTGTTTCCCAGCGCTTCCCGTGGCCGCTCAAGCCGTGCAGGGCCAGTAGTACCGGCCCGGTGGCCGGGCCGAAACGATGAACATGCAGTGTGGACACAGTGACATTCTTAGCCGAGCGCACCGACACCGCTGCGGGTGCGGGTCCGACGTGGTATCGGCGCTGTCGGCCCCGTCTGTTGCAATAGCCGTCGTGGTGCGTTCGGATAGGCCGGTGCGGCTGGTGCGCCGGAAGGCAGCGGCTCCCCGGGCTCGGACCTGGGGCGCCGACCTCGGCGCGCTGTTCGCCGGCACCCCGCCCGCGACCGCCGCGCGACCGGGCGCGAATCGGATCTGGCGGGTGCTGGGCGGCCCGGGTACCGGGAAGACCGCGCTCTTGGTGGATGTGGCGGCCACGCGGATCGCGGGCGGGGCGGATCCGGAATCGGTGCTGCTGCTCACCCATTCCAAACAGGCGGCCGGTGCCGCCCGGGACGCGCTCACCGAACGGCTGGACCACTGGTCGGTGTGCGCCCCGGTGGTCGCGGAACCCGCGACGGCGGACGACTCGATCGGCACCGACTCCTTGTTCGTGCTCCCCGAACCGGTGTCCCCGCTTCCCGATTCTGCTGTGCGGGGCGTCGCCGGTGCGACCCGGGAGCCGCTGGCCCGCACTGTGCACTCCTACGCCTTCGGGATCCTGCGGCGCCAGGCCGCGCGATACGGAAACCCACCGCCGCGGCTGCTCACCGGTGCCGAACAGGACGCGGTACTGCGTGAGATGTTGCGCGGTGATCTGGCCGATATCGCCGCCGGAGCCGGGGATCTGTGGCCGCGGCGGTTACAGCCCGCGCTCGGCCTGACCGGTTTCGCCGACGAACTGCGCGATCTCATGTTGCGGGCCGCCGAACGCGGTCTGGGCCCGGAGGGCCTGATCGAACTCGGGCGGCGTCGCGACCGGCCCGACTGGGTGGCCGCCGGTGGTTTCGCGCTGCGCTACGAACAGGCCATGCTGCTGCGCTGGTCGGTCGGGGTGGCCGCACCGGAGGCATCGGCGCCCGCCCTGAACGCGGCGGAACTGGTCGGCGCGGCCCTGGACGCGCTGGCCGGTGATGCCGAACTGCTGGCGGCCGAACGGGCCCGGTTGCAATGTCTCCTGGTCGACGACGCGCAGCATCTGGATCCGCAGGCTGCGCTGCTGGTCCGGGTGCTGGCCGCCGGTGCCGCGACCACGGTCGTCGCCGGTGATCCCGATCAGGCCGTCTACACCTTCCGCGGTGCCGATGCCCGGTTCCTCACCGAACTCGAGGTACCGGCGGCGCGGCGCATCGTCCTCTACGACAACCACCGGTCGGGTCCGGCGATCAATACCGCCACGGCCCGGATCGCGTCCCGGCTGCCGGGCGCTGCCGCCCATCGAGTCGTCCGGGCCGATCTCGGCCCGGCGGAGCGTGGTGAAGCGCCGCCGGACCCCGGCGCCGAGCCGCCCGCTCCGGCGGAGGTCCGGGTACGTGTGCTGGGCAGTCCGGCCAAGGAAGCCTCGCTGATCGCGGACCATCTGCGCCGCGCGCATCTCACCGAAGGGGTGCCGTGGTCGCAGATGGCCGTGGTCGTGCGGTCGGTACCGCTGCTGCTGCCGCCGCTGCGGCGGGCGTTGCTGGCGGCCGGGGTCCCGATCGCGCAGCCCGCGAACGATATGCCGCTGGCGCGTCGCCGCGGCGCGGCCTGGATGCTGCTGGCGCTGCGAGCGGTACTCGCCGGGGAGGCGACACCACGCGGTGCGGGTTCCACCCGATCCCTCTTCGGCCCCGACGAGGCGCTCGATCTGCTGGCCGGACCGCTCGGCGGAGCCGATTCGATCGCGCTGCGCCGGTTGCGCCGCGGTATCCGCCGCACCGCGGTGGAACTCGCCCGCACCGCCGGCTCGGACACGGCGGCGGCGGGTTTCCCGCTCGAACCGGTCGATGAGCCGCCGGTCCTCGACCCGGAGTCCGCCGACGATCCCACCGCGGACCTTCCGCCCCGGGACCCCTTCGCCGATATCAGTCGGCATGTGGCCGACGCGGACTGGTACGGGCTCGACGACAACTACTCCGCGGATCCCTGGGACGGCCTCCCACCGGAGCCGCCGGACGACGAGGAATTCCCACCGGAGCAGCCGCACCCGATCGACAGGCATGCTGCCGAACCGGCTGATGGGGAGGTCGCCGAGCCGGCCGAGGGACAAGCCTTCGGATCGGCCGGGGAGCGTCCCACCGGGTCGGCCACCGGGCCGGCTGCCGAATCGGCCGACCGGCTCGCCACCGAGCCGCCAGATGCCACCGATACCGGCACGCATAGTGCGGTGCGCCGGGAAACCCGCACTGTTCGAAGCGAATCGAAGGGTCCGGCGGCAGCGCCGGAGACCCGCGCCGCCCGGCGCGAATCCGGAATTCCGGTGGGTGGGCAGGAGAGCCCGACAGGTGGCCCCGACCAGGTCACCGGGCATCCGGGTGCCGGTGAGCGAGATGTGCAGGCCCGGTGGCAGATCGGCATCGGCGACCAGGGACAGGGGGGCGATACCGGCGGTGCGCAGCACCACCCGGGTGACCCCGCTGGGCAGACGACCCGCGTTGCCCCCGTCCCCGACCGGCCTTCGGTGGAAGTGCTGCGGGATCTGCTGCTCGGCGCCGGCGACGACCGCATCGTGGCCGGACTCACCGAGGTCGAGATCGCGCCCCTGAACCGGGCGGCCCGCACACTGGACCGCGCGCGCCGGGTCCGGCGCGACGGCGGCGGGCTCGAGGATGTGCTGTGGGCGCTGTGGACCGGATCGCGGCTGGAACGGCGCTGGCTGGCGCAATCCCGGCGCGGCGGCGCGGCGGGGATGCAGGCGGACCGCGATCTCGACGCGGCCGTCGCGTTGTTCGACGCGGCGGCCGCCTATACCGACCGGCTGCCGGGCGCGACCATCGAGGGATTCGTCGAATATCTGCTCCAGCAGCAGATACCGCACGACCGGGCGGTGCGATCGCACCGGGAGGAGGCGGTGGATCTGCTGAGCGCCCATGCGGCGGCCGGCCGGGAATGGGAGGTCGTGGCCGTCGCCGGGGTGCAGGAGGGGATCTGGCCCGACCCCCGGCCGCGGGGCACGCTGCTGCACACCGAGGATCTGGTGGACGATATCGCCGGGATCACCGAACGGGTCAGTCGTGCCGCGCCGATCCTGGCCGAGGAGCGCCGGCTGCTGTTCGTGGCGTGCAGCCGCGCCCGGCGGTCGCTGCTGGTGACCGCGGTGGAATCGGTGACCGGCGACCGCGATCTGGTCCCCTCCCGGTTCCTGGCCGAACTGCTCGGCGGTGCTACCGACGGTGAGCCGGGCGCTCTCCCGATCGCCGAACCCGGCCGGGTACTCGCCCTGCACGCGCTCATCGCCGAATTACGCGCCGCGGTCTGCGATCCGGGGGCCGGTGCCGAACGCCGCGGCCGCGCCGCCCGGCAGCTGGCCCGGCTCGCGCTCGCCGGAATTCCGGGTACCGCACCCGACGACTGGTACGGCGTACCCGGACTCAGCTCCAGCGAGTCCCTGTGGGAGGACGACGCGCCGATCGCGCTGTCCCCGTCGACCGTGGAACTGCTGCGGACCTGTCCGTTGCGCTGGGCGCTGGAACGTAACGGCGGTTCGGACGGGGACAATCCCTACGCCGTCAAGGGAACTCTGGTGCACACCCTGGTCCAGGCGCTGGCGGGCCGGGTACCGCTCGAGCAGGTCCGTGCCGAACTCGCCGAGAGCTGGTCGAATATCGATCCGGAGACCAACTGGTACTCCCGGCAGGAACTGCGCCGCACCGAAGCCATGCTGGACGCGTTCGTCGCCTGGGTGCGCAACACCCGCCGCGAACTGACCCAGGCCGGTATCGAGGTATCGGTCGACTGTGTACTGCCCGCTCCGGCCGCCGACGCGCCCGAAGTCCGGATCCGCGGCCGGATCGACCGGCTGGAACGTGATGCCGAGGGCCGGTTCGTGATCGTCGATGTGAAGACGGGCAAGAATCCGGTCAGCGAGGCGGACGCGGCCCAGCACGCGCAGCTGGCGACCTACCAGGTCGCGGCGGCCGCGGGAGCCTTGGACGAGGGGACCACCGATCCCGAACCCGGTGGAGCCCGGCTGGTGTATGTCGGGTTGCCGTCCTCCAGCGGGGTCGCCAAGGAACGCGTCCAGCCGGCGCTGGACGCCGAAGCGCTGGATACCTGGCGCGAAACCATCCACGCGGCAGCGGCGAGTACCGAAGGCCCCGGCTTCCTGGCCATCCGCAACGAAGGCTGCCGGCACTGCGCCGTGAAGAACAGCTGCCCGGTGCAGGACGCCGGGCGTCAGGTGACCGACGAGTGAGCGCCCGGGTCTCGCCCGGCCGGCTGGCCGACGCGCTCGGGCTCCCGCCACCGACCGCCGAACAGGCCGCGGTCATCGCCGCGCCCCCGGGCCCGGCCCTGGTGGTGGCCGGGGCCGGGGCGGGAAAAACCGAGACCATGGCGGCCCGGGTGGTGTGGATGGTCGCCAACCGGCTGGTCACGCCCGAGGAGGTGCTCGGGCTGACCTTCACCCGTAAGGCGGCCCAGCAGCTCACCGCCCGGATCCGTACCCGGCTGGCCCGGCTGGCCGGATCCCGGTTGCTGCGCGATCTCGATCCCTCCGGTGAACTGCGTAGCACCCTGGCCGGCGCGGAACCGGAGATCAGCACCTACCACTCCTACGCCGGCCGGTTGCTGGGCGAGCACGGTCTGCTGCTCCCGGTGGAACCGTCGGCCGCGCTGCTCACCGAAACCCAGTTGTGGCAGCTCGCCCACCAGGTGGTGCGCGGCTGGGACGGAGACCTCGAGACCGAGCGGTCGCCGTTGACGGTGACCGAAGCGGTGCTCGCGCTGTCCGGTCAGCTGGCCGAGCATCTGGTGGAACCCGAGGAACTCGCCGAAGCGCACACCGAACTCGAGAAACTCGTGCACACTCTCCCGCCCGGCCCGCGGCAGCGCGGTGGCCCGAACAAGGATCTGCTCGCCGTCCTGCGCGCGCAGCGCGAGCGGGTGGCGCTGCTCCCACTGGTCCAGCAACTGCGGGAGACGCTGCACCAGCGCGGTGCGCTGGATTTCGGGGCCCAGATGTCACTGGCGGCCCGCTTGGCCGCCGAACATCCCGAGGTGGCCGCGGCCGAACGCGCCCGATTCCGGCTGGTGCTGCTGGACGAGTACCAGGACACCGGCCATGCCCAGCGCATCCTGTTGTCCGCGCTGTTCGGTGCCGGCTATCCGGAGCGGTCCCGCGGGCCGCGTACCCGGGCCCCCGAGCTCTCGGTGACGGCGGTCGGCGATCCCATGCAGTCCATCTACGGCTGGCGCGGGGCCTCGGCCGCCAACCTGCCGCGTTTCACGACCGATTTCCCCGTCGGCCCGGGTGTTCCGGCGCCGGTGCTACCGCTGCTCACGAGCTGGCGCAACCCGCCCGAGGCGCTCGAGCTGGCGAATATGGTCGTGGAACCGCTGCGCGGGGCGGCCCGGGCCGGCGGCGGGGTCACGGTCGACGCGTTACGCGCGAAACCCGGTGCGCAGCCGGGTGCCGTCGCGCTCGCACTCACCGATTCGGTTGCCGATGAACGCCGCTGGATCGCCGAACGGATCGCCGCCGAATGGGCGGCGGCCCGCGCGGCCGAACGGCCGCCGCCCACCTCCGCGGTCCTGATCCGCCGCAATGCCGATGCCGCCGAACTGGCCGAGGAGCTCCGGGCGTGCGGGCTGCCGGTCGAAATCGTGGGCCTGGGCGGATTGCTGTCGACACCGGAAGTCGCCGATATCGTCGCCACCCTGCGCCTGATCGCCGATCCGGCCGCCGGTAGTGCCGCCGTCCGGATTCTCACCGGCGCCCGCTGGCGCCTGGGCAGCGCCGATCTGGCCGCGCTGGCCCGGCGTGCCCGCGAACTGTCGATCAGCCGCGACCCCGGTGGCGATATCACCGACTCCACCAGCCTGGCGGCGGCCCTGCACGAGGTCGCTCCCGAACCCGCCGAACGCGCCGGTCTGGCCGACGCGATCGCCGACCCCGGTCCGCCGGACCGCTATTCGGTAGCCGGGTACCGGCGGGTCACCGCACTGGGCCGGGAACTGGCCACGCTGCGCGAACGGGCCGCGCAACCACTGACCGAACTGGTCGCCGATGTGGAACGCACCATCGGCGTCGGCGTCGAGACCCAGGCGCGACGCGCGCTGGCCGGTGCCGGTGCCGGCCGGGAACACCTGGATGCCTTCGCCGAGGTGGTCGCCGGATACGCGGGCGACTCCGGGGCGAACCTGGGCGGCCTGCTCGCCTTCCTCACTGCCGCCGAATCGGTGGAGAACGGACTGGAACCGGGTGAGGTCGAGGTCGCCCCGGATCGGGTCCAGGTGCTCACCGTGCACGCGGCCAAGGGGCTGGAATGGGAGGTCGTGGCGGTACCCCATGTCACCCGCGATGTGTTCCCGTCCACCCGCGGGGTCAACACCTGGCTCGGTGCCCTGGCCGAACTTCCCACGACGCTGCGCGGCGATCGGGCCACCGCGGAGGCACCGGACGGGGTCCCGGTGCTCGATCTGTCCGAGGTCACCGATCGCGCCGAACTGCAACGCGGACTCACCGCGCACAAGGAGGCGCTGGCCCGGCGCAGACTGGACGAGGACCGGCGCCTGTTCTACGTAGCGCTCACCCGCACCGAACGAGCCCTGCTGGTCTCGGCCCACCACTGGCCCGAAACCGGCGACAAACCCAAGGGCCCCTCGGAATTCCTGCTCGAGGTGAAAGCCGCCGCCGAACTGCCCGGTAGCGGAGTCGAGATCGCGCACTGGGCCGTCGAACCCGAACCCGGCGCCCCGAATCCGCTGGCCGCCACCCCGGTGACCGCCACCTGGCCCGGCGATCCGCTCGGTGACCGCCGCGCGGAGATCGAGGCGGGCGCCGCACTCGTCCATGCCGCGCTGACGGAATTCGCCGACGGCGCGGATGCACCCGAACCCGATGACGATCCCGACGGCTGGATCGCCGATGTGGACGCATTGCTCGCGGAGTACCGGGCCGGTGCGGCCGCGGCGGCCGAGGTCGAACTGCCGACCCAGCTGCCGGCCACCGCGCTGGTCGAGATGCGTGCCGATCCGGGCCGGCTGGCCGCGCGGCTACGCCGCCCGCTCCCGTACCCGCCCAACCCGATGGCGCGCCGCGGCACCGCTTTCCACGCGTGGGTACAACGCTGGTTCGCCACCGATCAGTTGCCCGGCCTGGACGACCTCCCCGGCGCCGCCGATGCGGGGGCCGCGGCCGATGCGGAACTGGCCCGGATGCAGGACGCCTTCCTGTCCTCGCGCTGGTCGGCGCGGCGCCCGGTGGAGGTGGAGGTGCCGTTCGAGACCACCATCGCCGGGGTGGTGATCCGCGGCCGGATGGATGCGGTGTTCGCCGAACCCGATGGCGGCTGGACCGTCGTCGACTGGAAGACCGGCGCCGAGCCCGGTCCCGCCGACGAAGCCGCGGTGGCGGTGCAGCTGGCGGTGTACCGGCTCGCCTGGGCGCGGTTGCTGGCCGCGCGGACCGGGGAAACCGAGGATCGGATGCTCGGGCGGATCGGTGCCGCCTTCCACTATGTGCGCAGCGGTCGCACCGTCGCGCCCGAGCGCCTACCGGGTCCGGCGGAGCTGGTCGCGCTGCTCACCGAACCGACTCGCGGGGACGCGGCCGGGAACTAGCCGGCCCGGCGCGCCGGATCCTGCCGGAACGCCAGGCGCGCTCGTCGGATATCAGTCCCGCGGCGCGCGGCGGCTCACGGCCAGCGCCCGGGAGACCAGCGGCCACTGCATGGGCAGGCGCAGCAGCCAGACCGCCTTGAGTACCGACGGTGCTTTCGGATTACGCAGGGTGTCCACCGCGAGCTGGATATTCGCCGGGAACACCGCGATGAACAGCAATGCCGCCAGTCGGCCGCCGAGCCGGCGGGTGCGCGGGATCAGCAGGGCGGTGCCCACGCCGATCTCGGCGACACCGGACCAATAGGTGTAGGTGCGCGCCTTTCCGGGCAACTGCGGGGGAATGGTCGAATCGAAAGGTTTGGGAGCCACGAAGTGCAGGACGCCGGCGCCGATGAGCAGCGCGGCCAGTCGAAGCGCCGGGGTGCGACCGGAATCCGGTGCGCCCGCCGGGGTGATATCTGCCATGGCACCACCATAGATACCCGCCCCTACAGCGTGTCCGACGTGACGGCGGGCGAACGGGTAGGCTCCCGAGCTGTGTCGGAGGGACTGAGGGTGACCGGTGTGCGGGACGGCCGGGCCGGTGAAGGGCGGCGCCGGTGACTTCGCGTTTCGCCGATCTCGGGAGCCGGGCCCGCGGCGCGGCCGAGCCACCGGATTTCGCGCTGGTCGGCCTGCTTCGTATCCCGGAGGTCCAGAACAGCCCGTGGATATCGCTGACCCGGCGGGTGCTGTTCGCGGTCGGGCTGTTGTGTGCCGCGGCATTCGTCGTCTATCTCGGCCGTGACGGTTACCGGGACAGCGCCGACGATTCGGTGACCCTGCTGGACGCCTTCTACTACGCGACCGTATCGCTGTCCACCACCGGGTACGGCGATATCGCACCGGTCACCCCGTCGGCCCGGCTGGTGAACATCTTCGTCATCACCCCGTTGCGAGTGCTGTTCCTCATCGTCCTGGTCGGTACCACACTGGCGGTACTCACCGAACGTTCCCGTCAGGCATTGAAGATCCAGCGTTGGAGGCGCACCGTGCGTAATCACACCGTCGTCGTCGGGTACGGCACCAAGGGCCGCACCGCTATCGACGCCATGCTCGGTGACGGCGTACAACCCGCCGATATCGTCGTGGTCGACACCGACGCGGTGAGCCTGGAAGCAGCCTCGACCGCCGGGCTCGTCACCGTGCACGGCTCGGCCACCCAATCCGATGTCCTGCGGTTGGCGGGTGTGCAGAACGCCGCCTCGGTGATCGTGGCGACCAACCGGGACGACACCGCGGTCCTGGTCACGCTCACCGCCCGGGAACTCACCAAGAAGGCCAAGATCGTCGCCTCGATCCGCGAATCGGAGAACACCCACCTGTTGCGGCAGTCCGGTGCCGATTCGGTGGTGGTGTCCTCGGAGACCACCGGCCGGTTGCTCGGGATCGCGACCACCACCCCCAGCGTCGTGGAGATGATGGAGGATCTGCTGACCCCGGAGCACGGTTTCGCGGTCGCCGAACGCGAGGTCGAACCCGGTGAGGTCGGTGGGTCACCCCGGCACCTCAGCGATATCGTGCTCGGTGTCGTGCGGGCCGGTGAGCTGGTCCGGGTCGGGGAACCGTCGGTCGATGCCCTGGAATCCGGCGACAAACTGCTCTACATCCGTCGCGCCCGCTGACCCCGGCGCGGCCGTTACCGGGTCGGGATAGTCTCGAAACGTGGCCGTCTTCCAGCTCAACCAGATTCCCCTGCTGTCCCGTTCGGCGCTCGACCGCGCCGACCATCTGCGCGCCGACGCGCAAGCGCTGAAAGAGGGCTGGGCCACCGCCCGGCTGTTACGGGTCGGGCGGCGCGGTGCGGTGCGTTTCGAATCGGGTGCGCTGATCTGGGATTCCGCCCTCGAGCTCGCGGCCGAACCCAGCCCCGAGGCCGTATTCCTCGGTGTCGACAACGGTGTCCACCTGTGGGCGGTCGCCGACGGTTCGCTCACCGGGACGTTGCGGGATCTGCGCCAGCTGGCCGACGCGCCGATCGACGATTTCACCGCCGGGGTGCTGTCGGCCGCGCTCGCGCTGATCAACTGGCACGCCAGCGCCGCCTTCCACGGAATCGACGGCACGCCGACCGTACCGGCCAAGGGTGGCTGGTCCCGGCTGGCCGAGGACGGGCGGGAGGATTTCCCGCGGACCGACCCCGCCGTGATCTGTCTCATCCACGACGGCGGCGACCGTGTGTTGCTGGGCCGGCAGGCGAGCTGGCCGGAGACGATGTTCTCGCTGCTGGCGGGGTTCGTGGAGGCGGGGGAGTCGCTGGAACGCTGCGTCGAACGGGAGATGCGCGAGGAGGTCGGGCTCGATGTCCGCGATATCGAATATCTGGGCAGCCAGCCCTGGCCGTTCCCGCGGTCGCTGATGCTCGGGTTCTGTGCGCAGGCCGACCCCGCGCAGCCGCTGGTCTTCTCCGACGGTGAGATCGCCGAGGCACATTGGTTCACCCGCGACGAAGTGCGCGGCGCGCTCGCGGCGGGGAGCTGGCGGGCGCGGCCGGAGGACGGTGCGGCCGCGCCGGTCACCGGCGCGCGGCTGCTGCTGCCCGGGTCGATATCGATCGCCCGGACGATCGTGGAATCCTGGGTGGCCGCCGGCCGGTGACCGGCGCGCCGCGGCACCCTTTTCCGGTGCGCCGCGATGTTCACCCTGCGCGAAGACCGTCCGGCGGGGCGGACCGGCCGGTTCGTCGCGCCTACTATGGACGACATGCAGCTTCACGAAGCGCCGGCCGGCCACGGTTCGCGCGCGCTCCCCGGACAGCACCCGGACGTCATGCCGGCGGGTGAGGCGGAATGAGCGATCTCCCGTTCGGATTCTCGCAGGGCGACGACGACGATCGCGGCCGCGGCGACAAACCGGGCGGCGGCGGTAACGATCCCTTCGGGTTCGGTGCCGGCGGTGCCGGGTTCGATCCCGCGTCGCTGGGCCAGATGCTCTCGTCGCTGGGCCAGATGCTCAGCGGTATGGGCCAGGGTATGACCGGCGGTGGCAGTGGCCCGGTGAACTACGACGTGGCCAAGCGATTGGCCCGTCAGCAACTCGGCAAAACCGTCCCGCCGGTGTCCAGTGGTACCGCCGCGGCGGTCGCCGACGCCGCGCATCTGGCCGAACTGTGGCTCGACGATGCGACCACCTTCCCGGCCGGTGCGACGAATACCGTCGCCTGGACCGCGAACGATTGGATCGAGAAAACGCTGCCCACCTGGCAGCGGCTGTGCGATCCGGTGGCCCAGCAGATCTCCGGGATGTGGACTGCCGGGCTGCCCGAGGAAGCCCGCGATATGGCCGGCCCCATGATGGGCATGCTGGGGCAGATGGGCGGGCTGGCCTTCGGTTCGCAGCTCGGCCAGGCGCTGGGGCAGCTGGCGAAGGAGGTGCTGACCGGCACCGATATCGGTCTGCCGCTCGGCCCGGCCGGTACCGCCGCGCTGCTGCCCACCGCCATTTCGGAGTTCAGTGAAGGACTCGAACAGCCGGAGAGCGAGATCATGGTGTTCCTCGCCGCGCGCGAGGTCGCCCATCAGCGGCTGTTCGTCCATGTGCCCTGGTTGCGTCAGCAGGTCCTGGGGGCCGTGGAGGACTACGCGCGCGGGATCACCATGGATTTCTCCGCGCTCGAGGACGCCGCGCGCAATCTCGATCCGTCCGCGCTCACCGATCCGTCCAAACTCGAGGAGATTCTCGCCCAGGGCAGTTTCGAACCGCAGACCACGCCCGAGCAGAAACAGGCCCTGGACCGGCTGGAGACCCTGCTCGCCCTGATCGAGGGCTGGGTACAGGTGGTGGTGGCCGCCGCGGTGGGCGACCGGTTGCCCGGGGCGGGCGCGCTGGCCGAGACACTGCGCCGGCGGCGCGCCACCGGCGGGCCCGCCGAACAGACCTTCGCCACGCTGGTCGGTCTGGAACTGCGGCCGCGCAAACTGCGCGAGGCGGCGACGCTGTGGCAGCGCCTCACCGACGATGCCGGAACCGCCGCGCGCGACGGTGTGTGGGCGCATCCCGATCTGCTTCCCGACGCCGCCGATCTCGACGCGCCCGCGGGTTTCATCGATTCGGTGATCGGTGGCGGCGCCGGCGTTTTCGACGATCCGCTCGCTCAGCTGGCCGCGACCGAGGCCGCCGAACGCGAGGCGGCCGCCGGGAAGTCCGGCGCCGATACGGAATCCGCGGGTGGCGCCGACGCCGAGGACGGCGAACAGCGTCCCGATACGGATCCGGAAGATCCCGGTCCCGGTCGGGCCTAGCGGGGGACGGCCCCGATACGGAGTTCTCCGGGACCGATTTCGCGCTGTTTTCCGTGAGCCCCGTAAGAGGTGTAGCGGATAGGCCCTCACCTGCGTGAACAGGGTTTGTCCACAGGCTGCGAACCTGTGGACAAACCGGTCCGGCGAACCCGTTGCGCCGCAACGTCGCTCGCATACTGCTCATATGACGACGCTCCGGCCCCGCGGTCCACTCCTGCATCCCCGGGTGCCGATCCTGGTCCGCTCCAACGGGCAGGTCCAACTCGGCTGGGATCCGGATACCGCCCTACTCTGCGAGGTACCGGGCCTGGAAACGCAGCAGGTTCTCGGGTTCCTCCGCCTGATCGACGGGCTGAACAGCAGACCCGCGATCATCTGGCAGTCCCGCGCGCTCGGTCTGGAACCCGGGCAGGCCACGGTCCTGTTCGAGGTGATCGATAGCGCGGGTCTGCTGGTCCACCCGCCCCGGCCCGCCGGTTCCGTACGCACGATCCGGGTGCACGGAATCGGCCCGCTCACCGACGCGATCACCGCCGGCCTGCGCGATATGGGGATCCGTCCGCAGCGGTCACGCGAATACCGCGGCGCTGTCGGCGGCCGGAGCCGCCCCGCCGATCTGGTGGTCCTGGCCGACACACTGATCCCCGATCCACGGTTGGTGCGCGATCTGTCCGATACGCGGACGGCGCATCTGGTCGTCCGGCTCCGTGACGGTAAGGGGATCGTCGGCCCACTGGTCCAGCCCGGGCGCACCAGCTGCCTGCGCTGCGCGGATCTGACGCGGGTCGACCACGACGCGGAGTGGCCGCGGTTGGCCGCGCAACTTCTCGGACGGACCGGCCATGCCAGCCCCGCTGGTATCGCCGCGGTGGCCGCGCTGGCCCTCGGCGAATTGGAGACGATCATCGCCTGCGAGCCGGGCCGAGCACCGGAAACGCTCGATCGGACGCTCGAACTCGACCTCGATACCCGGTTCCTCGACCGCCGATCCTGGGCGCCGCATCCCCGCTGCGGTTGTCTCGGGAACGGCACCGGAGCGAGCGTGTGATGACATTCACATTCGGCGCCGAGGGTAATTCTCTGCGGTTTTCCGTGGCAGATGCCCCGGGTTGTCGGCCATTATGGGGGAGTGTCTGAGATCGTGCGCCGGCCCATGTCCCGCAATGCGAAGTTGGCAAAGATTCCGCTCGGGGTAGCGGGGCGCGCAGCGGTCGGTTTCGGCAAGAAGCTCGCGGGCGGGGATCGTAAGGAGATCAACACCGAGCTCAACCAGAAGGCGGCCGAACAGCTGTTCGCGGTGCTCGGCGAGCTCAAGGGCGGCGCGATGAAGTTCGGCCAGGCCCTGAGTGTGATGGAGGCCGCGGTTCCGGAGGAGTTCGGTGAGCACTATCGGGAGGCGCTCACCAAACTGCAGGCCGCCGCGCCCCCGATGCCCGCCGCCACCGTGCACCGGGTCCTCGACCAGCAACTCGGTACCGATTGGCGTAAACGTTTCCAGGAGTTCGAGGACACCCCGGCCGCCTCGGCCAGTATCGGCCAGGTGCACAAGGCCGTCTGGGCGGACGGCCGTCCGGTCGCGGTGAAGGTGCAGTACCCGGGTGCGGACGAAGCATTGCGCGCCGACCTGCGCACGCTGAACCGGATGACCGGCCTGTTCGCGAAGGTCATTCCCGGCGCCGATGTGAAACCGCTGCTCGCCGAGATCACCGAGCGCACCGAAGAAGAACTGGACTACCGCAACGAAGCCGCCAATCAGCGGGCTTTCAGCAAGGCATACGACGGGCATCCCGAATTCGTGATCCCCAAGGTGGTCGCCAGCGCCCCGAAGGTGATCGTCAGCGAATGGCTCGACGGCACACCGGTTTCCGCCGTCATCAGTGCCGGACAGGCCGATCCGGCGGGCACTCGCCTCCTGCGCAACCGGGTGGCCGGGTTGATGGGCCGGTTCCATTTCTCGGCCCCCGAAACGGTGGGCCTGCTGCACGCCGACCCGCATCCGGGCAACTTCATGATCACCCCGGAGGGCAAGCTCGCGGTGATCGATTACGGTGCCTGTGCGCCGTTGCCCGGCGGTTTCCCGGAGCTGCTGGGCCGGATCCTGGCCCTGGCCGTCGCCGAGGAATACGGCGAACTGACGAAGATCCTGCACGCGAACGGCTGGGTGCTGCCGGGTAAGACGCTCACCGAGACCGAGATCGAAGACTACCTGCGCCCCTTCACCGACCCGATCCGCACCGAATCGTTCCACTTCACCCGGCGCTGGATGCAGCGCGTGGCGGGTAAGGCGACCGATTACTCCTCCCCGGAGATGAAGACCGCGCGGGCGATGGTGCTGCCGGCCGAATACGTCATGATCTTCCGCGTGCTCGGCGGGTCGATCGGTATCTGCGCTCAACTCGATGCCGAGGTGCCGTTCATGCAATTGGCCTCCTCCTGGCTGCCCGGCTTCCGGGAGCAGCGCGACAGCGCCTGAAAAGCGTTCCGGTACAGGCGGATATCACGCGCGGTGGGCGCGGCCGTCGATATCACCGCACAAGCGAACGAGCCGCTCATCGGCGAAGCGATGAGCGGCTCGTTTCCGGTGTCGGTGTGTACCCGTGGGGCACACGGAATCCCTGTCAGACACAGCTGGCGACCTTGCGCGGCCGGCCCCGCGGGCGCTTACGGGCGATGACGACCCCCTGATCGAAGATCTCGCCGCCCCAGACGCCCCACGGCTCCCGCCGATCGATGGCCGCGGTCAGGCAGCCCTTACGGATCGGGCAGGCCGCGCACAGCGCCTTGGCCTCTTCCAGCTGGACCGGGCTCTCGGCAAACCAGAGGTCGGGGTTCCCGGCCCGGCAGGGCAGGACAGGAAGCCGCTGGTCCGCGGGATCGGTTGCCACGGTGCTACACGCCACATCAGTGGTGGCCGACGGCCAGCTCTGGGTGGTGGTGACCACGTCGTTCTCCTTCAGCTTGTTGTGCAGCGGTTCGGTGTTCGTTCTGCGGAACCGATGCCTTGTGGGCTGAAGGCCGGAAATAATTCTGGCCACGGTTCCGCATCTGCGTCCCGTGGCCAGGAGGTGTGGGGTTGATCCCTACCTTGGTCGGCTGTGGGGCCGCCTGTTCACGGTCGCTGGGTGTCCTTTGCGAAGGCTTTCCGCTCGCTTATCTGCCACTGCGGGTGCAATGACGGGATCGATAGCGAAGGAGCCGGCAGCTGCGACTGCAGCCCCCGGGTGCCAGTTCGCGACGGACTGGTCCTGCGGTTCGACGATGTTCTGCTGATGCGAATAGCGGATACGCGCCTGCTCATCGGCGAAATCGAGGCAGGACAGGCCGGTCCCCTGCAAAGCGAGGAACCCCCGGGAAGCAGCCGCTGACGACCGCATATTCGGCGTTACGGCGACGAAGCCGTAATTCGTTGTGCCGTTCATCTGACTGCCTCCCTCCTGTACTCGTGGTCGTGATGTGGACTGTTCTTCAGTGTGCGCGTGGATGTACCCTCCCGAGCGCGATTTCCACCTTAAGCAATCTCGCCGGACTCGACAACCTATTTTCTACCTGCGGTTTTGCCGGGATCTCCGCCGGAGTCGCGATCAGCGCTGGATCGAGCGGCGCGATCAGCGGGAGATCGAGCGGCGCCGGGACCGGATGATGGCCAGTACCTCCGCACCGTATCTGCGCATCTTGCTCTCGCCGATACCCAGTGCGGCCAGCGCGGCTTCGTCCTCGGGCAACTGCTCGGCGATGGCGGTCAGCGTGTTCACACCCAGGATCCCGCGCGGGTCGATCGCCAGTTCGGCGGCCTTCTCCCGCCGCCAGTCCTGCAGGGCGCCGAGCAGTTCCGTATCCGGTTGTCCCACACAGTTCTTGCATCGGCGCAGCAGCAGTGTCTCCGAATCGAGCAGCGCGCGACCGCAGATCCGGCACACCGGGCGGTTCGCGTC
Source organism: Nocardia sp. NPDC003963 (assembly GCF_053605105.1). NCBI lineage: Bacteria > Bacillati > Actinomycetota > Actinomycetes > Mycobacteriales > Nocardiaceae > Nocardia > Nocardia sp. NPDC003963. The sequence goes on from NZ_JBSGIP010000035.1 coordinate 52,495, forward strand.
GTTGGCCGGCGACGGCGGCGCGGCTATTCGGGAGGCGGGTGAGTTGTCGGGTACCAATCCGGTGAGGAAACGGGAACGGCGCCGGGTCCGGCGATCACCGTCACCGCGACTCGACGCCCAGGACAACCGGAGATGGATCCGGGCGCGGGTGACGCCCACATACAGCAGCCGACGCTCCTCTTCCAGGGCCGCGATATCGGAGACCGAGCCGTCGCCGTTCAGGGTGTAGGAGATGGGCAGGGTGCCGTCGCTGAGCCCGACCAGGAACACCGCGTCCCACTCCAAGCCCTTGGCTGCGTGCAGTGAGGCCAGTGTCACACCCTGCACGGTCGGTGGATGCCGTGCTTCGGCGCGGGCGGCCAGTTCACGCAGCAGCCCGGCCGCCGTCAGCTCCGGTTCGTGTTCGACGAGGTCCTCGGTCAGCCGGACCAGCGCCACCAGCGACTCCCACCGCTGACGAGCCTGGGCGCCCGCCGGCGCCGAGGTGGTGAGCCCGATCGGGGCCAGGGCCGCCCGGACCAGGCTGATCAGTTTCTTCCCGGAGGAGGCCGCCGCGGGCAGGTCGTCGCGAGCCGTCGTCCGGCGCAGCTCCTGAACAGCCTGGCGTACCTCCGGCCGCTGGAAGAACCCTTCGCCGCCGCGCACCTGATAGGCGATTCCGCGCTCGGTCAGCGCCTGTTCGTAGGCTTCCGATTGCGCGTTGATCCGGTAAAGCACGGCGATCTCGGCGGCCGGTGTGCCCGCGGCCAGCAGATCGTCGATCCGCCGCGCCACATCGGCGGCCTCGACGGCGAGTTCGTCGTATCCGGCGAATTCCGGTTCCGGCCCGTCCGCTCGCTGACCCACCAGCTGCAGCCGGGTGCCCGCGATCCGGCCCTGCGCCATCCCGATCACCCGATTGGCGAGATCGACGACCTGCGGGGTGGAGCGGTAGTCGCGTTCCAGCCGGACCACGGTCGCGTCCGGGAACCGGCGGGAGAAGTCCAGCAGCTGCCCGGGCCCGGCGCCGGTGAAGGAGTAGATGGTCTGGTTCGCGTCCCCGACGACCGTGAGATCGTCGCGTTCGCCCAGCCAGGCATCGAGCACTCGTTGCTGCAGCGGAGTGACATCCTGGTATTCGTCGACGACGAAACACCGGTAGCGTTCGCGGAACTCGTCGGCGACCGACGGATAGTCCTCGAGTGCGGCGGCGGTGTGCAGCAGCAGATCGTCGAAATCCAGCAGCAGCCCCTCCGGTGTGGTCTTCACCGATTCGTAGGCCGCGTAGACCTCCCCGATCCGGGCGGGAGCGAACGGTGTCTCCCGCCGATGGGCCGCGGCCGCGGCAGCGTAGTCCTCGGGCGCCACCAGCGACGATTTGGCCCATTCGATCTCGCCGAGCAGATCCTTCACACTTTCGGTACCCGAGGCCAGACCCACCCGGTTCGCGGCCTGGGCGACCACCGGGAATTTGCTGTCCAGCATCCGCCACGGCACTTCGCCGACCACCTGCGGCCAGAAATACCGCAACTGCCGCAACGCGGCGGCATGGAAGGTGCGGGCCTGCACGGTCGATGCTGCGTCCCCGAGCCCCAGCGTCCGCAGCCGCCCGCGCAGTTCCCCGGCCGCGCGTGCGGTGAAGGTGACAGCCAGCACCTGATCCGCCCGTACCTGCCCGGCCGCCACCAGATGTGCGATGCGGTACGTGATGGTGCGGGTCTTCCCGGTACCGGCGCCGGCGAGCACGCAGACCGGCCCCCGCGGTGCGCGGACAGCGGCGGCCTGCTCCGGGTCCAACTCGGATAGATCGACTGCGCCCACCGGAGCAGTGTATTTCGAGAGCACGGGACGGGCGGCGCCGGTGCACCCGGGTGGTGTCTTCGGCGGCGCGGAATCGAGACCCCGCGGTCTCGCCGATGGACCCTGCAATAAACGCGAGCACCCCGGTGTTGCTCTGTTCGTGACTGACGTGACTGCGGACCTGACCATGTATTCGACCACCTGGTGCGGTTATTGCCGCCGGTTGAAGACCCAGCTCAAAGAGGCCGGGATCAGTTACGTGGAGGTCGATATCGAGCAGGATCCGGCTTCGGCGGAGTTCGTGGGAAGTGTGAACAACGGCAACCATGTCGTGCCGACCCTGAAATTCGCGGACGGGTCCACCGCTACCAATCCGTCCTTGGCCGAGGTGAAGCAGGCGCTCGCGCGCCAGAGCTGATCCGCGCCGGCCGGCCGGTAGCCGATCTCGTGGCTCGCGCTCGCGTGCCTGTCCCGCATTGTGCGGGTCCGGATGGCTAGTGTTGACCGGGTGAATCGTCGGCTCATCACGCTCCTGGTCGCCCTGTTCCCCGTTCTGCTGTTCGGTGTGGTGGGCAGTGTGTACACCGTGCCGTTCGTGGCGCTGGGTCCCGGACCCACCTTCGATACGCTGGGCGAAGTGGACGGTCTGCAGGTCGTGCAGGTGTCGGGCGCGGAGGTGGACCGGACCAACGGTCATCTGAACATGACCACGGTCGCGGTACGGGACGGACTGACGATCTTCGAGGCGCTCGGTTTCTGGGTGAGCGGCCGGCACGGGATCGTGCCACGGGCCGAGGTCTACCCGCCCGGGGTGTCCCGCGAGGAAGTCGACGAGTCGAACGAACAGGATTTCGCCACCTCGGAGAGCAATGCCGAAGTCGCGGCCATGCATCAGCTGAATCTGCCGACCGCGGTGCTGGTGCACGAGGTCTCCGAGGACGGCCCCGCCCACGATGTGCTGCGGCCCGGGGATCAGATCGTGAGCGTGAACGGTAAACCGGTCGCGACCACTCAGGACGTGGTGACCGAGGTGTCGAGCCGGGCTCCCGGGACCGTGTTGACGGTGGTGTACCGGCGCGACGGCGCCGAACAGACCGCCGGTATCACCCTCGGCGCCCGGCCCGACGACGCGGCCAAGGGTTTCCTGGGGCTGACACCCACCGAATCGGCGGCCCCGCCCATGCAGATCGATTTCAATCTGGCCGATATCGGCGGCCCGTCGGCCGGGTTGATGTTCAGCCTCGCCCTGGTGGAGAAGTTGAGCCCCGGAGATCTGGACGGCGGTTCCTTCATCGCGGGCACGGGCAGTATCGACCAGGACGGCAAAGTCGGCGCGATCGGCGGTATCCAGTACAAGATGATGGCTGCCCGGGAGGCCGGCGCCGAGACGTTCCTGGTCCCGGCCGGTAACTGCAACGAGGCGAGCCAGCGGATCCCCGACGGCCTGCGGTTGGTGCGGGTGGAGACCCTGGCCGGCGCGGTGCAGGCGCTGGAGGATCTGTCGGCGGGCCAGGCCGCGCCCAGCTGCAGCTGAGACCCGCACCCGGCACGCACACCACCTGCGCCGCACGGCCGGCGTGTGTAGTCGGAACTACGCGTCGTTTCTCGGGCGTGGTCGAGCGTGAGAAGAAATCTCGGGGTCGACCGGAGTCGCCGCAGCGCTGCCCCGTCTTGTCCGGCCCCGCTCCAGACCAGCAGTGGCTCGTCTGCCCATAGCCGAGCCCTGAACTGGACCCACCCACCACTCTGCCGAGTGGCCGGCGTACGTGGCAGGCCCACCCACCGATGCGTCAGGCGCGGCCCGAGGCGCTCGAGTTCCGGCAGTGACTCACCCGGCTACAGCCGAGCCCCCCACCCCACCACCGCCTCACTCTTCCGGACGGTCGGCATCCATGGGCGGGGTTGATAGGGCCCCACCACGCGGTGCCGGAGGCACCGCCATAAACACAGCTATTCCCCGGTGTCTTCGAACGTATGCCGTAGCGCTTCCACCAGGTTCGGCGCCAGGTTGGGGTAGGTGCGCAGATCGAGGTCGGCGTCCGGGTCTTCGTCTTCGGCGGGTCGTAACTGCAGCAGGCACAGGCTGTTTCCCGTACGCAGCACGGCCGCGAACAGCCGGGCTTCCCGTCGTCCCGGATGCGCGTGGGCGGCGGCCCGGCCGGCCGCGTCGGCGGCGTCCGCGTCGGCCAGCAACGGGGTGAGGGCCTCGTCGAGATCGTTCTCGGCGTCCGGCGGGAGTACCACGATCTCCTGGACCAGGACACAGCCGGCGACCGCGGGGGGCCAGCTGGTGGTGGCGAGGAATTCGTCCAGCGCCATCGATCCGCCGGCCACATGATCGGGCAGGGGGTCCTGGGCGATCGGCGTGAGCTCGTCCGCCGCGTCGACCTGATCGATCAGCGCGGGTTCGGCGGCCACCAGATCCGCGGTTCTGACCAGCGCGAACATCTGCGGTGATCTTTCCCAGCCCTCGGCGTCCACGAACTCCGCGACCTCGTGGACGGAACGGGCAAGGACGATTTCGGCATGCAGATCGGCGCTCACCGGACCATCCTCGCATCCGCCGGCACGACACCGCCCCAACCCTGTGGTCGCGAAGATGTCCGTTTTCCGTAAAGTGGGCGCAGAGGGTCCGTGCAGGGCCCGACCGCAACAATTCGGACTGCGGTGCAGCGGCCGGTGGCGCACCGGTTCACTCGCCGCCGGACCCTGGAGAGTGGCATCGTGGGCATGCGCCCCCCCGCCGGTTTACCATCGCTGTCCCGGCGCAGCCGTCTGCTGCTGGTGGCGGCGGTGGTGCTGGCCGCACTGCTGTTGGTAGGGCCCCGGCTCATCGACACCTATACGAACTGGTTGTGGTTCGGGGAGGTCGATTTCCGCGGGGTGTACCTGACCGTGTTGCTGACCAGGATCGCGGTTTTCGCGGTGGTCGCACTCGTGGTCGGGTCGATCGTCTGGCTCGCGCTGTTGCTGGCCTACCGGTCCCGCCCCGTCTTCGTGCCGACTTCGGGCGCCGGTGATCCCATCGCCCGGTACCGGACGACGGTGCTGGGCAAGCTGAAGTTGTTCGGGCTGGGTACCCCGGCGTTGCTGGGGATCCTGTCCGGGCTGGTCGCCCAGTCGAACTGGGTCACCGTGCAGTTGTTCCTGCATGGCGGCTCCTTCGGACGTACGGATCCGCAGTTCGGGCTCGACGTGGGCTTCTACGCCTTCGATCTGCCGTTCTACCGGATGGTGCTGAATTGGCTCTTCGTCGCCGTGGTGATCGCGTTCTTCGCGAATCTGGTGACGCACTACATCTTCGGCGGCCTGCGGCTGACCGGTCGGGAGGGTGTGCTCACCACCCCGGCCCGGGTCCAGCTGGCGGTGCTGGCGGGTGTGTTCGTGTTGTTGAAAGCCGTCGCGTACTGGTTCGACCGGTATCAGCTGCTGATGAGCAGCCGGAAGGAACCCACTTTCAACGGTGGTTCCTTCACCGATATCAACGCGGTGCTGCCGGCCAAGCTGATCCTGCTGTCCATCGCGGTCATCTGCGCGCTGGCGTTCTTCGCCGGGATCGTGTTGCGGGATCTGCGGGTGCCCGCGATGGCGGCGGCCCTGCTGGTGCTCTCCTCGGTGCTGGTGGGCGCGGTGTGGCCGCTCATGGTCGAGCAGTTCTCGGTGCGGCCGAACGCGGCGGAGAAGGAGAGCGAGTACATCGAGCGCAATATCGATGCCACCCGCCAGGCCTACGGGATCACCGACGACAAGATCGAATACGTCGATTACAAGGGGGAGAGCAGCAAGAATCCGGTGAATGTGCCGGTGGACCATGCCACCATCGCCAACGCCCGGCTGCTCGATCCGAACATCCTGTCCCCGACGTTCACCCAGTTGCGGCAGCTGAAGAACTTCTACGGGTTCCCCGAGACGCTCGATATCGACCGGTACGAGCTCAACGGCCAGGTCCAGGACTACATCGTCGCGGCCCGCGAACTGTCCCCGGCCACCCTGAGCGGTAACCAGACCGACTGGATCAACAAGCACACGGTCTACACGCACGGCAACGGTTTCGTCGCCGCGCCCGCCAACCGGGTCAACCGGCCGCAGTCCGAGGACCCCAACGCGGCGGGTGGTAGCAGCGATTCGGGTTATCCGATCTTCCTGGTCAGCGATCTGTTCACGCCGAAGGACCAGCAGCGGATCAAGGTGGACCAGCCGCGTATCTACTACGGCGAGCTGATCTCGCAGTCCGATCCCGATTACGCCATCGTCGGCGCCGAGGAAGGCCAGAACCCGCGCGAGTACGACACCGACCAGGCCCGTTTCACCTATGACGGTTCCGGCGGTGTACCGATCGGGAACTGGTTCAACCGGCTCGCGTTCGCGGCCAAGTACGCCGAACGCAACATCCTGTTCTCGTCGGCGATCAGTGGCGATTCGAAGATTCTCTACAACCGGTCGCCGCGCGACCGGGTGGAGAAGGTTGCGCCGTGGCTGACACCGGACGGTAACGCCTATCCGGCCGTCGTGGACGGGCGCATCGTCTGGATCGTCGACGCCTACACCACGCTGGACAACTACCCCTACGCGCAGACGACCTCGCTCGAGGGCGCGGTCGAGGACAGTATCGATCAGCGCACCGGCCGGTTGCTGCCGCGTAAAGAGGTCAGCTATATCCGCAACTCGGTCAAGGCCACCGTCGATGCCTACGACGGCTCCGTGAAGCTGTACGAGACCGATTCGAGCGATCCCGTGCTGCAGGCCTGGCGGGGTGTGTTCCCGGACGCGGTGATTCCGGAGGATCAGATCAGCCCCGAGTTGCGCGAACACTTCCGTTACCCGGAGGACCTGTTCAAGGTGCAGCGCGAGATGCTGACCAAGTACCACGTGGATGATCCGCGCGAGTTCTTCACCAACAACGCGTTCTGGTCGGTACCTGCCGACCCGACCGTGGAGGGCGTATCGGCCAGCCAGCCACCGTACTACGTGCTGTTGGGCGACCCGGAGACCGGTAAGCCGGCGTTCAACCTGACCAGCGCGATGGTCGGGTACAACCGGCAGTTCCTGTCCTCCTATATATCGGTGCGTTCCGATCCCGACGGTTATGGGAAGTTCCGCATCCTGCAGTTGCCGACCGATACGCAGACCCAGGGTCCGCAGCAGACGCAGAACACGATGACGACAGCGCCACAGGTCTCCCAGGAGAAGACGCTGCTGTCGAACTCGAACAAGATCAGATACGGCAACCTGCTCACGTTGCCGGTGGCCGACGGCGGCATCCTGTACGTGGAGCCGTTCTACAACGAACGCAATACCGGGCAGAACACGGCGACGTTCCCGCAGCTGCTGCGGGTGCTGGTCAGTTATCGCGATCAGGCCGGCAGCGTGAAGGTCGGTTACGGATCGACTCTTGCCGACGCGCTGAACCAGGTGCTACCCGGTGCGGGTGCGCTGGCCACGCCGTCCGGTGGTGATCCGGCCACCCGGCCCAGTCCCGGGAGTGCGCCACCGCAGCAGTCCCAGGGCGACGAAACCGATGGGCAGGGCACGCCCGCGGCCAACGGGGCGACGCCACCACCGGCGAGTTCAGGGTCGGCTGCTCAGGACGCCGCGGCGGCGGATCTGAGTCGCAAGATCGATGCGGTGCGCACCGCGATGCGCACCGGCAACTTCGAGGAGTTCGGCCGCGCGCTGGATGAACTGGACGCTGCTGTGAAGGCGTACCAGGACGCGGGCGGTAGGTAGCCGCGACCGCTCCGGCGCGGGTGCTGCCCGGCGAGCCGGGAACTACCGAAGAGGCGCCGCCGTCCGGCTGGACGGCGGCGCCTCTTCGGTGAGCCCGGCCTGTAGTCCGCGCGGCCGACGGTGCTCGGACGTAGCTCAGGAGCTCTCGGACGTAGCTCAGGAGCTCCGACGCCGGGTGGCGGCGCCACGGTGGTGCAGGGCGAGCCGACCTCCGCTCGGGGAGATCAGGTGAAAGACCAGGCGTCGCACCTCCGAGGTCCCCGGTATGAGCCCTGCCCGAAGGCAGCGGTGGCAGTCGCCGGTGCCGTCGGTCCGATGCGTGCGCAGGGCCGAGCACGTGAGCTCTCGCGAGATGGCTGGGCGTTCCGTGCCGGTCGGGTGTTCGGGCCGGCGGAAGTATGGGCCAGCGGTGCTGTGGCCGGAGGTACGAAAGAGGCGCTGCCATCCGGGTGGATGGCAGCGCCTCTCGTCACGCACCGGGTACCGGCGCGCTCAGTGCGCGCCGGTAGGGGTCACAGGTACGAACCGCACACCGGCCAGGCACCGGGTCCCTGGGTGGCGAGCACGTTCTCGGCGACGCGGATCTGCTCTTCGCGGCTGGCGTCGGCAGCGCTACCGGAACCACCGTTGGCCTCCCAGGTGCTCTGGGTGAACTGCAGGCCGCCGTAGAAGCCGTTGCCGGTGTTGGTGGACCAGTTGCCGCTGCTCTCGCATGCGGCGACGGCGTCCCAGTTGCCCGACGAGGCCGAAGCGGTGGCCGTGGAAAGACCGAACGGTACGGCAACGAGAGCTCCGGCGATAGCGGTCATGCCGAGGGCGCGGGTGCTGAACTTTCGGGTCTTGGTCATATGCGAATCCCTCCCTGTGCCCACCAGCAGCGCGTTGGAAGCTGCGTGCCCCTGTCCCCAGGTGATGTGTCGGGGTTTGATCCGAACCGTGGGACAGGGTTACCGGTGTTCTCCGGTTCGGCCGGCCCGTCCCGGTTGGTCGGGGCCTGGCAACGACGGTAACGAAGAAATCTCGTCAGATCACGTATCGATAACTATCAATACGTCGATTGGTGCAAACCGGGAATATGCGGAAAACTCCAGGTCATATCCGGAATTTCCCCGTACCCAGGCATGCCCGCTATGACACGAATATGTGACGGGCATCACTGGAAAATCGTAATCCGTGTCACGCATATAGCACTCGAGATGTTGGGCAATCGCTCCGTTAACGTTCTGATGCCGACCGGTCGAGCATCGGTATCGAGCGGTGATGTGCCGGGATATCGATGGTGGTCGATGGAGGCGGAGATGACCTCGCGGGCGGGGGAGCGCGCCCTTCGCTTCCTGGAAAAAGTGGCGATGAGCTCGCGATTTGGTGGTAATCCGAAGCCGTGTGTAATGTTGTGTTCACCCAACGCGGGGTGGAGCAGCTCGGTAGCTCGCTGGGCTCATAACCCAGAGGTCGCAGGTTCAAATCCTGTCCCCGCTACTACAGAAGAGGCCCCGGACCAGCTGGTCCGGGGCCTCTTCTCTTTCTCGTACATCGCCGAACTCGGCGGTATCGGTACCGGCGTCCGTGTGCTGTGGATGCCTTCCGATGGGCGGCGCCGGTGTGCCGAGTGACGCGTCGGGCGCTGTGCCCGGTTTCGGAGTCCTTCCTCTCATTCCGTCGATGCCCCTCGGCGGGTGGCTGCCTGCGGACTGTGGCGATCCGGGCCGGTGTGCACGTCGGGACGTTGCCTGCGGCGTCTTCGGCGACGCGGTTTTCGGATGGTCCCGGGCAGCTCAGCGGCACGTTTTGGAGTTGCCGGTGACAGTGCGTACTGTTGAGGACACCCAACGCGGGGTGGAGCAGCTCGGTAGCTCGCTGGGCTCATAACCCAGAGGTCGCAGGTTCAAATCCTGTCCCCGCTACTACAGAGAAGGTCCCGGAGAGATTCTCTCCGGGACCTTCTCTTTTCTGTGGTGTGTGATCGTCGACGGAGGCTCCGCGCGGTATCGGCGGCGGGGTGGAGCTGCCGGGATCTGTGGCCGGCTCGCGGGGCGCCGTCGTACCGGGCGGGGGCGGCGGACCGGGGTGGCGACAGTGGAATCTGTGTTTCCTTCCTGTGCGTGTGTTCGGATCGGGAGGTCGTCGCCGGGTACCGCGGGTCTCGGTGGCCGGATCGGCTGAGGCTTCTAATCAATGGGCAATCTGTCGGCTATTACATAGAGGAAAGGGGCGTGGTGATCGTCGACAAGTAGCGTTGGGCACCGAAAAAGGTGGTCCGAGAAGATTTCCGGACTGCCTGATCAGTAATAGCGGAAATGCATCTCGTAAATTACAACAATGCAATTCGGCCTGGGTGTCCGGCCGGTGCCGTGAACCGCGGAGCTCGTGCGAAATACGTTGTGGATCGTCAACGGGCCGAGTGGTTTCGAGGCGTGCGGGGCGGATGGAGCACGGACAGCGCTGCGGCGCAGCGCCGCCGGAGCGGGCGAGCCCGCCGCGTTGCCCGTGGGTGACAGACCTGGTTTGCTGGATCGACTGCCCAGAACCGGAGGGATTAGGCGTCGTGCCATCTGATTTCACGCTGAAGGCGGTCAACGCCGCGCATCGAGTGCTGCTGCGGGTCAGCTTCGGCCGCTTCGGCACCGAGTACTTCGGGATGCCGGCGCTGGAACTGACCACGATCGGCCGCAAGACCGGCCGGCCCCGCTCCGTCATGCTGACCGCGCCGATCGTCGACGGTGACGACTACATCATCGTCGCGTCCAGGGCCGGTGATCCGACTCATCCGGCGTGGTACGGGAACCTTCGGGAAGTGCCCAGCGTGGAGGTTTCGTTCCGCAACGGTCCACGCCGCGCCATGACCGCCCATATCCTCACGGCGGAGCAGCGGGCGCCGCTGTGGTCCCGGATCGTCGCCGACCACCCGGTCTACGGGGACTATCAGGAGCGCACCACCCGGGAGATCCCGCTGATCCGGCTCACCCCGAGGGTCGAGAGCGCCTAGGGCCTGTCCTGTAATTCATCGCAACCAGAGCACGATCGCGGCGATGGTGAGTTCGGCCTGGTAGTAAGCGGCACGCTTGGCGTAACGGGTG
>NZ_JBSGIP010000036.1:0-62880 GCF_053605105.1 Nocardia sp. NPDC003963
GTTCTTCACTCCGGCGCTCAGTCGCTGCGCTCCTTCGCTCTGTCGCTCCAGAACCGGGGCGGGCCCCACCGGCGGATGTGGACCATTCGTCGGTGGGATTCGGGTGAGGGGGGTGGTGGGGTGATCTATCTGCCGGAGTGCCTTGGACCCCGAGCCGGTCGAGGAGGTGCTGACCGTGATCAAGGGGCTCGCCCGTTCGGGGGTTCGCCGAACCGCGACGACCACTACGAGATCCTCAGGTCGGGCGGATCTGGCCCGAGCCCTGGACCACCCATTTCGACGAGGTGAGTTCCGGCAAGCCCATCGGACCGCGGGCGTGCAGCTTCTGGGTGGAGATACCGATCTCCGCGCCGAAACCGAACTGCTCGCCGTCGGTGAAAGCCGTGGAGGCGTTCACCATGACCGCCGCCGCGTCCACCCGGCGCGAGAATTCGTCGGCCGCCGCCAGTTCACCGGTGACGATGGCCTCCGTATGCCCGGTGCCCCACGTGTTGATGTGCTCGATCGCGGTATCCAGATCGTCGACGATCTTCACCGCGATATCGAGGGTGAGGTACTCCTCGCCCCAGTCCTTGTCGGTGGCCGGGATCATGCCGTCGAGGTCGCCGTGCAGGGTGACGCCCTTGTCGGCGAGGGCCTTGCTCAGCCGCGGTAGCGCGGTATCGGCGATGGCCGCGTCGATGAGCACCGTTTCGGCGGCGTTGCACACACTGGGGCGACGGGTCTTGGCGTTGATCAGGATCCGCTCGGCCATATCCAGATCGGCGCCGGAATGTACGTAGACGTGGCAGTTGCCGGTACCGGTCTCGATAGTGGGGACCCGGGCGTCCCGTACCACCGCGTTGATCAGGCCCGCGCCGCCCCGGGGAATCACCACATCCACCAGGCCCCGGGCCTGGATCAGATGGGTCACACTGGAGCGATCCGAACTCGGCAGCAGCTGGACCGCGTCGGCGGGTATCCCGACCCCGGTCAGTGCCTCCCGCATCACGGCCACCAGCGCCGCGTTCGACCGGGCGGCCGACGACGAGCCGCGCAACAGCGCCGCGTTCCCGGACTTCAGCGCCAGCCCGAACGCGTCGACGGTGACATTGGGCCGCGCCTCGTAGACCATGCCGACCACACCGAGCGGCACCCGGATCTGCCGGATCTCGAGCCCGTTCGGCAGTGTCGATCCGCGTTCGACGACTCCCACCGGATCGGGCAGCCCGGCCACCTGGCGCAGACCCGAGGCGATACCGTCGATCCGGTCCGCGGTCAGCCGCAGCCGATCCAGCAGCGAATCCTCGGTTCCGGCCGCTTTCGCCGCGACGAGATCCTCGCCGTTGGCCTCCAGGACGGTGCCGGCGGCAGCCAGCAGCGCGTCCGCCGCGGCGTGCAGCGCCTCGTTCTTCTGTGCGGTGGTGAGCTGTGCGAGCACACGGGAAGCGACCCGGGCCCGGCGGGCGGCCTCGTGCACGGCCGCGCGCATATCGAACTCAGCGGTGGTCTCTACCGTCATGTCGTACAGCCTACGCACCGGGAAAATCGGTTCTACCGGCGCTCATCGCGCTAGGTTTCTCTCCGTGACCACTCCCCTGATCGCTGTCCTCGGCAGTATCAACATGGACCTGGTGACCACGACCGATCGCCGTCCCGACCCGGGCGAGACCGTCCTGGGCCGCGGCTTCGCGATGGTCCCCGGCGGCAAGGGCGCCAACCAGGCCGTAGCGGCCGGCCGGGCCGGCGGCCGGGTCTTGTTCCTGGGCGCGATCGGTACCGATGTGTTCGCCGCGCGGCTGCGGACGGTCCTGACCGGGGCGGGGGTCGATACCACCGGATTGCGCACGCTGGCGGGCCCCAGCGGGATCGCCTCGATCGTGGTCGACTCGGCCGGGGAGAACTCGATCATCGTGACCGGCGGGGCCAATGCCGGGTTCACCGGCCTGACCGCCGCCGACCGTGCCGCGATCGCCGCCGCCGATATTCTGCTCTGCCAGCTCGAGGTCCCGATCCCGACCGTCGCGGAAGCGATACGGCACGCTCGGGCCAACGGGACCACCGTCATTCTGAATCCCTCACCGGCACAGCACCTCTCCGCGGAAGTGTGGAGCCACGTCGATGTGGCGGTCGTGAACCGCGGTGAGGCCGAGGAGCTGGACGGCGCCCTCGACCGAGTGCCGCATGTCGTGGTCACGCTCGGGGCGGACGGGGCCCGTCACCGCGGACCGGACGGCGCGGAGACGACGGCGGCCGGGCTCTCCGTAGATGTCGTCGACACCACCGGCGCGGGCGACACCTTCGCCGGAGCCCTGGCCGTGCGCTGGTCACAGGGCCCGGCCGCGGCCTTGCGTTTCGCCTGCGCCGCGGGTGCGCTGGCCACCACCGTGCTCGGCGCCAGCGCCGCCATTCCGTCCCGCTCCGAGATCGAGGCCGCGCTGTCCGCCGGTTCGGGCGGCACGTGCGGTTGAGGCATAGGGCCGAGTCGATTCCACACCCGCACATCGGCCACCGATCCCGATATCCCCCGGCACACCGGCCGGTCTCCCGGCTCGTAACCGCCGGGGTCCGAGCCGGTCCGGCCCGTAAATAATTCGAATGCCATTCCTCGCCCGGCGGCCTAACGTGAATTCCGGCGGCGGATAACGGTCCGCCCCGAATGGAAGGATCGCGACAATGTTTCCCGTCGAGCTGTCCGGTACCCGGGCACGGACGTTGATGTGGGCCCACGAGCAAGAAATCGATGCGGCGGCGCTGCAACAGCTACGCAATATCGCCCGGCTGGAATGGGTCCACGGCGTCCGGGTCATGCCGGATGTGCACCTCGGGAAAGGCGCCACGGTCGGCTCGGTGATCGCCATGCGCGATGCCGTGGCACCGGCGGCTGTCGGGGTGGATATCGGCTGCGGTATGGAGAGTGTGCGCACCGACCTCACCGCCGCCGACCTGCCCGACGACCTGCGCGCGTTGCGGTCCGCCATCGAGTCGGCGGTGCCGGTCGGATTCGCCGCCCACCAGCACGCCGTCTCGGTGAACAAACTCGCACCCGGGCCGTCCGGGGTCGCCACCGCCACCCTGCGCACCGGCTGGGACCGGTTCTGGTCGGCGTTCGGCGATCTGGACGACGCCGTCGCGCCACGGGAATCCAAGGCGCATAAGCAGATGGGCTCCCTGGGTGGCGGCAACCATTTCATCGAGATATGCCTGGACCAGGACGATCAGGTATGGGTCCTGCTGCATTCGGGAAGCCGCAATATCGGCAAGGAAATCGCCGAGCGGCATATGACCGTGGCGCGCAAACTGCCGCACAACCAGAACCTGGTCGATCGCGATCTGGCGGTATTCCTGGCGAATACGCCGGAAATGGCGGCCTACCGTCACGATCTGACCTGGGCCCAGGAATACGCGGCGCGAAATCGCGCGGTCATGCTGGCGCTGGTGTGCCAATCGGTGCGGGAACAGTTCCCGACCCGGGAGGTGCGATTCGATACGCCTATTTCTTGTCACCACAACTACGTGGCCGAGGAGAATATCGACGGCGTTCCCATGCTGGTGACCCGTAAGGGCGCGGTGCGGGCGGGTGCCGGCGATATGGCGCTCATCCCGGGTTCGATGGGGACCCGTTCCTACGTGGTGCGCGGTAAGGGCAATCCCGAGTCGTTCCAGTCCGCGTCGCACGGCGCGGGTCGCCGGATGAGCCGTAATGCGGCCAAGCGGCAGTTCAGTGTGGCCGATCTGATCGCCCAGACCGAGGGCGTGGAGTCGCGCAAGGACGCGGGTGTGGTGGACGAGATCCCGGCCGCGTACAAGAACATCGACGATGTGATCGACGCCCAGCGCGACCTGGTCGATGTGGTGGCGACACTGCGTCAGGTGCTGTGCGTGAAGGGCTGAGACAGCGGTAACCTCGGGTGCCGGGCGGTTTTCGACCGTCCGGCATCGCTCCGAGTCGGGCGCCCTCAGCCGGGCAGTCGACGGCGGCGCAGTGCGGTGATGATTCCGATCCCCGCCAGCAGGACACCGACCATCAGCACCAACCCGCTGGACAGCCAGGTGTGTAGCGCCCGGGCCGGGTCGGCGGGGAGTACGGGCACCGCGGAGATCAGCCGGTAGGTCTCCCGGGGCGCCGCGATCTGCACAGCGGCCGGGATGATTCCCCACACCAGCCCGGCGCTCACGCCTGCCGCGGGTTCGTACATCGCGAGTCCGGCCACCGCCAGCAGCAGCACTGCCGCGAGTATCGATTGCGCGGGAGTCAGCCAGCGATCTCCGGTATCCCACCAGCGCCCGCCGGTCACCGCGCCGTTGGCGGCGATACCGATCGCCACCGGCGTGATCACGAGCGCGAGCAGCGATAACAACACAGAGCGCCGCCATCTGCGCGGCGCGTTCGCCTGCCCGGGTGCGTCCCGGCCGACCTGTCGCGACTCCGCGGCCCCCGTTCCCGATCGCGTGTCGACAGCTGCCTGCCCCGCCGCGTCCGCGGGCTGTTCGACTCCAGCGGTCATAGGTAATCCTCCGGGTCAGTCGACGGGCTACGGCCGTTCCGCGCGCCGCACGATGCACCGCACACCCTCGCATACCGAGGTTCGCCGACTTCTACGCCGGTCGACGGACCAGGTCGTCAACCGGCGGAGAACATTCGGCCGACAACATGTGCCGCTCCCGCCCTCCGCACCGGTGGACCGAAAGCGTCGAGTCCACGGCGGCCCGCGGCATTGTCCCCGAACTTGCCATTGACTAGTTATCGGTCGATGCATACTCTGGATTTGTTATCAGTCGATAACCACAAGCTGCTCGGCGCCGAGCGGCCGGACACTCCACTTCCGCTCCGGAGGAACCGCATGTTCGACACCCTGCTGCTGTTCGTGGTCCCCACCATGGTCCTGCGCCTGCTGGGCCTGATCGGCGTCCGCCGGTTCGCGACCTGGCGAATCAGCGCCGCCCATGGGCTGGCCTTGCTGTTCACCATGACCGGGATCGCGCATTTCGCGCCCGATTCGGTCACCGTGATGCCCAGCCACAACGATCTGACGGCCATGGTGCCGTCCTTCGTCCCGTTCGCGGATTTCGCCGTATACGCCACCGGCGTACTGGAACTGGCCGGCGCGGTGGGACTCGTGGTGGCGGGTACCCGCCGCTGGGCCGCGATCGGGCTCGCGGCGCTGCTGGTGATCATGATCCCGGCCAATATCCACGCGGCGCTCGACGATATTCCGCTGAACGGCGAGGCCGCCACGCCCCTGTGGTTCCGGATTCCGGAGCAGGTCGTGTACTTCACCCTGGCCCTGTGGGTCGGCGGAGCACTGCCCGCGATCCGGCGCAATCGCACCACCACCGCGACACCCGTGCCCGCAGTGCACTGAGATCGCCGGTGGATCGGTCCCGTCGCTCCCGCCGTTCGGTAGCGACGGGATCCGCGAATACTCAGCCCTGTTGCGTCGGCACCAGGATCAATTCGGCCACATTGAGCCGGACCGGTACCGAGGTCGCGAACGCGATCGCTTCCGCGATATCCCCCGGCTCCAGGACCGTGATCTCGGTACGCCACCGCTCCAGCTGGGCCCGCTGCTCCGCCCCCTGCATACCCGCACCGAGTTCGGTGGCGACGAAACCGGGTTCGACATTCTTCACCCGGACCCCGCGGGGTCCGAATTCGGCTCGCAGGTTACGGGTCAGATGTGCCACCGCGGCCTTGGTCGCGGTGTACACGGCGTATTCGGGGAAGACGGCGTGGCCACCGACCGAACCCACCAGCACCAGATCGGCGCGGCGACCGGCACCCGCGGCAGCCAATAGATCGTCGATGAACTCCCTGGCCGTGTACAGCAACCCGGTCACATTGGTCCCCACCATCTGGTCCCATTCGCCGACCTCGGCGGCTTCGAACGGCGCGCCCAGCATCACCCCCGCGTTCGCCACCACCAGATCGACCGGTCCCAGCGCGGCCCGTACCGTGGCGGCCGCATCGCGCACCGAATCCCGGTCGGCGATATCGGCGACGACGGCGATCGCGTCCCCGCCGATCTCGGCGGCCAGCTCCGCTATGCGCTCCTTGCGCCGACCCAGCAGGGCGACCCTGGCCCCGTCCGCAGCGAGACGACGCGCCGTCGCGGCGCCGATCCCGCTGGAAGCCCCGGTGACCACAGCTACCCGGTCGTTCGTTTTCTCGTTGTACGTCATGTCCACAACATTCGGCCCGGATCGGCCGCGCTACCAGGTCGCGGACTTCCTGGTAGTCGCAGGGCCAGTCAGCCGGACCCACCCGCCTCCTACCCTGGAGACCATGGATTCGGACAACCGCCTCGGCAGCTTCCTGCGCGCTCGTCGCGAACTGGTCCGCCCGGCGGATTTCGGGCTGCCCGGTGGCGGTCAGCGGCGCGTCGCGGGGCTGCGCCGCGAGGAGATCGCCCTGCTCGCGGGAGTGAGCGCGGACTATTACATCCGGCTGGAGCAGGGCCGCGACAAACACCCTTCGGAACAGGTGATCACCGCCTTGGCCCGGGTGTTCTCCCTCGACGACGAAGCCACCGCACACCTGCGGGAACTCGCCCGGCCGGCCCCGACGCGACCCAAACGCCCCCGCCGGCCGGAGCGTGTGGCGCCGGGACTGCTGCGGCTGATGGACCTGTGGGAGCGGACCCCGGCCCTCGTCCTGGGCCGTAGCCTGGACGTCCTGGCGGCGAATCCGCTGGCTGTCGCGGTGAACGCCTGCTCGGTTCCCGGGATCAACCAGGTGCGGATGATCTTCCTCGATCCACAGGCACGGCAGATCTATCCCGAATGGTCCTCGATCGCCGCCGATACGGTGGCGAGCCTGCGGGCCGCGGCCGGCACCGACCTCGACGATCCACGGTTGACCGAACTCGTCGGCGAACTCTCGCTCAAGAGCGAGGAATTCCGGCAGCTGTGGGCACGCCACGATGTGCGGACCAAAACCTCCGGGGTGAAACGATTCCACCACGAGATGGTCGGCGAACTGACCCTCACCTACGAAAGCTTCACCGTGAACGGCGCCCACGGACAGACCCTCTTCGTCTACCACGCCGAACCCGGTTCACCGTCGGAGCGGTCGCTGTCGCTGCTGGGCAGCCTGACCGTCGACGCGGGCACCGACCCACGACCTCGGCCCGCTGCCGCCCACCACGACGGTCGGTGAGTCGCGCGCAAAGGACAGATCCCGAGTTTTCTACCGCATCGGTATCTCCGATTCCTGGAGGAGACCATGGCGGGACCATCGCCGGATATCCGGCCATTCGGCGCCAGTGATCATCCCATTGTTCCGGATCTCCGCCAGTCGGGCCAACGCCCCGTCGATGGCCGTATCGCTCAGCTGGAGATCCTCGAGCGCCGCGCGCAGTTCTCTCGGATCCACGGCTTTTACGCCGCGCATGATGTCGTCGTCGAGTTCGCGATTGTGAAATGCCTTCACGAAATCGGATCGGATCCCGGCCCCGGGGTCCGGCGCCTCGGGGAATGCGAGCCCGTGATCGATCGCGACTATCTCACCGCTCGGACTCGTCAGATAGTTGTCCCAGTGCCGATCGGTATTCGCCATCACGTAGTCGAGTACCGCCATCTGCTGTCGTTCGGTACGCGAGTAGGACAGGATGGAAACGCCCCGGGTCGACTGCGCCCATTGCTGTATCGAACCAGGTCCGTAGGGTCCATCGATCAGCGCGGTCGGCGGGACACGACCGAAACCCAGCAGCCGGTCGAGGCGATAGGCCGCCACTTCACGGGCCGCCAGGGCCCCCGGCTCCGCGGGAATCCCCAGTCGCCGATGCTTTTCACCCCGATTCGGCTTGTAGATGTAGCGCTCCGCACCGGATCGCAAGTCGTAGAACGGATGGGGTTCACCGCTTGCACCCACCGGACGGCGGCCGTACGCCACGGTATTCGCCGGATGCTCCAATTCCACATTGCGCAGCGCGACCTCGGCCGCGGGGGGCCGATACCGCGGCACCCGGGCAGCGGTCGCCGACTGTACGGGTCGGCCACGCGTGAGATTGATCTGACCGGCGCATTCGCTGTCCACCACCGCGTGATGCCGTACCTGGACGAGCACATCACGGGTGTTCGTATAGAAGCAGCCCACACCGGCGGTCAGCGTGTCCGTGACACCGCGGGCCCGCGCAGTGACCATATCGAGAACACCGGGAACACCGGACGCCCCCCTCATCCACGCCCACGGCGCGAGTCGGACCCGCGCGGCACAGCCTGCCGGTACCTCGGCGCCGCAACGCGGATCTCATCGTGTTGTTTCCGAGAAAGACCTATCACCGCCACTGACCCGCAATATCCGGAACCCCATATGCCCGGTTCAGCCGAAAGTAGCATGTCCCCAGCAGCGGGTCGGGTAGTACGCGATCGCCCCGGACCGATAGCGGCGGCGAACGGAAGCTCCAGCTCCGGGGAAGCCGGCGCGATGGTTGTCGACCAACTGCAGCAGGGATCGGTAACGGTCCGTAGGTTCCGACTCGGAATGTATGTCACCCCGGCGTATCGCCCAACCGGTGCCGACATCGACGGCTATGGTCTGATCATGAGCGGCGGCGCGGGAGCGGCGGTGGAACTCACAGTCGGGGACCGCCGGGTGCGGATCTCCAACCCCGACCGGGTGTACTTCCCCGAGTCCGGCACGACCAAACTCGATCTGGTGCAGTACTACCTGAGTGTGGGCGACGGGATCGTCAACGCGCTGCGGGAGCGGCCCTGCATGCTGCACCGGTTCCCGAAGGGGCTGCCGGGCGGGAAAGTCCACCAGAAGCGGGTTCCCTCGGGAGCGCCGGACTGGGTGTCCACCGTGCGGGTGTATTTTCCGCGGTACGGCCGGTATGCCGACGAACTCTGCGTCGGTGAACTGGCCGAAGTCGTCTGGGCGGTCCAGATGTCCACCGTCGAATTCCATCCCTGGAATTCCCGCCGGGCCGATACCGAGCGCCCGGACGAATGGCGGATCGACCTCGACCCCATGCCCGACTGCCCCTGGTCCCGGGTGCAGCGGGTGGCCGGCGTGGTCCGGGAAGTGCTGGACGAGATCGGCGCGGTCGGCTGGCCGAAGACCTCGGGCGGCACCGGATTGCACGTATATGTACGTATCGCGCCCGAGTACGGTTTCCAGCAGGTGCGCCGCGCCGCACTGGCCTTCGCCGAAGAAGTCCGCCGCCGGGCTCCCGACGAGGTGACCACCACCTGGTGGCGACGCGACCGCGATCCGGCGCAGTTGTTCATCGACTACAACCAGAATGCCCGCGACCATACGATCGCGGCCGCGTATTCGGTCCGCGGGAATCCGGCGGCGACGGTATCGACCCCGGTCGGCTGGGACGAGATCGGCGATATCCACCCCCGCGATTTCACCATCGCCACCGTTCCCGAACGGTATCGCCGCCTCGGCGATCTGCACGCGGGTATCGACGACGCGGTCTTCGATCCGACCCGGCTGATCGACTGGGCCGACCGCGACGAGGTGGATCTCGACGAGGGCCCCGGCCCGGAGTCCTGACGGCCGGGGTGTCCTTCAGGCGAGCGGGCTCACCGCCACGGTTCGAGCAGCCGTTTCGCCTCCGCGCCGAGCGCGTTCTGCAGGAACGGCCCGAAGCTCACGCGCGCCGCGCCCGCTTCGGCGAAGTACGCCTTGTCGCCCTGCTCCGGCAGGGTGACCGCGTTGACCGGCAACGGCAGTTCGGCGCACAGCCGGCGCAGCACCTCCGGCCCGAACCGGCCGACCGGGTACAGCACATCGGCACCCGCCGCGGCCGCCAGCCGCAACCGTTCGATCGCCGGGCCGGCCAGTTCGGCCGGATCGCCGCCCGGGGTGAGCAGCAGATCGGTACGGGCGTTCACGACCACGTGCACATCGGTGGCGTCGGCGGCCTGCCGCAGCCGGCCCACCAGGTCGGCGTGCTCCTGCGGCTCGCGCATCCGGCCGCCCTCTTTGTGCACCGTGTCCTCGAGGTTGAAGCCGACGGCCCCGGCTTGCAACAGGCCGTCGATGAGCGCGGCCGGCTCGACCCCGTATCCGGATTCGAGATCTACCGAGACCGGCACGTCCACCGCGGATGTGATCTCCCGGACCCGGCCGAGTACCTCGGCGAAGGCCATACCCTCCTGATCGGATTTGCCGACCGAGTTGGCGAGCGGATGGCTACCCACCGTGAGCGCCGGAAAACCGGCCTGCTGCACGAGATCCGCCGACCAGGCGTCCCAGACCGTGGGCAGGATCACCGGATCACCGGGGCGATGGAGGGCGAGGAACGCGGCAGCCTTTTCGGGCAATGTGGTCACCACACCGATCCTGCCGTACCCGGGCCCGGGTTCGTACCCCCTGTCGCGTGTCGCCCGCGGCGGCGCCGCCGTCGACGGCAGTATGTGCCGATGTGAACATGCGCAATCCGGTCGAGCGCGGCAGTGCGGTGGCTATCACCGCACGGGTCTGCCATCTCCTGATCTCCCTGGTCATCGCCGCCGCATTGGTGACGCAGCTGGTGCTGTTGTTCACCGGGGGCACAGACGCGAATTCCGGGCGCGCGGAACCGGATGCCGGTATCGGGACAGGGCTGGTCCGCCTGTTCAGCTACTTCACCATCCAGAGCAACCTCTTCGTACTGGTCACGTCGGTGGGGTCGGCGATCCGTCCCGATCGCGACGGCCGGCTCTGGCGGGTCGTCCGGCTGGACGGCCTGCTGGGCATTGTGATCACCGGTCTGGTCTTCGCGCTGGTCCTCGCCGACGAGGTACATCTCACCGGCGCGGCGTGGTGGGCGAATCTCGGATTCCACTACCTCGCGCCCTGGGGCGCGCTGGCCGTCTGGCTGGTGTTCGGGCCACGCCCACGGATCGACCGGGCCACGGTCGCCGCCGCGTTCGTCTGGCCGGTGGCCTGGATCGGATACACCTTCGCCCACGGCGCCGTGACGGACTGGTATCCGTATCCGTTCCTCGACGCCTCCCGGCAGGGGTACGCGACCGCGCTGGTCAACACCTTCTTCGTGGTCCTGCTCGCACTGGTGCTCGTCACCGTATTCGCACTGCTCGACCGGCTGCCGGCCGCCACGGGCCGGACCGGGCCGGAGCCCGCGCCGGGCGGGCGGCTCAGGCCGGGGTCGCCAGCGCGAACGGCAGCACAGCCGGGGCACCCGCCCGGCGCAGCGACCACGCGGCGACGGTGAAGGTCCAGCCGGTATCGGTGAGCGTGTCCACCAACAGGATCGGGCCGTCCACAGCGCCGAGGTCGGGGACCTCCCACGCATCGTGCAGGGCGGCGACCCGGTGGGCCGAATTCACGGCGGATACCGGCGGCCGGTCGGGACGGATGCGCAAGGTGCCCAGATCGCGGAGCCTGCCGATCTCGGCGAGACGCTCGGCCAGCGAACCGGTGAGCACCGGATGGGTGGACGATTCCAGCGCCAGGACCGCGGTCGGCCGGACGGCCCAGTCCCATTCCCGGAGTACGGGTATGCAGGCGTGGACCACCTCGTCGGGTACCGGGGCGTCGGGACCGTCCAGGACCGGGCGCAACCGCCGGCCCCAGCCGAGCGAATTCAACCGGCCCAGTACCCGCCCCGTCTCCGCGCCCCCGGTGATCTTGCCCGACAACTGCACACCGAGTTTCGCCATACCGGTCGGCCATTGTTTACGGGGTGCGAGGTCGATACCGGGCCGGTCGAGCCGAGCCCGGGTGGCATCGACGGCAGCGCTGTCGACCGTCGTCTCGCGGTGCTCGCCGGTGCAGTTGTCGCAGCGGCCGCAGGCGCCGGTACCGGGCGCGGCGGCGAGCAGGGCAGGATCGTCGAGCTGCCGCCGCAGGAACTCCATCCGGCAACCGTCGGTGACCTGGTAATCGAGCATCGCCTGCTGTTCGGCCGTGCGCGCGCCGTCCAGCCGTTCGTAGCGGTCGGCGTCGTAGAACCAGGGTTCCCCGGTACCCAGCCAGCCGCCGCGGACCCGGCGGACCGCGCCGTCGACATCGAGCACCTTCAGCACCATGTCCAGCCGGGAGCGATTGAGCTCGACCAGCGGCTCGAGGGCCGCGGTGGACTGCGGGCGCTCCCGGTCGAGTACTTCCAGAACGGAACGGACCACATGTTCGCGGGGGAACGCCACCGAGGCGAAGTAGCTCCAGATCCTGGTGTCCTCGGGACCGGGTAGCAGGACGACTTCGGCGCGTTCGGTGGCCCGACCGGCACGGCCGACCTGCTGGTAGTAGGAGATCGGAGAGGACGGCGCGCCCACATGGACCACGAAACCCAGATCGGGTTTGTCGAATCCCATCCCCAGCGCGGAGGTGGCGATCAGCGCTTTGACGTCGTTGTTCAGCAGGGCGGTCTCGAGCGTTTCCCGTTCGGCCGGATCGGTCTGTCCCGTATAGGCGGCGACCTTGTGCCCGTGCGAGTTCAGCACATCGGCCAGATCGTGGGCTCCGGCGACGGTCAGGGTGTACACGATTCCGGACCCCGGTAAGCGGTCCAGCTGACCGCTGAGCCAGGTGGTGCGTTCCACCGCGTCGTCGAACCGGACCACCGACAGGTGCAGTGAGGCACGATCGAGGTCGCCGCGCAGGACCAGGGTGTCGGTGCCGATCTGCCCGGCCACATCGGTCACCACCCGATCGTTCGCGGTGGCGGTGGTGGCCAGGACCGGCACCTCACTGCCGAGATCGGCGATCAGCGTCCGGATGCGGCGGTAGTCGGGGCGGAAATCGTGGCCCCAGTCGGAGACGCAGTGCGCTTCGTCGATCACCACCAGACCGGCGTCGGCGGCCAGCCGGGGCAGCACCTGATCGCGAAAATCCGGGTTGTTCAGCCGTTCCGGACTGACCAGCAGCACATCCACGGCACCGGCGGCCACCTGCTGATGGATCTCGTCCCATTCGGTGACGTTCCCGGAGTTGATGGTCGCCGCCACGACACCGGCCCGCTGGGCGGACGCGACCTGGTTGCGCATCAGGGCCAGGAGCGGCGAGACGATCACGGTGGGCCCGCGGCCCTCGGCACGCAGCAACTTCGCCGCGATGAAGTAGACCGCGGATTTACCCCATCCGGTGCGCTGCACCACCAGCGCGCGCCGCTTGTCGACCACCAGCGCTTCGATCGCGGTCCACTGGTCCTCCCGCAATCGCGCGTCCGGTCCGGCGAGCTCGCGCAGCAGCGCCTCCGCGTGCTCACGTAGTTCACCGGCGACTCCGCCGGCCCCGCCCATGGTGCTGCCCGGTGCTGTCGTCATGGCGCCCATCCTGCCGCAGGCCACCGACACCGGCACCACGCGGACGGTTCCGCCGTGGTCGCGGGGCGACCGCGACCGGCAGCCTCACGCCGGATCGGTATCAGCCGAGCAGCTCGTCGACGTAGCACCAGCGCCACGCCTCACCGGGCTCCACGCTGCGCATCACCGGGTGGCTGGTGGACGAATAGTGACCCGCCGCGTGGTTCCCGGGCGACGAATCACAGCAGCCGATATTTCCGCAGGTCAGACACATGCGCAGATGGACCCAGGTCAACCCCTCCGCCAGGCATTGCGCACAGACATCGGGCTGATCCGGATCGCAGACCAGCGGGGCGGCCCGCAGATGCGCGCAGTCCGCGGCCGCACCGCCCGGGACCGCCAGTGTCTCTACCCGGTCCTCGTCGTCACCCTCGTCGAACCTGTCGATCATCGACTCCTCCAGGTCCAGCCGGGCCAGCACACTCTGCAGGATCTCGTAGTCCACTCCCCCGGCGTCACGGACCTGCAGTACCGTCGCCCGTTCCGCGCGCAGCATCTCCAGCCGCAACCGCCGGTATTCGGCGGTCGGGGTCGCCAGTTCGGCCTCCGGGCGACCGAGCCGCTCCCAGGCCGCGTTGGTCCGCCAGGTGACCCGGTCGCGCAGCGAACGCACCACTTCGTCCGGGGTGTCCGGCCCGAGCGCCGCGTCGAGTGCGGCCAGCCCGGCGTTGGACGCCCGGGTCAGCAGGTTCGCCTTCTGCAACGCGTCCTCGGCGCGGCTCGGCCCGCGCAGCCGCAACCGCCGGACCAGCCACGACAGCGAGGTCCCCTGGAGCAGCAGGGTGCCCGCGACGACGACCAGGGCGAGCAGTTTCAACACCGGCAACTGCGGGGTGTCGGCCGGGAGCAGCAGCACCGCCGCCAGGGTCACCACACCGCGCATACCGGCCCAGGAGACCACCGTCGGATGCGCCAGTGGCTCCGGGGCGCGACCGAACGCACGCTCGAGGAAGGTCCAGCCGAATACCCAGACGGGCCGCGCCAGCATCACCGCCGCCAGGACGGCGATCGCGGTCACGAGCAGCGTGCCGTGGTCCAATCCGCTCGCCCACGCGTCCCCGACGATCGTGTGCACCTGCAACCCGATGACGAGGAACACCGCGCTCTCCAGGATGAACTGCACGGTGCCCCAGTTGATGCGTTCGGCGGTGCGCGAGGCCGCGCTCTGCCATACCGGCGCGCCGTGGCCGAGAATCATGCCGCAGGTGACCACCGCGATAACGCCGGAGGCGTGGATCTCCTCGGCGGGCAGATAGGCCAGGAACGGGGCGAGGAAGGACAATGTGGTGTCCAGGACCGGGTCGGTGATCCGCCGGCGCAGCAGGGCGAGCGCGTACGCGACCGCGATTCCCACCACCGCACCGCCGCCGGCGGCGAGCAGGAAGTCGCCGCCGGCGTTCCAGACCGATACCGCGCCCGCCGAGGCGGCGATCGCCGTGCGCAACGCCACCAGCGCGGTCGCGTCGTTGAACAGCGATTCGGCTTCCAGGATCGAGACGATGCGTCGCGGCATACCGATGCGCCGCGCGACCGCGGTCGCCGCCACGGCATCCGGTGGCGCCACCACGGCCCCCAGCGCCACGGCCACCGCGAACGGCACCGGCAGCAACCACCAGACGACCGCGGCCACCGCGAACGTGCTGAACAGGACCAGCCCCACCGACAGCGAGGCGATCGCACCGATATTGGCTCGGAAATCGACCAGCGAGGTACGGATCGCGGCGGTGTACAGCAGCGGCGGCAACAGCCCCAGCAGCACGACCTCCGGCTCCAGATGTACCTCGGGTACGAACGGCAGGTACGAGGCGGCGATACCGGCCAGGGTCAGCGCCAGCGGCTCGGACACTCCGGCCCGGCGCGCCAGCGCCGCGACGGCCGCCGCCGACGCAACCAGGACAACCAGGCCGATCGCGATGTGCATCCGGGCATTCTCGCAGGTGACCCCGGACGGGCGGCAGTCTTGTCGGCAGACGCCGCGCAGGGTACGCGATCAGCGCCGCCCGGCTCGCCAATCGGCCGCGGTCACCGGTCGCAGGGCCGGTGCGCCGGCGGTGACCCGTACGGGGAGCACCTCCGCGCCGAGAACGACCGCCGACCACGAATCGATGTCCAGCCCGGCGGTCAGCGCCCGGGTCAGGATCGCGGCACAGGCATCGGTCGAACCGGCGTCGAAATCCGCTGGTGCCGGGGTACCCGCCCGATCGAGATCGCGCAGGATACGGTCGAGCGCGACAGTCGTATCGAAGGAACGACAGGGCGTCCGGGCGTAGAGCGCGTCGGCGAGAGTGCGCGCGGATTCGGCACTGTCGGCGCCGGTGTAGGCGCGGGAGATCACCTCGGCACGACGGCTCTCCGGGAAGTAGACGGCCAGTTCGCGCAGGACATCGGCCGGATCGTCCGGGGTGTGGACCGGGTCGAGCACCGCACTGCGCTGTCCGAGCAGATGACGCAGCTGCCCCGGCCGCCCGGCCCGGGGATCGTGCGGACCGGCGGCCTCGGCCAGCCGCACCGGGGCGGGCAGTTCGCCGTCCGGCCCGGTGACCACCAGCAGCAGGCCCTCGGA
Organism: Nocardia sp. NPDC003963; assembly: GCF_053605105.1. NCBI lineage: Bacteria > Bacillati > Actinomycetota > Actinomycetes > Mycobacteriales > Nocardiaceae > Nocardia > Nocardia sp. NPDC003963. The sequence continues at coordinate 15,809 of NZ_JBSGIP010000036.1, forward strand.
GATCGCGGCCAGCAGATCGGTGAGCCGGCGCCGTTCCGGGGAGACGCTGTGCCAGCTGTACCGCCACAATGCCCGGATCAGATGCCGGTCCAGATGCACGGCCGCGGCATCGACAACGCGGAAATCGTTGCCGGACAGCCATTTCAGGGTGGGATCCACCGCTCGCGAGACGATGGCGCCCGGGGTGAGCAACAGCAGCGAATGCCGTGCCGCGAAGGCCGCGGGGTCGATCCGCATCCGCCGCAGCTGTTCGATACTTTCGACCAGGTAGCTGTCGCCGTGGTAGGCGGCGGCCTTGTCCGGCGCGGGGGTGAGCGCGGTCAGCAGGTCCGCCAGCGGATCGGGGGGCGTCGCCGCGGGTCGCGCGGATTCGAGACCGGTCATACGTTCCACCTCATTCCGAGCCCACCCCGGACAACACCGTTACCGTACCCGCGGAACCGTCCACCCGGATCCGCATACCGGTCCGCAGTTTCGCGGTGACTTCGGGCACCCGCACCACCGTGGGTATCCCGAATTCACGAGCGACGGTGGCCGGCACCGTGAGTGGGCCGCCGTGTTCGACCACCAGGGCCGATGCCGACGGCAGCGCCGCCACCCAGGCCGGGTCCGCGCTCTCGGTGACCAGGATCCCGGGGGTCACATCCCGGAGTTTCCGCGCCACCACCGCGGGCCCCTCGACCGCGCCGGTGGCGGACGCGGTCCCGGCGAGCACCGCACCTGCCGGGGCGGGCGCGATCCGCGCGCGGGACACCCACCCCTGTTCTGTCAGTTGCGTATCGGATACCTCGGCCCCCTCGGTACTGAAACGCACCGGGGCCGCGAGACCTTCGGCGCCGGCCAGCGCCTCCTTACGCGCCGCGATCCGAGCTCGCAGATCCGGCATCGGCACCCGGTCGTAGCAGCCGCGCAATTCGCCGGCCGTCAGATAATCGATATCGCCGGAATCCGGCAGGATCGCGCGCGCGGCGAGATCGCCGGCCATCACCCGGACCATCGCGTCGAGGATGCCCGCGGCCCGGATCCGGCTCGACCGGACGGTCTCGCGGTGCGCGGCACAGCGGGCGGCGCGGACCCGCACCAGATCGTAGACCCGGCGGCGGAATCCGCCGAGCGCCCGGACGAGGTCGATATCCGGATCGATGCCGGTGATTCCCGGTTCCCCGACCGCCACGCTCGGCCCCACCGCCGCATACCGGAGCGCATGTGGCGCGTCCGGCAGATATGCCTCGGTCAGCGCGACCACGGCGCCCAAGAGCGTCAGTGCCACCGCGTCGAGCACCGTGAGCGGACCCCACAGCAGCGCCAGTTCCCGGTCCAGCCGCCGATACTCCGCGTAGGCGTGTTCGCCGTGCACGTAATCGGTCGCCTCGTAGCGGTGGCAGACGCGCTCGAACTCCGTCCGGAACTCCCGCATCATTGCCTCGATCCGCCAGGCCCGGCGCAGGAACACACCGGTGGTCCAGACCCGCGACCGTATCCGGCGCGCCCGGGAATCGAAGGTGAAGGGCGACAGCGACTCCGCGACCTCCCGGGGGACGGGATCGGTGGCACCCAGTACCTCTTCGAGCGCTCGGCGACTCAGCCGGTACCCCGGCGCGATACCGGCCAGCCGGTACCAGTGCAACAGGTTGCCGTAGACCCGGCCGTGAAAGCTCCCCAGCAGGTACGGCGTCCACGAATCCGTCTGCGCCAGCTGATCGCCCGGCACTCCGAGGGAGCGCGCGTATTCGCGGCACACCCTGCCCTGGATCCCGGCCGCGACAGTGAACGCCAGCGGTGCGGTGATCCCGGGAAAGGTCTGCGCCGCAGTGCCGTCGTCCCAGATTCGCGGCTCCCCCGGACCCAGGGGCTCATTCGCGCCCTGGATCACGGCCGCCACGGTTGCTCGCTTCGCGGCGACGGGCGGCAGGTCACGCCGGGTCCGGGTCGCCGGGCGCGGCCCGCGGTGCCGGTTACCACCCGCCGCGGCAGCCGGGCTCCTGCCCGCGGTGCGTACCGCGGGCGGGCACTTCCCTCATACCACGCGGCGATCGCCGTCTCGGTGTCGTCCGTCCCGAGCACCCGCAAGAACCGACCTCCAACCCCATCTGTCACAACGGAACACCGTTGTCCCGTTCCGGACGAGTAAACCCGAGGAAGGCCTCGTCCATCGCGTATTCGCCGGTTTGTGTCGGACCACGGCGTCGCGCGGCCCGGCGGTGCCGCGGTCGGCGCCCCGCGGAACAACCGATAGGCTGGGACGGCCCGCGCAGGTTTCGGTGAGGATGTGATCCCGCGTGAGTTGGAGCCTGACCCCCGACGAGTTCGCGCATGTATGGCGCCGAGCCGACCTGGACCGGATTCCCTATCCGCTGCGGGTACTCGAATCGCCGCGCACCGAGCGCGATGCCCGGCTCCTGCGCGCCGAGCTCGTACAACGCTTCCCGCCCGACCCCGATCTCGACGCCTGCCTGCGGATTCTCGCCGTACCGCATACCCGGGTGATCGCCATCGGCGGATCCCCCGAACCCGGCCGGGAACTGCGGGTACTGGGCTGCGTCGTCTACGACCGGGCGGTGCTGGCCGTACAGGCGCCCGGCCGTACCCGGGAATTCGGCGGACCGGTACAGCTCTCGATCGGGCACCGCACCAAACTCGGCGCCCGGCTGGCCGCACTGCTGCCCAAGGCGCCCGCCGGACGCAGCCCGGCCCGTACCGCATCCACCGCGGCGGTCCGTGATACCGAAACCGTCGTACAGGAAGAACGGACCGCGCCGCTGATCCGGAAACTGCTGTGCGCCCCGCACACGGCCGACGGGCATATTCGTATCGAAGCACATCTCGACCGGCCGAACCCGCCACCGCCGCTGCACTACACCTGGCTCGATATCGAGAACGACGGCCGCTACCTGCTCAAAACCGACGAGAACGTACACATGGTGCCCGCCTCCCCCGAACAACTCGCCGCGCATCTGCAGAAACGTATCCCCGCCTGACCCCGGGATCGTCGCGGACCGGCTGCCCGGACCATCGGTTGCGGCTACGCTGGGCGTGACCGACGGAGGGGTACGCCAGTCATGAAGATCGAAGACAGTCGAGCCGAGATCGTCCGATTCCGCCAGGCAGCCCACGCGGGAACCGTCAAGTTCGATCCGGAAGCGGCACGCCGCTGCGCGGAACTCTACGACCGCCAGGCAGACCGGCTCATCTATCTCCGCCAGCGTCTCGAGGACGCGTCGGATCCGCGTGGTTTCGGCGGTCTGAACTCCGCTCAGCAGTTGCAGGCGGGATTCGGGCACAAGGCCCGCGACGCCGCCGCCCTGCTCGATCACTACATCGAAGCGGCCTACCGCATGAAGGAGGCGTTCCTGGTCAGCGGTGGACTCTACGACGAGGCCGACGCCGCGAACGCCGCCGCTGTCCGCGCCCTCGAATCGAGACTCGACCGTTGATGCGATACTGCGACACCTCCGCCTTCGCTACGGCCTCCGCGGACCGCACGCACCTAGTTCCGAGGAGGCTCGGTAATGGGGAATGATCCCGATTACATCAGTGCCATGGAGCATTTCGAAGCCATGCGCCACGAGGACATCTATCGGGCCACCCAGCAGATCGATGCCGGTGAGATCCTGCGGATCTCCGGTACCTGGATGCACGCCGCCACCACCCTGCAGACCTCGCTCCCACTGACCCGCGCCGGCGCCGACCGGGTGATGAACGCGATGGAATGGGACGGTGAGGCCGCCGACGCCGCGTTCGCCAGCACACGTAGTTTCGCCGATTCCGTCGAGGAACTGGCCGGGGTCCTCGGTCAGGTTGGGTTGCGCCTGGGTGCGGTGGCGGCGGCCGCGGAAGCGGTGAAGATCGCGGTCGTGCCCCCCGGCGATTCCGGACCGGTCGGCGCGCTGGCCCGGCTGTTGGAGGCGGCCAAGGTGATCGACGCGCAGATGGTGCAGGAGGTGCTGCGCCAGGAAGCCGTCCTCACCATGAACATGGTCTACAAACCCGCCTATCTGGCCGCGGGCACCGCTGTGCCCGCGCTCCCGGAACCTCCGGCTGCCCCCGGTGGGCTACCACCGCTCGGACCGCCGCCTCCGCCCCGCGCTCAGGTCGACACCGCGGTCGGCGCGGATTCGGCACCCGCCCCGGAAAGTCCGGACGCCACCACTTCCCCGCCCGCCGGCGATCCGGCCGATTCCGGTGGTGCCACCGATTCGCCCGCCCCGCGGAACGGTTCCACGCCAGCGGCTCCAGGTCCTTCGGCGCCGCCCGCACCCGAGAGCACCCCGCCCCGGACACCGGACGACGAGACCCCGCGGCCATCCGCACCCGAGGTGCCGGAGCCGACCGAAGGTACGGCACCCGCCACACCGCCCGCGCCCACCGAGCCCGCACCCGCTCCACCCGCGCCCACCGAGCCCGCACCGGCTCCGCCCGCGACCGAACAGCCGCCCGCTCCGCCGGCCGAACCGGCACCACCCGAAGCCCCGGCACCGCCCGCGCCGAACCCGACCGCGGTTCCGCTCGCGGATCCGGCCGGTCAGCCCGGTATCACCGGCCCGGTTCCGGGACAGCGCGCTCCCGACCAGCCCGGAGTGATCCCGCCGCCCCAAGCCTGACCGGGCGGGCTACTGGGCCGGGGAATCCTGCACCCAGTGGAACCGCGGACCGTTCAGCGGGAAGTCGGCCGGGTCGGTGGCACGCAGGTCGACGATCACCGGCCGGTCGGCCAGGAGTCCGTCCAGCCGCAGGACTCCCGGTTCCGGGCGGGTGTAGGTGAAGGTCGCGATCCGGGCCGGCGCGGCGTCCGGGCCGGGTGGCCCGGTGAGCGTGAGAGTATGCGCGGGCCCGTCGGTCTGCGCGGGTGCCGTCACCAGCGCGCCGTCCATCCGCTGCCAGGTCACCGCGCCCTCGGCTTCGATGATCAGCCGCTGCCAACGGGTCTCGTCGGTGAGCAGTGGCGGTACCGGCCGACCGTCGATACGGAACTCGGTGACCTCCCAGAGCCCGTACAACTCCGGCTTCGGGGCACCGCCGCCGTAGTCCTGCCAGCTGAACCAGCCGAGTACCGCCACCCCGGCGACCAGCCAGACCCCGATCGCGGCCTCGGCGAACCCGGCGATCCGCCCGGCCCGGCGATTCGTGAACAGCGCCGGTTGCACAGCAGGTTCGGCGCGGCGGGCGAACAGGAAGAAATCCGCGAACCGGCGAGTCTGTGGGGCGAGCAGGAGCAGCGAGAACACGAGCAGATGGAACGACAGGATCTTGACCGGAACATCGAAGGTCATATTCAGCACGAAAACCTGCGCCATGCTCACCACACCGAGCATCGTGCCGAGCGTGGCCGTGCGCGGGACCAGCAGCAGCAGACCGGCGACCAGTTCCGCCACCCCGAGCAGAATCTGGTAGACGGGCGCGCTGCCCACCTGGAGCCACAGCACCGCCATCGGCGTGAATTGTCCGTAGGGCTGGACGAGTGCCGAGAAGGAAGGTGGCGGCATCTGGGTGGGTACCGCTTTGGCGATCCCGTAGAACAGCATCTGCCCGGCGACGCACAGTCGCAGCGCGGTCAGGAACCAGGCAGCTGCCCGTGGGTAGGCGAGCCGGCGCCGGTCCAGCACCGACCACAGCACCGCCGCGGCGACGGCCACGACCAGCGCGCTGAACACCATCACCCAGATGATCGCCTGATCACCGCTGCCGGAGAATCGGTTGAACTGCGCATCGACGCCGAATACCGTCTGCCCGACCCATTTCAGCAGCGGTTCGGCGCCGAGCAACGGCCACATCGGTGCGGTATCGGGCAGGAAACGGTGTGCGAATCCGGTGAAGACGAACAGGACCTGTCCGATCATCACGCAGAACACCAGGCAGTAGACCACGCCGAAGCGGAAGGCGAACCGGGCCGGCCACGGCCAGCGCGCCGGTGCCGGGTTATCGGGTTCGACCGGTGCGTGCTCGGATCCGGTCACCGTCTGCACCGTATTCACACCGCACCTCGCTGTCCGACTGTTCGACGCTCGCCCCGTCCACCCCGAGCCGACTCTTCCTCGAATCTAGAACAGACCCTGGTCCGACCACCTCCGTGACAACCCCGATCCTGTTGTCCTCCCTGGGCACGACTCCGTACACCACGGAGATGGGCCTTTCGGATTACGCGGTATCCGGCAGTGAACCGGTTCGGTGAAGGGCGGCCCACTACCGCGGGTCCGTACGGCAGCCGACTGCCTATCGTGGATTCGTGACTCTGCCGATACCGGACCCCGCCGCGGAAGGCGCTCTGATCATCCGAGCCGTGACCGATCTACTCGGCGGCGATCTACTCGGCCTGTATCTGTACGGCTCGGCGGTGACCAGCGGTCTGCGGCCGGACAGCGACCTCGATTTCCTGGCGGTCACGATCTCGCGCATCACCCCCGAGATCCGGGATCGCCTGGCCGGCAGCCTGCTCCGGTATTCCGGGCGCTGGCCGCGGTCGGGCCCCGCCCGGCCCGTGGAGCTGACGGTGGTCGTGCGCGACGATATCGTTCCGTGGCGCTTCCCACCGCGTGCGGAGTTCGTCTACGGCGAATGGCTGCGTGCGGAGTTCGAGCGGGGCACTGTCCCGGCTTCCGCGGACGACCCCGATCTGGCGATCCTGCTCACCATGGCGCGTGACGGGTCGCTCGCGCTGGCCGGGCCGCCGGCCCACCGGATTCTGGATCCGGTGCCGCCGGGCGATCTGATTCGGGCGATCACCGCAAGTCTGCCCGTACTGACCGATAGTGTGGACGGTGACGAGCGCAATGTGGTCCTCACCCTGGCGCGTATGTGGGTTACGGCGGACTCCGGGGCGGTGGTGTCCAAGGCGGAAGCCGCGGATCGTCTCCTACCGCTGCTGCCCGCGGGCCACGCCGCGCTGCTGCGCCGGGCGCGGGACGGCTATCTCGGCATCGCGGTGGACGACTGGACCGGGTGCCACGACGCCGTCGCCGCCTTCGTGCGCTACGCCACCGACACGGTCACGGCCGCCTGCGCGCGAACCGGGTGAGCCGGGGCCCCGCCGAACCGGCCGATCCGGCGGGGATCGAGCCGCGAAGGCCCGATCCCCGCGACACCACTACCAGGCGATGGGGCCCTGCGCACCGACGAAGGAACCGTCGGTGGACATATCCGGCGACTCCGCCGCCGCGAGGACGACCGCCGCGGCCTCCTCCGGTGTCGTCGGTGCGTCGGCCGCCGCCGGAGCCAGTTCGGTCGCGACGAAACCGGGGCATACCGAGACCACCCGGACATCGGTGCCGGCGAGGGTTTTCGCCAGCCCGACCGTGATGCTGTTCAACGCCGCCTTCGATGCCTGATAGCCCGGGACCACCATCGAGTAGTACGCCGAGTCCGGATTGCGTTGCTGGGTGAGCGAACCCATCTCGGTGGAGATATTGACGATCCGGCCGGCCGGCGCCCGGCGCACCAGAGGAAGCAACGCTTCGATCACATTGACGGGACCGAAGGTGTTGGTCATGAGGGTCTCGGTGAACGCGCCCGGATGGGCGAAGTTCACCGTGCCCGCCGCGGTCGCCTCGGGCAGAATGCCGGCATTGTTCACCAGTACGTCGATGTGCTCGTATCGTTCGGCGATCGCTTCGCGCAGGCACCGCGCGCTGTCCACCGAGCACACGTCCAGGACTTCGCCCTCGGCCGCGAGCCCCTGTGCCCGCAGTTCTCCCACTACCGTCTCCACCGCCGCCGCGCGGCGTCCGGTGACGATCACCCGGTGGCCCCGCCGGGCGAACGCCGTCGCGGTGGCGCGTCCGATTCCGCGGGTCGCCCCGGTGACCACCACGATCTTCTCCGACATATCGTTCCTTTCGCGATTCCGCTGTTACTCCACGAGCATCGGCGAGGGCACCCCTGGTGTGCTGGCAGGAAATCGCCGTCGCATTCGCCCCCTCGGCACCACCGCACGATCCGGTCGTACGTCCAGTTCTGTGTCCGATAGCATGGTCCACGGCCGCACTGCGGTCGCGGCGCGGTGAGGGAACCCGGTGCGAATCCGGGACTGGCGCGCAACGGTGACACCCGTGTGGTGGAGTCCGATCACTCACCCGCCGAGCTCGGTTCCCGGCCTCGCGCACAGGCCCAGACGCAAGGAGTCCACGCCGTGACGCGGTCCATTTCCCTGGCGGTCGCCGCCGTGGTGTCCACCCTCCTGCTGGCCGGATGTTCCGGTGCGGACAGTTCCGGCGATCCCGCGGCAGCCGCCGGTGGATCCGGTTATCCGATGAAGCTCGGCAACTGCGGAACCGAAATCACCGTCCCGGCGCCCCCGCAACGCGCCGTGGCCCTCAACCAGGGGTCGGCGGAGATCCTGCTGTCACTCGGGCTGGCCGATCGGATGGTGGGCACCGCCACCTGGACCGATCCCGTCCGCGCGAATCTGGCCGCCGACAACGCGCGAGTGCCGCGACTGGCCGACAACAAACCCTCGTTCGAGGTGGTCCTCGACAAGGAACCGGATTTCGTATCCGCGTCCTTCGGCGGCACGCTCGGTCCCGGTGGCGTGGCCGAACGCGAACAGTTCACCGAACTGGGTGTGCCCACCTACCTCTCGCCGACCGATTGTGACGGCAAAACCGATATCAGCGTCAATGCCGACGGCGCCCGGACCGAACCGCTGACCATGGATTCGGTCTACCGGGAGATCCGCGAACTGGCCGCGATCTTCGATGTGCGGGACCGCGGCGAACAGCTGGTCACCGAACTACGCGATCGCCACGACGCCGCGGCCGGGCGGATCGCCGCGGACGGCGTCTCGCTGGCGTTCTGGTTCGCCGATACGTCCACACCGTATGTCGCGGGCTGCTGCGGCTCCTCCGGGATCATCACCGGCGCAGTGGGCGCGAAGAATGTATTCGACGACACCACCGACGAATGGCCGCAGGTCAGCTGGGAGACGGTACTCGACCGTGACCCGGCTGCCCTCGTACTGGCCGATCTGAGCCGGCGCAGTCTCGCCGGGGACGCCCTGGACAGCAAGATCTCGTTCCTGGAATCGAACCCGGTGACCGCCGAACTGTCCGCGGTACGCGATCGGCGCTACATCGTGGTCAACGGCGCCGATCTGAACCCGTCGATCCGGACGGTCGACGGTATCGAGAAGGTCGCCGACGCCCTGGAACGGTGGGGCCACGGTTCGTGAGCCCGGATGCACCGTCGCGCACCACCGCCCGGATCGCCCGCGCACCCGCTACCGCGGCGCTGGTTCTGGCGGGGCTGGTCGTGCTGATCTCCTCGATGGCCTTCACCGTCACCATCGGGCCGGCGGAGCTGTCGGTCGGCGAGGTCTACGCGGTCCTGTTCGAGAAGCTGGGCGCCGGCACCGCCGCTGTTTCGCCGATCCGGGAGGGCATCGTCTGGCAGTTGCGGCTGCCGCGCACCCTGCTCGCCGCGATCTGCGGCGCCGGGCTGGGAGTCTGCGGAGTGGTCATGCAGTCACTGCTGCGCAACCCACTCGCCGACCCGTTCGTCCTGGGGATCTCCTCCGGCGCGTCCACCGGCGCGGTGCTCGTGGCCGTCCTGGGCGTGGGCGGCGGACTGATCTCACTGTCCACCGGAGCGTTCCTCGGGGCGCTCATCTCGTTCGGCCTGGTACTGGTCCTGGCCGCGGGTGCCGGCGGCGGCACCGCCAAGGTGGTGCTGGCCGGGGTGGCCGGGACCCAATTGTTCTCCGCGCTCACCTCGTTCATCGTGCTTTCCTCGGCCGACGCCGAACGGACCCGCGGGATCCTGTTCTGGCTGCTGGGGTCGCTCGCGGGCGCCACCTGGAACGATGTGGGCACCACGGCGATCGTCTGCGCGGGTGGGATGGCGCTGTGCTGGTGGTACGCGTCCGCGCTGGACGCGTTCACCTTCGGTTCCTCGGCCGCGGCGACCCTGGGCGTCGCGGTCGGCCGGACCCGGCTGCTGTTGCTCGTGACCACCGCGCTCATGACCGCCGTACTGGTCAGTGCCGCCGGAGCGATCGGGTTCATCGGATTGGTACTCCCGCACGCCGCGCGTTTCCTGGTCGGCCCCCGGCACAGCCGCCTGATCCCGGTGACCGCGGTTCTGGGCGCGATACTGCTGGTCTGGGTCGACGCACTCGCCCGCACCGTATTCGCGCCGCAGGAGGTACCGGTCGGCGTGGTCACGGCACTCATCGGCGTCCCCGCGTTCGCACTCCTGCTGTTCCGCTCCCGGAGTACGCCGTGACCCGCCCGCCCGATCGCAGGACCGCACACCGCGCGGATGACACTGCGGCGCAACCGATCACACCTCGGAGCATCCGTTGACACTGAACGCACAGAATCTGTTCTGGTCCCGGGGCGGCAATCTCGTCGTCGACGATGTCACCCTCCGTCCGGAACCCGGGCAGACGGTCGGCCTGCTCGGGCCGAACGGATCCGGCAAATCGTCGCTGCTGCGCCTGCTGGCCGGGATCTCACGGCCGGACCGGGGCAGCGTCACGCTCGACGACACTCCCCTGTACCGGCTGGGCCGGCGTCCCCTGGCGCGCCGGATCGCCGTGGTCGGCCAGCACGCGCACACCGATGTCGATATCACCGTGCGGGATGTGGTGCGCCTCGGGCGTATCCCGCACCGCGACCTGTTCGGCCAGGACGCGGACGAGGAACCGGCGATCGACCGGGCACTGCGCGCCACCGACCTCTCCGGCCACGCGGGGCGACTGTGGAGCACCCTCTCCGGCGGCGAACGGCAGCGGGCCCAGATCGCGCGGGCCCTCGCCCAGGAACCCGGCGAACTCCTGCTCGACGAGCCGACCAACCATCTCGATATCGCCCATCAGCTCGATATCCTCGATCTGGTCACGCGATTGCCGCTCACCACGGTCGTCGCCCTGCACGATCTCAACCTCGCCGCCATGTTCTGCGATTACATCCTGGTCCTGGATCGTGGCGCGATCGCCGCGCACGGCACCCCCGCCGAAACGCTCACCGAACCACTCGTCCGGGACGTCTACGGCGTGCATGCGACGATCACGATCGACGACGGTGTTCCGGCCGTTCGCTATCGCCGCCCGGCGGTACCTTCGGGCACCACAGCCCCCTGACGAACGCATGGGCACCCGCCTCTCGACCCGCGCTGCCAGGGCGTGGTCTCCGCGGCCGTCGTGGGTTCGATCGACCTGTTCCGGCGACCGGACGCACTCCCGCCGCAGCGGTCGAATCGTGAACCGCCGAGCCGCGATCCGACAGGCGCGGGGTGGTTGCGCCGCGATCGCCCGGCCACCGATCGGCCCGCGACTTCACGGTGCCCGGGAAGAACGGAATCGAGCCCGGTGATGGCGCACAAACGCCACCGCCCTGCGCGACTCGGAGTTGCCCCCCGATTGCCGATATCATCGCAGGCGCCCGATCGAATCCTGAAGTACAGGTAGTACCGATGACACGCCAGCCGCACACCGTATCCCCCGATATACCGAAGGTCGTCGCGGGGCCGGACGCGGTGGTCGATCCGCCGTCCGCACCGGTCCGGAACTATTTCCCACCACCGCGAGAGCTGCGCGGCAACCTGAACGGCTGGACCTACCCGGCGGTGTTCCTGGTGGCCGTTCTCACCACCTTCCTCCTGGCCCAGGCGGCACTCGCGCTGGATTCGGGCGAACCGCTGCAACCGGCCATCCATATCGCGGCCGCCGTCTGGGTCGCCTCGTATCTGCCGATGCTCTCGGCGACCTCGCGCGGCCGGTCGCGGATCCGGATCGAAGGCGCGCGATTCGCGAACGACGAGGACGCCCTGGTGATCCGCCGTTCCCTCGGCTACGAGGTCGCGCTCGTGATCTGTTTCCTCAGCCTGGCCACCTTGTGCGCGATCTTCGGTATCGGCACCTGGACCGGCACACTCACTCTGCACCCGCATCCGCCGGTCCCGCCGTGGCTCGCCGTCGCGGCCGCCGGCGCGGTCCTGCTCTACCTCTACTTCTACGCGCGGCGACCGGAGATCCGCCGGCTGGTCCTGACACCGATGCATATCGTGCTGCCCACCAAGACCTCGGTCGCGAATATGGTGAGCTGGACCTCGATCGAGCAGATCGAGGTCGTATCGCGTAACAATTCCAAGGGCACGATCCGGATCTCGCGCCCCGGCCGGAAGCCGGGCCGCAGCGTGACGAAACGGATCCACGCGGAGAAGCTGTCGATCGGTTCGGCGGCCACCTATTGGCTGATCCGCTTCTACCACGAGAATCCCGACCTGCGTGTCGAACTCACCGACGAGCGGGCCGCCGAACGATTGCGCACCTACACGGTCGTTCCCGAATTCGGTCGCTGAGGGCCGGGGACCATCCCGGGGACGGGCCGCGACGAGCGCTCCACCGAAAATGCCCGATCACACCGCAGCACGAGGCGACACAACGACGGCTTTCGTCTCCGGGCAGATCCCGACGGCCCCGGACTGCGACGGCGCCGGCCACAGTTCACCGCGGAACCCGCCCGACCGGGCCCGAATGCCGCGGCCGGGGTGCGGGACGGATGCTCTCACGCAATCGGCGGGGCATCCGAGCAGATCGCGGACCACGTCGACGGGTTCGGCGCAGGGCGGGAGGCCCCGGGCCCGATAGGCTTCCGGCATGGTGCGGATCCGGCAGATGCACGAATGGGCGGTGGACGAGGACGAGGCCGTCGCGGTTCAACAGCGGCTGCGGGATCTGGTGCGAGTCGGGGACGAACACGGTCCGATCCGGTTCGCGGCCGGGCTCGATGTCGCCTACCGCGATCCCGATATCGCGATAGGGGTGGTCACCGTGCTGGATATCGACTCGCTTGCCGTGGTGGACAAGGCGATCGTGCGGGAACGGGTCGAATTCCCCTATATCTCAGGACTTTTCGCGTTCCGCGAGATACCGCCGCTCACCCGCGCGCTGGAGGCACTGCGGGTCGAACCCGATGTCCTGGTCTGCGACGGCCACGGCCTGGCCCACCCCCGCCGTTTCGGACTCGCCGCCCATCTGGGCGTGCTCACCGATCTGCCGAGTATCGGCGTCGCCAAAAAGGCGTCCGGCGAGTATCACGAACCGGGCCCCTACCGTGGCGATTCGAGCCCGGTCACCTTCGACGAGGAGATCGTCGGCCGCGCCCTGCGTACCCAGCCGGGCGTCAAACCGCTGTTCGTCTCGGTCGGGCACCGTTTCACCCTGGATTCCGCGTGTGATCTGGTGTTACGGCTCGCCCCGCGCTACCGGCTACCCGAAACCACCCGCACCGCCGATCATCTGGGCCGAATCGCCTGAAGCCGTTCGACCCGCCGGAGAGTCCGCGGCCGGGAGCGCGCGAACCCGCGTATGCCCACGACCGGCGATCTCCACCGTGTCAGACCCGCACCAGATCGTCGGCGTGTATCACCGGACGCTGCATACTGTCCGGCAGTTCCCGGGTGGATCGGCCCAGTACCGTCGCGAGTTCGGCGGCGTCGTACTCCACCACGCCGCGGGCCACGACCGTACGATCCGGGCCCACGAGATCGACCACGTCACCACCGTGGAAACGCCCGCGGACACCGATGATTCCCGCCGCCAGCAACGACCGGCGGGCACCGGCCACGGCCGCGACCGCACCCGAGTCGATCAGGATCGCGCCCCGGCTGTCGGCCGCATGGCGCACCCAGAACCGGCGCGCCGACAGCCGCACCGGCCGGGCGGCGAACGCGGTGCCGACCGTCCCGGTACCGAGCGCTTCGGCGGCCTCGTCCGCCGCGGCCAGCAGGACCGGGACCCCGGCATCGGCCGCCAACCGGGCCGCCGACAGTTTGGACGCCATCCCGCCGGTCCCGAGCACTCCGCCGCTACCGGCGATCACACCGTCCAGATCGGCGCTGGTACGCACTTCACCGATGAAATTCGCGTTCCCCTTGCGCGGGTCGCCGTCGTAGAGACCCGCCACATCGGAGAGCAGGAACAACGCGTCCGCACCCACCAGATGCGCCACCAGCGCGGCGAGCCGGTCGTTGTCGCCGAAACGGATCTCCTCGGTCGCGACGGTATCGTTCTCGTTCACCACCGCCACCGCGCCGAGCGACCGCAACCGGTCCAGGGTGCGCTGCGCGTTGCGATGATGTTCCCGGCGGGCGAAATCGTCGGCGCTGAGCAGGATCTGCCCGACCGTGCGGTCGTAGCGGGCGAACGAGGTACCCCAGGCATGGACGAGCGCGAGCTGTCCGACACTGGCCGCGGCCTGTTTGGTGGCGAGATCGCGGGGGCGCCTGGTCAACCCGAGAGGCGCCAGCCCCGCGCCGATTGCGCCGGAGGAGACGACGACGACATCGGATCCGGAGCGCATCCGGGCTTCGATGGCATCGGCGAGCCGGTCGAGCCGGTCGATATCGAGCCCGCCGGACAAGCTGGTGAGGGCCGATGAGCCGATCTTCACCACGACGCGCCGCGCGCCGGCGATCACCCGCCGGGCATCACTGAGTTCTGACGGCACCAGGGTCACGGCTGTGCCCCTGCTCCGCGGTTCCCCTGGTTCACCTGCCTACTCCTCGCTTTCCTCGTCCACCAGACCGCGCCGCACCCGCGACGCGTGCTTACGTTCGGCCGCGCTCACCCGATCGGTCTGTTCGAGCCGGATATCGGTCCCGCGACCGGTGGGCACGATATCGGCGCCCGCGGTGATCTGCGGCTCCCATTCGAAGGTCACCTCGCCGATGGTCACCGGCGCACCCGGTTCCGCCCCGAGCCGCACCAGTTGGTCCTCGACACCCAGGCGCGCCAGCCGGTCGGCGAGGTAGCCGACGGCTTCGTCGTTGTCGAACTGGGTCTGGCGCACCCAGCGTTCGGGACGGGTACCGCGCACGATGAACCCACCCGGCTCCGCCGGGTCGGCGCGCACGGTGAACCCGGAATCGTCCACCGGCACCGGGCGGATCACCGGCCGCTTCGGTTCGGCCGCCGGGTGCGCGTCACGGTATGCCTGCACGAGTTCGGCGAGTGCGAAGGTCAGCTGCCGCAGACCGGAATGCGCGACAGCCGAGACACGGAAGACGGGCCAGCCGCGCTCCTGCAGCTCGGGCGTCACCAGATCGGCGAGGTCCTCGGCATCGGGTACATCGACCTTGTTGAGGATCACCACCCGGGGCCGGTCGGCGAGATCACCGAGACTCACGTCACCGTGCAGAGCCGGTTTGTACGCGGCGAGTTCGGCCTCGAGCGCGTCGATATCGGAGAGCGGATCGCGGCCGGGCTCCAGGGTGGCGAGGTCGACCACATGCGCCAGTACCGCGCAGCGTTCCAGATGGCGCAGGAAGTCCAGGCCCAGGCCGCGACCGTCGCTGGCACCGGGGATGAGCCCCGGCACATCGGCGACTGTGAACGTCGTATCGCCCGCGCTCACGACGCCGAGGTTCGGCACCAGAGTGGTGAAGGGATAGTCGGCGATCTTCGGTTTGGCCGCGGACAGCACCGAGACCAGCGACGACTTACCCGCGGACGGGAAGCCGACCAGGCCCACATCAGCGACGGATTTGAGTTCGAGCACCACATCGTGGACCTCGCCCTCCTCACCGAGCAGCGCGAAACCGGGTGCCTTCCGTGCCCGGGACACCAGCGCCGCGTTCCCCAGACCGCCCCGGCCGCCCTTGGCGACGACGAACCGGTTCCCGGCACCCACCAGGTCCATCAGGACCTCACCGTCGGCATCCAGGACCACTGTCCCGTCCGGGACCTTCAGCAGCAGCTCCCCGCCCTTCTTCCCGTCCCGGTTCCCGCCTTCGCCGGGTTTACCGTTGCCGGCCTTGGCGTGCGGATGGAAATGGAAGTCCAGCAGGGTGTGCACATTGGCGTCCACCTCGAGGATCACATCCCCGCCGTTACCACCGTTACCGCCGTCGGGCCCGCCCAGCGGTTTGAACTTCTCCCGGTGCACCGACGCACAGCCGTGCCCGCCTTTACCGGCACGGACATGAAGAACGACACGGTCGATGAACTTGGCCATGGCCGGATCATCCTCCTCAGGGATTCGGGGGTGGGATGGACACAGGGGTCGAGGCGCGGGATGGACATCGCGCGCCGGGAAGCCGGATGGGTACCGCGGTCGCGAATCGAGTTGGACGAGCGGTGGCGAGTTACCCGTTCGCAGCCGGGAAAGCGCTACTACGCGAAACCGCGTGGTGTCCGGGCCCTGCCGCGATGACCGGGGGTGGAAACGCGAAAAGCGGGTCGAGGGTGTGTCACCCTGACCCGCTCGCTGTGGTGGAGTCGTCAGCCGGTCAGGCTTCGACCGGCTCCGGGACCACGATGTTGACGGTCTTACGACCCCGCTTGCTGCCGAACTCGACGGCACCCGCCTCGAGCGCGAACAGGGTGTCGTCACCGCCGCGGCCGACATTGACGCCGGGGTGGAAGTGGGTGCCACGCTGCCGCACCAGGATCTCGCCGGCCTTGACCGACTGCCCGCCGAAACGCTTCACGCCGAGCCGCTGGGCATTGGAATCGCGGCCGTTCCGGGAGCTGGATGCGCCCTTCTTATGTGCCATTGCTGATACTCCTTCAGCGCGGGACTGTGCAGCCCTGCGGGGATGGTTACTTGATGCCGGTGACCTTCAGGACCGTCAGCGGCTGACGGTGACCCTGGCGCTTGTGGTAGCCGGTCTTGTTCTTGAACTTGTGGATGCGGATCTTCGGGCCCTTGGTCTGCTCGACCACCTCGGCCGACACCGAAACCTTCGCGAGCTTGTCGGCTGCGGTGGTGAGCTCGGCGCCATCGACGACGAGCACCGGCGACAGTGCCACGGAGGTGCCCGGCGCACCCTCGATCTTCTCGACCTTCACCAGGTCACCGACCGCGACCTTGTACTGCTTTCCGCCGGTCTTGACGATCGCGTACGTTGCCATCGGTCGGCTGCCCTTCTTCCTATAGTGCTCTGCACTCGTTCGCACGGTAGTACCTCGGTTTCGCACCGGGTTCCACCGCACGACTGGTCTGATAATCCGCCGCCTCGGCCACTGGTGGCTCTCGGTATCGGGAACCGGCCACGGAACAGCACATGCTGTCGCCGGGCAGCGACTGCCAAGATTACAGGATGCCGGTACATGCGACCAAACCGGTCCCCCGGACGCCCCGGCGGGAACCGGACGCACCCCGGAAACCGCTCTGACGCGAGCCGCGCGGTCCCGGAGCGGATTCCCGGCCGGACCGGACGCGTCGAGTGCCCGGCCCCCAGTTCGCGGACCGGGCACTCGGCGCCCGTTTCAGTTCTGTTCGTCTCAGTTCTGGTCGTCGACCGGCGGCCCGGACGGCCGCGCCGCGGCGCGGCGGCGTACCCGGCGCACCGGCACCTCGGGCTCCGGCGGATCGGCCACGAAATCGGCCACTGGCGCGGCGGCCTCCTGGTCGTCGGTGGCCAGAACGAACACCGCACCGGCACTGTCGGCGGCCGGCGCCGAGGTCGAGCGGGCCACGCGACGCCGCCGGCTCCGGGCCTCGGGGACGCCGTCACCGGTGGGTTCCGGCGTAGCGGCCGGTACCGATTCCACGGCGGGCTCGGCCGGGTGAGCCGTACCGTTCGCCGCGTGGGCCAGACCGTTGCGATCCGCGGCAGGTCCGGGCTCGGCGGCGGCCGTGGCCGCGTCGTCCGGACCGGAAGCCACGGCCACGGGGATCTCCGGCTCGGCGGCAGGTGTCCCGCTCCGGTCGCCCGTGGCGGCGGGTTCGGCCGGAACCGATTCGCCGGCGGCCGGCTCCGCGGTCGCGGACTCGGCCGCTACCGGCTCGGTATCCCCGGACGTCCCGCGGCCGTTCCGCTCCGCGACCGGGGCAGCCTGACCGGCGGCACCGGCCGAACGGCGGACCCGGGCTCGCCGGCGGCGCGGTTCGGCGACCGCCGCGGTGTCCTTCTCGGCTCCGGACGCGGCGGCTGTGGCATCGGCCGGTGCGGCCGCGGACTCCGCACCACCGGCCTCGCCCCGCGATACCTTCTGGCCCGAATCGCGCTTCGACGCCTCGGCCGGGGCGGCTTCGGCCTGCTCCGCTTCCTCGGCCTCCGGATGATGGGCGGCCATGGCCAGCGCCACCGGGTGGGCGCGCTTGGCGGCGGCTTCTTCTTCCGAGAGCTCCGGAGCGGCGGCCTGCTGCGGCGCGGCGGGTGCCGTGGCGGCGGGTTTGTCCCGGTTGCGGCGGCGCCGCGAACCGGATTCGCGGCCACGACCGGCACCCTCGTCCGACCCCGACGGTTCCACCGGGTAGCTGTGTACCAGGATGCCGCGCCCGTGGCAGTGCTCACAGGTCGTGGAGAACGCCTCCACCAGTCCGGTGCCGAGTTTCTTACGGGTCATCTGGACCAGGCCCAGCGAGGTCACCTCGGAGACCTGGTGCCGGGTGCGGTCACGACCCAGAGCCTCGGTGAGACGACGCAACACCAGGTCGCGGTTGGACTCCAGCACCATATCGATGAAGTCGACCACGATCATGCCGCCGATATCGCGCAACCGCATCTGGCGCACGATCTCCTCGGCCGCCTCCAGATTGTTCCGGGTGACCGTCTCTTCCAGATTGCCGCCGCCGGAACCGGTGAACTTCCCGGTATTGACATCGACCACCGTCATGGCCTCGGTGCGGTCGATCACCAGCGTGCCGCCCGAGGGCAGCCACACCTTGCGATCGAGCGCCTTGGCCAGCTGTTCGTCGATACGGTAGGTCTCGAAGACATCGGCGCCGGCGCTCTCGTGCCGGGAGACCCGGGCGAGCAGATCGGGCGCCACGGTGCCGATGTAGTTCTCGACCGTGTTCCAGGAGCGCTCGCCCTCGATGACCAGCTTCGAGAAGTCCTCGTTGAACAGATCGCGGACGACCTTGACCAGGAGGTCCGGCTCTTCGTAGAGGGTCTTCGGCGCACCCGACTCGTTCTCGGCGGCCGCGGTGATCTTGCGCCAGGCCGTCTGCAGACGGTCCACATCGCGGGTCAGTTCGGCTTCGCTGACACCCTCGGACGCGGTCCGGATGATGACGCCCGCGTCGGCGGGAACGATCTCGCGCAGGATCTCCTTGAGCCGTTTGCGTTCGGTATCGGGCAGCTTGCGGCTGATCCCGGTGGAGGTGCCGCCGGGCACGTACACCAGGAATCGACCGGCCAGGCTGATCTGGGTGGTGAGCCGGGCACCCTTGTGACCGACCGGATCCTTGCTCACCTGGACCAGCACCTGGTCACCCGGTTTGAGCGCCTGCTCGATCTTGCGTTCTCTACCGCCGAGCCCGGCGGCCTCCCAGTTGACCTCGCCCGCGTAGAGCACACCGTTGCGGCCCCGGCCGATATCGACGAACGCGGCCTCCATACTGGGCAGCACGTTCTGCACCTTGCCCAGGTAGACATTGCCCACCATGGACGCCGAACCGGTACTGGTGACGAAATGCTCGACCAGGATGTTGTCCTCGAGCACGGCGACCTGGGTGGCGGCCGGATGCCCCGGGAACTCCTTCTCCCGGACGACCATCACCCGGTCCACGGCTTCGCGCCGGGCCAGGAATTCCGATTCGGTGAGGATCGGCGGACGGCGGCGGCCGGCCTCGCGGCCGTCGCGGCGACGCTGCCGTTTCGCCTCCAGCCGGGTCGAGCCGGTGATCCCCTGCACTTCGTCGACGGTCGCGCGGGTACGGGCCTTGGTCCGGGGTTCCCGCTCGTGGACCACGGTATTGGGCGGGTCGTCGTCGGCCGGTTCGTTCTCACCGGATTCGCCGCCGACCTTACGGCGGCGGCGACGCCGGCGACGCCGGCTGGCGCCGCTCTCGGAGTCCTCGCCACCGTCGGAGTCGGCGGCGTCCGCCGCCCCGGATTCCTCGCTCTCGCCGGAATCCGCGGCCTTCTCACCGGTATCGGCGGACTGCTCGTCGGAATCGGCGCTCGCGCCGCCCTCGGTATCGGTGTCCTCGCCCTCGGACTGCTGTTCGCCCCGGCCCCGGCCGCGGCCCCGGCGGCCCCGCCGGCGACGGCGTGGCTGATCGTCGGAGTCGCCCTGCTCGGACTGGTCCTCGGAGTCGGTATCGGTATCCGACTCGGCGTCCGCGCCGGATTCCGGCTCGGGTTCCGGTTCGGGTTTGCGCCGGCGCCGCGGTTGTTCGGCCGCGGCCGCGTCCGGCGAAAGGAACAGCGGAGCCGCGACGACAGCCGACTCGAAGACGTGCGGTTCGGTCGAGGCGGGCTCTTCGGGGACCGGGCTCGCGAACAGGTTGAACGCGGCCGTGAAAGCGGGGGGCGGAGTGACCGCGGCCGCGGGGGCGGCGGACGCACTCGCCGGCGCGATCTCGGCCGAAGCCGGGACAGCGGTGGCGGAAGCATCCCCGGCAGCCGCGGACGAGGACGAGGGCTCGGCCACCGGCGTCGCGGCGGAATCTCCGGTATCGGCCGCGGCCCCGGTCGGCGCCGCGACAGCGGGGGTCACCGAAGACTGCGGCTCGGCAGTTTCCGACGCCGCGTTCGCGACGACCGGGTCCGGCGCCACCGTGATGCCAGGGGTTTGCCCGGAGTCGTCGGCCGGTTGCGTAGCCGGGATCGGTTCCGGCTCCCGCGCGGTCGGCGCGGGCGCGGCGTCGGGCTCCACCGCCGCGGCGGCATCCGGGCCCGCCGTCGTACCGGTCGGGTCGAACAAGCTGGGTTCGGCGGGGGCGAGTGCCGGCGGAGCGGTCAATGATTCGCGCACCGACTCCGCGACGGCCCGGTCCACGCTCGATTGCGGGCTGCGGGCCTCGGTCCCCAGTTCGCTGAGTTTGGCCAGAATACGCTTACTGGTCACGCCGAGCCGTTTGGCCAGGGCATGTACTCGGATTCGCTCCGGCAAGTGATCGTCGTCCTGTGATGTTGTGTCCAGCGGCTCTTGATCGGCCACGAAGTCTCCTCGGGCCCCCGGGCGCGTTCCTCAACGAGTGACGCGGCCGTCGCGGGGGCGCTTTCCGTCCGCCTCGCGCGGTTGGCGCGAGGTCAATGGTCTCGCCCCGCGTGCCCGGTTATCTCCACTATCGAACGTCGGTCGGGCTAACTGGCCACGCGGCGCCTGGCATATGGCTGAACTCCGCGGTACGAGCCCTCGTCCAGCGCGCCGGGCAGACGCAGCCCACGTATCCGGCTGTACGTCCGCGGCAGCGATGGCGGCATCGTTCCGCAGTGTGTCATCCGGCCGCACCCACTGTGGGCGCAACCATGTACCAGTATCCCACACCGTGCGCCAGGTGTTCGCCGTGGCGCCGCGCAAGGCACTCGCACGGGTCCGGGCGGCCCGGTGCCGGACGGTGATCAGAGGGGGAATTCGGGGAACCAGAGGGAGATTTCGCGCTTGGCGGCCTCGGGCGAGTCCGATCCGTGAACCAGGTTGTACTGGGTCTCGAGACCGAGGTCACCACGGATGCTGCCGGGAGCGGCCTTCTCCACCGGGTCGGTACCACCGGCCAGCTGCCGGAAGGCGGCGATGGCGCGCGGCCCCTCCAGTACAGCGGCGACGACCGGACCGGAGGTGATGAACTCGATCAGCGAGCCGTAGAACGGCTTCTCCGCGTGCTCGGCGTAGTGGGCGGCGGCCACTTCCTCGGTCACCTGTTTCAGCTCGAGGGCCGCGATGGTGAGACCCTTGCGCTCGATCCGGTTCAGCACTTCGCCGACGTAGCCGCGGGCCACACCGTCCGGTTTGATCAGAATCAACGTCTGCTCTGTCACGCGGTCAGCCTAATGGGCGCCGCCGGACAAGGCCCAACCGCAGTCCGCACACGACCGCGCGGCAGTCGGCGGTACCCCTGACCAGGTTCGTCCGACGGGGTACTCGTAACTCTGGCGCGCCCGACCCGGACACCGCGGTCAGGAACCGCCGGGGAAGCGCTGACTGGGCAGAGTGCCCGCCTCGAGCCGTCGTTTCACATCCGCTCGCAGCACGAGGATGAAGGCCCAGACCACGAGGAAGACGACGCCGATGATCGCGATCGAGAGATGGAACACCCCACCGATCAGCACGGGCACCTGTAAGCCCAGATTGAACGGTATCGCCCAGGAGCGGCGCTGCAGTCCCGCGCCCGCGATCATCACCAGCGCCAGCACCACGAGATAGGTCCCCGAGACCCAGGTGACGCCGCCGGCGATATCGGCGACGACCGGCAGCGCCAGCAGCACGGTGATCGCCTCGAGCACCAGGGCACCCGCCATCACACCCCGCAGCCCCTTCCAGGGGTCGGGCGGGGCCGGGACGGTCGCCTCGGGGCCGGATGCCGCCGCGGGGCCGGATACTTCGGGCTCACTCATGCTGTTCCTCATCATCGGCTCCGCATCGTCGGCATCGTCGGCGTCGCCTGGGGCCGGAGGCATCAGGCCGGGTCCTTCCCGAACAGGGCTCGCGCGGCGCCGGCCGTCACCACCGACCCGGTGACCACCACACCCGCGCCGGACACCATCTCGCCCGCCTCACCGACCTCCTCGGCCAGCGCGACGGCCGTTTCCAGTGCATCGGGTAGCGAGTCGGCGGTGACGACGCGTTCGTCGCCGAAGCGCTGGACGGCGAGATCGGCGAGCTGGTCCACCGGCAGGGCGCGGGGGGACCCGTTGGTCGTCACGACGATCTCGTCGAACACCGGTTCGAGTGCGGTGAGGATACCGGCGATATCCTTGTCGGCCAGGACCGCGACGACCCCGACCAGTTTGCGGAAATCGAATTCGGCGGTCAGCGTCGCGGCGAGCGCGGCGGCACCGGCCGGGTTATGGGCGGCGTCGATGAAGAGAGTGGGCGCGTTACGCATCCGCTCGAGACGACCGGGGCTGGTGACGTCGGCGAAACCGGCGCGGATCGCGTCGATATCGAGCTGCCGCTGCGCCCCGGCCCCGAAGAACGCCTCCACCGCGGCCAGCGCGAGCGCCGCGTTGTGCGCCTGGTGTTCGCCGTGCAGCGGCAGGAAGATCTCGTCGTAGACCCCGCCCAGCCCCTGCAGTTCCAGCTGTTGCCCGCCCACGGCGATCCGGCGGCTCAGCACCTGGAATTCCGAACCGGCCCGCGCCACCGCGGCGTCGACCTCGACGGCCCGGCGCAGCAGTACCTCCAATGCCTCCGGGTCCTGCTCGGCGATGATCGCGACAGTATCGGTGGGAACCAGTGCTTCGGGGGCCCGTTTGATGATCCCGGCCTTCTCACCGGCGATGGAGGTGAGATCGGGGCCCAGATAGTCGGTGTGATCGAGACCGATGGGGGTGATGACGGCGACCTGCGCGTCGATCACATTGGTCGCGTCCCAGCTACCGCCCATCCCGGTCTCCACGACCGCCACGTCCACCGGCGCCTCCGCGAACGCCGCGTAGGCCATGGCGGTGAGCACCTCGAACTTGCTCATCGCCGGACCGCCCGCGGTCGCCGACTGGGCATCGATCATCTCGATATAGGGCTGCATCTCCCGGTACAGCTCGACATAGCGGGCCGGTGAGATCGGCCGGTTGTCGATACTGATCCGCTCGGTGGCCAGTTGCAGATGCGGGCTGGTGAGCCGTCCGGTCCGGCGGTGCAGGGCGGTGAGCAGCGAGTCGATCATCCGCGTCACCGACGTCTTACCGTTGGTGCCCGCGATATGGATGGCCGGGAAGCCGCGCTGCGGCGAACCCAGCACATCCATCAGGGTGGAGATCCGGGTCAGCGACGGTTCGATCTTCGTTTCCGGCCACCGCTGGTCGAGTTCGGCCTCGACCAGCGCCATCTCCGCCAGCTCCACCGGCGACGGTCCGGTACCGAGCCGAGCGCCGCCGTGCAGCGGCTCGGGCTCGTCGTTGTCGCCGTGGGCGTTCACTTGCCGCTCAGCTCGGCCAGCCGGGATCCGATCCGCGCCACCTCGGCCGCGGCGACCTCGCGCCGCCCGCGGATCTTGTCCACTACCGGTTCGGGCGCCTTGGCCAGGAAGGCCTCGTTCCCGAGTTTCGCCTCGGTTCCCGCCAGCTCCTTCTGCGCGGCCGCCAGATCCTTCTCCAGACGGCGCCGCTCGGCCGCGAGATCCACGGTGCCCGAGGTATCGACCTCGACGGTGACCGTGGTACCGCTCAACCGCACTTCCACCGAAGCGGTGGCCGCGAAATCCGCGCCCGGTTCGGTGAGCCGGCCCAGTGTGCCCACTTCGGGATGGAGATGCTCCAGACCCGCCGTGTCCAGGCCGAGCACCCGGGCCGCGACCTTCTGCTTATCGTTCAAACCCTGATCGCTGCGGAACCGGCGGATCTCGGTGACCAGCCGCTGCAGATCGGCGATACGTTGCGCGGCGCCGGTATCGGCCGGTGTCCCGGTGCGCACCGGCCACGCGGACACGACCACCGATTCCGCTCCGGTCAGCGCCCGCCACAGCGATTCGGTGACGAACGGGATCACCGGGTGCAGCAACCGCAGCACCGAGTCCAGCACCGATCCGAGCACGACCCGGGTGGATTCGGCCCGCTCCTCGCTCTCGGCGAACTGGACCTTGGACAGTTCCAGGTACCAGTCGCAGAGTTCGTCCCAGGCGAAGTGGTACAGCGCCTCGCAGGCCTTGCCGAACTCGTAGGCGTCGAACGCGGTGTCCACCTCGCCGAGCACTTCGTCGAACCGGTCGACGATCCAGCGGTCGGCGTCGGTCAGCGTTTCCCGGGCGGGCACCGTCCCCGGCCGGGCACCGTTCATGAGCGCGAACTTGGTCGCGTTGAACAGCTTGGTCACGAAGCTGCGCGAGGCGAGCGCGTGCGGTTCGCCCACCGAGAGGTCGCCGCCGGGCTGGGCACCGCGGGCCAGGGTGAAGCGCAGCGCGTCCGCGCCGTAGTCGGCGATCCAGTCCAGCGGGTCGATCCCGTTACCCCGCGACTTCGACATCTTCTTGCCGAACTGATCACGGATCAGGCCGTGCAGGAACACATCCCGGAACGGGACCTGGTACGCGCCGTCCTTACCGGTGGTCAGCGCCGGGTCGTCGGCGACGAAGGTGCCGAACATCATCATCCGCGCGACCCAGAAGAACAGGATGTCGTAGCCGGTGACCAGCACACTGGTCGGATAGAACTTGGCCAGTTCCGGAGTGGCGTCCGGCCAGCCCATGGTCGAGAACGGCCACAGCCCGGAGGAGAACCAGGTGTCGAGGACATCGGGATCCTGCACCCACCCCTCGGGCGCCTGCTCGTCGGGACCGACGCACACGATCTCGCCCTCGGGCCCGTACCAGATCGGGATCCGGTGCCCCCACCACAGCTGCCGCGATATGCACCAGTCGTGCATATCGTCGACCCAGTCGAACCAGCGTGGCTCCTGGCTCGGCGGATGGATCACGGTATCGCCGTTGCGGACCGCGTCGCCCGCCGCCTTCGCCAGCGATTCGACCTTCACCCACCACTGCATGGACAGCCGCGGTTCGATCGGCTCGCCGCTCCGTTCGGAATGACCGACACTGTGCAGGTAGGGCCGTTTCTCGGCGACGATCCGGCCCTCGGTGGCGAGGCGTTCACGAATCTTGACCCGCGCTTCGAAGCGGTCCATCCCGTCGAATTCGGTACCGGTATCGGCGATCCGGCCGCGTTCGTCCATGATCGTGGGCATCGGCAGGTTGTGCCGCAGGCCCATCTCGAAGTCGTTCGGATCGTGGGCCGGGGTGATCTTCACCGCGCCGGAACCGAACTCGGGATCGACATAGTCGTCGGCGACGATCGGGATCTGCCGCCCGGTGATCGGATGTTCCAGGGTGGTACCGATCAGCGCCCGGTACCGCGGGTCCTCCGGATGCACCGCGACCGCGGTGTCACCGAGCATGGTCTCCACCCGGGTGGTGGCGACCACCACATGCGGTTCGGAATCGTCGAGCGACCCGTACCGCAGCGACACCAGTTCACCTTCGACGTCCTCGTACTTGACCTCGATATCGGAGATGGCGGTGCGCAGTTCCGGCGACCAGTTCACCAGGCGTTCCGCCCGGTAGATCAGACCGGCCTCGTAGAGGCGTTTGAAGATCGTCTGGACCGCGCGCGACAGTCCCTCGTCCATGGTGAACCGATCCCGCGACCAGTCCACACTGTCGCCGAGGGCCCGCATCTGCCACTGGATCGCGCCACCGGACTCGCGCTTCCAGTCCCAGACCTTCTGCACGAACAGTTCGCGGCCGAACTCCTCTTTGGTCTTACCGTCCACGGCGAGCTGTTTCTCCACCACGGTCTGCGTGGCGATACCCGCGTGGTCCATCCCGGGCAACCACAGCACCTCGTAACCCTGCATACGCTTACGCCGCGCCAGGGTGTCCATCAGCGTGTGATCGAGCGCATGGCCCATATGCAGCGTGCCGGTGACATTGGGCGGCGGCAGCACGATCGAATACGCGGGCGCGGAACTGCGCGGGTCGGCAGCGAAGTAACCGGCGGCTACCCAGCGCTCGTACAGGTCGGCCTCTACTTCGCCGGGATTCCAGCTCTTGGGGAGGTCGTCGGCACGATTACGCGTGTTGTCAGGGGCTGCGCTGGTCACGCCGCGATTCTAGTGGCTACGGGATCGCCTCCGGCGCCGCGGGGCCGTGTCGGAGGGCGGTGCCGCGGCAGATCCGGGCGGCGCGGCCCCGGGCACCCGGGCTCTTCCCGCCTCGGCTCGGTGGCCGCACTCCCCGGATCCGGCGGTCCGGATGCCGGCCGCCCGAAGGTGGGTGCCGGGCCTGCCACCGCGTCCCGCCGCGGAAAAAGACCCTTGGAAACGAAGAGACGGAGCCTTCGGTGGATGAGGGACACCGAAGACTCCGCCTACACGAGTAAGACTACCGCCGATCCCGGGCCGCGCTCCCAATCCATAAGCAATTCTCAGCTTGAGCACCGGAATTCTCAGGTCCGCCCTCGGCTCGCCGCAGTGGACGGACCCGGCCGAATACTGTGACCTTCAACGGACAAAGACGACAATCTTGCCGAATTCGGCTCGACTGGGGACCCTGGACGGGGTGAACCCCCCGCTCGACTCCATACCGTTGAACCCCGCGGAATCCATCTTCCCCGAATCGGATTCGGAAATCGTCCACCCGCGGGCCGTCGACGACCTACGGGGCCGGTCGACACGGGAGCTGCGGTACCCGGCGAGCGCGGCCGTGCTGTTCGCCGGAATCCCCGGCGCGGGCAAGAGCACCGCGCTACGGCGGCTGTTCGGTTCCGATCCCGACGCCGAACACGCGATACCGGGCCCCGACCGTTCGGTGGTGCTCGATTCCATCCACGCCCGCAACTCGTGGCGGCGGCGGCTGGCCTGGCTGCCCTACCCGATGTGGCGGCCGGTAGTACATATCGTGCACTTCGGCCGGATCTGGGTAGCGCTGCGCGATCACCGCGGTCCGGTGGTGATCCACGATTGCGGCACCATCGGTTTCACGCGCCGGATGCTCACCCGCTGGGCCGTCCGGCACGGGCGCGAACTGCATATGGTGCTGCTCGACGTTCCGGCGACCGTCGCCCGTGCCGGACAGCATGCGCGGGGCCGCCGGGTCGGGCGACTGTCGTTCAACTGGCACGTATGGCGCTGGAAACGGATGCTGCGACGACTGGAGACCGGGACGGGGCCGCGACCGGCGCCCGCCTCGCTCGTGGTGCTCGACCGCGACGGTGTCGACCGGCTACGGGTGCGGTTCGCCGCCTGACCCCGAAGTCAGGGAACCAACACGGTGAGTGCCCCGGGTTCGGCGCGCGCGGTCAGCGGTAGCCCGCCCGCGGGTTCGCCGTCGGCGGTGGCCGGGGCACCCGGGGCACTCACACTCAAGGATTCGGCGCGGTACTGGGCCACCGCGGAATGCTCGATCCGTTTACCCGCCGACAGCGCGGGCAGAATCCGCAACATCTCCAGATGCGAAACCTTGCCGACGACAGTCACGTCCAGTAGTCCGTCGTCGCACCGGGCGTCCGGGCAGATGAGCATCCCGCCGCCGTAGGTGGTGGTGTTGCCCACCGCGACCAGCAGCGCGTCGGTGGTGATCACCTCCGCCGCCGGCCCACCCAGAGCGATCCGGTAGGGCACGGCGATACCGCGCGCGATCTCGGCGACCGCGGCGAAGGTATAGCGGGAGCGGCCCCGCGGATATCGCATCCGGTTGGCGCGCAGGGTGACCCGGGCGTCGAAGCCGGTGCACATCACGGTGGCGAACCACATCGGGTCGTGCCCGGCGGGTTCCAGCCGGCCCAGATCGATGGTGCGGACCCGCCCGAACCGGACCAGTTCCGCGGCGCGGCCCGGATCGTCCGCGATACCCAGTTCCCGCGCCAGATCATTGCCGGTACCCGCGGGGACCAGTGCCAACGGGACGCCCGAATGCGCCAGTGGATCCAGGATCGTATTGACCAGCCCGTCCCCACCGACGCAGACGACCGCGTCGGGTGCCTGGCCGGTCACCACCTCGCGCACCTGCTCGCGGGTCCGCGCGGCGGAGGGCGCGTGGATCTCGGCGACTCGGACTCCCGCGCCGGTGAGCCGGTCGACGACGATCCGGGCGGCCTCGCGCGCCCGGCCCTGGCCGGAGGCAGGGTTGGTCACCACGGCGACTGTGCGCACTTCCCGGGGATCCGCGGCGCGAGTCATGGCAGCAGTTTGCCAGGGTTGAGGATCCCGGCCGGGTCGATCTCGCGTTTCACCGCGCGCAGCACCCGGATCCCCAGGTCGCCGATTTCGGCGGGCATCCAGGCCCGGTGGTCGGCGCCCACGGCGTGATGGTGGGTGATGGTGGCGCCGGCGGCGGCGATGGCATCACCGGCGGCCGTTTTCGCGGCCCGCCACTGGGTGATCGGGTCCGCGAGCGATGCGGCGACGACGGTGAAGTACAGCGAGGCACCCGTCGGGTAGGTATGCGAGATATGGCACATCACCAGCGCCGGTGCGCCCTGGGCGGTCAGCGAATCGGTGAGGGCGGTGGTGACTCTCGCCTTCAGATCGGCCAGCGCGCCCCAGGTGGTCGCGGTCTCCAGCGTTTCGCACAGCACCCCGGCGTCCAGCAGCGCATCGCGCAGATAGGGCGCCGCGAAACGACCGTGCTGCCACTCACGGGCCGGATCGGGACCGAGTTCGGTACCGCCGGCGGCGCGCAGCAGCGCCCCGGCCTCGGCGCCGCGGGCCGCGGTATGCGCGGCGGTGCCCTCGAAGGTCGTCACCGCGAGACAGCCGGAAACCGATGCCCCGCCGACATTCCCGGCTCGGGCCAGATTCAACCCGGTTTCAACTTCATCGGACAAGCGCAGCACCGTGGGCGCCGCACCTGTCTGCACGACCGCGCGCAATGCGGCCGCCCCGGTTTCGAAATCCGGGAAGGACCAGGCCATATGAGTGGTCGTCTCCGGTACCGGATGGACCCGGACCGTCACTTCGGTGAGGACGCCCAAGGCGCCTTCGGAACCCACGAACAGTTCACGCAGATCCGGTCCGGCGGCCGAGGCCGGCGCCCGGCCGAGCAGCAGATCGCCGGTGGGTGTGGCCACCCGGATCCGCTGGACCATATCGTCGAACCGGCCGTATCCCGCGGAGGCCTGACCCGAGGACCGGGTCGCGGCGAACCCACCGATACTGGCGAATTCGAAACTCTGCGGGAAATGACCGAGTGAGAGCCCGTGCTCGGCGAGCAACTGTTCGGCACGCGGTCCGGTGACACCGGCCCCGAAGGTCCCGGTACC
Organism: Nocardia sp. NPDC003963; assembly: GCF_053605105.1. Taxonomy (NCBI): domain Bacteria; kingdom Bacillati; phylum Actinomycetota; class Actinomycetes; order Mycobacteriales; family Nocardiaceae; genus Nocardia; species Nocardia sp. NPDC003963. The sequence goes on from NZ_JBSGIP010000036.1 coordinate 45,392, forward strand.
GGAGACCGGATCGCAGTCCAGCAGCGCGTCGAGCCGGCGCAGGTCCAAGGCGATCACGGTATCGAATCCGCCACGAACCGGGTCGAGGCCGCCGACCACACTGGTGCCACCGCCGAAGGGAACCACGGCGATGCCCTGGTCCGAGCAGTAGGCGAGTACGGCCGCCACTTCGTGGTGATCGGCCGGCAGGACCACGACATCCGGCGCGTCCTGCGGGGCCGGATCGCGTCGTCGCAGCAGGTCGGGCGTGCTCTTGCCGCCGGCGTGCCGCAACCGGTCGACCGGTTCGGTGGAGAGGTGGCCGCGCCCGACGATCTCCACCAGACCGGCCCGCCGTTCCGGGGTCAGCACGGACGGCCGGAGCGGCACATCGCCCTCATCACGACGTGACACCGGCGTCTCGGCGACCCCGAACACCTGCGTCAGCAGGCCCCGGATCTGCTCGGGCAGCGGTTTGTGCCCGGCGGCGACGCCCCAGGCGTCCCACACCATATCCGGCCGCCGCGCGCTCGGCGCCGAGTTCACCTCACGTTCGCCTTGCTCACTGGTCATGCGTTACAGTTTGACATGTAGTGTCAAGCAGTAACCCGAAGCGGAGATGAGGTCGAGTCCGTGTCCACCGGCGCAGCCACCCCGGACCCCGGCAGCGCGCCCGTCGAGCAGACGATTCTCGACGCGGCCCGCGATTGCGTGGCGGAATTCGGCGTCCGGCGCACCACGCTCACCGAGGTCGCCCGCCGTGCCGGTGTCAGCCGGCCCACCGTCTACCGGCGCTGGGCCGACAGCCGCACCCTGGTCGCCGAATTGCTCGTACGCGAACTACAGGCGATCATCGCCGCCGCCGTACCAAGGGGCGGGCTCGCGCGCGACCGGCTGGTCACCGGTGTGGTGACCGGCGCCGCCGAGGTCCGATCGAACCCGCTGTTCGGCAAGATCTTCCGCACCGACACCGATCTCATGCTCACCTACGTATTCGGCCGGCTGGGCCGCAACCAGCGGCAACTGCTCGAACTGTTCACCACACAGATCCGGGCGGGCCAGGAAGACGGTTCGGTACGAGCCGGCGAACCCGATCGGCTGGCCGCCATGGCCCTGCTGATCACCCAATCCGCGGTGCAGTCGGCCGCTACGGTCACCCATCTGCTCGACGGTCCCGCCCTCGACACCGAACTGCGGTACGCCCTCGACAGCTATCTCGCCCCGTGATCCCACCGTCCAGGAAGGAGTAGCGCCCGGCGCCCCGGCGGTCCGCGACCGTCCTCCCCGCCCTCGCGGCGGGACGCCGGGCCGAGAACCAGATGGCCGAGAACCCTTTCCCCGTTTCGGGACCCGCGTTGAACGCGTATCGCCGGCGTCGTGAACTCACCGCCCTCGGCGACGATCCGGCCATCGATCTGCTGGTGATCGGCGGTGGGGTGACCGGCGCCGGAGTCGCGCTCGACGCGGCCACTCGCGGACTGCGCACCGTGCTGGTGGAACGCCACGATCTCGCCCACGGGACCAGCCGGTGGAGCTCGAAACTGGTACACGGTGGGCTGCGCTACCTGGCGAGCGGAAAGGTCGGGATCGCGCACGAGAGCGCGGTGGAGCGCGGAATCCTGCTACGCCGCACCGCCCCCCACCTGGTGCGCCCGCTACCGCAACTGGTGCCCCTGCTCCCGGAGATCGGGTTGTCCACCCGCGCCCTGATCCGTGCGGGTTTCCTGGCCGGCGACGCCCTGCGCGCGGGCGCGGGTACCCCGGGCGCGCTGCTACCGCGGTCCCGGCGGGTGACCCGGGCCGAAGCGTTGCGACTGGCGCCGACCGTGCGGCAGCACGGGCTGCGCGGCGGCCTGCAGGCCTGGGACGGGCAACTCGTCGACGACGCGCGGCTCGTGGTCGCCCTGGCGCGCACCGCGGCCGCTCACGGCGCGACCGTACTGACCCGGGTCGCCGCCGAAGAGGCCACCGGAGACCGGGCTCTGCTCCGCGACACCCTGACCGGCGAAACCCTCGATGTGCGCGCCACCGCGGTGGTGAACGCGACCGGCGTCTGGGCGGATCAGGTGGACACCGGTATCGAACTGCGCCCCAGCCGGGGCACCCACCTGGTCTTCGACGCCGCAGCCTTCGGCGGGCTCACCGCGGCGCTGACCGTACCGGTACCCGGCTCCGTCGGCCGCTTCATCTTCGCCCTGCCGGCCCCACACGGGCGGGTCTACCTGGGCTTGACCGACGAGGACGCCCCCGGGCCGGTACCCGACGAGCCGCGGCCCACCGGCGCCGAGATCGATTTCCTGCTCGACACCGTCAACACGGTGCTGCGGATCCCCCTGACCCACACCGATATCCGCGGCAGCTACGCCGGACTGCGGCCCCTACTGCGCACGGCAGACGACAGTACCGCCGATATCTCGCGGGAACACGCTGTCCTCACCGCGCGCAACGGGCTGGTGACCGTGGTCGGCGGCAAACTCACCACCTACCGCAAGATGGCCCAGGACGCCGTCGACGCGGCCGTCGCACACGGCGGACTGCACGCGGGCCCCTGCCGGACCCGCGACCTCCCGCTGACCGGCGCGGTCGGCGGAGTCGCCCGGGACCGGATCGCCGCGCCCCAGCTGCTCATCGAGCGGTACGGCGCCGAGGCCCCCGCGATCGTTACGCTGGCCGCCGCGAACCCCGGACTGGCCGGACCGGTCGCGCCCGGCGCGGATGTGCTGGCCGCGGAGTTCGTCTGGTCGCTCGAACAAGAGGGCGCCCTCGACGCCGCCGATCTCCTGGACCGCCGCACCCGCCTCGGTCTGGTCCCGGCCGACCGGGCGGCTGCCCTGGCCGCCGCCGAAGCCGCGGTGGCCGAGGCCACGCGGTGACCTAGGCGTATTCCCAGGTCTCGACAGCGGCCCACATACAGGAACGGGGCCAGCGATCGAGACCGTGCGCGATCTCGGCCGCCCGCAACGCGTGCAACTGCGGCGTCTCCGCGGCCGGATCGAGATAGCGGAAACCCAGTCGCCGGTAGTAGGGCCCGTTCCACGGGACCTCGGTGAAAGTGGTGAGCGTTATCGCAGGCAGCCGCCGGCCGGCGGCCCAGCGCACCGCGTGGTCTATCAGCCGGCGGCCGATTCCCGCCCCACGGTATTCGGGTAGTACCGAAACCTGGTCGATATGCGCGTTCCCGTCCACGACGCTCGCGATCAGATAACCCACCGGGCCCCGGCCGTCGTCCTCCCAGACCCAGGCGCGACCGTCCAGGACGAACCCACCCAGCACCTCGGCCGGCAACGGCTCGTCACCGGCGATCGCGTCCATGCCCACCGCGGCGAACGGTTCGCCCGCCCGTACCTCGACCTCCTGCAGCACCGGGATATCTCCGGCCCCGGCCGCGCGAATCATGCCGCACCGCGCCCAGTGCTGCGGAGCGATTCCAATATTTCGGCGGCGGTCCCGGTCTCACCGATCAGCGGAAAGATGCGTTCGACACTGTTGGTGTGGGATTCGGCACGGATATCGGTCATCGCGTCGACCGCGAGGGTTACGTGGTAACCGTGTTCGTGCGCGGACCGCGCGGTGGATTCGACACCGAGACTGGTCGCGATACCCGTGAGCACCAACTGGGTGATCCCGCGGCGGCGCAACCGCAGATCCAGGTCGGTGCCGTGGAACGCACCCCAGGTGCGTTTGGTGACGACGACATCGCGGTCGTCACCGGCCAGCTCGGGAAGTATCTCGTCCCAACCGGCCGGCGGCGCGGGCTGCTGCCGGGCCACCGCGGACATATCGGTACGCCCCGGCGTGGCATCCACCCCGGCTGCGGTCATCCGCACCAGCACCACCGGCAACCCCGCCGCCCGGAACGCTGCCGCCAGTTCGACACTGCGGCGCACGACCGCCGCCACCGGCTCCGGTGCGACCGGCCGGAACAGCACACCGTTCTGCAGATCGACGACGACCAGTGCGGTGCGCTCGTCCAAGGCGCTGATCGGCATGAGGTCCCTCTTCCTGATCCCGGTGACGCGGACGCCCCGGCGTTCCTGCCCGGCGATCCGTCGCAACCATCTCATACGACGGGTAACGGATTCGCATCTATGCTGGATCCGGTAGTGCGCCAGGAAGGAGCCGCGGGTGCGCGTTGATACGTCCACTATCGGGATCGCACCGGGCGAGGGCCTGGTCGCGCGATTCGGTGATGTCGTGATCTATCTCGTGGGGGCCAACGCCTCCACCGAGCGGATACTCGGCGCGGTCGAAGCCGTAGCGGACGCCGAACATCCGGGTGCGGCCATCGCGCAGCGGCTCGCGGCCGTCGTCTTCGGTACCGGTTCCGAACCACCACCGTTCGGACTGGTCGCGCCCACTGCCGACGGCACTCTGGTACTACTGCGCGGCCCGGTCTCGGCGATGATCTCCGGTGCGGAGGGCTCCCGGCGGCTCGTCGGCGCCCGCGCGTTCACCTGGGTGGACGAGATCGTGCGCGACCCGGTGCGGACGCTGACCGTCGGCCCCGGAGCAGACGGCCGGGTCACGCCGTATCCACGGACTGATCTACGCGCCGGCGTCGTCCCCGGCGGCGGTTTCGTCATCAAGGCGGCGGTACGCCGGAACAACAAGAACCCGAATCGCCCCGCCACACCGGCGAAAGCGGCGGCCTCCTACGAACCCGTCGCCACCGCTCCGGCCGGACTGGCCGCGAGCGAACCGGAACCCGAATCGCCGTCCGGCCCACGTACCGGACCGGCCGAAGCGCCCGCCCCCGAGCCGCTGCCCGGCACCCGGGCCTGGTCGGCGGCACCGGCCCCGATGCGCGCCGAAGCCAAGCCGATCCGCCTGCGCAAGGAATCGGCGCGGCCACATCTGCACACCCCCGCGCACACCGTCGAGCCACAGCATCCCACCTCACCCACCCTGGTGGCCGAGGACGGTACCGCCTATCCGCTCGACCGCCCCTACGTCATCGGCCGCGGCCCCTCGGTGGACGAATCGGTACGCCGCAAAACCGCCGCCCCGCTGGTCCTCCAGCGCGACCGGCACATCTCCCGGGTACACGCCTACCTGTCCGTGGATTCCGGGAAGGTCTTCCTGCGCGATGCCGGCACCGCGGCCGGTACTTTCGTCTCCACTCCGGGCGAACCCCGCTGGACCCGGATCAGTCAGTCACCGACCGAACTTCCACCCGGCGGCCGGATCCGCATCAGCGAACAGGTCCTCACCTACAGTGTCGACGGCGCAGCCTCCGGCGGCGCGGGGTCGGGGCCCTATTAGCCGGCAATCTCGGCGCCGCCTCCGGCAGCGCGGGGCGGGGCCCTATCAACCCCGGTTCTTCACTCCGCCGCTCAGTCGCTGCGCTCCTTCGCTCTGTCGCTCCAGAACCGGGGCGGGCCCCACCCACCAAGGCAGACATTCGGAGCAGACATTCGGAAGGGCGGCGCGGCCGGTACCGGCAAGTGGTGCGCCCGGTTCGGTAGGCCTACGACTACCACCCGCCGGCCGAACCGGTCACTGCCTTCCGCCCTCGGCAGTGCTCCATGGGTGTCCTGCCCCGGACGGATGGCTGCATACCCTCGGTCGCCGCGCGCTCCCTCGCGGCGCCGTTCCGGGAGCGGGGCACTTACGCCCTTGGAGGCCGGCCCTACGAAGTGGACGACGGTGGGCATGATCCGGAGAACCCGGCAGGATTCCTCGACCGCTCCGTCGCTACGCGGGCCGGCTTCCGGGTGAGAAGCAACAGCCGTGAGCCCCGGACCCATCCGGCCGGTTCCGGGTCCGTGCGGGCCCATCGCACCGGTCCGCGCCCATCAGGACTTGCCTCCTGAACTGGTCGGGCACTCCCACCACACCGCAGCCGACCGGTGGCCGCCTCTCTGTACATTCGGTGACGCGCGCACAATGGCGGTATGCACCGCGACGCCCCGACCGACGATATCGACGAGTCCGAACTGACCGTCACTCCGCCGAAGGAGCAGGCGGCGGGGGTCACCGCGGTTGCCGTGGCATTGCGGCGCGCGGTGTCCGATATGGGTGTCGTCCGCACCGCCCGGACCCTGGCCCGGGTCAATCAAGTGCACGGGTTCGACTGTCCGGGCTGCGCCTGGCCGGAGCCCACCGGTCACCGCCGGCCCGCCGAGTTCTGTGAGAACGGCGCGAAGGCCGTCGCCGAGGAGGCGACGCTCGATACGGTGGGGCCCGAGTTCTTCGCCCGGTATTCGATCGACGATCTCGCCGACCGGTCCGGCTACTGGCTGGGCCGCCAGGGGCGGCTCACCCATCCGATGGTGCTGCGCCCGGGCGATACCCACTACTCCCCGATCTCCTGGGACGACGCCTACCGGCTCATCGCCGATGAGCTGCGCGTGCTGGAATCGCCCGACCAGGCCGTGTTCTACACCTCGGGCCGGACCGCCAACGAGACGGCGTTCCTCTACCAGCTGCTGGTCCGCAGCTTCGGGACCAACAATCTGCCCGACTGCAGCAATATGTGTCACGAATCCTCGGGCACCGCGCTCACCGGTTCGATCGGTATCGGCAAGGGTTCGGTGACCATCGACGATTTCGCGGCCGCCGATCTGATCCTGATCGCCGGCCAGAACCCGGGCACCAATCATCCGCGGATGCTCAGCGCGCTCGCCGATGCCAAGAAGGCGGGCGCGCGGATCGTCGCGATCAACCCGCTGCCCGAAACCGGGCTGATCGGTTTCCGCGACCCGCAGTCCGTACGGGGCCTCACCACCGGGGTGGATATCGCCGACGATTTCCTGCAGATCCGGCTGGGCGGCGATATGGCGCTGTTCCAGGGTCTGGCGAAATTACTGTTCGAGGCGGAGGACCGGGCGCCGGGCACCGTACTGGACCGCGATTTCATCGACGGCCGCACCGCGGGATTCGCCGACTACGAACGGCATATCCGCGCGGTCGACCTCGATACGGTCGTCACCGCGACCGGGCTGTCCCGCGACGAACTGGAACGTACCGCCGCTCTCCTGGCCGGTTCGAAGAGCACCATCGTGTGCTGGGCCATGGGGCTCACCCAGCACACCCACGCGGTGGCCACCATCGAGGAGGCCGCGAATCTGCTCCTGGCCCGCGGCATGATCGGGAAACCGGGCGCGGGCCTGTGCCCGGTCCGCGGGCATTCCAATGTGCAGGGCGACCGCACCATGGGTATCTGGGAACAGGTTCCCGAATCCTTCCTCGGCGCGCTCGATCGGGAATTCGGGATCACCAGCCCGCGGGCGCACGGTTACGACACCGTCGCCGCGATCCGGGCACTGCGCGACGGCCGGGCCCGTGTCTTCTTCGGGATGGGCGGCAATTTCGTGTCCGCCACGCCCGATACCGCGGTCACCGAAGCGGCCCTGCGCGGTTGCGCGTTGACCGTGCAGGTCTCCACCAAACTCAACCGCAGCCATATCGTCCACGGGGCCACCGCCTTGATCCTGCCCACCCTGGGCCGCACCGACCTGGATATCCAGAACGGTGCGCGGCAGCAGGTCTCGGTGGAGGATTCGATGTCGATGGTGCATCTGTCCACCGGCCGGTTGAAGCCGGTGAGCCCGGAACTGCGCAGCGAGGTCGCGATCGTCTGCGAACTGGCCCGCGAGGTGCTGGGCTCCGGCCACCCGGTGCCGTGGGAGCAGTTCCGCGGCGACTACGACCGCATCCGCGATGCCATCGCCCGGGTGGTGCCGGGCTGCGCCGATTACAACGCCCGGGTCCGGCAGCGCAACGGTTTCGTACTCCCGCACCCGCCGCGCGATACCCGCGAATTCCGGACCGCCACCGGGAAGGCCAATTTCGCGGTGAACGAGCTGAGCTGGGTACCGGTACCCGAGGGGCGGCTGATCCTGCAGACCCTGCGCAGCCACGACCAGTACAACACCACCATCTACGGTCTCGACGATCGCTATCGCGGAGTACACCACGGCCGCCGAGTGGTCCTGGTGAACGCCGCGGATATCGCCGAACTCGGTTTCCACGACGGCGATCTGGTCGATCTGGTCTCGGAATGGACCGACGGCGTCGACCGGCGGGTCGAGGGATTCCGGGTGGTGGCCTATTCGACGCCCCGCGGTAACGCCGCCGCCTACTACCCCGAGACGAACCCGCTGGTGCCCCTCGACCATGTGGCGGCGCGGTCGAACACCCCGGTATCCAAGGCCGTCACCGTCCGGCTCGAACGTCATATCCATCGCGCCCGATGAGCAGAGTCACCGCGCGGCGCCGGATGCGGCGTATCACCCCGTCCGGCGAGATCATCCGACCCGACACACTCGCTGTCGAGGAGCCGCTCGAGATCCGGATCCGCGGCGAATCGCTCACCGTCACCATGCGCACCCCGGGCCACGATATCGACCTGGTGCACGGCTTCCTCTTCGGTGAGACCCTGATCGCCGGGGCAGCCGATATCCACAGCGCCCGCTATTGCGCCGGTACCGACGACGAGGGCCGCAACACCTACAACGTGCTGGATGTGGGCCTGCACGCCCCGATCGTCCTGCCGGACCGTCCCTTTCTGACGACCGGCGCCTGCGGTCTCTGCGGCCGCACCGCGCTGGACGAGATCCGGATGCGCAGCCGCTATCCCCTGCCGCCTCCGGAGCCGCTGCTCGATGCGGAGATGCTGGCGGTGCTGCCGGACCGATTGCGCAGCCACCAGTCGGTTTTCGACGCCACCGGTGGTCTGCACGCGGCGGGCCTGTTCACGACGGCCGGCGAGGCGCTGGCGGTCCGTGAGGATATCGGCCGCCACAATGCGGTGGACAAGGTGATCGGCTGGGCCCTGCGCGAGAACCGGATCCCGGCTTCCGATCTCGTACTCGTGGTGAGTGGGCGCGCCTCGTTCGAATTGGCACAGAAGGCCGTCCTGGCCGGTATCCCCGTACTGGCCGCGGTCTCGGCGCCCAGTTCACTGGCCGTCGACCTGGCCGACGAGTCCGGCCTCACCCTGGCGGGTTTCGTCCGCGGCGACACGATGAACATCTACAGCCATCCGGAGCGGATACGCGGTTGCGCCGCCACCGGGTGACTTCGGCCGCGCCGGTTCGCACCGGCCACGCGCGGCGATATGTTCCGGCCCGCTATCGCGCCACTACGCCGGCATAGTCGATCAGCTCGATATCGTCCTTCGCGTCGCCGGCGAACTTGTCCATCAGGTCGAACCAGCGCGACCCCAGGAACCAGTTGCGCAGACGCAGGCCCAGGGCTGTTTTCGGGGCCAGGAACGGTCCCGGACTGCTGCTGCCCCCGAGTTTCGCGTACCGGCGCATGATCTGCTCGTACCGGGCGAAGGCCGCGGTGTGATCGCCCGCGGCGGAGGCGAGTTCACCGGCCAGCACGTAGGCCCCCACCAGCGCCAGACCGGTTCCGAAGCCGGCCAGGGTGTTCCCGTAGGCGCTGTCGCCGACCAGCGCTACCCGGCCCGATACGTAGCCGGGGATACGCACCCGGGCCAGCGCGTCCAGATAGAAGTCGTCGTACTCCGGGAGTTCGGCGAGCATCTCCGGTACCGCCGCACCCATCCCGGTGAATCGCTCGACCAGCACCCGGCGCTTATCGGCCTCGTCGGTGAACCCGAGTTCCGGTGCGGCGAACATATACATGTGCTGGGCTTTCGGGCCGCCGCGCACGGCGAGCAGCCCCGGCGCGCTGTACGCAAAGGACATCCGGCGGCGCGGCCCCTCCCCGCCTGCACCGGCGAGCGGTTCGCCGGCGATGGCGTAGTAGTAACCCCGATGCCGGACGAACTTCTCCTCCGGCCCGAATACCAGGCGGCGGACCCGGGAATGGATCCCGTCCGCGCCGATCACCAGGTCGAACCGGCGCGCCGGACCGTGTTCGAATTCGACCTCGACCCCGGCGGCGGTGTCCCGTAGCGCACTGATCGAATCGCCGAACACATAGGTGCAGTGCCGGGCCGTGCGCTCGTAGAGGATCCGGGCGAGATCGCCGCGCAGGATCTCGACATCGCCGCCGGTGAAGTCACCGGACAGCCGCGCCTGCTCCCGGCCCGCGGCGTCCAGGAAGACCATATCGGTGGCCCCGGTGCTGCACCGGAGGATCTCGTCGTAGACGCCCATCCGCTCCAGCACCGTGCGTTGTACGGACCCGGTGAAGTCGACGGCCTGGCCGCCGGGCCGCAGGGCGGGGGCGCGCTCCACCACTGTGACATCGAACCCATAGCGGTCGAGCCAGTAGGCGAGTGCGGGGCCGGCGATGCTCGCGCCGGAGATGAGAACGGTGCGGTTCTGCATGACGAACTCCATCCAATTATCTGCGTCCAACAGAAACTGTTTCCGATGGACGCTATTCAGCGTATGGTAGACACAGTTCCACGTCAACCGATCTCCGAAAGGCATTCGATGGCGACGCCGACCGTGCTGGAGCTGCTCTGGGGAACCGACCACCGGCCCACCCGGGGGCCCAAACCCACCCTCACTCGGTCCGCGATCGTCGCCGCGGCGGTCGATTTCGCCGATACCGAAGGCCTGGCCGCTCTCTCCATGCAGCGGCTGGCCGATCGGCTCGGATACACGAAGATGTCGCTCTACCGCCACCTTCCGGGAAAAGCCGAGCTCACCGCCTTGATGGTGGAAGAGGCCATGCGCGACCTGCCCGCCCTCGACACCTCGGGCCCGCAGCCGTGGCGCAGCGGACTGCGCTCCTGGGCCCAGCTGACCTTCGAGCGCTACCGGCGCCACCCCTGGGTGATGGAACTACTGGCCGGAGCGCGACCGATGGGCCCGAACGAACTGGGCTGGACCGAGGCCGCCCTGGAGGCGGTGGCCGATATCGAACTGACCGGACCGGAGCGGCTGGACACGCTCGTCGTACTGAACGGCCATGTGCGCAGCCTGGCACAGCAGGTCGTGGGCCCGGGAGCCACCGAAGACGAATTCACCGGCGCCATGGCCGCGGCACTGGAATTGGCGGGTGATCGTTTTCCGCGGCTGATCGCGGCGATATCGGACCCACCACCCCCCGCCGGGCAATACGCGCGGACACCGCAGCGGGATGCGGCCCTCGAGTTCGGAACGGAACGGATTCTCGACGGAATAGCGGCACTACTCGCCGAACGCGGCACCCCGCGCGACTGACACATGCTCGCGCCGGGAGTACAGGGTGCTCACATTCCCGGCAGCCGGACGCCCCGGCCGGCTGCCAACCGGGACAATTTCTCCGTCTCGTCGATGGCGACCGCGACGTAGGTTCGCAATCCTTCGTCGTCTCGGCGCAGCAGATACTCGTAATCGCTATCGGTCAGCAGCGCGTCGTCGCTGTCGTAGAAATGCCAGCGCACCCGCGCGCGGATCAGCGCATCGGTCAACTCCGCGTATTCGATCACCGTATGGTCGACACGGGCCAGACCGAGCATCTGATAAATGGGATGCGCCTGCGCCAGCCCCTGGGCCATCTCTTCGCGCGAATGCAGTGCGCCGACGAAATCGTCGCCGAGAATGGTCCCCGGAGTCCCCCACAGCGCGGCCGTGCGCTCGGCGTCGTAGGCGCTCAGCGTGGATTGGTACTCGTCGAGGAACGCGTCGAGTTCTTCGCGGACGGCCATACGGTCACGGTCTCCACACTCCCCCCGATCCGGGCCGCGAACCGCCCGGAACCGATGCGCCGAATCAGCGCCTGCCATCGGGTCGAGCGGCCTCGGAGCGCCGCCCGCCGGGCCACGCCGGTCGTTTCACCGACCGGCTCGGCCACGGCCGGAGTTCGGAGCGTCCGAGCCGGACGCTCCCCCTCCTCAGTTGGCCAGCGCCTCCAGCAGCGCCGCCCGCTGACGGGCACCCAGCCCGCCGATCCGGCGATCCTCCGGGATATCCGCCTGGTCCATCAGCTTGGCGGCCTTCACCGGGCCGACCCCGGGCAGCGCCTTGATCACGGCGACCACCTTCGTCTTCTTGACCAGTTCATCACTATCGGCCTTGCGCAGCAGGTCGGCGACAGAGACTTTGCCGTCTTTCACCTGACCGATCAGTTCGGAGCGCGCCTTGCGCACCGCCGCCGCTTTGGCCAGAGCCTCCGTGCGTTGTTCTGCGGTCATCGTTGGCAGTGCCATATCTCCTCCGCTTTCACTCATCGCTCGAACATCTGGTTGACCGGGTCGATTCAACATCACAATACCGACACCGAACGATCGACACACCGTCCGGACCTGCAGTCATAGCAATGATTTCTGATTCCCTCTCCCGGGGCACCCGGATCTCCGCTGCCCGGTCACCGGGATCGAGCGCGAGAGAGTTCCTGGAACACGTAACACTCGAAGCGTTCGTTGCGAAATTCTCAGCAGACGCATACCTGCACGGCGGCGGTTCAACGGCGAACCGAGGGGTCAGCGGCGATACCCGCCCGCCCTGTAAGTTCAGCGTCTCTACCTGGGATTTTCCCGCCACAACGCAGTGGAGGGCGGACAGTTCGATATTCTCCCGCGCGCCGATTCCGATTCCGGACGCACCGACAACTGCTACGCTCCCGAACCTAGAACACGTTTCATTTCGGAGGAGTGGTGATGGCACGGGAGATCCGCGACGTAGTCGAGCAGTACGTGAAACTGGTCGGGGCGGGACCGACCGCGGATATCGTCGATCTCTATGCCCCCGACGCTGTGATCGAGGACCCGATCGGCACCGAACCCAAACAGGGCCACGACGCCATCCGCGAGTTCTACGACGTGATCGCGAGCCTCGAGCGGAAGACCAGCCTCGCCCCGGAGACCGTGCGAATCGCCGGAAACCACGCCGCCTTCGTATTCACTCTCGTGACCGAGGCCGGCGGGCACCGGATGACCCTGAGCCCGATCGACGTCATGGAATTCGACGACGAAGGCCGGATCACCCGCATGCGCGCCTACTGGAGCGCCGACGATATGTCCGTCGAATCCGAATGAGCCGCGGGGCGGCGACTCGACTGCGCTGAGCCGCCACCTCGCTACGCTCCGGAGCGCCTACGGCGTTCGGCCTGGCACCCACCGCGCACTCGGCATAGCCTGATCACAGGGCACGAGTGCGCTCGGCCGTCACCGTAGGCGCTCCGGCGCGTCACGCCGCGGGCCGCTGTCTCGTCCGAGTTGCAGGGACAACACACCCAGACTCAGGAGGAGACCGATGAGCACTTCCCGCATTCCCGCCGTGGCCCCCGAGAACGCCGGACCGCTGACCCGAGCGCTGTACTGGTTCGCCAAGCGCCAGTTCGGCGAAGTCCCCGAACCCTTCGCCGTCGGCGCCCACCACACCGGGCTGCTGGTCGCCGGTGGCGTGCACGAGATGCTCGCCGAGAAGGTGTCCCGGAAACTGCCGGCCAATATCCGCGAGATCGCGGTCTATCGCACGGCCTGGACCGTCGGCTGTTCGTGGTGCGTCGACTTCGGAACCATGCTGCAGCGGCTGGACGGCCTGGATATCGACCGCCTCCAGCACATCGCCGACTACGAGACCTCACCGCACTACACCGACGACGAGCGCGCGGCCATCGCCTATGCCGACGCCATGACCGCGACACCGATGACCGTCACCGACGAACAGGTCGCCGACCTGGAGAAGCGATTCGGCCGCGCGGAAGTCGTCGAACTGACCTACCAGATCGCCCTGGAGAATTCCCGGGCCCGCAACAACCACGCCCTGGGCATCACCGCACAGGGGTTCAGCACCGATTCGTGCCGGGTCCCGTGGTCCTGACCCGGCTCAGATGACCCAGCACGCATAACCGATGTGCTCACCGCGGCCGACGAACACCTGCACGTAGGGCGCCTGGTCGTTACCGCCGGTCGGCTGAACCGCCCGCAGGGTGTGGTCACCCTCGTAGGCGGGCACCCAGTGCACCAGTGCGAGCCCACCGCCGGCCGGTGGCACAGTGGCGAAGGGGACCCCGTTGTCCAGGAAGGTCACCTCGGTCACCGTCTCGCTGAGCCAGGCCCGCACGGTGTAGCTGCAACCGGTGCCGTAGTTGGTCCGGATACCGGCGTTCAGGTCCGGCGTCACACTGACCTCACGCACGGTCGCGGCGGCCGGACCCGCGGTGAGCAGGATCGCCGACAGCACGGCCGCCAGTGCGGACAGCAGTACGCCCACGCGGTCGAACCGCGTGGGCGTACTCGTATCACTGCGCCGCTCGAACCGGATATCCCGCGCAAGCAGCTGTGTCGCCATGACCTGCTCCTACATCGCACGAATGTCGAGGGGCCACCGAGATTACCGGGGGCCGGCGCCGGGCCGGCCCCGTTCCGGCATCGGAACGATTGCGAAGACGGTCAGGCCGACTTGTCGCGGCGCTCGGGACGCTCCCGCTTGCGCGGCACGATGGTCGGCAGCACATTGTCGTTCACGGTATCCGCGTCGACGACCACCTTGGCCACATCGTCGCGGCTCGGGATATCGAACATCACCTGCTGTAGGACTTCCTCCATGATGGCCCGCAGACCACGCGCGCCGGTACCACGGAGAATGGCCTGATCGGCCACGGCCTCGAGCGCGTCCCGGGTGAACTCCAGATCCACACCGTCCATCTCGAACAGGCGGATGTACTGCTTCACCAGGGCATTCTTGGGTTCGGACAGGATCTTCACCAGGGAGTCCTTGTCCAGGTTCGTCACCGACGCCACCACCGGCAACCGGCCGATGAACTCGGGGATCAGACCGAACTTGATCAGATCCTCCGGCATCACCTCGGAGAAATGGTCGGTCGTATCGATCTCCGCCTTCGACCGCACTTCGGCGCCGAACCCGATCCCGCGATGACCCGTACGGTCGGAGATGATCTTCTCCAGACCGGCGAACGCGCCCGCTACGATGAACAGCACATTCGTGGTATCGATCTGGATGAACTCCTGATGCGGATGCTTACGCCCGCCCTGCGGCGGCACACTCGCCTGGGTCCCCTCCAGGATCTTCAGCAGCGCCTGCTGCACACCCTCACCGGACACATCGCGGGTGATCGACGGGTTCTCGCTCTTACGCGCGATCTTGTCGACCTCGTCGATGTAGATGATCCCGGTCTCGGCGCGCTTGACGTCGTAATCGGCGGCCTGGATGAGTTTGAGGAGAATGTTCTCGACGTCCTCACCGACATAACCGGCTTCGGTGAGCGCGGTGGCATCGGCGATCGCGAACGGCACATTCAGCATTTTCGCCAGCGTCTGCGCCAGATAGGTCTTACCGCAACCGGTGGGGCCGAGCATCAGAATATTGGACTTCGCCAACTCGACGCTTTCCCCGCGCGCGTCACGACCCTTGTCCCCGGCCTGAATACGCTTGTAATGGTTGTACACCGCCACCGCGAGTGTGCGTTTGGCAGTATCCTGCCCGATCACGTAGTTCTCCAGGAAATCCCGGATCTCCGCGGGTTTGGGCAACTCATCGAGTTTGACCTCGCTGGACTCGGCCAGCTCCTCCTCGATGATCTCGTTGCACAGATCGATGCACTCGTCGCAGATGTACACCCCTGGTCCCGCAATGAGCTTCTTGACCTGCTTCTGGCTCTTTCCGCAGAACGAGCATTTGAGCAGATCGCCGCCGTCGCCGATGCGCGCCATCTCGTGGGTCCCTACTTCCTTGTTCGCGTGCAACCATCCGTCCAGCTTCCAGCCGACCGCCGCCTGCGGTGGAGAAAATCCGGCTCGATCACCCGGATCGAAGGGCGGTGCTGTCAACCGGGAACAAAGGTCCCTGGGTTTGACCGTACCCGGTGTGTGCGATGGAGGTCGACAACTCGGGCAGGTTTCTCGTCGCGGTTGTGCGGGGATTCACGCGGATACCGCGTCGCGGCACGTTTTCTCGGACATCGCATCACCCGGGGTGTGTCGGGACGCGTCGCATGTAATCCACCTCGGCCGGGAACCGCTGCCCCGGCCGGTCCGGCGTACCGCTCACACGGCCCGCCGGACCCGGACACGCCTCACTTCTGGGCGCTGAGCTTGCGGTAGTCGAACACCGTATCGATGATCCCGTACTCCTTGGCCTCCTCGGCCGTCAGGATCTTGTCGCGATCGGTGTCCTTGCGGATCACATCGGCTTCCTTACCGGTGTGCCGGGCCAGGGTGGTCTCCATCAACCGGCGCATCCGCTCGATCTCGGCCGCCTGGATCTCCAGGTCCGACACCTGCCCCTGGATACCGCCCTCGACCGACGGCTGATGGATCAGCACCCGCGCGTTCGGCAGGCAGGCCCGCTTACCCGGGGTACCGGCCGCCAGCAGCACCGCCGCCGCCGAAGCCGCCTGTCCGAGGCAGACGGTCGCGACATCGGCACGCACGTACTGCATGGTGTCGTAGATGGCCATCAGCGAGGTGAACGAACCACCCGGGGAATTGATGTACATCGTGATGTCGCGATCGGGATCCAGCGATTCGAGCACCAGCAGCTGGGCCATGATGTCGTTCGCCGACGCGTCGTCCACCTGCACGCCGAGAAAGATGATGCGTTCCTCGAACAGCTTGTTGTACGGGTTGGATTCCTTGACGCCGAAACTCGAATGCTCGATGAACGACGGCAGGATGTACCGCGACTGCGCGCCCGCCGGAGCGGTACCGCCGAGGCCACGGGGATCGATCGGATTGGGCATATTCGTCTCCAAGTCTATGAATGAGCTGTCCGCTGAACGGATCGGCGAACCGGCCGGGCCCGGGCCCGGATTCGCCGGCGACGCCCTAGTTGCCGGTGCCGCCCGCCTGGCGCGCATTGGTGATCACCCGGTCGATGAAGCCGTACTCCAACGCCTGGTCGGGAGTGAACCAGCGGTCACGGTCCGCGTCGGCGTTGATCTGCTCCACCGGCTTACCGGTGTGCATCGCCTGCAACTCGTTGAGCTCACGCTTGGTATAAGCGAACTGCTCGGCCATGATCGCGATATCCGCGGCCGAACCACCGATACCGGCCGACGGCTGATGCATCATGATCCGGGTGTGCGGCAGCGCGAAACGCTTACCCGGCGCGCCCGCGGTCAGCAGGAACTGCCCCATGGAAGCGGCCAGGCCCATCGCGGTGGTCGCGATATCGCATTCGGCGTACTGCATGGTGTCGTAGATCGCCATACCGGCGTTCACCGAACCACCCGGCGAATTGATGTAGAGCGAAATATCCTTGGTGGGGTCCTCCGCCGACAGCAGCAGAATCTGTGCGCAGATCTTGTTCGCGATGTCATCGTCGACCTGGGTGCCGAGAAAGATGATGCGCTCACGCAGCAGGCGCTCGTACACAGAATCGCTGAGATTGAGCCCAGCGGTCGGAGCTGTCATGACCTCGGCTTGGTTGATTGTCACGGATACCTGCCTTCTCTCGCCGGCTCGTTGCTGTCACAAACATTAACGAAGCAGGGCGGCACCGAACTCCCGGTACCACCCCGATTCGCTCAGAGCGCAATATCTTCTGCGCCGCCTCCGGCGGCGCGGGGGCGGGGCCCTATCGACCCCGGTTCTTCACTCCGCCGCTCAGTCGCTGGCCGCGGGAAGCTCTGAAGCTTGCCAGTGTTATCACCGGCGGTGACACCGGTATCCCGCCCACACTGCAGAGCCGCCGGCT
>NZ_JBSGIP010000037.1:0-56817 GCF_053605105.1 Nocardia sp. NPDC003963
CGTGGTGTTCCTGGTTTTCACCATCCGGCTGCTCCTGCTCAAACCCGCGATCGAACAGATCCGCACCCCCGGCAGATGGTGAGTCGTCGGCCGAAGGCGAACCTCCGGCCGAGGGCGAACCATCCGGGGAAGGTGAGCCCCCCGCGGAAGATCCCGGCACCAGCTCGGGGCAGGGGCTGTAGGAAGAGCCTTGGGCCGAATCCGCGCACCGCACACATCGGCCTGCGCGGATCGACCGGCTGTTCGTCGTGAGTGTGGAGATCGTCGGGTCGACGGATGCCGCCAGCGGCTCTCGGGTAGCGAGCGGGGAGGTCGCGGTCGGGGCGCAGGTGATGCTGCGTGCCTGGGAATCGCTCGACGGCGCCCGGCGTCGATCCGCGAGGGTCGGCCGTGTAGCGCCGAGCCGACCCGATGGCGCGGCAGCCGCGGCGGTTGTTCCGCCGGTCGTATCGGACGCGCGTTATCGATGACCGCCGCCGGCGGCGACGGCCACGCGGTGATCGCGAAGTCGGCAATCGCTCGCGAGCGGGCGGTGATTCACTGTGCGGGGCACGCCCAGCCGGGCCGGCGTCTGCGGGACTCCGATGCCCGGGCGAGCTACGATGGTGTCGCGCGCTGAACGGTTTGCCGGCTGGACGGTCAGCGGCGACGGCCCGCGCAGGGGGCGGCCTTGGCGGTTTTCGCCTGGTCGACCTCGTCGTCGGTGAGGGCGCGGACCGGGAGTTCCTGGCGGGCGACATTGTCGGCGCGGATGCCGTTGAGGGTGATCGCCATATAGCGGCGCCAGATCTCCGGGTTGATCGGTTTGGCGAATTCGGCCAGGCCGTCGACCATATGGATCATCGCGAACAGGTCCGACGGTTCGATATCGGGTTGCAGGACCCCGGCCTCGCGGGCGCGGTCGACGATCGCGGCGACGGCGGGTTTGATCCGGTCGCGCAGGCCGTGGAAACGTTCGGTGTCGAGGTCGAGTTCGAGGATGACCTCGCTGAAGCCGCGGTTGACGGCGAGATGGCGGCAGGCGTATTCGACGAACTGGACGAGGCCCTGCCAGGGATCGGGGTCGCGCAGGCTTTCCTCGGCGGTATCGGCGAATGCGCCGAGACTGTGTTCGAAGACCTCGGCGATGAGTTCCTTCTTGTTCGCGAAACGGCGGTAGACCGTGCCGACGCCCACGCCCGCCTGTTCGGCGACGTCGTCGAGGGTGATCTCCAGCCCGCGGTCGGCGAACAGTTCGCGGGCCGCCTCGACGATGCGTTGCTGATTGCGTGCGGCGTCGGCGCGCAGACGCCGGGGTGCGCGCAGGGTCGTGGCGTGTTTCACATCGGCATTCTATCAATGACGGGATTAAGTGGAGGCTATTCCTCCGTTATTGTGTTAGCGTTCATACAAGCGGAGATGATACCTCCGTTTCTCTTTCTTCCTCCCAATCCAACCTTCTTCCAAGGGGCGAGATGACTACCACGATCGATCGCGGTCCATCCGCGCAGGAAATACCGTCGGGAAGGCGCGGTTCGCATGCGCTGCGGTGGTGGGTTCTCGCCGTGCTCGGCGTCGCCCAGCTCATGGTCGTACTGGATGCGACGGTAGTGAACATCGCGCTACCGGAGGCCCAGCGTGACCTGGGGTTCGACGATGCGAGCAGGCAATGGGTCATCACCGGCTACGCACTGGCCTTCGGCAGTCTGCTGCTGCTCGGCGGCCGGCTCAGCGATCTGTTCGGCAGGCGGACCACCTTCATCGTCGGCCTGATCGGCTTCTCGGTGGCCTCCGCCATCGGCGGGGCCGCCGTCAACTTCGAAATGCTGGTCGCGGCACGAATCGGCCAGGGTGTGTTCGGGGCGGTGCTCGCGCCGGCCGCGCTGTCGCTGTTGACCGTCACCTTCACCGAACCGTCCGAACGGGCGAAGGCCTTCGGTATCTTCGGCGCGGTCGCCGGCACCGGCGGAGCGATCGGGCTGCTGCTCGGCGGTGCGCTCACCGAATGGGCCTCGTGGCGCTGGGTGATGTTCGTGAACCTGGCGTTCGCCGCTGTCGCGCTGGTCGGGGCGGTGCTGCTGCTGGCCAAACATGTCGCCACCACGCGACCGAAACTCGACCTCCCCGGTACGGTGGTCGTCACCGCGGCCCTCTTCGGCATCGTCTACGGGTTCTCCCACGCCGAGAGCGACGGGTGGACCGATCCGGTCACGCTGACCTTCCTCCTCGGCGGCGCGGCACTGCTCGGACTGTTCGTCTGGCTCGAGACGCGGGTGGCGCACCCCCTGCTGCCGTTGCGCATCGTGCTCGACCGCACCCGTGGCGGGGCCTACCTCGCGGTATTCGTCATGGGAATCGGGATGTTCGCGATCTTCCTGTTCCTCACCTACTACATGCAGCTGACGCTGGGCTACTCGCCGATCATGACCGGGGTGGCGTTCCTGCCGATGGTCGCCGCCATGGTCGTGTCCTCCACCACCACTCCGTCGCTGCTGCTGCCGAGGTTCGGCCCGAAAGTGATCGTCAGCACCGGATTCGCGATCGCCGCGCTCGGGATGGCCTGGCTGACCCGGATCGGTCTCGACACCGGGTACGCCTCGCATATCCTGCCCGGACTGATCCTGCTGGGCCTCGGCCTCGGTGGGGCGATGTCGACGGCGTTCCAGAGCGCCACCGCCGGAGTGAAGCACGACGACGCCGGAGTGGCGTCCGCGATGATCAACACCAGCCAGCAGGTGGGTGGTTCGATCGGGACCGCGCTGTTGAGCACCATCGCGGCCTCGGCCGCGAGCGACTATCTGGCCGGCCGGACGCCGAACCAGATCACCGTCGCGCAGTCGGCCATCGAAAGCTACACCACCAGTTTCACCTGGGCCGCAGGCGTTTTCGTCGTCGGTGCGGTAGTGCTGGCGCTCCTACTGCCGAATACGGTCCCGGCTCCGGCCGAAGGAGAACCGGTACTCGCGCACTGAGCCCCGCACAGCGAACCGCCCGCCCCCGCGATACGCGGAGGCGGGCGGTTCTCGTATCGGAGCCGGTCGGCGGCGAATCTTCGGTACATCCGAAGCCGGGGACTACCCGCCGGGAATGCTTCGCAGGGACCGGGTTCCGGGATATGGTGCCGGTCGATCTACTACGGGCTCATCCGGCCGGACGGGTGGCCCGCCGCGGACGCCGCCGGCTCCCCGCCGAGTCGAACTGCCCGGCGGCGGGCTTCCCGCCACCGGACCGGGCCGCACCCGTACCGCGGTCGGCACCGGATACCGGCTGTTTCCGCGCCGAGCCGGCGGACTGCCGGGCTTCGTGGCCCGATGCGGTGGTCCGGTTCCCGGCCCGCCCGGCGGCATTACCGCGCCGGCCGCTCGATCCCCGGGCACCGGCGTGTTCGGCGGCGCCCGAACGTTCGCCCTGCCTCGATCGTTTACCGGCGCCCTCCGGCCGGTTCCGTTCGCCGACCGTCTCGCGGCCGCTCGACCGCGTCGCGGCCGTGTGGTCACCGGCGCGGGCACCCGATCCGCCGCGTCGGCCGCGTTGTCCGCGCCGGCCACCGCTCGCGGTCCGCGGCGCCGCGGGTTCGGCGGTGGTCCGGTGCGGCTGAGTGGGTGCGGGCCCGGCGGATACGGAGTAGTCCGCGAGACCGGCGAGAACCGGTGAATCGGGGGTCACCGGCCGCGGGCTCACATCGATACCGGCCTTGCGCAGCAGCGCCGCGACATCCTTGCGCTGCTCGGGCAGTACCAGCGTGACCACGGTGCCGGCGGTGCCCGCGCGGGCGGTACGACCGGAACGGTGCAGATACGCCTTGTGTTCGGCGGGCGGATCGACATGGACGACCAGCTCGAGATCGTCGACGTGGATACCCCGGGCCGCGATATCGGTCGCGACCATCACGCGGGCGGTACCCGCGGCGAAGGCGGCGAGGTTGCGGTCGCGCGCCGGCTGGGAGAGGTTTCCGTGCAGGTCGACGGCCGCGATACCGGCGCGGGTCAATTCGCCGGCGAGCCGCCGGGCATGGTGTTTGGTACGCATGAACAGAATGCGCCGGCCGCCACCGGCCGCCAGGGCCCGGACCAGATCCTTCTTGGCCGCGGCACCGTCGACCTCGAAGACGTGATGTTCCATCTTCGGCGGCGGTGCGGCCGCATCGTCGACCGAATGCTCGACTGGGGAGTGCATGAACCGGTCGACCAGTTTCCCGACGCCGTTGTCCAGCGTGGCCGAGAACAGCAGGCGCTGACCGTCGCGCGGGGTCGCGTTGAGGATCCGGGTCACACCGGGGAGGAACCCGAGATCGGCCATATGGTCGGCTTCGTCGAGCACCGTGATCTGTACCGCGTCCAGTGACAGCGCGCGCTGCTTCATCAGATCTTCGAGCCGGCCCGGGCAGGCGACGACGATATCGACACCCTGTTTGAGAGCCTTGATCTGCCGGTTCACGGGTACGCCACCGAATACGGTGGTGACCCGCAGGCCGTAGACCTCGGCCAGCGGGGCGACGGTGGCGGCGATCTGGGTCGCGAGTTCACGGGTGGGTGCGAGGATCAGCCCGGTCGGCAGACCCGGCGCGCGCCTCGCGTCGGCGAGCAGCGCGACCACCGGAATACCGAACGCGAGGGTTTTCCCGCTCCCGGTCTTTCCGCGGCCGAGGACGTCCCGGCCGGCGAGGGTCTCGGGCAGGGACGCGCTCTGGATGGGGAAGGGCTGGGTGATACCGCCGTCCGCGAGCGTGCGGACGATATCCGCGGGTACGCCGAGTTCGGCGAAGGACTGCGCGGCAGCAGTGTTGGCAGGCATGAAGATATGGGCGCCTTTCGGCATCGGAGGTGATACCGCGACGTCCGTTCGGACCGTCTGTCCGCGCCTACTCGAGGTGGCGGCGTCGCGGGTCCCGACGCGAAAGGCTGTAATCCGCGACGGAGAGTACGTCTGTGCGCAGCTGGCCCAGGTACTACAGAGACACTACCGTACCGCGCGTTCCTGTCCGGTGCGGTGACCTGCGGCACGTTGTGACACATCTCCGTCCGGTCCGCCGGTGCGCGGGAGTCGGTGGCCGGCGGCGTTCAGGGGTGGGGCCGTAGTGCGCTGAGGAGTGTGTCCACCGTTCTGTCGGCGAGGTCGTCGGTCACCGGGAGATGTCCGAACAGCGCCCGGAAGTAGATCGGCGCGGCCACCGCGTCGAGGGCGAAATCGATATCGGCGGTCGCGTCGATCTCCCCGCGATCCATCGCCGAACGCAGGGCGCGCGCCGTGCTGTCCCGGCGCGGGCCGAATACGGTGGACCACAGCTGTTCACGCAACTCCGGATCGGCGGCGAGGTCGGCGACCAGCGCGGGAAGTACCCGGCCCAGCGAGGTATCGCGTAACGCGGCGACCAGCTCCCGCATGGAGCGCACCAGATCCGCGCGCAGATCGCCGGTATCGGGGGTCGGGGCGAGTCCGAGCAGATCGGCGACCACCTCGACCACCAGATGCCGTTTGGAGGGCCAGCGCCGATAGATCGCCGGTCGATGGATACCGGCGGCGGCGGCTACCTGTCCGATGGTCAGTCCCGCGTAACCCGCCGAGTCGAGCAGGGACCGCGCGGCGGCGAGTACCGCGGTGTCGATCCGTTCGTCGCGGGTGCGGCCCGCCATCAGAACACCGGCCGCGGGACGAGGACGACCTGCCAGCCGTCGGGATCGGGGAAGGCCAGGGCGCCGTGCGCGGCCCAGTACGGGTTCTCGGTGGGCTCCGGTTCGGCGCCGAACTCGCCGAGCCGGAGCACGGTCTCCGACATCCGCTCCGCGGATTCGAAGTACAGCACCAGCAGGTTCTCCTTGCTCGGCGCGTCGCCCGGGCTGCCGTCGGCACAGGTGGTGAATTCGAGGTGGTAGTCGGTACCGGGGAGGCCGAGCATCACCCCGTCGTAGCCGGCGTGGTTCTCGAACCGGTACAGCTCGCGCAGGCCCAGGCCTTCGACGTAGAACCGGGTCACCTCGTCGAGACGGTCGGTGGGGCGGGCGAATCGGATCTGGACCACGCCCAGGTTTCCGGGCCGATCGGTGTCTGCGCTCATACGATAACAGTACAGTACGTACCGTATCGAATTCCGCCTCGGCCGAGCCCGGGGAGCCGGCTCGCGGCCGCCGGGACTTTCTCCGGCCGGGCTCCCGATACCACCTGTCCGGTCCGGACCCATGAAAAGTCAAAGGGCGCCGTATTTTTGGATATCCCGCCGTCGAGCACGGAAAATTCGAATCGGGTGCGGGCGAGCCGGACAATCGGGTGCGGCGCTCCAATTCCATCGTCTCGCCCGGCGTGGTATATCTCTGCTGCGGCGCCCGGCCGGGCTCCGTCGAGATCCGTCGAAGAAGAGTGTGCGCGTGTCCAACCCAACCGAACCCACTCGCGGGCCGATCCCGCGCCCCAATTCGCTCGCGACCAACGCCGAGCCCGGTAAGAGCGCCCGGGGCACAGAGCGTGGGATAGTGCTCGTATCGGGAGCGGGTGTCGTGCTGGCGGTGGTCGGTTTGGTGGTCTCCCTGCTCGTCGGGGCGGGTTCCACGGATGCGGAATCCGATACCGCACAATCGATTACGACCAGTGAAAGCCCCGCCACGCCGGCCGCCGCGGTCCCGCCGCCGGCCGCCCCGCTGCCCAAGCAGTATCTGGCGGATATGTCGCCCACCAGCGGAACGGCATATACCGGAACGATGCCGGTCAACGGCGCCTCCTATCCGCATTCGATCTATCAGCAGTTCAGCGGATGCGATACCGAAGTGAGTCATACCTACAACCTGAGTCGTGAATGGTCGCGGTTCTCCTCGACAATCGGCATCGCCGACGGCGGCAATTCCCAATCGGTACTCCAGTTCGAGGTGATCGCCGACGGGAAGTCGATCTATTCCTCCGGCAACGTTCCGGTGGGACAGTCCCCGGCAGTGGATGTATCAGTCGCGGGGGTGCAGAACCTGACGATCAGTTTCCTGTTCGTCGGCGGGAATCTGGAGAGCTGCAGTCAGGCGGGCAACGGTGTGTGGGGAGAAGCGGGGCTCACGAAATAGACCCGCGCCGGGCGGTGCGCGCCGCGGATGCGCGGCGCCCGCTCGGCTCTCTGCCCCGCGACGGTTTGCCGCGACGCGCGGCGGCGGTTTTCGAATCGGCCCGCGCACGGCCGCAATCGGGTACCGGACCCAGTGCCGCCAGCAATTCCGCGCGGCGGGCGGAGGAGACGTAGCGGTAGTTGCTGCCCGAGATCGCGCAGTCCATCGCCCACAGCATGCGGGTGTCCGGGTCCGCCCCGGCCGCCAGCATCCGGCGGTAGGCCTCGGCCGCGCCCATCCGCCGCAGATCCTCGAACTCGCGCACATCGGCCTTCGCGAGCAGATCGGCGGCGTACCGGCCCACTCGCCACTGCCCGTCCCGCCATTCGCAAATCTTCAGATGTGCCCGGCCGCGGAAGGCATCCGCGACCTCCCAGATCTCCGAGCGCAGCGAGCCGGGATCAGCGGCGGGGCCGGCGCGGTGCAGAACGACCCCGCGGGCCCGCCGGGCCGTCCCGACCATCTGCCGGAACCGGCGGAAGGTCTGGACCTCGCCGCTCACCCACCCGCTGTGGTGGTCGAGGTAGTTGTAATCGGTGCCCGCCGAGCCCGTATCCATGGCCGCGGTACTCAGCGCCCAGTCCCGGCATTCTCCGGGGGACGACGGTGTCACCACGATCGCACCCCGTACCCGTTCGGTGCGGCCGCGCCCGCGCTCCCAGTGCGGTGAACCGGCCGCGTCGGCGGCGGTGGTCAGTCCATGGGTCCGCCAGCGCACCGTGCCGTCCGGTCCGTCGCGCAACGGCAACCGGCGCAGCAGGTCTCGGGTGGCCCGCGGAGTGAGCCGGGTACACCAGCCGGGGACCAGCAGGATCGGGTCGGCGGGGTCGGCCTCGAAGGGAGTTGGGATGAGGAACGGCCGGTCGATCACCAGTACCGTCCCGGGGCGCGCCTGATAGGCCAGTCCCCACAGCAGGGTGGCCAGCAGCCGGGAGCCGTGGTCGTCGGAGAGCAGATGCCAGGTGCCGTGGAAATAGTTGGTGCTGAAACGGGCGGTCGTACCGGGGCGCAGTGAGATCACGGTGTGGATACGGTGATCCAACCGCAGCGACCGGCGGTGCAGTTTCAGTCCGTCGCCCACGAAGCGCGCGGTGCGCGGATACTGCTGTCTGGCTCTGTTCATCGCCTTTCATGAAGCCGCATAACGGCATCCGGACTCAACCGATTTTCCGCCGACGGTCCGGTGGCACCGCCGGGTACGTCCCGGAATCGGATGGTGCGGGGACGGTCGCCGGGGTCCGCTATCGTTCCCGGGGAGAACCAGTGGGGGCGTATGCGACCGGATCGGTGCGAATCGGCCTCCGTATACGAGGAGTCGCAGGTGGGGAAAGTTCCGTTCGTTCGTCCGGCGATTCTGGCCGTCACGTTCCTCGCGACAGCGGCCGGCTGCTCCGCGGAGTCACCGGAGTCGCCGGAACGATCAGCGGGGCCCGCGACGGTGACCGTGCGGAACGAGTCGCCATGGTATTCGCCGCCCGTGGCATTCGAGCAGCTCGATCCGTGTTCGCTCGTGGCGGCGGCCGAGGTGGCCGCGCTGACCGGGCAGCAGACCACCGAGGCGGCTCGGAACCGGGGGCTGGAACCCGATATGTCGATCGCCGGGAAAGCCGATATGTGTGAGTGGGGTGCGGCCCCGGCCCCGCTGTCGGTGATGCTGTGGGCGAACGACGATTCCACCGGCAATGTAGAGCAGCAGTCGAATCCGGTGTCCGAATGGATGGCCGGGCAACTCGGGCATCCCGCGAATCTGACCTACGACCTGTTCCAGGGTCAGGACGGGGACGGTTCCGAGGTCGCTGTCGAGGACTGCACCGCGTTCGTGGGGTTCGGCGCCCACCGCAGCGTCCGGGTCGGACTGCAGGCCCGGCGCCCGCTGGATACCGCCGAGCCGACCGATACGGAGAACCTGTGTCAGCGGTACCGCGACACCATCCACATGATCTACTCCCGGGTGCCGTGGAAATGATCGCGATACCGGCGGTGCGAATCCACGATCCGGTCGGTGATCTCCCGGTTGTCACGGCGGCAGGATGGTCACCGCGGCTTGCCATCTGCTCCCGTCCGGCCGCAGATCGCTGAGATCGAAATCCAGCTCCCGTGCGACAAGGAGCTCCGCCTCTTCGGGGGTGGCGGAAAGGTCGCCGACGTAGAAGGCGGGCGTCCCGGGCGGTACATCGATGGCGACATCGACATTCCGGCCCTCGACATTCTTCAGGCCGTTCACTCCGTCGGGATACATCGAGGTGCTGACGAAATCGCGGAAAGTCCCCCGGTACCCGGGGGTGACGTCGGCGATATCGCGGTCGGGGACGAGTCGGCGGGCCTGGATGGTCTTGGTGACCCGGATCCATTCGGGAGTTGTTCGCATCCGCACGATCTCGTCCAGGCCTTCGGCCTGTCCCCGGGGCCCGGGGCCCAAGGGGAACCCCTCGCGGAGAAAATCGTTGATCAGAGTGCTGTCACCCCGGGTGTAGTTCCAGAGCAGCTCGCGCTGCGCGGGTGTGAGGCGTGCGGCTGTCGCGCCCCAGATCCTGGTGCCATACGCGTGTGCCTCGTCGGCGGTGGTGAAAAAACGCGGCGCAGCGGTACCGGACCCCGACGCGCTGACAATTCTCGGTGCATCCGTGCCATCGGGAACGAGGAGTCTGCTTTCCCGGTCGGCGCCGGGGATCGTTCGGGGAGCTTTGTGCAGTGGAACATCGGCGATTCCGTGGATGTGCGCGGCGTCGACGGCCCCGAATTTTTCCAGGTCGCTCGCCAGCTTTTCGGCCAGGCGGCGTAGCGCAGCCGCCATCTCGTTGTGCGCGCTGTGCACTCGGTACCTGTCCTGCCTCTGCCGCCCGGGGTGTCACGCAGAGCTCGGCCGGTGACGTCTGTGGCAAATTATGGCAGGCGGTCTCGCGGTCGTGCCAGTCGCGACGATATCCCGGCCACCATCCGTGGGAATGCTCGACACCCGAGGCCTGTGCGCAGGATTTCGACGATCTCGTGCGTACCGTGGCCGAACCCGTGTAAATCGCTGGGGATTTCGCGTAGTAATTTCATGCAAATACTTTCACGCGTGCGTCGGCTGCAGTGAGCCGGAGCTCGGGGCAATTCGACAGAGAGTTTTCCAGGGCCGATCCGCCCACGGGCTACTGGTTTCGGATGGACCTTCCGGAACTCGGTCGAACCTCTGTGACTTGCCGGTTCATTCGAGTTTCTCGCGAATCGACACGCCGACAGGCGAGTCCGTATCGAGGATGCGCTCTGTTAATCTTCCGCCCATGAAATCTCCCGCTAAAAGGCTTCTGCCGGGTGTTCTGGGGGCAGGATCTCTTATTCTCTCTATTATTTCCACCGCACCCGCGGCGAGCGCGGAGATGGTCTATATGGCGTCGCACGAGAGAACATTCGGATCGGCAGGGGGACCGGCGTTCGTCGTGGGGCATTCCGGTGAGACGGTGAACAAAGTCCCGCCGTTGAATGCTTCGGGAACCGTCCGTGAGGTTTTCGTCTCCGGTACCGCCTACAGCAGTGTCGGCGAGGGTGGTGGCGGTGAACTCCATGTGGGCTATCACGTCGGATGCGCGGTCGAGCTCACCGGAGCCTCCGGGGGAGCGGGAGTGACCTACGATTCCCCGGGCTATTCCATCGGGATCGCGCCCGGCGAGGTCGTCGATGTTGCGTTGGTGGACAAGGACATCGTGCCGGGAGTGCCCGGCAGGGTGGTCTACCACGATGTCCATCTCGTCATCAACGGATGTATCGGGCCGGCGGTGATCAGGCAGTACACCGAGATCCAGATGAAATCGGACGCGGTGGACGAGCGGGGCATCGTCTACGGGGATCCGCTCTGGATCTGATCGCGCGCTGCCTCGTACGCATGTCCTCCGTAATCGGCCGGAGCCTCCGAATTTCCGGGACCTGCCCGGCGAACCGGCCGAAGTGGGCGCCGCGGGCCCGGGGGTTCCCATAGACTGAGGGCCTCCTTATCGATGCAGTGGGATCTACGTGCAGTTTCGTCGGCGGAGGACCGGAATGCTGGGCCGGATCGTTTCCGAGATGCACCGGCGGGTCCGCAATGTCATCGCAGGTGCCGGAGACGTTTCCGAACGACCCTTGCGGAATACCGGTGAGCGGCTCGGCCGGATCGCCGACGACAAAGCGGATATCGATCAGCGGATCGGGCAGGATTTTCCTGGGCCCGAGGGGGCCGGTCCGGGATCCGGCGGCGCGGAATCGGCCGGCGATCTCGACGCCCCACTGGTCGTAGCGGATACGCTGCACCGGATCCATCTGTCCGGTGCGCAGGCGATGTGGGCGAACTTCCTGCCGAGATTCTGGCCCTATCGCAGTTTCGAGCGCTGGGCCCTGGCGAAAACCGAGGGCCCACTGCCTCGGCTGGGACCGCGATCCGCGATGAACTGCCGGGAGATGATCATGTGGGCGGCGGCCGAGTCGAAAGTACTCACCCATGCGCAGATCCGCGCGCACTATCGGTCGATCTCGGGACGTAGGGCGCAGCGTGCCCGGCAGCGAGGTTTCCTGCCGCACGATTTTCCGCAGCAGATGCAGCAGGCGACTCTGCCGCACGGAACCCGGGATCTCGTCATGGCCGAACCCGATGGGGCACGCCCGGAGCGGGGTGACCTGATCATGTGGGACGGATGGGGGGAGGGGAACGCGCATACCGCCATGGCGACCGGGCGGCTGATCGGACCGGACCGGGACCCGGAGGTGTACTCGTTCTGGCCGCCGCCGAAAGGCCGGGATATTCCCGGAGCCGTGACCGATGCCGTCCAGATCACGACGGTCGGCGCATTGACACCGTTCGTATCCGGTCCCGATTCGCCCGCCCTGCCGATCCGGTACGGCCGGGGCCCGTGGTGACCCTCGACCCACGGCCCGGCCGCCGCCGGTGTCGGGACAATTCCGTCAGCGCGGAGTGAAGGTCAGGCAGCGGGCGGAATGGACGGCGTCGCCGGGGCCCACCCGTATCTCGCCGGCCGTACATTCGAGGTCGGTGTTGTGGGTGCAATCGGCGCGCTGGCAGGCGCCGACCATACTCGTGACGGTGTCCAGGCCGCCCCGGACCGCCAGCGGGATGAAGGTCGCGCAGTCGGCACCGTCGTACTGGCCGGTGACACTGATGGCGTAGGCGTGGCATCCGTCGTGGTTGTAGGAACAGCTGTTCACTGTGCATTCGCTGACGTGCGGCATTTCCATGGTGGTCATATGCTTCGTCCTCCGGAGGGGTCGGGAGTCTTGCTCATGCGGCTACCGCGGTCGGACTTTTCATGGACTGAACACTCGAGTATGCGGTGCTGACCGGTGTCGGCGCAGCTCGATGTGGGCAGGCGGGGAAAAGTAGCGAAAAATTAGCCTACAGGTCACGATCGGATGGCTGCGCTATTTTGTGAACGTCATTTACTAAAACCTGTTCACAAAAGCTCTGTGGTGTGGTTCACTCTCGGTGATGCGATACCTCCGCCTTCCCCGCGGGCCGCGGGGATCAGCTTCGGCAGGAGGGCCGCGCGGCGATCTCCCCACGGTCGCCACCGCCGCCGCGGATCAGATGTACCGGCTTTGTAAGGAGCACCGATGACCACGTCTCTCTCGCACGAGTTCGACTTCACCGATCCCGATCTGCTGGCGACCCGGCTGCCCATCGAGGAATGGGCCGAACTGCGCCGCACGGCTCCGGTGTGGTGGGTCGACCAGCCGGACGGGGTGAGCGGGTTCGACGACGGCGGCTACTGGGTGGTCAGCAAGCTCGAACACATCAAGGAGATCTCGAAGAATTCCGAGGTCTTCTCCACCAACGCCAATACCGCGGTGATCCGCTTCAACGGTGAGATCACTCGCGACGAGATCGATATCCAGCGCGCCATGCTGGTCAACACCGACCCGCCGGAGCACGACAAACTGCGCCGCATCATCTCCCGCGGCTTCACCCCGCGTGCGGTGCAGAGCCTGCGTGAGGCGCTGCACGAACGGGCCGAGCGGATCGTGCACGAGGCCAAGAAGACCGGCGGTGGCGATTTCGTCGAACAGGTGGCGTGCGAACTGCCGCTGCAGGCGATCGCCGAACTGCTCGGTGTGCCGCAGGAGGACCGCGGCAAACTCTTCGAGTGGTCGAACCAGATGATGGGCTACGACGACCCGCAGTACGCCGACAGCTACAAGATGGCCAACGCGCAGGTCATGGGTTACGCCTGGAATCTGGCCGAAGAACGCCGCGGCTGCCCCGCCGACGACATCATCAGCCAGCTGCTCAGCGCCGATATCGACGGTGAGGCGCTGAGTTCGGAAGAATTCGCCTGGTTCGTCATCCTGCTCGCGGTGGCCGGGAACGAGACCACCCGCAACGCCACCACCCACGGCATGAAGGCCTTCGTCGACAACCCGGAACAGTGGGAGCTCTACCGGGCGGAACGCCCGCGCACCGCCCCCGACGAGATCGTGCGCTGGGCCACTCCGGTCATCGCCTTCCAGCGCACCACGCTGCAGGACACCGAAATCGGCGGACAGGCCATCGGCAAGGGGCAGCGCGTCGGCCTGTTCTACGCCTCCGCCAACTTCGACGAGGACCACTTCACCGAGCCGTTCGAGTTCGACGTCACCCGCAATCCGAATCCGCACGTCGGTTTCGGCGGCACCGGTACCCACTACTGTGTCGGCGCGAACCTCGCCCGCCTGCAACTCGACCTCATCTTCAACGCGATCGCCGATGTGATGCCGAACCTGCGTCAGATCTCCGAACCCGTTCGGCTACGGTCGGGTTGGCTCAACGGAATCAAGAACTGGCAGGTCGCCTACGAATGACACCACCCGCGCGGCGGGGCCGGATGCCCGCGGTCAGCGATGCGGACATCCGGCGCGTGGCCGCGGAACTCCTGGTCGCCCAAGGCGCCGAGGCGCTGACCCTGCGCGCCATCGCGCGTGCGCTCGGCATCACCGCCCCAGCTCTCTACCGCTACTACGCGTCCCGGGAAGAGCTACTGGCCGCCCTGCGCCGTGATATCTGCAGACGGCTGGCCGACGATCTCGCCGCGCAGGTGGCCGAACTCCCCGACGACGGGGTGGTCCGGCTCTTCGCCATCTGCCGGGCGTTCCGGCGCTGGGCACTGGACCACCGGAACGAGTTCACGCTGGTCTTCGCGTCGCCCGCGGCGGGCGGGCCGGATACGGTGCGGCGGTTCGACGAATCGTTCGGGCTGGTCTTCCTGGAAGCCGCCGGTAAGCTGCTGGCGGCCTACGATCTGGCGACCCCGCCGGTCGAATCCATTCCGGAAGCGCTGCGCACGGACCTGCTGGCGTTCCAGCGGGAACTGATGGCGCTGCTGGCGGGGTCGGATCAGAAGTTTCCGGCCGAGAAGTTCGATCTCGGGGTGGCGTATCTGATGATGACGGTATGGGTCCGGCTCTACGGCCATGTGACGCTGGAAGTGTTCGGGAACTACCCGATGCCGGTGAGCGATCCGGACGTGCTCTTCGACGCGGTACTCACCGACCTCGCCGCCGGGATGGGTCTCACCACGGGCGGAGCCGGGTAGGTCCCGTTCGTCCGGCGGTCAGGCCATTTCCGGGACCCGCAGGTGGGCGAGTGCCAATTCGAACTCCCGCACATCGAGCGCTTCGACACCGGTGCGCCGGGCGGCATCGACCCGTAGTGACGCGGACTGTTCCCGCCCGGCCCGCATCGTCTCGGCGCTGTCGTAGCTGGTGCAGGATACGGCGCGGCCGGACCTCCGGTTGATCATCAGACTCGCGCTGCAGAATCCCGGCAGGTCCTCCATGGCGGGCAGGGTGCCGGCCTTGTAGATCTCGACGGCCGTATCGAGACGGCTCGGATCGGTCTTGACCCAGGTCGCGCGGACGCAGGCACCCTCGCGCGCGTGGTGGGCCCGATGCAGGCCCGCGATCTCCCATTCCTCGATCTGGGCGCCACCGCCGAACTCGGCGAGCGCGCGCTCACGTATCGGGCCGACCCGTTCCGCGCTGTCGTGCATCGTTTCCGCGGACTCCCACGCGCTGGTGGCGATACAGTGTCCGGTATCCCGGTCGACCAGCAGCGATATCCCGATACATCCCGGAATCTCGTGTAGCGCGGGCAGAACGACATCTCGTATATGCGCAATCCCGGTATCTATCGCCGCGGGTTGCGCCTGGATAGTGGTAGATCGCGCGAACACGATCCGCCTCCTCTCTGCTCGAGGCGGCGCCCCGGCGGCGCCACCGGTGTCTTTCACCCTGCTCTCCCGAGGTCGCGGTGGCAAGAGGATCGGAGTCCCGCCACTGGGCCTGGCCTCCGGCCGATCGGTGACGAGATGGTTTCCGTACCTGCTGGAGGCCGCCGCGCCGAGTCCGTCACATCCTTCGGGTTCCGTCGTCCGCGCGTAACCATCATGTTTCCTCCTTGCTCGATCCCCTTCCCCGGCTCGCCACCCTGTGTTAGAACTCATGTCAGTTGTCATACAAATTGGAGGCACTGTGCAGGCTGCTCTTCTGATCACGGACGTCGATATCGTCGACGAGACCGGCGTCCGGACCGCTGATGTCGCCGTCGAAGGGGATCGGATCGTCGCTGTGGGTCCGCGGCTGCCCATCGAGTCGGCAGGAGAGCGGATCGACGGCGCCGGGCGATTGTTGCTGCCCGGGTTCGTGGATCTACATGCGCATTCCGCGCTGCGGGTATTCGACGAACCGCTGCTCACACCGAAGATCGGACAGGGGTTCACCACCGAACTGATCTGCCCGGACGGGTTGGGGCCGGCGCCGGTGACCGATGTGACGGTGGAAAGCCGACGACGGTATCTGCAGGGGCTCGAGCCGAGCGTCGGGGCATCCTGGCAGTGGCGGTCGATGGGCGAGTTCCTCGACGCGCTGGCGGCGGCGCGGCCGGCCGCGAATATGGTCGCCTGCGTTCCGCACAGTGCCGTGCGGGAAGCGGTGATGGGGAACGCCGACCGCCGGCCGGACCGGCGGGAGATGGCCGCGATGCAGGATTTGATCGAGGAATCGCTGGCGGCGGGATGCCGGGCGGTGTCGTTCGGGATGATCTACGCGCCGGGGCTCTACGCCGATACGGCCGAACTCGTCGGAATCGCGGAGGCGGCGGCGAAATTCGATGTGCCGCTGGTACCGCATGTGCGGAACGAGGCGGCGGGGGTGCTGGAGTCGATCGGGGAATTCGTGCGCGTCGCCGAGCTCACCGGAGCGCCGCTGCACATATCGCATGTGAAGTTGGTGGGGGTCCCGGAACTGCTGGCCGACCTCATCGACCTGCTCGGCCGTGCGCAGGACCGGATCCGGCTCAGCTTCGATCAGTACCCGTACGGGGCGGGGAGCACGCTGTTGAGCGCGCTGCTGCCGCCGTATGCGTTCGACGGGGGACCGGCGGCGACCCTGGAACGGATCCGCGATCCCGCCGAACGGGAGCGGATGGCACGCGATATGCAGCGCGGGCTGCCCGGGTGGGAGAACCTGTTCGGCGCGTGCGGGCCGGACAACATCGTGATCACCCAGGCAGCGGGGGCCAGGAGCGCGGATATGAGCAAGACGGTCGCGCGGATCTCGGCGGAGACCGGCGCCGATCCCGCGTTCGCGGTGCTGGATCTGCTGTCCGATACCGACCTGGATGCCGCCATGATCGACCACTACTCCGCGGAGGAGGTGGTGCGGGAGATCTTCGTGCGGTCGGGGGCGCTGGTCGGGTCCGACGGGGTCTTCAATCCGCATCCGCATCCGCGGCTGTACGGGACGGCGCCCAGGGTGCTCGGCCGATTCGCGCTGCGGGACGGGCTGATCACGCTGCCCGACGCGGTCACCCGGCTCGCCGCCGGGCCCGCCCGCCTGCTCGGGCTCGACGACCGGGGAGCAGTCGCCGAGGGGCTGCGGGCCGACCTGGTGTTGATCGATCCCGACCGGTACTTGGACAACGCGACCTACGCCGATCCGCATCGCACACCCGACGGTGTGGAACTGGTGACAGTGGGCGGGGAACCGGTCTGGCGGGCGGGTGCAGCCACGGGCCGGCGGCCCGGGACCGTGGCCGGCGGCACCGCGCGGGGCGATTTCCGATGAGCGGCTCAGGGCGAGCCCTGCCCGATCGGATCGATCGGGAAGCATTGTGCGACCTGCTGTTGCGACTGATCGGTGCGCGTAGTCCGGCGACCGCGGAGGAAGCCACGGTCCGGGTGCTGGAGGCGGAACTGCACCGGTTCGGTTTCGAGGTCACCGTCGACGACTGGGGCAATGTGATCGGCACCCTGCGGCTCGGTCCGGGGCCGGTCGTGCTGGTGGATTGCCATCTGGACACGGTGGAGGTCACCGATCCCGGCCTGTGGTCGCACGATCCGTGGGGTGAGGTGGCCGGCGCGGCAGTGTACGGCCGGGGCGCGGTCGATATGAAGGGTGCGCTGGCGGCCTGTGTGCACGGTGCGGCGGCCCTCGCGGACGGCCGCCGCGGCACGCTGGTGATATCGGGAACCGTCTGTGAAGAGCTGGTCGAAGGGCCCGCGCTCGGCCGGGTGATCGAGCAGGTGGACCCCGATATCGTGATAATCGGTGAGCCTTCGGCGAACCGCCTGATGCTGGGCCAGCGCGGACGGGCGGAGGTACGCGTCGAGGTGGCCGGGCGGTCGAGTCATTCGGCGTATCCCGAGGCCGGGGTGAACGCGGCCGAGGCGATGGCCGATGTGATGACCGCGCTGCGCGGACTCGAATTTCCGCAGCACCCCGAACTCGGGGCGGCGATGATGGTCCTGACCAATCTGAAATCCGAACCGCATCCGAATGTGTCCGTGGTGCCGGACCGCTGCGTCGCCGTCTACGACCGTCGAACGGTGCTGGGGGAATCGGCCGCCGCGGTGCTCGAGCCCGTGCGTGCGCTGGCCGAACCCGTCGCGGCCGCGGCCGGAGCGCGGGTCACTGTCGGGTTCGCGCGTAGTGACTTCACCACCTGGACCGGAGTCGAGGTGGGTGCCGAATCGTTCGCCCCGGCCTGGTGTGTCCCGGCGGACCGGTGGCCGGCGGCACCGGCGATCCACGCACTGGAAGCGGCGGGGCTGGATCCCCGGCCGGGCTTTTACCAGTTCTGCACCAACGGGTCGGCCAGCGCGGGCCGGCACGGAATTCCCACGCTCGGTTTCGGGCCCGGCGATCCCGGCCTGGCCCACACCACCGACGAGTCCATCGACCTCGACGATCTGTACCTGGGCGCATGCGGCTATGCCGTCCTGCTGCAGGCACTGCTCGTCGCGGACATCGAAAAGCCTGCGCCCGAGCAGCACTGAACATCTAAGGATCGACGATGAACGCGACCGTTATCACCATCATGGTGGTCTATCTGGCCATCATGATCGGGATCGGCCTGTACGCACGAACCCGGATCAAGGACGCCACCGACTACCACCTCGCCGGGCGACGGCTCGGGGTGATGATGATGGCCGGGACGCTGGCCGCGACCGAGATCGGGGGCGGCAGTTCGGTCGGTGTGGCGAGCAAGGCATACGGCGACTGGGGACTCTCCGCCGGCTGGTACGTCGTCGCGGCCGGAATCGGCATTCTGCTGGTCTCCTTCGTAGCGCCGGCGATGCGGCGCACTATGGCGGTAACGGTTCCGGAAGTGATCGGGCGGCGTTACGGCGCGGCCGCGCAGACGATGTCGGCAGTGCTCGGCAGTGTGGCCCTGGTGGCGCTGACGGCGGTGCAGATCACCGCGACGGCGACGATTGTGTCCACCCTCGGTGGGGTGAATCTGCGCTGGGCGATCCTGTTCACCGGTGTGGCGGTCATCTTCTATACCTGGATCGGGGGAATGTGGAGTGTCACCCTCACCGATTTCGTCCAGTTCTTCCTGATCGTGGGCGGATTCGCCATCGCGGTGCCGTTCGCCCTGCACAATGCCGGCGGCTGGGGCGCCGTGGTGGACAACCTTCCCGAAGGCCAGCTCGGGTTCACGAAGATCGGATGGCCGACCATCATCGGTCTGGTCGTGCTGTATTTCATGACCTTCTCGACCGGGCAGGAGGCGGTGCAGCGGTACTACTCGGCGCGGACGCCGCGGACCGCGGTGCTCGGATCGGTGCTGTGCGGATCGCTGATGTCGGTGTACGCGTTCATCCCGGCCGTTCTCGGATTGATCGCGCTGGCGGTGTATCCGGATATCGACCCGAACAACGCGCTGGCCACCGTCTCGGTCGGGCTGCTGCCGCCGATCATCGCCGGATTACTGCTGAGCGCGGTGGTTTCGGCGACGCTGTCCAGCGCCAGCGGCAATATGCTCGGCTCGTCGACCATTTTCATCAAGGATCTGCTGCCCCGGATGGGCCGCACGGTCACCGCCGACAACGAGGTCGGATACAGCCGGATCGGCGTGCTGGTGGTGGGTGTGCTGGCCACGCTGATCTCGCTCTGGAGCCAGGCCATCATTCCGCTGCTGGTCTTCGCGTTCACCATGCGCTCGGCGGGGCCCTTCTCCGCCTTCCTCTTCGCGCTCGTCCTGAAGAAGACGAGCCGGATGGCGGGCGTCGTCTCGATCATCGTGGGCACGATCTGCGGGTTCGTCTGGCAGCTGGCCGATGAGCCGTTCCAGGTCGCGGCGATCATCTTCGGCAGTGTCTGCGGACTCGCCTCGTTCCTGCTGATCCATGTGATCGACGCGCGGCGCGGGCGATTGGTCGGCGACGCCTACGGTCCGGACGCCGACGAGCAGCCGCTGCCCGCCGAGATCCCGGCGCGCTGACGGTGCTGCCCCGCGGCCGACCGGCCGCGGGGCAGCCCTCAGCTGTCGCGGCGGCGGCGCAGCTGGAAACGGAACGCCTCGGGCGAGAGCCAGGCCTCGCTCCGATTCACGACCGCACCCACCGAATCGCGGGTGAGCTCGCTGAGTTGCAGTAGCGGGCTGCCCTTCTCGCACGCCAACCGCTCCTGCACATCGTCCGCCGCCACCACCGGTGTGAGGGTGGCGTCGGAATACTCGGCCAGCCCCTCGGCGAGCAGCAGATCCAGCACCGAACCGTCGAAGCGGCGCCGGATCAGATCCGTGGGCAGCACCGACTCCGGAACGTAGTCGACGATCAGGGCGACCTTACGGTCGTCGAGGATCTTCGTGCGGCTCACCACGGTGATCGAGCCCGGTGCGAATACTTCGGCCAGTGGGTCGTCGTCGCGGTCGATCACGGTGAATACCAGGTCGCCGGTGCGAATTTCCTTACCGGACCGGGTGGCGAAGGTATCGAAGGAGGAGAGGCGGTCGATACCCGAACTGATCGATTCGGGCAGCGGGAGCACGATCGAACCGGAACCGCGGACGATGCGGATGTACCCCTGATCCTTGAGGCTCTGCAGCGCGGCCCGGATCGTGACTCGGGAGGCGCCGAACAGGCGCGACAATTCGCTCTCCGAAGGCAGCCGGGCGCCGGCCGAAAGCTGTCCGGACAGGATGAATTCGTTGAGGATCGCGTCTCGGATCTCCGCGTGCAATTGGCGCCGGGCCCGGATTCGGGAGATGTCGTCGCCGGTTCGCACGGATTCGCCGGGGGCGCTGGTGGCCATCGCGGAAGCCCTTTCGCTCGGCTGTTCGGAGATATGTCCGGAGACGCTCCGCGCAGCCTATCAGGGCGATTTGGCTTAAGTCACTTGACAGTTGTCATACAAGTTAATACGCTGAGGCCCTCATCAGCCGGCCGGGAGGAACGCAATGTCAGAACCGCGACTGGTACGGAATCCGTTGGTAGCCAAGGACGCCGTGCGCACATTCGGGGACGGGAGCCGGGACTTCCACAGGTCTATGCCGGACTACCGGCCCACCCCGATCTCCGCGCTGCCCGCGGCCGCCGCCCGGC
The DNA here is from genome assembly GCF_053605105.1 of Nocardia sp. NPDC003963. NCBI lineage: Bacteria > Bacillati > Actinomycetota > Actinomycetes > Mycobacteriales > Nocardiaceae > Nocardia > Nocardia sp. NPDC003963. Next base: position 20,894 of record NZ_JBSGIP010000037.1, read on the forward strand.
TGGGTGTCGCCTCCGTACACGCGAAAGACGAATCCAGCCGGATGGGTATGCCGTCGTTCAAGATCCTCGGCGCTTCCTGGGCCACCTACCGGACATTGCTCGCGTATCTGGGCCACGGCATCGACAGCCGAATCGACCTCGCCTCCTTGCGAACCGAACTCGCCGACCGGCCGGGACTACGCCTGGTCTCGGCCACCGACGGAAACCACGGCCGCGCGGTCGCCCGGATGGCGGCACTGCTCGGTCTGTCCGCCCATATTCTCGTTCCCGAGGATATGGTCCCGGCGCGGGTCGAGGCCATCGCCGGCGAGGGTGCCGAGGTCGAAATCGTGCGTGGCGGTTACGACGACGCCATCCGGCGCAGCGCCGAACTCGCCGGCCCGCGTGCGCTGGTCGTCTCCGACACCTCGTGGGAGGGGTATACGGAACCACCCTCCTGGGTGATCGACGGATACTCCACGATGATCGGTGAGATCCTGGACGATATCGCCGCCGGAACTCTGCCCCGGCCCAGTATCGTGCTGGCCCAGATCGGGGTCGGGGCATTCGCGGCCGCGGTGGCCCGGGGATTCCGGGACCGGGCCAGGCTGGTCGGGGTGGAACCCGTCGACGCCGACTGTGTGACGGCCAGTATCGAAGCGGGTGGGATCACCACTATCGCGGGACCACAGCGGTCGATCATGGCCGGGCTCAACTGCGGCACTCCGTCGGTCATCGCCTGGCCCGACGTCTCCGCGGGCTACGACACCTTCGTCACCGTCACCGATGCCGCTGCCGAAGAAGCGATGCGTCTGATGTACGCCGACGGTGTGGTGTCCGGAGAAAGCGGTGCGGCCGGACTGGCGGGCGCGCTGAGCCATACCGCCGGATTGGATCTGGGCCCCACGGATCACGTTCTGGTGATCTCCACCGAGGGTGCCACCGATATCGCCAACTTCAATCGCGTCACCGGTGCCGCGCTCGCGGCCCGCTGATCGGAGGAACATATGACCACACCCCCGTCTGCCGTCCGGATCGACGCCGCGCGGCTGTGGCGATCACTCGATGAATTGGGGGAGATCGGCGCGTATTCCGATACCGACACCGGGCTGCGGGGTGTCCGCAGGCTCGCGCTGACCGATGCTGACCGTGCCGGGCGAGACCTGGTCACCGGCTGGATGCGGGAGGCCGGACTGCGTGTCTCGACCGATCGGATCGGCAATATCTACGCGCGCCGCGCGGGCAACGACGAGACGCTCGCGCCCGTCGTGGTCGGATCCCATATCGACACGGTGGCGACGGCGGGCCGGTTCGATGGATGTCTGGGCGTTCTGGGCGGTCTGGAGGTGGTGCGCACTCTGAACGATCACGGGATCACTACCGAGCGGCCGATCGAGGTGGCCGTCTTCACCGAGGAAGAAGGAGTGCGCTTCGGCACCGATATGCTCGGCAGCGCCGTGGCCGCGGGCCGGATCACCCTGGACGACGCCCGGGCCCGTACCGATCCCGACGGCGTCACCGTCGGATCCGAACTCGACCGGCACGGGTTTCCCGGCGCGGTCGAAGTCCCTGTCCGCGCGCCGTACGCCTACCTCGAATGCCATATCGAGCAGGGGCCGATTCTGGCGGCCGAGCAGACCCGGATCGGCGTCGTCGACGGTGTCCAGGCGATCACCTGGCTCGAACTGCAGATCACCGGTCGCGCCGCGCACGCCGGTGCCACCCCGCATCATCTGCGCCGCAACGCCGGCCTGGCGGCGGCACTGATCACCGTGCGGCTGAACGAGATGGTGGAGTCGGGTGACTACGGTCGTCTGCTGGCCACCGTCGGGCGGCAGGTGAACTACCCGAACCTGATCAATATCGTTCCCGAGAAAACGCTGATCACGGTCGACCTGCGTAACCCCGACGCTGCGGTGATGCAACGTGCGGAAGCGGAACTCACGCGGTACGTGGCGGAAGTGGCCGAGCTCGCCGGAGTCACCGTCACCGCCCGCACCACGGCTCGGACGCCGCCGGTGGCCTTCCCGGAACGGATGCGCGACCTCGTCGAGAAACACGCCTCGAACCTGGGGATGAGCTGCGCCCACCTCACCTCCGGTGCCGGTCACGACGCGGGAGAGATCGCGGCCCTGTGCCCGGCGGGCATGATCTTCGTCCCCGGGCTCTACGACGGAATCAGTCACAACCCTCGTGAGTACTCCACCCCGGAAGCCTGTGCCGACGGGATCAACGTGTTGCTCCAGGCCGTACTGGAGCTCGTGGGTGCCGCGGTGGAATGAACTTCCCTGTGTGCCGACGTGGTCCGGTGGCACGGAGGAGTTCTCGTCATGCGGGCTCGGGTTTTCCGACGAGGTAGGCGCAGGGCGTTCTCGAGCGTGTGGACAGGGTTGCGCGGGGTTTGGATCGGGCTGCCGGTAGTGGCCGGATCGCCCTTTCGCCCCGGGCCGACCCGGCTACACTGATCACTCGCGTCACCTGTGCGGCGCTGTGCGCTGTTCGCGCCGGACTGCTCGAATTCGTAGCCATCCGAACCGAGACCGGACAGGGAAACCGATGACCATCATCCGCACTCTGCGTACCGTTCTGCTCGCTGTACTCCTCGCTGTGGTCGCGACCGCGGCCGTCGCGATGCCCGCCTCGGCCGCGCACCGGCCGACCGTGGTGCTGGTGCACGGTGCGTTCGCCGATCCGACCAGCTGGAACGGGGTCGCCGCCCGGCTGCGCGGGCAGGGCTATCAGGTGCTGACGCCGGAGAACCCACTGCGCGGGCCCGCCTACGACGCCGCTGCGATCCAGCGCACCCTCGACACCGTCGAGGGGCCGATCGTGCTCGTGGGCCATTCCTACGGCGGGTTCGTGATCAGCAATGTGCACGACCCGGATGTCGAGTCCATGGTCTATGTCGCGGCCTTCGCGCCGACCCAGGGCGAGTTCGCGCAGCTGGCATTGGACCCGGTGCGGTTCCCGGGCAGTCAGCTGCTGCCTCCGGCGTTGCAGGTGAAAGTCGTCGACGATCCGCAGGGCGTGGCGGGCCGCAACCTCGACGGGTATGTGGCGCCCGAGTACTTCCACGATGTCTTCGCCCAGGACGTCGACGATGCCACCGCTGCCGATATGCTCGCCCACCAGCGGTCGATCGCGCTGAGCGCCAATCTCGAACCCTCCGGCGCGCCGTCGTGGTCGGGTAAGCCGAGCTGGTACCTGGTCTCCGCGCAGGACCGGGTCATCCCGCCCGCCTCGCAGCGTTTCATGGCGAATCGGATGGGCGCGCAGACCACCGAACTCGACGCCTCGCATGCCTCGCTGGTCTCGCGGCCCGGTGATGTCGCCGCGGTGATCGAGACCGCGGCGGGCTGACTACGCCGGGCCGGGGGACCGCCGTAGCGGATCACCCGGCTCGATGCGCGCTCGGACCAGCTGTTCCACAACCGTCGGCGCCAACCCGAGCGCGGTGGTCATGCCGATACCGGAGGTCACCGAGACGACGCGGACGCCGGGTGCGGGCGCGGCCACCAGGAAATCGGTATCCGGTGCGTCCGCGTAGACACCGCGCCACCGTTTCCGTACCGGCAATGTCTCGGTGGCGAACAGCCGGGCGCCTTCGCGCAGCACCAGGTCCGCGATGTCCTCGTCGTCGAAGGGCAGATGGGTGCGGGCGTAGTGGTGGGTATCGCCGAGTACCACCGAACCGTCCGGACGCTGGGTGAGCATGAGGTTCATGACGGCGTCGAGGGTTTCGGGCGCCCGGTCGGTGATCTCGCGCCGGACGGTCGCGGCGGACGCGGTAGCGGCCAGTCCGCCGTAGCGCAGCATGGAATAGCCGGTGAGTACCGCCGGTTCGATGCGGATATCGCCGGGTGGCGCGATCTCCAGCATCTGGAGGCGGCAGCGGCGGACCCCGTGCTCCGCGGCGATAGCGGGGAAGAGCCGGTCGATATCGTGGCCGGCGGCGTGCACGATCGCGGTCGCGGCCAGATCCCCGCGCGCGGTGTGCACGACACCTTCGGCGACGGCGCCCACATGGGTGTGCCACAGGAATTGCGCATCACGCGTGGCCAGCCAGCGGGCCAGTGCCGGGATCGCCTCCCGTGGGTCGACCCGCAGATCGAGTGGAAGGTGCGCGCCGCCGACGATCTCGCTGCCCGGGTCCGCGGCCGGAGTGAAGAGCCGGCCCACCTCGGCGCGGCTGCGCAGGCGTACCTGCTCGGTGCCGCGCTCGGCCGCGAACTCCTCGAGGACACCGAGTTCGGCGTCGGTACGGGCCACCACCAGTGTTCCGGCCCGCGCGATCTCGAACCCGGCCAGATCGGCGAGTCGTAACCACTTCTCCCGGGCGGTCAGGGCGTAGTCGAGGGCGATACCGGTCTGCGGGGTCGCGCAGATATGCCCGAAATTGCGGAGGGAGGCGCCGACGGCCCGCGCGTCCCGCTCGACGACCGCGACGCGCATGCCCCGTTCCACGGCGTCGATCGCGTGGGCCAGTCCGACGATGCCGGCGCCGACGACGGCCAGGTCGACCGGCCCGGTCGGTAGTGCGGGCGGAGCGGGGTCGGTGGTGAGAGCCATGGCCGGAATGGTCGCAGGGCGCTCGCGGTCCGATCAAGATGTTCGCTCAACTTGTATAGATAAGTTCACCGGCTGTTTCTACAGTATGAGACGGATACTTTCCCGAATTCATACCCGACGGTTGCCACTTGTACGATCAACTTGTCCGGACTCCGACCGAAAGGACATCGTGACACCACCCCTGCACGCCCGGGTGTCGGCGGCGCTCCGGGACCGTATCCGGCGGGCCGAGTTCCCGGCCGGGGCCTCGCTGCCGTCGGAGTCGGAGTTGTGCCGGGAGTTCGGGGCGTCCCGGGGCACCGTGCGTACCGCGCTGGCGACCCTGCGGCACGAAGGCCTCATCGACGGCGGCCAGGGACGTCGGCCGGTAGTGCGCGAGACGGCGGTCGGGCAACCCTTCGAAACACTGCTCTCCTTCACCGCCTGGGCCGAACGGATCGGGCGCGTCCCCGGTCAGCGCACCGTCGAGATCGCCCGCCGCGGCGCCGCGGCCGGTACAGCGGCGGCACTGCGTATCGAGGAGGGCGCCCCGGTGATCGAGGTCCTGCGGTTACGGCTGCTCGACGGTGAACCGGTGCTGGTGGAACGCGCCGCCTTCGTCGAGGATGTGGGCCGGTTGCTGTTCGATTTCGACCCGGATACCGCCTCGATCTACGCCCATCTCGCGGATCGCGGGGTGGATCTGCATTCGGCCCGGCACACCATCGACGCGGTCGGCGCCGACGAGACCGATGCGGCACTACTGGCAATCGCCGCGGGTACGCCGCTGCTGCGGGAGCGGCGGCTCACCTCCTCGGCGGCCGGGACCCCACTGGAGTACGGCGAGGACCGCTACCGGCCGGACCGGGTGACCTTCACCATCGACAACTCCCGGCCGGCGGCGCCGGGTTCCGCTGGTGTGCCGAAGGTGCGCAAACACGCGGAACCGTGAGGGGCGGGGCGCCCTGTCCGCACGGCGGAATTACGTTCCGGTACCGCGGAATTTCGGGGCGGGGCAGGATCGGGCCTCCGGATTGTGCGGACCCGGGTGGCGTCCGACACTCGATCCCCGAGCGCACCGAAATCAGGGAGACAGCATGTCCGAGAATGTCATCCAGCTTCCGACTCCCGGCGAGTCGATGTACGAAACGCTCGAGCGGATAATCCGCGCGGGTGAGGTCGTCCCCATCGAACTGCTCGGCGGAGTCGGCGCCTACTTCGCGGTCAGCCACCGTGCCTCCGCCGAGGTACTGGACGACAAGGTCTTCGCCAAACATCCCTCGAACTGCCCGGCGTTGCGGGACGGCCGGATCCCCGCCGATTGGCCGCTGCGCGCGCTGACCGACGCCGAACATATGCTGAACCAGGACGGTGCCGCGCACCGGCGGTTGCGCCAGACGATCAACAAGGCGTTCACGCCGGCCCGGATCGCGGCGCTGGAACCGCGGATCCAGCAGATCGCCGACGAACTCATCGGCAATTTCCCCGATACCGACGAGATCGATCTGGTCTCGAACTACACCGTCCCGTTGCCGGTTCGGGTGATCTGCGATCTGTTCGGGGTGCCGCTGGATGTGCAGTCGCAGCTCAAGGACTGGACTCTGACGATCGTCTCGGCGCACAGCACCGGCGAACAGACCCAGGCGGCGATGGCGGCCATGAGCGGGTACTTCGTCGAACTGCTCGCGCAGAAGCGGGCCGAACCCGGCGAGGATCTGACCTCGGCGCTGTTGCAGGCGAATGCGGCGAACGAGCTCACCGAGGAGGAACTGATCGGGGTGCTGTGGCTGGTCATCGTGGCGGGGCACGAGACTACGGTGCATCTGCTGGGCAACGCGGTGATCGCCCTGCGCGACCACCCCGGGCAGCTGGCGCGGGCGCAGGCCGAGGATCGCTGGGCCGATGTGGTCGAAGAAGCGCTGCGCTACCGCTCCTCGGTGGTCGGGGCGATCATGCGCTACCCACTCCGCGATGTGACGGTCGCCGGTGTCGATATCCCGGCGGGTACGCCGACACTCTGGTGGGGCGGTGCCGACCGGGACCCGCTGCTCGTCCCGAACGCCGAGGTATTCGATATCGACCACGAGCACCGGGACCAGCTCGCGTTCGGTCGCGGACCGCATTTCTGCCTCGGCGCGCCGCTGGCCCGGCTGGAGAGCCGGATCGCGTTGCAGGCGCTGTTCACCCGCTACCCGAAGCTGACCCTGGCCGTGCCGTCCCCCGAGGTCGAGTACACACTGCAGATCAGCACGGTCGGCCCGGAGAAACTGCCGGTGCGGTTGAATCCCGGTTCCTAACCACCGGGCGCGTCCCGCGATTCACATCGTCGGGGAACCCGGCTCGGCGCGTCTGCTGCGCCGGAACTCCCGGGGCGTCACGCCGAATCGTTCCTTGAACGCGGCCGAGAACCAGGTGGGTGTGAAACCACAGCGGGTCGCCAATTCCGCGATGGTCATGGTGGCGCGCGGATCCGCGAGGAGTTCGCGCGCCACCCGCAGGGCCTCTTCGCGGCGCAGGTCCCGGAAGGTCGTTCCGCTCTCGTGCAGTACCGCCCGCAGTTGCCGGGGCGACCAGCCGAGCGCCCGGGCGACCGCGGGCAGGCGTACATCGGATCTGCCGATATGCGCGCGCAGATGGCGCCGGATGCTCTCGGCCACCTGGGCGTGGTGGGACACCTGCGGTGTCGTCTCGCCCACCGCCAGCATGCACAGCAATTCGGTGACCTGATCGCAGACCGCGTTGAATTCGCGTTCGGACAGCCGGGATTGTTCGGCGTGGGTGCCGCGGAGCATATCCGCGGCGATCCGGCCCAGGCCCCGGCTCATATCGAGGACCAGGTTCATATGGCTGCGCGGACGTAGCCGGTGCTCGATCTCGGTGCGCGGCACCTGGAACCCGTAGGCCGCCGAATCGGGAATATGCAACCGGCACGGCACTTCCAGTCCGGCCACGACCGCGTACCCGGTGGGGACCGAGGTCACCCGGTCCGCGAAACGCATCGCGAAATCACCGCGGTCGGGTACGACGATCCAGAAGAAATCGTCACCGGGGATCCGGCGGATATGCCGAGGGGTGCGATGACACAGGCGATTTCCGTGCTGGTCCCAGCGCAGCAGGGTGTAGGTACTCGACTCCTGGGTGGTCAGTCCGGCGTGCCAGCCCGCATGGTCACCGAATTCGTGTGCCATGGGCACGAATCCGTCGGCCAGGGCCGAGAACGATTCGGGTCCGCACGCGGCCACGTCGTACCAGCGCATTGCGACCATCCCCTCGATCAGGATCGGTCGGCCCCTGCTGCCGGCCGATGCGATCAGCGTCACCACGATACTGGGCCCGGCGGGGACGGGTACGTGGCGTCCGCGAATTCCCCTCGCGCAGAGATATGTTCACGACAGGGCGGCCGCCACCCGGCGGTAGCGGGCGGCATCGAGGGGCCGGTCGTCCTCGAGGGACCAGGCGATCTCCTCCACCGCGCGCAGGTATGCCCAGGCGCGGGCCCGGTCACGGTCGACCTCGAGGCCGTCGGCCGCGACGGCCACCATCCGGTGGGCGAGCCGTGGTTCCGGGTCCGCGTACGACTCGACCATCTTCAGGATCAGGAAACCGGCGTCGAAGGCCGCTTCGCCCAGGCAGGCCTTCGGATCGATCAGCAACCAGGGTTCGCGTTCGGCCGCGACGATATTTCCCAGATGCGTATCCCGGTTGACTATCAGTTCCGGCCCGTCCGGCTCCGCCAGTGCGGCGCACCGGTCCCGGGCAAGGCCGGCCAGCTCGTCGGTCAGGTAACCGGTGAGCGCGGGTCCGGTCAGCCGCTTCGACCAGTCCGCCACGATATCGGCGACCAGTGGCAGTGCGGGATATCCCGGGGGCAGCTCAGTGGGTGGACGGCGTAGCCGCCGGTAGAGGGCACAGGCGAGCTGTACCGCGTCGGCGTGCTCCGGCCGGCCCTCCAGGGGGATGGTCGGCTGATCGACCAGCGGGGTGCCGGGCCGGGCCCATTCCAGCAGCAATGCGCGGGTGCCCGGATCGAATTCGTACAGATACGCGGCGCCGTCGCCGCGATAGCAGTACATACCCGCGGCCTCACCGGCGTCTTCCTCGTCGATCACCGGGACCTTCAGCACCGCGACACCGGCGTCGGCCCGGCGCACCGGGGCCACGAAGGAATGGGTCCCACCCGAGAAGGAGGTGCCGATCACCTCCAGTTCCCAGTCACGGCACAACCGGTTCACCGTCGCGGGTAGTTCCGCCAGCCAGCGTTCGCCGCGTTCGGTGAAGATCGTCCGGATGGTGTCCACCACATCGGGTGGGAGGGAGATGGTCACGGAGCCAGCTTGCCGAGACGCCGCGGGCCGGCACAACCCGGTATCGCCGGGTTCGATCCGGCCCGGATCCGGCCACCGGCCCGTACGCTGCGGGAGTGGGCACCGGGTACGGCACCGGTGCGGTGACGAGAGTGTGGATACGGCAATGACGTCGGAGACCGGTTTCCATCCGGACCTGCGCCGCGCGCGCTTCCTGCCCCGTACGGTGGTGTCCCCGCATACCCTCCGGATGATCCGCGCGCTCAGCGGGCGGGCCGGGCGGGCGCGGCCGGTGGGTGGGTCGATCGAGCGGGTAGACGCGGATGTGACCGTCCGGGTGTTCCGTCCCGCCGCGGTATCGCGTCCGGTGCCGGGGCTGCTGTTCGTACACGGCGGCGGATACGTGATCGGCAACGCCGCCATGGGCGATCGTTTCTGCGCGACGGTGGCCGCCCGGCTCGGCGTGGTCGCGGCATCGGTGGAGTACCGGCTGGCACCCGAGCATCCCTATCCGGTGCCGCTCGAGGACTGTTACGCGGGTCTGCGCTGGCTCGCGGAGCAGCCGGAGGTCGACCGGGAACGTATCGCGATCGCGGGGGAGAGCGCGGGTGGTGGACTCGTCGCGGCCCTGGCACTGCTCGCGCGCGACCGCGGCGAGATACAGCCGGTGCTGCAATTGTTGTCCTACCCCATGCTGGACGACCGCACCGCGGCACGTACCGATATCGACCCCCGGTGGTTGCGGATGTGGAGCAACCGCGCGAACAGGTTCGGCTGGAATTCCTATCTGGGCGATCTCGGCGCCGGCCCGGTCCCGCCGCTCGCGGCCCCGGGCCGGCACGCGGATCCGGCCGGGTTGCCACCCGCGTGGATCGGGGTCGGCACCCACGACCTGTTCTACGACGAGGACCTCGCCTACGCCGACGGGCTGCGCCGCGCGGGCGTGCCCTGCAGCGTGTACGAGGTCCGCGGCGCCTATCACGGATTCGATCTGGTCGAGTACGCCGCGCCGGTCTCCCGGGTCTACCGGAATGCCCGGCTGACCGCGCTGGCGGCGGCGCTGGGTGTCGCCGTCCGGTAGCGCCCGGCGCGATCGTGGTCGCACCGGCGCGCCCCCGAAGGTGGCAGACTGCGGATATGAGCACACCGGATTGGGCGGACGTGGACCGGTACGTGGTGGACCGGCTGGCACGGGACACCGAGGCGAGTGCGACCCTGCGGGCCAATGCGGACGCGGGCCTGCCCGCCATCGATGTTTCCGAGGCGCAGGGTAAATTCCTGTACCTGCTCGCCAGGTCCACCGGTGCGAAAAGGGCCCTGGAAGTAGGCACTCTCGGCGGTTTCAGCACGCTGTGGCTCGCCCGTGGTGTCGGCGCCGGGGGCCGGGTGACGACTCTCGAGTTCGAGCCCCGGCACGCCGAGGTGGCCCGGGCGAATCTGGATCGCGCCGAGGTCGGTGACCGGGTGGATATCCGGGTGGGCGCGGCGCTGGACAGTCTGCCGGTACTGGCCGGCGAAGAACCGGACCCCTACGACCTGGTGTTCATCGACGCGGACAAGGTGAACAACTCCAACTATGTGCAGTGGGCACTGCGGCTGGCCCGGGCCGGTGCGGTGATCGTGGTCGACAATGTGGTGCGCGGCGGTGGCCTCGCCGACGCGGGCAACGAGGATCCCGCGGTGCGGGCGAGCCGGGAACTCGTCCAGTTGCTGGCCGACGAACCACGTCTGGACGCCACCGTGCTCCAGACGGTCGGCGCGAAGGGCTGGGACGGGTTCGCTTTCGCTGTCGTGAACTGAACCGGCGGGCGGGCGCGGGTTCCGCCGCGGCGCCGGCGGGTCATTCGGTGCCGAGTGCGGCGGTGATCCTCCCGTCGTCGATCGCCCGGCGCAGTTCCGCGTGGTCCAGGGCGTTCCGGTCGGCGTAGTCCTCGGCGAACTGCGCGATCGCCTCGTCGAATTCGTCGTCGGAGCCGAGGTATCCGGCGATGGCGAAACGGTCGCCGCCGCGGGCGTGTGCCTGGCCGAGCACCCGCGCGCACAGCCTTCCGTAGAGCGCCATGAGATCCGGCGACATGGTCTCGATCACGGCCGAACCCTTGCCGTCGCGGAGCTGGCGGATATAGAAATCGCGGGTCACGCCGTCGGAGTCGGGGTCCGGATGCTGCTGCCAGCCCAGGAAGATATCGCTGGCCGCCTGCATGAGCCGCTGCCCGGTCACCACGCGTTCGCCCTGATTGCCGTACTCGGGACCGTCCAGATAGCGCGACAGTACCGAGGGCTGTGCCTCCTTGGCCTGGAGGAAGAGCGGTTCGTTGCCCGGTCCGCGCAGCAGGATGATCCAGGTGCGGGTGCCCACACTGCCCACACCGACCACTTTGCGGGCGGCGTGCACATAGTCGAAGCGGTCGAGCAGGAACCGGCGGTCGGGTTGCAGAGTGCCGCGATAGTCGGCCAGCCGGCGCATCAGGTTCCGGTGCACCATATCCGCGTCCACATCGGCGTAGAGCTCCTCGACCGGAACGATCAGCGGCGGCATGCTGACGATGCGCGGGGTGCCGTTGCCGGCCGTGGTCAGCTTGGACAGCGCCTGGAAACTGTCACGCGCCCATGCCTTGTCGATCGTCTTCTGGACGCGTTTGCGGATCGAGGAGTCCAGGACATCGCGCAGTTCTTCCATATCCGTGGCGGCATCGATATGGGAGTACCAGACCGCCAGCTCACCGCGCCCGGCCTGATAGCTCATGGTCTCGCGGTACTCGGCCACACAGGCGCGGGTGATCCGCCGCCGCAGCTTCTTCTTGAAACCGTTGTCGCGCCCGGCGATCGCGAGACTGGCGACGAGTCGCTTCACATCCCATTCGAAGGGTCCCGGATAGGTTTCGTCGAAATCGTTGACATCGAAGGCGAGTTTGCGCTCCGGAGTCGCGTAGAGCCCGAAATTGCTCAGATGGGCGTCCCCGCACAGCTGGGTGTGCAGTCCGGTGTTCGGCGACCGTGCCAGATCATCGGCCATCACCAGCGCGGCACCCCGGAAGAAGGAGAACTGCGAGACCGCCATCCGCCCGTAGCGCACCGGTACCAGCTCGGGGACCCGGGTCGGGACCTGCGATTCGAGCAGGGCGAGAGGGTCGCGGTCGGGAGCCGGATCGAAGGCGGCGATCGCGCTGAAGGGGGTCAGGCTCCGCTGCCGGGCACCGTGGTCCATGAGAACGGAACGGGTCGCGGAATCGGCGCCCGGCCGGGGCGGTGCGGTATGCGGTGTGCCCATGCGCGAACGGTAGGGCCGGTCCCGGACTCCTGTCGTCACCCGATCCGGGTGAGGCGGGGCGGCCGCTTCGGATCACGATGCGCTCAACTCGTGGCGCACCGGCCGGCCACTGCCGCGGACTCCGATCTGGTCGTCGTCCTGGGCGGGGGACGACTGCTGGAGACCGGTACGCACGCGGAGCTGCTCGCGCGCGACGGCGGGGCCTACCGGGCGCTGTGGGCGGCCTGTGTGGGGCAGACGGCGGCGGATTCCGTACCGGTGCGGTGATCCGCGTCGATCGGTATCCGGCGCCGTCGATTACGCGGAGGGCTCGGTGGCGATACTGCCGTCGACGACCTCGGCGAGCATCCGTCCCCATTCCGGATAGGTGCGCACTTTCCGCAGATGCAGATCTTCGATCTTCGCGGTCAGTTCGGGATCCGGGTCGTCGGAGAGGCGGACAGCCGACAGTCGCGCGAAATGCGGAAGGATATGCGGATCACCGGCCAGGTGCACCGGGTCGTGCAGATAGCGTTCGAGCGCGGCGAGATCGGCGACGGCGGCGGTGTAGGCATGGGTGAACCCGTCGCGCGGGTCGCCGATATCGCGACCGACGACACCGAACTCGACCGATTCCACGCTCGCGGTCCGGCGCATCCGCTCCAGTACGTCGGCCTGTACGTCCGGTGCGACATCGGTTTTGAAGCTGAACCGCAAGATGTTGACTATCACTCGGAGACCTCCAGATTGAACCAGTGGGTTCAGATTATCTAGCCGACTGGTATTGTCAAGGGTACGAAATATTGAACCGGCAGGTTCAAAGTGGTGGGATGGGCATTAGCATGGAACGATGCGTGCGCGAGTGGAGGGCGGCCCGGTCACCGGGCGTATCGACAAGCGGCGGGCGATCCTGGACGCGGCGTTCACCGTATTCGCCCGCCTCGGCTACGAGCAGGCCTGCGTCCGGGAGATAGCCGCCGAGGCCGGCGTGGCCAAACCCACCGTCTACAACCATATGACCGATAAGGAGAGCCTGCTGCGGGAGGCGCTACTGGCCGCGGCCGACCGCGTGGGCGCCGAATGTCTCACCGCGGTGGAGGGCTTGCGCAAGCCCGGTCCCGATCTCGCCGCGGCGCTGGAGGAGACGGCGCGGCGGCTGCTGCGTATCTGCGCCGGCGACACCTCACACGCATTGCGCCGTCTCGCCGCCGCGCAGGCCAACCGGCTGCCCGATCTGGTCGGCCTGGTCCGGGAGCGCACGGCCACCCGCACGCTGGAGGCGCTCACCGATCGGCTGGGCATGCTCGCATTGTCCGGGCGGCTGCGCACCACCGATCCGGCTACCGCGGCCGAACAATTCCTCGCGCTGCTCACCGGGCCGTTGGAGAACCGGTCCGCCTACGGCACCCGGAAGGTCCCGGCCGCCGAACTCCGCGCCGTCGCCGCCGCCGCCGTGCGTACGTTCCTCGCCGCCTACGGAACGGGCGGCGACTGATCGTGCCCCGCGGCACCTGCCGGTGTGGCCGGGCCGGAATCGCGTAACGGCGGATCGGCGCCGTCGGGTACGCGGAGTTCGTCACCGTGCTCGCGCACCCAGGCGGCCAGCGCGCGCAGCGGTCCGTCCACCAGCCCGGCGCCGAGCGTGGTCAGGCGGTATTCCACCGCGGGTGGTGCGGCCGGGTCCGGACGCCGGGCCACCAGGCCGCGGCCGAGGAGCCGCCGCAGTGTCTCGGTGAGCGATTTATCGCTGATCCCGCCGATCTCCGTGCGCAGTTCGACGCGGCGCCGGGGCCGGTCGGCCAGCGCGGCGAGTACCACCGGGTCCCAGGTGTGGGCGAAAAGGTCCAGTGCCCCGCGCAGCCGGCAATCGGCGATCGGTTCGCTGCCGCGGTAGTCGTATCGGGTCATCGTCCACCAGCGTCTCCGGCCGGTACGCACCGATCGGTGCGTATCACGCTTTCTACGGTAGCCATCGCAATCAAATACGCGAATGTGGAGGAGCCGGCCGTGCGGATCGCAATTCTGGGAACGGGTCATCTGGCCGAAGCGCTCGGCGCCTGCTGGGTGCGAGCGGGCCATGAGGTGACCGTGGCGGGACGGACACCGGAAAAGGCAGCGGCACTGGCCCGCCGGCTCGGTGGTCCGGCACGTTCGGGCACCGCGCGGGAGGCAGTCCGTGACGTGGACGCGGTCCTGCTCGCGGTGCCCTGGGACGCGGTCGGCCCGGTCGTCGAAGCGGCCGGTGGTGGCACCGGGAGTCTGTCGGGTACACCGATCATCGACCCGACGAATCCGGTCGAGCACGGGGTGGGTGTGGTGCTGAATCCACCGGGACTCTCCAATGCCGACCGGATCGCCGGAGCCGCGCCGGGCGGCCGGGTGGTCAAGGGATTCCATCTGGTGCCCTCGACGCAGTGGGGCGGGCCGGATACGACCACCGTCCTGCTGTGCGGTGACGAACCGGCCGCGTTGCGGGTGGTCGAAACCCTGGTACGCGACGCGGGTGCCGACCCGGTCGTCGTGGGGCCGCTGGCGCGGGCGCGGCAGCTGGAGGAGGTGGCCGGTCTGTACATCGCGCTGGCGTTCGCCGGTGTCGACCCCCGGACCGTGGCGCCGACCCGGCCGCCGGTCCGGTCGTGAGCGGCGCCGATCGGGGCCCGGGTCACCGGGCGGTGCGAGCGGCCGCGGAGCCCGGGGCGCTGTTCGTGAGATCTTCCCGGAATGCGCCGAGTATCCGGGCGATCCGCTCGGGATGTGTGAGGTGCGGGTAGTGCCCGGCGCCGTCGATCTCGGTGACCGGTGCGGTAACCGGCGTGGTGAGCGGATCACCCGATCCGGTGACGAGATGGACCGGCACGGCGAGTTCGTCGAGGAGCCGTCGTGCCGCGGCGTGTGCGCGCGGTGTGCGCGCGGCGCGCAGAGCCGCCACCGTGCGCCGCGCGACTCCGGGGCGGCGCAGATTCGCACGCGCGCTGTCGAGCGCCGGTCCGGCCGGGATACCCAGCGCGGTGGCCAGTCGTCCGGTGGGCAGCCGGCGCAGGAGCGCGGCGGCCGGGGGTGTACTCGGGAACCACGAACCGCGGGGTTGTAGGAAGGCCGGGGCCACCAGGACGACACCCGCGACGCGGTCGGGATGGGCTGTCGCGTACCGGAGCACCGGGACGCAGCCCAGGGAATGGCCGACCAGGATCGGGCGGCCGATGACGGGCGCCATGAGGTCGGCGAACCACTGGTCCGGGTCGCCGGTCGCGGGCGCGGAGCGGCCCAGACCGGGCAGGTCGGCGGCGAGGGCCGGCGCGTCGAGTCGATCACGGACTTCCCGCCAGGCCTCGCTGTCGGTGGGCAGGCCGTGCAGCAGTACGAATTCGGGGGACCGCCGTTCGCCGGAGACCCAGAGACCGCGATCGAAACCCGCTGCCGGATCGGCCTCGACCGCACCGAATCGACTGCTCACCAGGTGATCCGCCCAGGTGCGCAGCACTGTATCGGCCGCGGGTGCGGTGAGCCCGGCACGGGCGGCCACCGCGTCGGCCGGGGAGGTGTCGTAGCGGTCCCCGGCGACGAAGGCCAGCCGCTCCCGGTCCACCCCGGTCAGGCTGCGCGGCAGCCGTGCCACCAGGGACAGCGGGATGGTGAACCGTGGGGCGCGGACGTGCAGATGGCGGGCCAGCAGGCCGATCATCTCCGGCAGCGGCGGGCTCGCCGGGTCGAGCACGGTATAGGAAGTGCCGGCGGTATCCGGATCCTCCGGCAGCAGGGTGAGGAAGTCGACGAAGTAGTCGAGATCCAGGATCGGGAGCAGGGTTTCGGCGTCACCGGGTAGGGCGGGCAGCGCGCCGTTCCAGAGATCGCGGACCAGTTCGGCGAGACCGATGTACTGGCCCGGTCCGAGCACGCTGCTCGGGTTGGCGATGGTCAGCGGGACCGCGATGGCTGCCGCCTGCTCCTGTAGTACGGCGTCGGCTTCGAATTTCGAGGCGCCGTAGGCGCCGACCGCGTAATCGTGTTCGGCGGATCCGGGCACGGTCACCCGGTATCCGGTGATGTGGACCAGCCGGCGCAACCGGGGACGGTTCGCGGACCAGCGCAGGATGTGCACGGCCCCGTCGATGTTCACCGCCCGGGCGACCGCCGGGTCGAGTCCGAAAGCGAATCGAGCGGCGCAGTTGTAGATATCGCGCACTTCGTCCAGCTGCGCTTCGCCCACCGCGCCGAGCCCGGGATCGGTGATATCGCACTCGAGTACCGTCAGCCGGTTCCGGTCGTGCCCGTGGTCGTCCAGCCAGGAGTGGAGCCGGGCCGCGGAGCCGGGGCGGACGGCGGCGGCGACGGTGCGGCCCTGTTCCAGGAGCCGGGCGACGAGCGCGCGTCCGATGAAACCGGCCGCGCCGAATACGACTGTGTCGGGAGTGCTCATAATCCATTCCTAACTGGACTGGTCTACATATTCTGAGGTCAGTTAAGTGCCCCGCCCGGTGCGGACGGGGTCAGAGCAGGGTGCGGGCGACGCGCGCCGCGCGATCGAGCGGATCGCGGCTGCGGTGGGTCCGGGCGAGCAGGAGTGCCCCCTCGACGAGAGCGAGCAGTGCGACCGCGAGATCCTCGGCGGTGTCGTGATGCCCGGCGGCGCGCAGCACGATACGCAGCGCCTCGGTCCAGCGGGCGTACACCTGCGCGCAGGCCTGCTGGACCGTATCGTTGCTGCCCGAGACCTCGAGCGCCACGGTCGCGACGGGGCAGCCGTTTTCCCAGCCGGAGGCCTCGAGCCGATCGGCGAGCAGGGTGATCAGCCCGTCGACCGCGCCGGCCGGATCGGTGAAATCCGCTGCATCGAGCGCCGCGTCGATCAGTCCGCAGGCCTGGTGTACGGCCGCGGCGACGAGTTCGTCCTTACCGCCGGGGAAGTGGAAATAGAGCGAACCGCGCGGGGTTTCGCTGTCGGTGAGGATCTGGTTGAGCCCGGTGCCGAAGTAGCCTCGACGTTCGATCGAGGATCGTGTCGCCTCGATCATTCGCTGCCGGGTTTCGGCTCCTTTGGCGCCCATGGGTCAAAAAGTAGACCGGTCATCATAAAAATGTCAACCCGGAGGGCGGAGGTCGTCCGGGTCCCGCGGGCGCGACCGGGCGGCCTTGTTCCGGTACATGGCGATATCGGCGGCCTGCATCGCCTCGTCTATCGCCGCCGGCGCGTCCTCGAGATAGACGGTGCCGATACTGGTGCCGATACTGATCGTCTGCTGCCGGACGGCCATCGGGGCGGTGAGTGTGGCGAGCAGATCCGCGTGCATGGCAGCGAGCTGTTCGGTCCCCGAGCAGTGCTCGATCATGGCGATGAACTCGTCACCACCCAGCCGTGCCGCCACCCCGCCCGCGGCGGTCACGATGCCGTGCAGCCGCACACCCACCGTGCGCAGGACCTCGTCGCCCACCGAATGACCCCAGCGGTCGTTGACCTCTTTGAATCCGTCCAGGTCCAGATAGGCCACCCCGACCGGCGGGGTCGCCGCGGCGAGCCGGTCGAAGAAGTATCCGCGATTGGGCAGGCCGGTGAGTTCGTCGTGGTTGGCGTCGTACCAGAGCCGCCGGGCCAGCTCCCGGCGCTCGGTGACATCGACAGCCACTCCGATCAGGAAGCTGATCCGGCCGAGATGATCCCGGACCGCCGACATCGACAGATCGATACCGGCGGTCGAGGCGTCGGGACGCCGGTAGTCGATCTCGAGCCGGAACCGGTCCACAGTGCCCGCGAGCAACTGCGTCATCCGGGTGTAGGCGGCACCGATATTGTCCGGGCCCAGCAGTTCGCTCACCGGCCGGCCGGGCATCTCGCCGACCTCCAGGCCCAGCATTTCCGCGAACGCGGTATTGGCCTCCAGGACCCGCCCTTCGAGATCGACGGTCCCGATACCCACCGAGGCACCGGCGAACACCGCGGCGAAGCGGGCCTCGGACAGTTTCCGGCGCCGCTCCGCTTCCTGGGCGGCGGCCAGCGCCGCGGCCAGCGTGGCCTCCTGCTCGGCCAGGGCGACCGAGCGCAGCGTGGCCGTATAACCCGTGGCGAATTCGGCGGCGACCAGGATCGCGCGGTCGCGTACCGCGGTCCGGCCGGGCTCGGTGCGGCTCAGCCGATCGGCCATCGCCCCGCAGATCACCGCTACGGTACGGCCGACCACCTGCGGGTCGCGGTAGTTGGCTTCGGCGAGCGCCGCCGCGGCGGCCCGCGCGATCCCTGGTTCGCGACGACCGCGCAGCGCGTCCAGGAGCCGTGCCGTCCAGTCGGTCAGCAGATCCTCGATCCGGTCGCGGGTCAGCGTCGGCGCGACTGTGCCGTCGAGTGCGTCTGCCCAGGCGACGGCGAGTTCCCGTACGGTTACGCCCGCGTCTTCCACTGTTCCGGGTGGTTCAGGCTTTGTACGCCACGCCGGCCAGGCCGAGTGACCGGCCGGGCTCTTCGTGCCGGTCCCGCTCCGATTCCGGACGCCACAGCGGCAGTTCGACCACACCGGGTTCCACCAGTTGCCAGCCGTCGAACATTCCGGAGATGGCCGCGCGCGAACGGAAATGGATACCCACCCCGTTACCGGCCGCCGACGAGGCGCCCAGCTGGGCGGCGTCGGTGGGGCGCTGCGCCGAGGTCAGATGGGAGAGGGCGAGATAGCTGCCGGCGGCCACCGACTCCCGCAGCGCGGCCACCTTCGCCGCGGGCCGATGGTCCTCGGAGAGCAGATGCAGTACCGCGAACAGCAGTATTCCGACGGGCCGGCCGAAATCGACGAGACCGGTATCGCGGACCCGGCTCAGCAGGTCGGCCGGATCCCGGAGGTCGGCTTCGATGGCCCCGTACCGTTCGTCGCCCACCAGGATCGCGCGGGAATGCGTGACCGCGATGGGATCGATATCCACATAGAGGACGCGGGCCGGTGAACCGCATTCCTGCACGATCTCGTGCACATTACCGGCGGTGGGGATGCCGGAACCGATATCGATCAGCTGGGTCACGCCCTGGCCCACGAGGAAACGGACCGCGCGGCGCAGGAAGGCCCGGTTGCTCAGGGCCAGCCGGGGCAGATCGGGTACCAGCGCGCTGCCGCGCTGGGCGGCGCGGCGGTCGACCTCGAAATTATGCGATCCACCGAGCAGCGCGTCGTACATCCGCGCCGGGCTCGGCTGACCCATGTCCACACCCTCGGGTGCCCATGCCGGCCTGTCCATCTCATCCCCTCTGCGCTCGACACCGCGCGCGTGCGCGGTGTCGGCCTACCGGTCGTGCGCGGATCCCTGCGTCGCACCTCGGATCGTCCGCGGTACGGACGTCCGCCGCTCCGGCGGTACTACCGCCCGCCGGTCGCCACTGTGCGAAATACTAGCCCGTACCGCGCCGGACCCGGTCCGGCGCAGCGTCGCGTGCGGTGGATGCGCGTCGGCGGATTCGACATAATGCGCTGTTGCGCAACATGTTCGGATATGGACGCGGCCGGATCGTCGAATCGCCCGTCGCCCGGCTGCCCGCATCCCGGTCGTTCCGCTCGAGGACCGGCCTGTTCGCGAGCTTCCGCTCGCGGACCGGCAGGTTCGCCCGAATGCGGTGCCGTCGTGACGAACGATCGCCCGTCAGGAGTCGGCGCGCGTCCCGTCGAGACCGGGGACGACTCCGCGCGGCCGGATGAGCGGTAGGTCGTTGTAGGTGACGATGCCGGGCGCGGCGGCGACCACGGCGGGAATCGCGTTGATCACCGGCATGGCGGTCATGATGTGCCCGAGGGTCATGAAATCGGCGATGGTCTCGGCCTGGAAGTCCGGTGGCGGCAGAAAACTCACCACATTCTTCACTGTCGGGCGCCCGTCCACCTGGAGGATCCAGCCGTCCTGGTCGATCTTCCAGTCCGGTTCCAGCGTCGGTCCCTTACGCCAGCGCACAGTCAATTCCACCAGAGTGCGCCCCGCGACGAGCCCTTTCCAGCTGGCGAACACCCCTGCTACGCAGCCTGCGGGAATGGTCCACGAGCCCAGGTCGAGATCGGCGGTGGTCTGCGCGAACTCGGCATCGCAGCGCACCTCGTCGAGTTCCACGCCCAGCGCGTCACCGATCATTCGTACCGCCTCGCCGAAAACCGCTGTCCCCTCGGCTGCCATCTCCGGCAGCGCCGGATCGTCGATCGGCCGCCCGAAACCCACCGGGCGCTCTGTCGCGGGTGAGTCGTAGAAGGTGGTGTCGGCCGCCTCGCTGACGGTCACTTTGTCGACCCGGTCGCAGATGCCCGCCGATACGATCGCCAGCAGATCGATGAACCCGGGGCTGATACCGGAGCCGAAGATGGTCGAACCGCCCCGGCGGCAGGCCTCGGCGATGCGGTCGCGCCCCGGCCCCTGCCGGTGTCCGGTGATGAAGGACGCCGTGGTGACCACGTCGATACCGGCCGACAGGATGCGGACGAGTTCGTCCACATCGATCCACATGGGGTTGTAGACGACACAGTCCGGTTCCAGGGCGAGTAGTGCGTCGATATCGCCGGTCGCCTCGATGCCCAGTGGTTCGATTCCGCACAGGTCCCCGATATCGCGCCCGGCTTTCGCCGGTGCCCAGGCGTAGCAGCCGACGAGTTCGAGAGTGGGGTTCGCGACGATGGCGCGTACCGAACTCTTCCCGACATTGCCGGTCGTCCACTGGACGACCCGATACCGATCACCTTCGAGCACCCGCTCAGGATAGGGCGGTTCGCGCATTTACGGAACGAATACTCTGAATTTTGGAGAATGAAATTCTCGTGCGGTCGCCGGTCGGATCCGGGTGGGTATCGGATCGTGCGGTGATCGCGTCCACGGTGGACGGCGGGCCCGATTCCGGCCGGGTGGCCGCCCGGTTCGTTACATCGAGGTATCCGTCGGGACGAGGTATCCGTCACAGCCGGTATCGCGTGCCGGGGGTCCCGAAATGCGCTCGGGTCGAGCATTGTGCGGATCGGGTACGGCCGCGGTCGTCCGGGTCGAAATCGCGGTAAACCCTTGGTGACGAACCATGTTCGAGAGGGGCGGAATTGCGCGAGGGCCCTTGTCGGCGGCGAGTTCGACGCCCTGCGTGGCACTGCCGGATACCACCCTCCGGGGGTATGACTTCGGTCAATACGCTGTCATCCGATGGTCACGGCGCGGTAATATCGAAGGGCTCGCCTGCGGCGTGATCGTGGCGAGTCCGCCCGATCGAAGGTTGGTGAAACCGGCACATGACGGTATCCATGTTCGACGAGACCCTGCCACGTGGCGAGCGGGACGGGGTCGGACTGCGGGTGGGCGCGATAATCGACCGGGGTGGGGAAGTCCTGTTACTCGAACTGCCCAGCAGTGGTCCGATACGTCCCACTCTGAAATTGCCCGGCGCGACGGTCGAATCCGGTGAGTCGGTCACCGGCGCTCTCATTCGTGGTGTCCAGGAGGAGACCGGGTTGACGGTCACCGATATCCGGCACCATATCGGCGATTTCGATTACCTGTCGCCGGCCGGTAAACCGGTGCGGCGGTTGCATTTCGCTGTAGAGGTGGCGGCGACGGGGCCGATCGTGCTGAGCGCGCACGCCGCTTACGAGTGGTCTCCGCTCAACGCGGATCTGCACGTGACGTCCTCCATCCAGGGGATTCTCGACAGTTACCGCGAGCTGGTCTATCCCTGATCGGCCGGCGCCGTCGGTCCGGCGGGGTGATCGGCTC
Source organism: Nocardia sp. NPDC003963 (assembly GCF_053605105.1). Classification (NCBI taxonomy): domain Bacteria; kingdom Bacillati; phylum Actinomycetota; class Actinomycetes; order Mycobacteriales; family Nocardiaceae; genus Nocardia; species Nocardia sp. NPDC003963. The sequence goes on from NZ_JBSGIP010000037.1 coordinate 42,677, forward strand.
GGCGCGCTGTGCCCGGCCGGGGAAGTCACCGGCGGGGATTTCCGCATCAGAGGTCGACGACCAGCGTTTCGCCCGCCGCGCGCGAAACGCAGGGAAGCATATGCGTGGCGCGTTCGGTAGCGGGCAGCGCCCGATCCCGGTGTTCCACTTCGCCGGCCAGTACCGCCGTCCGGCACGTGCCGCAGAAGCCCTGGCGACACGAGTAGGCGGCATCGGGTACCGCTCGGCCGATCGCGGCGAGCGCTGTTTCCTGCGCGCCGACCCGGAGCGTGCGGCCGGACCGCGCGAGAACGAGGTCGAACTCTTTTCCACCGACCACCGGGGGCGCGGAGAACTGCTCGGTGTGCAGTGACCCGGTGGGGTCGATCTCGAATCTGCTGCGCCGGGCCGCGGCCAGCATCGGCGGCGGGCCGCAGACATAGACGGCCGCGCCGCGTGGGGCGGCCGCGATCAGTTCCGGGATATCCGGTGGACCGTATTCGTCGTCGGGCCGGATCGTGGCGCCGGGTAGATCCGCGACGAACGGCATACTCGCGCGCGAGCGTCCGGTATATGTCAGCCGGCCGCGTCCGCCCGCGGCGCGGACCATCGGCAGGATCGGCGTGATGCCGATACCGCCGGCGACGAACAGGTACGCCGGCGCCGCCACGAACGTGAACGCGTTGCGCGGGCCCCGGGCGCGCAGGGCATCGCCGGGGCGGATATCGCGATGCAGTTCGAGGGAACCGCCGGCACCGCCGACGATACGCCGTACTGCTATCCGATAGCGGAATCGTTCCTGCGGGTTACCGCACAGCGAATACTGCCGCTGCCGTCCGGAGGGCAGGAACAGATCGAGGTGGGCGCCCGGCCGCCAGGCCGGTAGCGGGCCGCCGTCGGCCGCGCGCAGATCGAATCCGCGTACCTCGTCGGCTTCCTCCCTGATATCGGCCACGACGAGGCGCAGGTCGAATCCGCCGCGGCGCACCGGATCGGGACGGGACAGCAGCGCGGCCGCGGGCCCGGAGACGAAAATCCTCCGGTAGGTGTCGAATACCGCACCGAGTGCCCGTAATGCCCGGGGCGGGAAGAAATCCGGGGTGGTCACGGCGTGCTCCGACTGGACATGGCGGCCAGCTTACAAAGCGGCAGATCAGCGCGCGATGCCGAAATGCGGAACGAGACGGCGGGCCGGCTGCCGGGTCTCCGCGCGGTGACGATGCCACCGCGCGGAGAATCCGGCTACTCGTCGGTGTCTCCGTGCGGGACGAGTTCCAGCCCGATGACCGCGACGACGATTCCGGTCAGGCAGATGAGCTTCGCGACGGTGACCGCCTCGGCGCCGGTGACCATGGCATAGGCGACGGTCAACGCGGTGCCGACGCCGGTCCAGACGGCATAGGCGCTGCCGATCGGGATATCCCGGACCGCCCGGCCCAGCCCGAGCATGCTCGCCGCCAGCGCGACGAAGAAGACGGCGCTCGCCACCGGTTCGGTCAGCCCGGCCGATCGTCCGAGCGCGGTCGCCCAGACCGCCTCGCAGACGGCGCTGGCCAGCAGAATGATCCACGCCATGGTCAGCTCACCGCCTTCAGGCCCACGACCGAGACGATGAGCAGGGAGATCAGCAGGATCCGGGCGGTACCCGCGCGCTCCCGCCCGGTGACGACCGCCCATACGACCGTCAGCGTGGCACCGGTGCCGACCCATACCGCGTACGCGGTACCGGTCGGCAGATCGATCATCGCCCAGGCCAGACCGGCCATACTCAGGATCAGGGCGCCGACGAAAAGGGCGGTGGGTTTCCAACGACGGAAACCGTGTGACGCGGACAGCGCGGCGGCCCAGACGGCCTCCAGCACTCCCGACAGCAGTAGGACGAGCCAGGACATGACGAACCCTTTCGAGTCAGTCTTGTCGCGATGCGGGTACTGCTCCCTCGTCCGCGAGCCCGATCGCCGGACTCCACCCCTCCAACGTACAGTGCCGGTGCGGGATTCCCGGTGGTGAGCGGAACCACCACCTTCACCGGGGCGCCGGTACGGTCTCCGGTCGGCCCGGTGATCGCTGCGGGTGCCGCGCGCTGGCTTCGGTATCCGGTTCAGCGCCCGTCGCCGCGGCGGGTGCGGATCGCCCGAGCCGGGTGCGGACGGCGATCCCGGCGCAGGCGATGATCGCGAGCGCTCCCGCCGCCGTGGGCCAGGTCAGCGATTCGTGCAGGAGCAGTGCGGCCCAGCTGAGCGTCAGTACCGGCTGGACCAGCTGGATCTGGCTGACCTGTGCCATCGGGCCGTGGGCGAGTCCGCGATACCAGGCCAGGAAGCCGAGGAACATACTCACCACACCGAGGTAGGCGAACGATGCCCACTGGGCCGGTGATCCCGTGGGCGGCTGCGCGGCGATCGCCACACCGCTGAGCGCGAGCATGGCCGGTGCGGACAGCACCAGTGCCCAGGAGATGGTCTGCCACGGGCCGAGTTCGCGTGCCAGCAGACCGCCTTCGGCGTAACCGGCGGCGGCCGCGCCGACCGCGCCGAACAGCAGTAGATCGGCCCAGCCCGGCGCGGCGAAACCCCCGCCGCGGTAGGCGGCGAAACCCACGGCCGCCACCGCTCCCGCCGCGGCGGTGCACCAGAACGCGCGGGGCGGTCGTTCGCCGCCGCGCCACACCGCCAGCACCGCCGTGGCGGCCGGGAGTAGCGCGATCACCACCGCGCTGTGGCCCGCGGACGTGGTGGTGAGGGCGAATGTGGTCAGTAGCGGGAAGCCCGCGACCACGCCGCCCGCGACGACGCCCAGCCGGATCCATTGCCGCCGGCCGGGCAACGGCTGCCGGGTGATCGCCAGCGCGGTGGCGGCGAGGACGGTCGCGACCACGGCGCGCGCACAGGCGATGAACAGCGGTGACATTCCCCCGTCGGCCACGGCGATCCGGGTCAGCGGGACAGTGAGCGAGAACGCGGCGACCCCGAGCAGTCCCCAGGCCGGCCCGACCAGCGCGGGGGATAGCGGTGCGCGCCGATTTCGAGTAGCGCTACTATGTTCCTTCATGTCCGACGATAGCAGCTCTCGGATCGTGGCGGATCTTCGTGACTGGATAGCGACCGCCCCTTCCGGTTCGAAACTGCCTTCCACCCGCACTCTGGTGGCGCGCTACACGGCGAGCCCGGTCACGGTGCAGAAGGCCCTGCGGGCGCTGGTCGCCCAGGGGCTGGTGGAGAGCCGGCCGGGCGTGGGGACCTTCGTCCGGGCGGTCCGTACCGCCCGCCCGGCCGATTACGGTTGGCAGACAGCGGCTCTCGGCATCCGAAGCGGTCGGCGGGCCCGGATGTTCTCATCGTTGCGCACCGTGCCCAACGACAAGATCGCGCTGCACTCCGGTTACCCGGACCGCGATCTGCTCCCCGTGCGCCTGGTCCGGGCCGCCTTCACCCGGGCCGCCCGCAGCGACGCGGTGCTCGAACGTCCGCCGACCGCCGGTCTCCCGCAGCTCCAGGCCTGGTTCGCGACCGAACTGGCGACCGTGGCCCCGGCCGCGGTGATGCCGCCGATGCCGAGTGACGTGATCGTCTTCGCCGGCAGTCAGAGCGGTTTGAACACGACCTTCCAGGCGCTGGTGGGCCCGGGCCGGCCGCTGCTGGTGGAATCGCCGACCTATTGGGGTGCGCTGCTGGCCGCGGAGCGGGCCGGAGTCCGGGTGGTGCCGGTGCCCAGCGGCCCGCACGGCCCCCGGCCCGAGGAACTGGTCCGTGCCTTCCAACAGACCGGCGCGCGGGCCTTCTACGCGCAACCCCATTTCGCCAACCCGACCGGTGCCCAGTGGGCTCCGCGCGCGGCCGAGCGGGTGCTCGAGGTGGTCCGCGAGCACGGCGCGTTCCTCATCGAGGACGACTGGGCGCACGATTTCGGGATCGAATCGGCGCCGGTCCCGCTGGCCGCGCGGGACGACAGTGGACATGTGATCTACCTGCGGTCGCTGACCAAGAGCGTATCGCCCTCGGTCCGGATCGCCGCCGTCGTCGCGCGGGGGCCGGCCCGCGACCGCATCCTGTCCGACGCGCAGGCCGAATCGATGTATGTGAGCGGCCTGCTCCAGGCGGTCGCGCTCGATATCGTGACCCAGCCGGGGTGGCACACCCATCTGCGTGGGCTCGGGCAGCGACTGGCGAACCGCCGGGATCTGCTGCTGACCGCGCTGCGCGAGTTCGCACCGGGTGTGGTTCCGGAACTGGTGCCCCGGGGCGGGCTCAACCTGTGGGCCCGGCTGCCCGAGCACACCGATCTGGCGCAGTTGGTCCGGGACTGCGAGACCGAGGGGGCGATCGTCGCCCCCGGCGACGAATGGTTTCCCGCCGAACCGCCGGGCGCTTATCTGCGGTTGAACTACTCCGGCCCGAACCCCGGTGCCTTCGGCGACGGCGCGCGCATCATCGGGCGGGCGCTGGCCCGGCAGCATCCGCGATAGCGCGGATGCTGCCGGAGTGGTTCAGGCCGGCCGGATCGAAACGGTGCCGCGGCACACCGCGGCCTGGGGGTTGAGGAACCACCAGCCGCCGCCGGTCCGGGCGGTGACGGTGAACGACACCGTGCCGACGCCGGGCCAGGCCCGGTTCACCGGGATACCCGGCTTCTGCTTCAGCATCTCCTCATCGCTGAACGCCGTACCCGAGGCGCCGGTCGTCTCGTTGTGCCAGTCGACCTGGACGCGGGTGCCGTAGGGGGTGGTGCCGAAGATCGGGAACAGGCTCGCGGGCGGGTCGGGTAGATCGTTGCCGCCGCTGAGCAGTAGTGAGGGTTCCAGAACCGAGCCGCCGGGCGGCAGGCTCGCGCCGGAGCTCGCTCGGATCTGCCAGGTGAACGGTGGTGCCCACGGCAGCGGATTGGCGCTACCGCAGGTCATATCGGTGGAGGACGGGGGCTGGGCTGCCGCGGTACCGGCGCCGGCCGTCACGAGCGCGGCCGCCGCGAGAACCGCGGTGGTGGGGGCGAGGACTGCGGTGACGAACTTTCGTACACGAGGCAAAGGTGCTCCCAGGGGCCGGTGGTGGATGTATGGGATACGACAGTAGCGAGCCGAGTGCGGCGGTAGGCCGATCTCAGCGATACCGGGCCAGCCGCCGCGCCAGCTGCCGGCCGTCACGGCCCACGCCGTGCACGGTGCCCGAGAGAATGGTCCGCTGGTATTCCAGCCCGAGGAACGCCAATCCCGGACAGTCCGTGGACAGCCCACCGTGATGTGCGGGGAATCCGTTGTCGTCCATGGTGACCAGGCCGCGGAGATACCGCAGGGCCGGTCGGTATCCGGTGGCCAGCAGTACGGTGTCGGCCTGTGCGCGATATCCGCCGGGCCACTGCAGGACAGTACCGTCCGCGCCGGTGAACATGGGCCGTACCGCGGGGTTTCCACTGTCCAGCGCGGCGCGGTATCCCGCCGTATCGATGACCGGGATCGAGCCGCTGTGGAACAGCCGGCCGGCGGGTAGCCGTGCGGCGGCCGAGAGTACGCGCCAGAAGCGGGAATCGCCGGGTATCGGTTCGGTCGTGGCGTAGCGCGGCGGTGTGCGGGCGGCGAGCGTCACCTGGGCGACGGCCGCCAGTTCGACGGCGATCTGGACCGCGGAGTTGCCCGATCCGACCACCACGATCCGGTGCCCGGCGAACGGCGCGGGGGAGCGGTAGTCGGCCGCGTGCAGGACCTCGCCGGTATAGCCGGGGCCCGGCAGCGGCGGTCGGTGCGGTTCGCCGAAACTGCCCGTGGCCGAGACCACTACCGGTGCGGTGTACTCCGCACCGGTAGTGGTCTGGACCCGATAGCCGCCGTTCGCCCGGGTCACCGAGCCGACCCGACGGCCGGGGTGGATCTCGCCGTCGACCTCGGCCGCGCAGGCCCGCAGGTATCCGGCGACTTCGTCGCGGCCGGGGTAGCGGTACGGGTCGCCGGGGAAGGGCAGACCCGGCAGGGCGTTCATCCACGCGGGCGTGAACAGGCGCAGGCTCTCGTAGTACTGCGGCCAGGATCCGGCCGTATCGGATCCCGCCTCCAGGATCTGCGGGTCGAACCCGCTGTCCCGCAGTGCGAACGCGGCCGCGATACCGGCCTGGCCGGCGCCGATGATGATCGCTGGAGTACTCATGATGTTCGCGATCGTGACATTTCGGGCAGGCTGTGCCAATCGGATTTCCGATGCCGGGGGCAGTGGCTCAGCCGGCGGCGCGGTCCTCGGCGAAGACCTTCCGGCAGGACGGTGCGCAGAAGGCGTAGTCGACGCCCTCGTGGGTCATGGTGAACTGGGCAGTGGCCCATTCCACCACCATTCCGCAGGTCGGATCGATCGCGCAGCCCTCGGGGGCTTCCGGTAGCCGCCCGGAATCGCGGAAGTCCTGGGTCATCAGGCGGGTGAGTTCGGTGCTCGTGGTCGACCGGCCGAGCGTGCCGACGCAATGTTCGCGCAGACCGACGATCTGCACCACACAGTGGGGTTCGCGGCGAAGTCGCCCGGGATCCGGTTCGGTCGCGGCGACGGCGTCGGTGATCATCGGGATGATGTACCGGCCGAAGTCGCGGTCGTTGCTCCAGGACTGCGGCACCGTGAGCCGGACCAGATAGCGTGGCGCGGCTTCGATCTCCGGGCCGCCGGTCACCCAGGTGCGCGGCTGTCCGATGAGTACATGGGTGAATTCGCGCGCGCGGCGCATGGTCTCGTCCGGTGCGGATTCGGCGGCGGCGAGCGTCGCCAGTACGCGTTCGGCGAGGTCGCGTTCGGCCGCCGCGTCGAGGGCGCGGCCGGCGACGGATATCTCGAGGGTCATCATGATCGGTTCTCCTTCGGGAGTGCGGATGCGAGTGTTCTCGCGCGGTCGTGACCGGCGGCCAGGGCGAGCAGCTCGTCGACCGACCACTGATCGTCGATATGGGCCGCGTACTTCGCGGCGAGCACCGTGCCGTCCGCGGCGATGAGGAAATCCGCGGGCAGGCCCAGCCGGCCGCCCGCGGGGTGGCTCGGCGGCGCCGGGCGACCGGCACGCCGCCCGGTCGCGGCCAGTTCGGTGCCCACGGCTCGTGCGATGGCGGACCATCCGCGCGGGTCCAGGAGGGCCCGCCCGCCGGATTCGACACCGAATTCGCGGTAGAGCACCCGCTCCGGATCGGCGATCACATCCAGCGGTAGCTCGGCGGTGTACTTGCGCAGTTCGGCGGCGGTGGAGTGGAAGACGGCCGCCTCCCGGATGCCGGCGGCTCGTATCTCGTCCAGCCGGGTCACCACCGAACGCAGATGCAGATTGCAGACCGGACATCCGGCGAAACGCCGGAACTGCAGGTGGAGCAGCCCCCGGGACCAGGGGATCGGGAGTTCCGCGCCGGCGACGGTGGTGAGGGTGCGGGCGGGTACCGGATTCGGTGGCGACACGATCTCTCCTTTGGAGTACTAAGTACGCTTACGTTTCAGTATGCGCGTAACCAGTACGCTGTCAATCCGTGCCCAGACCCCGTTCGCTCACCGACGACCAACTGGTCGGTGCTGCCCTGGCGGTGATCGATCGCGAGGGATTCACCGCGCTGACCATGCGTGCGGTCGCCAAGGAACTCGGAATGGCCACCATGGGGCTGTATCGGTACGTCGCCGACCGGCAGGCGCTGGAGATCCTGGTGGTGGATCACGTTTTCCGGTCGGTCGATCTCGCCCTGCCCGCGGCGCACTGGGCGGACCGGGTCCGCGTCCTGATGAAGCGGTTGCGTGTCGCGGTCGCGAAACATCCCGCCGCGGTACCGCTGGTACTGCGCCACCGGCAGGCCGCGCCGGGATCGCTACGGTTGATCGACACCATGCTCGCGGTACTCACCGACGGCGGATTCACCGGCGCCGACCGGGTGGTCGCGCAACGTACGCTGATCGGCTACCTGCTCGGGTTCCTGCAGAACGAGTACTACGCGGCGCTGTCGGGGCCGGGCACGATCACCATGTCGGAACTCCCGGCCCAGGAGTTCCCCTTTCTCGCCGCTACCGCGAGCGACGCGCGATCGGTATCGCCGGACGAGGAGTTCGGCCGCGGGCTCGATATCGTGCTGCGCGGCCTCGTCGCGGGCTGATCCGCGAGGGTTACCGCGGGTGCTCGTCCGCGGGGTCGTCCGCGCCCTCTTCGGTTCTCTCGCCGGCCAGGACCGAGCCCAGCCGGGCCCGCTCCGGGGAGCGGGTCACGACTTCCTCGAGAATGGCGAGTATCTCCGCCTCCGTACTGCGGCCGTGGTTGACCGCACGGATCCGCAGGGCGCGGTACACCGCGTCCGGTACATGTCGAACAGATAGCGTCACCATGGTGGGCGTCTTTCGTCGACAGTGGTCGGTATCCCGATTATATTTCCCGCCCCGGCAAACTTCCGGCGCCGGGGGCGTCTCGTTCTGATATCGCCGAATCCGGCGGCCGGGCGGACCGGCCGAGCGTTCCGATATGCGCGCTCCGTAAAGTAATCGGCCGAAAGTCATTCCGGCACTGAGAATATGGCGCAAGATCGGGGATCGTCGGTGCGATGGAAAAGTCCGGACCGGACGGTTCGGCACGGTGCGCGTGGTCTCGCGCGCATCCGGAAAGTGAGGCGGAAATGAATCACAAACTCTGGTTGCTCGGCCGGCTCGTCGCAGTGGGCGCGCATATCGTCGGCGAGAAACTCACCGGTCATCGGGCCCGCGCGATCGACGATGTGCCCGCGTCCGGCGCCGCGCTCACCACGGATTGGCTGACCGCGGTGCTCTGCCGGGAGACCCCGGGCGCCGAGGTCCTCTCCTTCGAGACGACCGGCGGCAGCAGCGGTACTTCCACGCGGGTGGCCATCCGGGTGGAGTACAACGAGGCGGGCCGGGCTGCCGGGCTGCCGACGGCATTGTTCGCCAAGACCACGACCTCGCTGAGCCAGCGCATTCTGCTGGGTGGCGGCAAGATGATCGACGGCGAGACCAGGTTCTTCCGGGATTTCCGGCCGAAATTGGAAATCCAGGCACCGCTGGGCTATTGGGGGGCATCGGATGCGGCGTCCTGGCGGTCGATCGCGCTCATGGAGGATATCGCCGCGACGCGCGGCGCGGTGTTCAGCGAACCGACCGCCCCGATCGGCCGTGCTGAGATGGAGGATCTGGTCCGCAATCTCGCCCGGTTGCACGGCACATTCTGGGAAGACCCGTCGATCGAGGTGCTCAAGACCACCAACGAGGCCTTGCAGGCATATCTGGCGGCGATCGATATGAAGACCCGCTGCGCGGTCGGACTGGAACGGGCCGCCGAAGTGGTTCCGGAGAATCTGCAGGGCCAGGCGGACCGGCTGTGGGCCGGGGTCGAACGCGCCGTGGACCTGGCCACCACCGCGCTGCCGCATACGCTGCTGCACGGTGACCCCCATATCGGCCAGACCTACCGGACGACCGAGGGGCGGATGGGATATGTGGACTGGCAGGTCGTGATGCGCGGCGGCTGGGGGCATGATTTCGCTTACACCGTCAACTCCGGATGTGAACCGGAGGATCGCCGGGCCTGGGCCGAGGATCTGCTCCGGGCCTATCTGGAGGAACTGGCCCGGGCGGGCGGCGCGGCGCCCGCTTTCGAGGATGCCTGGCTCATCTATCGCCAGCAGTCGATGTTCGCGTACGCGGCGTGGGCGTTCACCATCGGCCGGGCCGCGTATCAGCCCGAGATGCAGTCGCGCGAAACCTGTCTGACGCTGCTGCGGCGGATCACTTCGGCTATCGACGACAACCGGTCATTGGAGGCGCTGGAGGTCTGAGAAGTATTGCGGGGCCGGGCTTTCGATGCGTCGAGCCCGGCTGCCGCGTATGTACGCGATAATTCGGAATTGTGCGGACTAGTCCTACGAAATCGTGAAATGAACGGCCGTACAACATGATTCGAAATCGATCAGTTGTAATGACCATGTCGTACCATCGCCTGGTTCCGGGTCGAGTCGGATATTTCGGCAGGAGGAGACTCGAACCGCGAATCGGCCGGTGGAAAACCAGCGGCCCCACAACCAGACGGCATGGAGTTCGTTCTTGACTACCTCGGACCACCGAAGACAGGCACAAGCCCATGTGCACGGTTCGCCGATCGATTCCGACGATCCGCGCGTGCCGCTGTACCTGCCGGAATTCGCCGCCGACCCGCACCGGGTGTACAGCGAGCTGCGTGCCCGGTACGGATCGCTGGCGCCGGTCGAACTGGCGCCCGGCGTGCCCGCGACCCTGGTGATCGGGTACAGCACCGCCTTGCGGGTACTCAACGATCCGGACCGGTTCCCCGCCGACCCCCGGATCTGGCAGAAGGATATTCCGGCCGAATGCCCGATCCTGCCGCTGCTGGAATGGCGTCCGATGGCCAGCCGCTGTGCCGGTCAGGAGTTCACGCGCTACCGCCAGGCCATCACCGCGAGTATGGACGAAGTGGATCTGTACGCGATCCACACGGTCGTCGAGAACATCGCGGGACCGCTGATCAACTCGTTCTGCCAGGACGGCCAGGCGGAACTGATCCAGCAGTACGTGTTCCCGCTGGCGTTCCAGGTGATCAACTATCTGCTCGGTTGCCCGCCCGAGATCGGCCAGCAGGTCGCGGCCGGGACCGCCGCGCTGCTCGAGGGGGTGGACGCCGAGGCGGGCAGCCGGATGCTGGGCGAGGCGCTGATGAATCTGGTGCTGCTCAAACGAGAGTCGCCGAGCACCGATATCACCTCGGTACTGCTCCAGCATCCGGTCGAGCTGACCGAGGAGGAGGTGTCCCATCACGTCTCGCAGGTGTACGGCACCGGGATCGAGTTCGAACTGAACCTGATCGTCAATACGCTGCTGCTGATCCTCACCGACGAACGATTCGGCGGCAGCGTGCTCGGCGGCAACCTGACCTCGCGGGACGCGCTGGACGAGGTGTTGTTCAACGATCCGCCGCTGGCGAATCTGCTCATCACCTATCCGCGGATGCCCATTCTGCTCGACGATGTGTGGTTGCCCGCGCACCAGCCCGTGGTGATCAGCATGGCCGCCTGCAACAACGATCCCGCCATCCGGACCAACGAGTTGACGGGTAACCGCGCTCATCTGGCCTGGGGTCTGGGGCCGCATGCCTGCCCCGCCCAGTCGCTGGCCTATATGGTCGCCGAAGGCGCCATCGACCAGCTACTGGACGCCCTGCCGGAGATGCGCGCCGATTTCCCCGACGGCGAACCGGTCTGGCGGCCGGGTCCGTTCCACCGCTCGCTGGCCGGGCTGCCGGTGACCTTCCCGCCCGGTACGCCGCTACCGGGTTACGCGGACGCCTCCGCGCGTCCCGCCGTCCGCGCCTGACCGTAGGCGCCCGGCCGCAACGGGTCCGGAACTCGTTGCGGCCGGGCCGGCAGCGCTGGCCGCAGGGCCGCGCGGACGCCCGCGGCGGGATCGGTGAGTAGGTCGCGGCCTCCACGCTCCTTTCCGTAGTGCCGGATGTTGCTGTCCGGCACCCGGTATGCGGCCCCGTCCGCAGATATTTGAACGTTAGTTCTAATTGTACTATCGTTCAAATATCTTGTGTGGAGGAGGCCGATATGACGGATGTCGCGACCCGGCGGGCGGGCGCACGCGAATGGGCGGGCCTGGCAGTGCTGGCACTGCCGACAATGCTGCTGGGCCTCGATGTCACCGTGCTGTACCTGGTTCTGCCCAGCATGGCCGAAGCATTGGAACCCTCCGCGACGCAGACGTTGTGGATCATGGACGCCTACGGGTTCTGCATCGCCGGATTCCTCATCACCATGGGAACGCTGGGCGACCGGATCGGCCGGCGCCGGCTCCTGGTGATCGGCACGACGGCGTTCGCGGCGGTCTCGGTATTCGCCGCTTTCGCCCCCAGCGCCGAACTCCTGATCACGGCCCGAGCGCTCCTGGGCATCGCCGGGGCGACCTTGATGCCGTCGACGCTGTCGTTGATCTCGAACATGTTCGCCGAAGCGCATCAGCGCGCACTCGCGATCGGGATCTGGGCCACCGTGTTCGCGCTCGGGATGGCTGCCGGGCCAGTAGTCGGTGGCGCGCTGGTGGGCGCCCTGTGGTGGGGTGCGGCGTTCCTGCTCGCCGTCCCGGTCGCCGGTGTCGTGCTGGTCGGGGCGCGGACCCTGCTGCCCGAATACGCCGAACCGGGCGCGCGGCCACTGGACTTCGTTAGTGTCGCCCTGTCGCTGACCGCCATCCTGCCGTTGATCTACGCGGTCAAACACACCGCCGCCGACGGTCCCGGACTCGGTACGGTGGCTCTCTCGGTCGTCGGTGTCGGTGCCGGCCTGGCGTTCGTGCGCAGACAGCGTCGACTGGCCTCCCCGCTGCTGGACGTCACCCTGTTCACGAATCGCGCACTCTCCGCGGCACTTGCCGTACTGCTGATCGGACTGATCGGAGTCGGCGGGACCATGTACCTGGTCACCCAGTATCTCCAACTCGTCGAAGGCAATACACCGTTCGCCGCGGGCCTGTGGATGGGTCCGCCCGCCCTGGCGATGTTCGCCGCCGCCATCGCGGCACCGCTGATCGCCAGGCGAATACGTCCCGCCACGGTCATGGCCGTTGTGCTCGGGCTCTCGGTGATCGGCTACGCACTGCTGGCCCTCGCGGGCACCGGTGACGCCGTGCAGGTGGTCGCGGGCTTCGCGTTCGTCTATCTCGGTCTCGGCGCGATAGCCGCCCTGGGCACGGATATGGTGATCGGCGCCGCGCCACCGGCGAAATCCGGATCGGCTGCCGCACTGTCGGAGACCGTCCAAGAGCTCGGGATGGCCGTCGGTGTAGCCGTTCTCGGCAGCCTCACCGCCGCGATCTACAGCGCCCGGGTAGCGGTACCGGCGAATGCCGCCCCGGAGGTCGGGGACCGACTCACCGAAAGTCTCGGCGGCGCATTGTCGGTAGCCGATCGAGTACCCGCGGAGGTCGTGCGGGCCGCGCAGCAGACATTCACGACCGGTGTGAACATCGCTTCGGTGGTCGCGGGCACCGCCATCGCCGCGGCGGGCGTGCTGTGCCTGGCGGCGCTACGGCACATCCGGCCGTTGGGGGCGAGCGCGGATACCGGAGCGGACGAGCGCTGATCCGCTCTACTACGCTGACGCGCAGGAGGGTGTATGGACGAGCAGACCCGGCCCACCGATGGGCGCAAAGCCAGAGGTGACAAACGCCGCGCCGAAATCATCGAGGCCACTCTCGCCGTCGTCACCCGGGACGGCGCCGCGGGCGTCACCCATCGCACCGTCGCCGAACAGGCCGGGATCACCACCAGCCTGAGTACCTACTATTTCGCCACGCTGGACGACCTACTGGTGGCGGCGCTGTCCGGTGTCGCCGACGGATACACCGCACGTATCCGCGAGATCATCGACGGCGCCGGCGACAAGCTCCGCGGCCTGGCCGAACTGATCGCCGAATCCGCGGGACCCGGGCGCGAACGCGCCCTGGCCGAACGGGAACTGTCCACACTGGCCGCCCGTCGTCCAGCGCTGGCCCCGGTCGCCCGGCGCTGGCGCGAGAGCGTGGCGGAGCTGGCCGCCACGCTCACCGACGATCCGGCGTCCGGCGCCGCGCTGGTGGCGGCATCCGACGGTCTGTGCACCGCCATCCTCATCGACAACGCGCCCGCCGATATCGACTATGTGCACGGTGTCCTCGCCCGGGTTCTGGGGGTTCACCACGAGAGGTCCGGGGCGGGGCACTGAGTCGGTTGCCTCGACCGTGGGTGGGTTCGCCGGTGGGGGTGGGGAAGGTGGGCGTGCTGGTGGTGTGGGATGCGTACGCCCTGTGACGGCGGGGATGGGTCTGCTGGTGAGGGTGGGATGTGGGCCCGCTCGTGAAGATAGGTGCGGGCTCTCGCGTGGGGGCGGGGATGTGGGGTTGTTTGTGAAGGTGCTGTGTTTTCGGCGCCGCCTTCGGCGAGGGTCCGGGCGGCATGCGGACCCGGACCCGATGTTCTGCTGCTGATCAGGAGGTTTGGTATGCGGATCTCTTGGTTCCGTTACTCCGGATGGTCGGCATCCGGACCCACCCTCTGTCTACTCCGGATGGTCAACACGTACAGGTGGGGCCCGCCCCGGTTCTGGAGCGACGAAGCGAAGGAGCGCAGCGACTGAGCGCAGGAGTGAAGAACCGGGGTTAATAGGGCCCCACCCCGCG
>NZ_JBSGIP010000038.1:0-56633 GCF_053605105.1 Nocardia sp. NPDC003963
GTGCGCCCGAAGGGATTCGAACCCCTAACCTTCTGATCCGTAGTCAGATGCGCTGGGCGTTTTGACCTGCCACTTGCTCCGAAAAGTGCTGGTAGGTGTGGTTTCTGTCTAGCCATGGCTAGCCGTGACTAGCCTCACGTATGCTACAGATAAGCTACAGTGACGGCAAGGGCGGAGGATGCCGAATGCCAACCAAGAAACGCCGGCGGCCGCGCGGGACCGGTGCGCTCTACCAACGCAAGTCCGATGGCATGTGGATCGGAGCCATTCCCTACGAAGATGAGTACGGCGAGAAGAAGCGAGCGACCGTCTCCTCGTCGGACAAGGTGCTCGCGGGCCAGAAGATGCGGGACCTGCGGACCAAGATCGACAACGGGAGCTACCGGCCGCGCTCGAAAATGACCGTCGAGCAATGGCTGACCTACTGGCTCGACAACATCATCAAGAAGACCAAGGACCCGAAAACCTATGTCTCATACAGGGGGACATCGAACAACCAGATCATCCCCCTCATCGGGGATCGACGGTTGCCGATCACGCCGGCCACGGTACGCGGACTGCTGAAGAAGGTGGGCGAGACCGACGGCTGGGGAGAGCGCACGGTTCAGCTGACATACGTGGTGCTGAACATCGCGATGAACGCCGCGGTCGCCGAGACGATCATCAGCAAGAATCCCTGTGACGTGGTGGCGAAGCCGAAGGTGACACCCAAGTCCGGCGACAAGTCTCACACCTCCGCGCAGGCACGCAAAGTCCTACTGGCCGCGATGCAGGCGGAGGACCCCTACGTCACCCGGTGGGCTGCGGCATATCTCCTCGGCGCCCGCCAGGGTGAGCTGCTTGGTCTTGAGCGCGACCGCGTGGACGTCGAGAACATGACGGTCGAGCTGTCCTGGAAGCTGGAGTCTCTGGAGACCTACGATGGCGCATCGCTGACCGACCCGGACCGCTTCGTCATCCCGGATGGTTTCGAGGTGCGCCCGCTCTACCGGAAGTTCGCGCTCACCCGACCGAAGTCCGAGCGCTCGAAGCGGCTCACGCCGCTGCCGGTTCCGCTCGCGGCGATCTTCAAGGCGTACCTCGAGACGGCGGAAAGCAATGAGTACAACCTTATGTGGGTGACACAGCGTGGCCGGCCGATCCCGGGGAAGTACGACAACACGGACTGGCATACGGCCTTGAAGCGGGCGAAGGTACCAGACCTCCCGCTGCATGCGGCCCGGCACACGACAGCGACCCTCCTCCAGGAGATGGGTGTCGAGGAGTCTGTACGGATGCAAATCATGGGGCACTCGTCGGCGGCGGCGCAGCGGCTTTATGCACACGTGGATCTGTCACTGGCGCGCAAGGCTCTGGGTAATCTGGATGGCCTGCTTGAGATTTCATGATCTGGAATATGGACGCTTAAGATATGCGCTCCGATGAATAGCTAGAAATCTGCCTGTAACAGACTGGTCGTCAGTTGATAACGAATTGGATAAGGAGGAAATAACTCCGAGAATCGCTCGATCATCTGTTCGGATGCCGATAGGATCGGTTACTTAAGTTGCGTGGTGGCAATGCATTTGACCGTCGGGGAGTGATAACGAGGAGTTTTCCAAGTGCGCACCGATGCTGCCGACGCTGGCGATTCGTCGGCCCCAACGTATACCGAACGTCTCATGCATGACACCTTCGGTATACGAATCGCTGAGCCATACGGAGCGATCCGGCCTCGAAATGGTTGGGCGGTAATCGGTTCACTGATTGTCTCGACTGCTGGAATTGAAATTGTGCCGCGGTACAGAACGACTGCCACGCAACGTCGCTGCTTGGTCACCATGGCTGGCCGAGTCTGGATGCGCGGCCTGGGCGACGGGCCGGCGTGGAAGTATCACCCCGATCTCGGATGGGTCGCCGGCGTCGCCGCGTCCTACCCCTTCTTCGACCGGCCCTTCCTGGCGGCCATTCCCTCGATGTGTTCATCCTCTTCCGGCTCGACGCGAGGCGCGCTGGTGCGATCAGCGGCGGAGCCGTAGCCAGGTCCGCTGCGCCGGGCGGGCATGCCCGCCCCGGTCAGCTCATTGAGCGATGCGTTCGCTGCGAATCCGGCGAGCTCGTCCACCTGTGCCGCGATCTCGTGGAGCGCGGGGTCCTTCCGTGCCAGCGCGTTGATATCCGCCGATAGTTGCGTGATCCGCGCTGTCAGGAACGCGAGGTTGTCGATGCGTCCCCCAGCTGTTTGATATTCGGTCGGCTCATCGAGGGCGGCCGGGGCTCCCCCATCCATTACGGTTTTGGCGCTTCCTGGCTGCCAGCGCAGAGCCATGTCCAACTTGCGGAGGGTGGCGGCGCTGACGCCGGTCGCGGTGCCTAGTTCGATTCCGGTCTGAGTGGTGTCCGATGGTCCGCCGGCGCGGGCTACGTCCTGCTGTGTGTAGCCCATCTGGAGGCGCCGGTCTTTCACGGCGGCACCCAAGCGGGTGATCCTGTCGTCCATACAGACAAGTCTTACCTAAAAGTTGGGCAAACCATAGCCCCTGGTGGGAAGAAGTTTCCCGAGGTCAGACTGCGGGAAGTTAGCGGACCCTGCGTCTGACCTGATCACAAAGTTTGCCCAGGGTTGCTTGCGCTAGGGCAAACTTTGGCCTACATTCAAGTTGTGACCGAAGAATCTGCCCAGACTTTGGGCAAAACTCGCCCCCGGCGGGGGAAGGTTCCGCCGCACGTCTCCCTCAGGTACCTCCGTAGCGTCACTGGGCTGACCATCGACGCTCTGATCGGACGCATCGAGCAGGAGACGGGTCATCGATACACCCGCGGCGCGCTCTCGGCGGTAGAGAACGGTCACCGCGGAGCCAGCGCCGAAATGCTTCAGTCTCTGGAGGTTGTCTACGGGCTGCCGACCGGTGCGATCGACACCGATTACACGCCTCGTCACGAGGCCGGTCGTCGGAGTGAGCCATGACCGTCTCCTCGATTCCGCGGATTCGCTACACGAAAGCTGAAGCGGCCCGGGCCCTCTCGATTTCGCCAAGGTCCCTGGATCGGTTGCGTGAGCTGGGCAAGATCACCGCCCGTGTCGACGGCGGCCGGGTCTATTTCGACCACTCCGAGCTGGAGTCCTACGCCAAGTCCTGCCCAGCAGAGGGGGAAGCGTGAGCGCCCTGTTGATGCCATTCACGTATGCCGACACGACAGTCCGCACTGTGGTGATCGACGGCGAGCCGTGGTTCGTGCTGGCCGATCTCTGCCAGGTCCTCGGGCTGACGACTCCGGCACGCGTCGCCGAGCGGATCGACCCGGCTGCTGTGAGCCAGACTCACATCAGCTCCGGCGGCCAGCAGCGAGCGGTGTCCATCGTCTCCGAGCCCGGCATGTACGAGGTCGTCATCCGGTCCGACAAGCCGGAGGCTGTGGCGTTCCGCCGCTGGATCACCTCCGAGGTTCTGCCCACCATCCGCAAGACCGGAGGTGCCTACATCGCGCCCGGTTCCCAGGCGGAGCTGGATCTCACGAACCCGGACACCGCACTGGACAAGCTCATCGAGGTGGCCCAGGTCGCGAAGGCTGAGCGAGCGAAGCGGATGGAGCTGGAGGCGAAGGTCGAGGCCGACGCTCCCAAGGTCGAAGCCTACGAGCAGTTCATGGAAGCCGACGGAACCTACCTGGTCGGCACTGTCGCCCGGATGCTGGGCACCTCACAGAACAAGCTGTTCGCCGAGCTGCGCAACCGGGGCGTGTTCATCCCGAAGGGGTCGATGAAGAACACCCCGTATCAGCGGTTCATGCAGCACTTCACGGTGAAGGCCACGCACTTCGAGCGGTCGGACGGCAGCGAGGGTGTCTCGTACACGACGCGGGTGAAGCCGTCGGGTGTGGATTTCATCCGCCGTCGCCTGAACATGCAGGTGGTGGCGTCATGACCAGCCAGAATCCGTACCCGCCGGACACTCTCGGCGAATGGGATGAGGACGACGGCACGATGCCGGGCAACGTCGCCACCCTCGGCGAGCACGTGATCGGGCACCGTATCGTCGCCGCCGAGAAGCGGGACTTCAACGGCAGGGCGACGTACTGGGGAACCGACCACGGGTTGGTACTGACCCTGGACAACGGGACCCGCGTCTGCCTGGCCGACACCAGCGACTGCTGCGCCTACACCGATCTCAAGGAGTTCCTGCTCCATCCCGAGCGGGTCGACCACGTCATAACCGGCGTCGCGACCACCGAGGGCTTCACGAAGTGGCACATATTCGCGGACCTCGGGGATGTGCTGGAGCTGACCGTGGGATGGAGCTGCGGCAACCCCTTCTACTACGGCTACGGCTTCGACATTTTCGTCGAGCCGGATTCCGCTGGCGGCACATCGTGCCCGCCTCACTGACCTTCCCCAATATGCGAGCCCGCCGAGGGCCAACTCGGCGGGACTCAGAACAGCCCATCACACAAAGGAGAAATGGGATGTCCGATTCACAGAGTAACGGCACGGCGAGATACCGGGGCCCGCGGTACGCAAACGGTGACCCGGTCCCGGTGGACGAGCTGGACATGCTCGCGGTCGCGTTCGGGTTCTCCAGCGCTCAGAAGATGGATGCCGTTTGCGCCGAAGCGGATCGCCGGCGTGCGGCCCGCAAGAACTTCGGGCGGCTGGCGTCATGACCACCCCGGCCGAGCGTGACTTCCGCATGTACCTGCTGGCTGTCGCCGTGGGTGTGACCGCGGTCCTGATCTGGCTGACCCACGTGTCCCCATCACCGGTGTCGAGCCCTGGTGATGGGGGTGTCCCGGCGGCGCCCGTCACCGCCGGGACCTCCAGCCCCTGACATGACGCGGGCGCCGGAACCAACCACAGCCCGGCGCCCGCGAAAGAACACACGAGAAAGAACGATACCAAATGAACCGCATCATCCATTCCCCAGCGTGCGACAACCTGATGCGCGAGTGGAACCACGAGCCCCACGATTCCGTCGAGTACCGGCTGGCCGGCTACGTGTACGACCACACCGACATCGAGATCCGGGACGAGCTGCTCACGATCTTCGACGAGGACCCGCCGGAGTGCGCGGCGGTGGCGGCAGCCCGGAAATTGTGGCCACTGCTCGTGTTCGGCGATCCCATCCATGAGCCTGTGGATCTGCTCGACGAGCTGGACGAGTTGATCCGGGACTTCGGGCGTTTGCACCTGCGCGCGGCGGCGTTGGCGGCGAAGTACCGGGCGCTGGAGCCGTGGTCGAACCGGTGGAATCGGTTCCCGCATCCCGATCCGACGTTCGGTCACCTGAATATCGACTGGTCGGCCCGTGAACTAGAGGGCTTCGCGACGGGTGCGTCCGATTCGTATCTGCGAGATCGGCTGACGGACGCCCGCGGGCACGCCGTGCAGATCCGCGACTACAGCGCGGAGCTGCTCACCCCGGAGGTGAAGCAGTGACCGACAACCTCCACACAGGTTCACACCGAGACTTCCTCGGCTACGCGAAGCATCTCGACGGCGTGACCGTCCTGCACGAGGACGGCCTGTACCGGCACATCCAGTTCGGTGCCCGTGGCGCGGTCGGCTGGTTCGAGCTGGCCACCTGGCCGAGTCGCCTTGCTATCACCGGCGATATCGGCGGGTGGGTGTTCGGTAAGTCCGCCGAGGACATGTTCGAACTCTTCTCCAGGCGGGACGGCGATATCAGCCCCGACTACTGGCAGGAGAAGGTCGTCGCCGGCGCCCCGGTCAAGGAGTTCTGCGAGGACGGATTCACCCGGCAGGTGGTCGATGACTTCTGGCAGCGGCGCCACGAATTTGCCGGGGAACGGCGCGCACTGTTCCGGGAGATCCGCGAGGACGTCCTGGAGTTCGTAGAGCACGAACATGAAGCGCGCTCGAACCTGGAGTCGTTCCGCTACACCCCGAAGAACGGGGGCCGCGCCTTCATCTACCGCGACGCCTGGGAGTGGAACCTCACCGACTGGTCTCCTCACTATCTGCGCGCTTGTCACGCGATCGTCTGGGGCATCAACCGCTACCGGCAGGCGGTGAAGTCGTGACCCGCCTGCATCTCCCTCACCCGCATATCGCGGACCAGTTCGTCGAGGTGTTCTCTCACGCCCTTCATCGCGGGCTGACCACCGATGACCTGACCACCCCCGCTGCCCAGGAGTCGTGGGCTCAGTGGGATCCCGACCGATGGATGGCCGAGCACGGCCGCAAGGAGAAGACCGATGCCTGAACGAATCAAGGTCCCCGAGCCCGCCGTCACCGTCACCCGGTACGAGGTGTCGTGCATGCCGCTCGACAGCATCAACGCCCTGGGCCTGACGGTCACAGTCGAGCACCGAGGTAACGATCGCTGGGCGGTCAAACGCCTGTCGTCCTGCTATGACATCGACGGGAATCCGTCCTACGAGTCGATCCCGAGCGAGCGGGAAGAGGAGTGGCTCGAGCGGTATCGGCACGACCTCGACACCGCGCTCGAACTGGCGAAGCGGATCGCGCCGACCTTGAAGGTCAACGGCCACTCCATCGCCGACGTGCTGCTGTGGGAGTCCCGCAACGCCGCCGAGGGCGGTGCGCGATGAGCCTGGAGTCACGACGTGAGCGGGCCGAGCAGGCGATCCTCGACGCCGCGAAAGTTATCCCGCTGCCCATGCACAAGCTGATCATGCGGCACAACGCTGGCGTCGCCGCTGTCCGTGCCCTGTGGATCTCGCGGCGTAAGTGGCGGACGGTTGCCGAGCAGCAGGCCGCCCGGATCGCCGAACTGGAGTTGCGCAGTGAGAAGCGGCGCATCCGCCTGGCTCTCGCCGAACAGAACCTCCTCGACGTCCGGGGCGTGCTGTCCCCGCAGGGATACCCGCGCCGCGTGCCTGCCTCGGTGGACCTCTCCCGGAGTGTGGTGCCTGCGGTGGAGTGGCTGGTTTCCCGGGTCGCCGAACTGGAGGAGGACTACGCCCACCTCCGCAACGCCCAGCTGAACGGCGGTGCCCAGTGAGCGGCCCGACCACACCCGAATCCATCCGCGACGCTGCCGCCCTGATCGTGGCCGTAGTCCGCATGGATAAGCCAGGACAGCAGGCCATCGTCAGCAACTGCGACAAACCCGAGACGCTGCTGTGCCTGGCAGGCATGTTCGCGATGGTCTTGCAGGAGTCGACGGGCGTCGACGACGCGGGGCTGATCGACGTGGTGCAGGGCTTCGCCACGAACATCAGCAAGGGGGTGCAGGGATGACCCTCTACGGCTACCGCTACAAGCCCGGCGGCGCGGTGCTTCCACTGGCCGACCTGGACTACGAGGCGGCCGTCAACACGGTCTTCGACCGCCGCCGCCTGCAAGGCGAGAACGGCAACACCCCTACCGCTGAGCTCGTCGAGCGTGACGGTGACGACTGGCGGGGCGTGCCACTGCCGGGCGGGGGTGTCCAGTGACCAAGTCCGCGTACAAAACCGACCTGATCCCGACGACCGAGTTCGGCGCATTCGCCCACGAAGGCGCGGTCGTGTTCGAACTGAGCCCTCCGCACATCCATGACGAGGGCGTGACCTCGTTCGTGATCGCCGCGGTGAATCACCGGGCCAAGCTCGTGGACCTGTTCCCGGCCTACGACAACGGCCTACTGGCGGAGTGGTGTCCGTTGAACCCGGACTGCTGGGGCCATACCGATCCGGCGCTGGCGTTGCGGGAGCTGGGCTACGAGGTGGTGAGCGTCGATGGCCGCGCCTAAGCGAATCCAGCGCCGCCGCACCAGGGGCTGGCGGATGCCCGAGGGCGCCGTCTACGTCGGGCGTCCGTCGAAGTGGGGCAACCCATTCCGTCCCGTCCAGCGGCCATCCGGTCTCTGGATCCCGACCGATGACAACGACGTGACCTACGAGGGCCCCTTCCATAGCTACGCGGCGGCGCTCGGGGCCTGTGTCCGCCTGTTTGTCGAGGTCGAAGTGGATCTGGGTCTACTCGCCGACCGCGCCGACGTCACCGAGTTGCGCGGCAAGGACCTCTGCTGCTGGTGCCCGCTCGATTCCCCCTGTCACGCAGACGTGCTGTTGGCCATCGCCAACGGAAAGGAGCAGCTGTGAATCTCATCCACCTCGCCAGCGTTGCTGTGGTGTACGTGTACGTCGGCGCTGTTGTCCTGGTCGGCCCGGTGTCCGTGGCCCTCGCGGCCCGGGATGTCCGGCAGCACCCTTACCTCCCTGTTCCCCAGGAAGTGGAATCGCTCGAGCTGGAGCGTGCGGTATGAGCGGACCGCACTACCTGACCACCGAGATCGAGAACACCGAGAACACCCCCGAGCAGCGCGCCGCGGCCGCCCGCACGGTAGCCCGCCACACCTCCGATGCGGGGGACTGCCGGGAACTGCTGGAGATGTTGGGGCTCCTGTCCGCGCCCGCCCCGGCGCGGGGCCCCGAACCGGCGCCGCCGGTCCAGGAGTTCAAGTCGAATACGGGCCGGTGCGGATCCTGCCGCTGTGCCACCTACTCGGACAAGGAGTGGGCGGCGTTCGGCAAGGACAAACCCGCGGGCGCCCGGGCGTACGGCGGCCGCGGGCTGTGCAACTCGTGCCATCGGGCAGCCCTGCGGGAGGAGCAGCCGCGGACCGACCTGATCGACGCCGCGGAGACGATCGAGCACATCCTGGCCTTGCGTGCGGCGAAGGTTCCGTGGAAGCAGATCGACGCCGCGGCGGAGGTGCTGGAGGGGACGGCGCATCGGCTGGCCTACCGGCGGCAGGTTCGGGTCAAGGCCGGGATCGCGGCCGCCATCATGGCTGTCCCTGTGCCACAGGTGGTGGCCGCGTGACCGAATGTCTGACCCTCCCGGACGGCTACGGCCGCACCAAGTTCATCCCCATCCTCGACGGCTTCACCGGTCGTGAACGTCTGGCGATCCTCGGGCTGGGCGTGACCGACAAGGTGCTCCATCAGTCCACGCATGACCTCGATGACGCTCGGCGTGCCCGGGACTTCATCGATGCGTGGATCTCCCGGATGGAGGAGCAGCAGTGACCGAATGGAATGACATCTGCCCGGTCTCGGATCTGGACCGGGAGATCTGCGACCACTGCCGCAGCAAGTCCGACGTGATGACCACAGCCCCCACCACTCCGGGCCTCTACCCGAACGTTCCGGAGTCCGTCTACCACGGCGACCCGAACAGCCTGTCCTCCACTGGAGTGCGTCTCCTGGTGCAGCCCGGCGGTCCGGCGAAGTTCCAAGGCGAGGTCCGGGAGGACAACGACGACTTCGACCTGGGGTCCGCGGCCCACACGCTGCTGCTCGGTGCCGGGGCTGGCCTCGAAGTGGTGGACGCCAAGACGTGGCAGTCCAACGCCGCCAAGGAAGCGAAGGCGAAAGCCCGCAGGGAGGGCAAGGTCCCGCTGCTGACCAAGCAATACGAGACCGTGCGGGCGATGGTCGATGCTGCCCTGTCTCGGCCGGAGGTGGCCGCCCTGTTCCCCCGCGGGGAGAACTGCGCGGCGGAGATGTCGGCGTACGCGATGGACGTGTCGACGTGGGTGATGATGCGAGCCCGCTTCGACTACATCATCTTCCTTCCCGACCGCCGAGTCCTGGTCCGGGATTACAAGACGTCGAAAGACGCTGCCCCGAAACCATTCGAGAAGGGCGCGATCAACCTCGGCTATCACGTCCAGGTCGCGCACTACATCCGCGTCCTGGAAGCGCTCGGCTACACGGTCGAGGAGTTCAAGCTCCTCGCCCAGGAGAAGACCGAGCCGTATCTGACGAGCATCCACGAGTTCGACGCCGAGGCAATCGCCGCCGGGGACCGCATCGTCACCGCCGGAGCCCAGATGTTCGACCAGTGCCGCGAGACCGGCGAATGGCCCGGCTATGGCGACAAGACCAATTCGATCAGCCTGCCCTACTGGGCGAGCAGGGAGTGGTGAGCATGACCGAGAACAGCGAGAAGAAGACTGAGAAGAAAGTCGACCTCGGGGGGTACGTCGAGGTCGCGCACCGTATCGCCGAAGTGCGGGAGAAGCTGTTCCCGAATGGCTCGTTCCAGCCGGCCGATCCCGCCCGCCCGTATTCGATCGAGGTGATCGACGGACAGACCTACCTGATCGTGGTGGCCGCGTTCTACCGGACGGCCGAGGACACGATGCCCGGCATCGGGATGGCGTGGGAACCGGTGCCCGGGAAGACGCCCTACACCAAGGGCAGCGAGTTGCAGAACGCCGAGACCTCCGCGTGGGGACGCGCTCTCGTCGCGGCGCTGGCCGCCGACACGAAGCGGGGTGTCGCCTCGGCGGACGAGATCCGCAACCGGGCGATCTTCGCCGCGAAGGAACTGGACCCCGCGGACCTGGCACGTGCCGAGCTCTTGGGCATGTTCAACCGCGCCGGCAAGGACGTGGTCGAGGCCGCTACCTGGCTGGCCCAGCATTACCCGGCGGCCGGGAACATCCGCACGACGATGGACGTCACCGCATTGCGGAAGGCCATCGAGCACTTCTCCGGTGATGCCGCATGAGCATCGAAACCTACGAGGCCGAGCTGGATCACCCGTGGGCTACCCGCTGGCGGATCCCTCGCGTCCATTCCCCATACCCGCGGTGGAAGTTCGAGGTCGCCCTCTGCGTCCCGGAACCCGAGGTGCCCAACGATCGCCAGTTGTGGGGCGCGACCGAACCGAGCGAGGAAGAGGCCCGGATCGTCGCGTGGTTCATCAACTGGCGGCGCACGTACTACCGGGAGCACTGGCAGAAGAAGATGCTGGAGCGCCCGTTCGATATCGACTCGGGCACCAACACGGTGATCCTGGTCCGCACCGAGGGTGGCTGGCAGTACCGGCGGGCAACGTTCGAGTCGGGGCCGTGGCCGTACTGGAACGACGAGCGGCGCAGTGACTTCCCGGCCACGCCTGAGGGGCTGATGGCTCTGCTCGACCACATCGACTGGTCGCACACCTGGAAGAAGTGGCGGGCGGAGAACCCGCAGCCGGCCGAGGGGGTGGGGGCGTGAGCACCGACTACAACCCCGTCACCATCGAGGCGGCTATCCGGGAGTGCGCCAACCAAATCGCACGAAGTGTGACCGTCTGCAATGACGCTTACATCGCGTACCGGAAGGCCGACCACGAGTACGACGTGGCCTATGCCCGCGCCTACGTGAGCATCGAGGGCCCGGCTCATAAGCGGGAGCAGCTCGCGGAGCTGGCCACGATCGACGAGCGCCGCGCCCGAGACGTCGCCGACGCCGCGTACAAGCACGCCGACCGCCGGGCGAAGGCGCTCGACGCAGAGCTCCGTGCCTGGCAGTCCGTGGGCGCCAGCGTGCGGTCCATGTACGGCGTGGCCGGTCGGGGTGAGTCATGAGCATCCAGGAACGCCGGGTGCACCCGAAGACCCAGCCCCGCCGGCCGAAGCCGAACCGCGGTGGGTTCTCTGCCGCGGTGAAGGAGACCGTGCTCCGCCGCTCGGGCGGGGTATGTGAGCTCGATGCTTGCGGCCCTCTGGAGCACTATCACCACCGGGCGCCCAGGGGCCGCGGGGGAACCAGCCTGGACTGGATCAATAGGGCAGCAAACTGCTTGGCGCTCAGTGCACGGTGTCATGACCGTGTCGAGCGCAACCGGACCTCGGCGTACGAGAACGGCTGGCTGATCCCGCGGAACCAGCGGAACGTGGCTGTGGAGATCCCGGTCCTGTACCGGGGTCGGTGGGTGCATCTGACCGATCACGGGTTGGCCATCCCGACCGGGGACGGTGCGGCATGAGCGCGCCTGAAGAGTATCTCGGCACAGCAGTGCCCGCCCGGATCCGACTGACGTGGCGGACATGGGCAGGCGTGGAGTGGCGCATCGCCCGCCACGCCGACCACGGCAACCTCCAGCCACCCGACCAACGGTTCGGGGTCGACATCCCGGACGGCATGTGTTCGGTGCATCGACGGCAGTGGCGACGCTGGCGGGACAAACGGTTCCGGGGTCTCGTCTGGCCCGGCCCGTTCCCGAATGGCGGTTTCCGCAGCGCTGACGGCTTCCGTGCCGGCCGGCACTCACTCGATGTGGAGTGGGAGCAGCACCGGTGCTGGTGGGACGAGCAGTCCATCACGCAGATGCGGCTGACCGAGGCCGTTTGCCTGTCGGGGTCTCGTCAGTGCGATGGCGTCCGCTACGTCCGGGCGGTGGCGGCATGACGACTCAGCCCATCTGCGAGCTCTGCTACCGCCGCGCTGGTGGCCCTGCCTGGCTCTCCGCTACCCATCCCCGCTGCTGCTGCCGCTGCGGCGCTGCGACTTCCGCGGGGATCTGCATCCGTATCGATCCGGCCTCTGTGCCGTACCCCTCGGAGGACTGATGACCAAGTACACGGCCCTGATACTTCCGGGCACCGGATTCCCTGAGGGCGGAGACGGGATCTGCGAGCGCTTCCTCTCCCACCTGGATGAGCGGTTCTTCCCGCAGATCGTCCACTACCCGGCCGCCGGATTCGGTACAGGCGGGATGAGTTGGGCGCAGTCCCGCGCGGCGGGCAAGGTCGCGTTGAAAGATGCCGCCCGCTCCAGCAGCCGCCCTGTGGTTCTCGCGGGCTACAGCCAGGGCAGCGGCCCGGCCGGCGACCTGGCCGCGGACATCGCTGCCGGGAAGTACCCGGACCTTGCGGGGAAGGTGGTCGGCTGCGCGTTGATCGCCGACCCGAAACGCCCTGTCGGTGCCGGGCTCCCGGGTGAGCGCCCGGCGTCGGGGTACGGGATCGCCGGCAACCGGCCGATCTCGAAGATCCCCACCTGGTGGGCGGCCGTCGAGGGTGATCCGATCACCAGTCTTCCGGCCGGCTCCCCGCTTCGGACCATCGCTGACACTGCGGACTACTTCTCCCTGTCCTCTCCGCAGGACGCCCTGCGCTGGGGTCTGGACCTGTGCACGAAGGCGGCGAACCGGAACTTCCAGCCGTGGTGGTCGATCGAGTACTGGCGTGGTTGGGGTGGGGCGACGCAGGCGGCACGGAACTATCTGCCGCGGCCGATCGGTGGGGGCTTGCACACCACCGCGCTGGTGGAGCAGGGGCTGCTGGTTCGTCTGGCCGAGGCCGTGAATCGGGGTGTGCGGTGACGGATGTGGAGGAGGCGCGGGCCGACCCGGAGACCGTGCCGACGGAGTGCGGAGACCAGTACGTGATCGAGATGGAGGAAGCGCGGTGAGTACGGACCTGAAGGCGATCATGGACCGCGACAAGCGGCGCCGCCGAATGCTGAACGATCCCGACCTGAACGGTGATCGGTTGCTGTTCGCCTTGGCGCTCGACGAGGTGATCGTCACCCGTCAGGAGCAAGGTCGACGCACCCTGAAGAACTGGGTGCGCGAGGTCACTGCTCTGGTGTACGGCGCCGACGAGAACCTGGCTCGGTACTGGGGCAAGCAGGTAGTGGCCAACGACTTTCCGCGCTACGAAGCCGTCGGACTCAGGTCGATGGTGCGGTGCGTGGCCCCGATGATCCGCCGTGATGGACCGTGCGGGAAGCGAACCCAGGTGTCGTTCGTGGCCGTCGATCCCGGCACTGGCGCCGGTGAGTACATCGGCCTGTGCTCGCGCCATCGTGCGGAGCATCAGCCCCGCTACGACCAGCAGCGTAAGGACTGGATCGCCAACGGTAAGCCGCGTCCGCCGGCGAACACGGGCGGGGTGCTGCGGCGCTACTTCGAGGCGGATTGGGACGCGATCTATCAGTGGGCGCGGCCGGGTCAGCAGGTGATGGAGGGCGGACGTGAAGCGACTCCTCCGCGGCCGACGCTGCGCCTGATCCCGGGCGGCGTGGATTCCAGCGAGATTCAGGAGGTGCCATAGATGGTGTGGTTCAAGGTGGACGACGGATTCCCCACCTCCAAGGCCGTCTTGCGGATCCCGCGGAAGCAGCGGTGCCAGGCGGTCGGCCTATGGACTCTCGCCGGCACCTGGTCCTCGAAGGAACTCACCGATGGATTCATCCCGGAGTACATCCTCGACGACCTCGGCGCGACGAAGGCTACCGCGGCCAAGCTCGTCATGGCCGGACTGTGGGAGATCGTCGAAGAGGGCTGGCAGTTCGTCGGTTGGGATCGCTACAACCCGACTCGCGCGCAAGTTCTCGAAGAAAGGGAGCGAGAGGCCGAACGGAAACGGAAGTGGCGCGAGGCGAAAAGGAACGCTCAATCCAAACGGTCGCCGCAGGTAGATGCTGATGCGTCCGACGAGTGTCCCACCGGGACACCTCCGTCCGTCCCTGGGTCGTCACAGGCGGAGTCCGCTCTTCCCGACCCGACCCGTCCCGACCCGTCCCGACCACTCCCTAAAGGGAGTAGTGAGGGAGAGGCGCGTAAACGCGCTCCCGCCCGCGATCGCGGCCACCGGCTGCCCGAGAACTGGGAGCCGCCGGCCGATGTGATCCGGCAGATGCGGGACGAGTGCCCGAACGTCGACCTCCGTGCTGAGCACCTGAAGTTCACCGACCACTGGAACGACCAGCCCGGAGCCAAGGGGCGCAAGGTCGATTGGGTCGGGACGTGGCGCAACTGGATGCGCCGGGAGGCCAAAGATCAGCGCCCCGGGCGAGGGCATCAGCAGCAGATGACACCGCGGGAGTCCGAGTTCCTGAAGGCCGAACTGCTGAAAGACAACCCCAGCCCCGAAGCCCTGCGCATGGCCGGCATCCAGTCGACCGGCCACCTGATCGCTCTCCCGGGAGGTTTGTGATGACCCGCGATGAAGTCATCGACCTGCTCCAGGCGGCTCATGCCTACGACAACCGGAAGGTCGATCGGATCATGTTGGCGGCCTGGTCGGAGTCCGCGGCCCGCGCGCGGTGGTCGTTCGCCGCGGCGCTGGACGCGGTGCATGAGCACTTCGCGCACACTCCGGGCACGTACCTGATGCCCGGCCATGTGACCGAGCGGATCCGGCAGACCCGCCGCCAGCCCGCGCCGATCGACGAACTCCGCGCACTGGATCCGCCCCCTCCGGCATCGGCAGAGAAGCGCGCCGAGGTGATGCGGCTGGTACGCGAACTGGCCGACCGGAAGTCGGTGGACCGTGCCTAACCCGATCGCGGACGCGTACGCGGACTGCATCCACCTGCCGTGTCCCTGCTGCCGGGCGCCGGCGGACGACTACTGCACCAACCCGATCACCAAGACATTCCGCGGAGTCCCGTGTGTGGCCCGCATTCAGGAAAGCGAGAACGACCGATGACCACCACGCCCTTGATCCAGGACTGGAGCGCCTTCAATTCCGACCCCCGAATCTCCGAACAGGCGAGTCTCGGTTCAATACTGGCCAACCCGGCGACCGTGGAGATGTCAGTCAAGTTGCTGACGGTCGAAGACTTCTCCATCCCGGCCCACCGCGCGATCTACAGCACGATCGTCGACCTTCACCGATTGGGCGAGGTGATCGACCCCGTCACCGTCGCCGCCGGTTTGGACCGCCGCGGTGAACTCGCCGACGTCGGCGGCGCGGACTGCCTGGTGGAGATGACCAACCGGAGTGTGGCCGCGAAGAAAGCGGCGCAACGCCACCTACAGAACATCATCGACGCCAGCGTGGCAGGCGGGCGTGTGCACCGCGCTGGCGCCGCTCCCATGAAGGCGATCGAGACCGAGTACGCCGGCCACCGGTTCCGCTCCCGCATCGAAGCGCGGTGGGCAGTCTTCTTCGACACGCTCGAGATCGAATGGGAATACGAGGCGCAAGGGTTCGACCTGCCCTCCGGCCGGTACCTGCCGGACTTCTGGCTGCCCGGGATCCGGAACGGGATCTGGTACGAGGTGAAAGGCAAGGAGCCCACGGACGAGGAGCGGAACCTCGCGTGGGAGTTGGCGGCCGCTACCGGTTCCGAGGTGGTCATCGCCTCGGGCGGCATCCCCTGGCCGAATGGGAAGTATCGGGAGCTCGGCGGGGCCCGTCGGATCTTCTTCCCTGCCGACGAGTCCGGCGAGCGTCGCATGGACGAGGGCTACGAGTGGTGCATCGGTCCTCGGTGGGGGCGTGTGGGCATCGAGTTCGGCGGATATGGCTATCGGCTTCCCGGCGAAGTCGGCGGCCGCCAGCGCACCGCGGACCATCCCCGTCTGATCGAAGCATTCGGCGCCGGCCGTGGCGCCCGCTTCGAGCACGGCGAGACCCCGGAGATGAATCGATGAGCCAGCAGCCCCACAGGGACTCGCAGCCGTCCGAGATCACCCGGATACCCGTGAACAACCCGTTCCGTCCGTCTCCGGCCCGTTCAGGCGGCAGCAATCCACGTCCTGTACCGGAGGGCTGCCCCCGCTGCGGCTGCTACATCTCGGACCGGATCGTCCACGCCGGCTTCCATGCGGAGTTGGACAAGCTGTCCCGCTGGGCTCAGGTGGTGCACAAGTGGTCTCAGTCGG
Source organism: Nocardia sp. NPDC003963 (assembly GCF_053605105.1). Lineage (NCBI taxonomy): Bacteria > Bacillati > Actinomycetota > Actinomycetes > Mycobacteriales > Nocardiaceae > Nocardia > Nocardia sp. NPDC003963. Next base: position 16,343 of record NZ_JBSGIP010000038.1, read on the forward strand.
TGCAGCAGTTGCTGGCCCTTTTGACCCGTGGCCGCCCAGATCTGGGAGCAGTCCCCACCTTTGACGACACCCCCACTGCTGGGGAAACACCCACCACGGACGGGAAGTGACATTCCAAATGCCTGATCAGACATATCGTGCCGAGCTCGCCGCCATCGTCGAGCGCGCCTACATGGAGGCGATCGACGCTCGCCCGCCCCGGGTTCCGTGGGAGTCGGTTGCCGACGCGCTTCTCACTGCTGGAGTGCGTCCACCCCGCCGCACCACTGGCCCGAAGCATGGCTGCGCCCCCGGCTTCGGCCGCACCGTCACCCCGGCGGAGGGCTACTTCGTCGGCTTCATCTCCGAGCTCCCCGACGACAGCGACGGCGAACAGCTCATGGAGTACTCCGGCACCGTCTTCCCGACCGAGGCGGAGGGGCGCGCGGAGTTGGTCGAAGCGAACGAGTGGCGGCCGAAGTGGCGCCTGTACCAGATGACCGACATCACCGAAGGAGCCGGCCGTGCCTGACCAGTCGCAACGCGAACCCGGTGTGCACGCCTACACGTCCACGGCATGCCATCACAACCTCCACACCCGATGCCGCCGTGTCTGCAAGTTCTGTAGCGCCCCGTGCGCTTGCCCCTGCCACGAGAACGGAAACCCGAATGCCTGACCCCCGAGCCGACCTCGCCGAGTACTGCACGAACCTCATCGAGGGCATCGCATTCGCCGATACGGGCGAGGAGGCGGCCGAGCACATCGCCACCACGCTGCGCTGGCGTCCACCTGCCCGCGTCATCGAGCACGCCGCCGAACTCGACGCGCTGCCCGCGGGGTCGGTCGTGATGATGACGACCTGGATGCGCAGGGCGTTCGTCCACGCGGGCGGTGGCCGGTGGTGGGTCGCGGGCCCGATCCGCTCCGAGATCAGTGCCGCCGACGTCCTCGATGGCTGCGCAGTCGAAGTCCTTCACACACCCGAGAACGGAGACACCTGATGGCCCGCCGCGAGTACCACGTCAACCTCCCGTGCGCGTACGAAGGCTGCCGTGAACGCAGCTTCTTCGTGGTCACATCTCGCCGGGAGGAGCAGCGCACCCGGTCCGATTACGCGGATCGGGGCTGGCGCTGCACACGCCACAGGCGGCCCGAAGAGGTTCTGTCCGTCGACAACCTGGAGCGGGTGACCGTGCTGACTGCGGGTCCGAGTGAACGTTACTCGGACCTGGATGGGCGGTACTGGAACGGAGAGGGAGGCGGCAGCGGCTTCGAGTACGGCCCGGGGTTCAAGGCCTACGCGGGCGACTTCCTGCCCGGCACTCGCCTGGTGGTCACTGCTCGTATCGAACTCCCCGAGAACGGAGACACCCAGTGACCGAGCCGCATTGTCAGCGCACCGAGATCGACGGACAGCCGGTAATCGCCTGCGGTCCACGTATCACCGAGGGGGACATGGAGGTGATCCGGGAGTTCGGCGAGTTCCTGAAGGGGCGTGGGAAGTGGTGGCACGAGATGGCCAACCCCCGGACCAGACGCGAGAACGGAGACACCCAGTGACCGAGACCGACGCTGACGACATCCGATCCGTCTGCGATACATGCCACACCGGCATCCACTGGATCGACTGCCCGACCGGCGGATGGTGGGCGCACGACATCCACCCCGCCGACCATCACGACGCCGTGACGGTGATGGAGGTCGAGGAGGACGAAACCATCGACGGCCGCCTGTACACCATCGGAATCCGAGGAGGCGCCCAGTGAGCATCTTGCCCCGTGAATACCTGGAGACCTTCGTACGTGACCCGCACGCTGCGGACCGCAACGAGGTTCGGGAGATGGCCCGCGAGCTGTTGAAGGAGCGGGACCGTGTGGCCGAGGCGTTGGAGCAGCGTGCCGTGGCCCGCGCCCGTATCGCCGAGTTGGAGGCGGCGCAGCGTCCCCCACTCGGGTACGTCGCCATCGCCGACCATGCGGACGACTTCATCGCCCCCGCGAGTGTGGTGTACCCGTCGGCCGCCGAGTGCCGTGCGTCGTGGGAGTCGATTCCCATGCTCGCCGAGGCGGCCGGGTATCGGGTCGCCGAGCTGCGGGAGGCGCAGTCATGAGCGAGGTTGACAACGTTGTCACCCTCGACGCCTTCCGGGATCGTCGTACCGCCCGTCTCGCTCTGTCCGTGTCCTGCCCGTGGTGTGGTCAGCCTCCGGGGCAGAGGTGCCTACTTCTCGATATCGACGACGACCCGGTTGGTTATCTGCCGGAGGAATTCGTGGCGCACTGGTTGCGCCGCCAAGCAGCCCGAGGAGGGCCGAATGCCTGAGCAGAACGAAACCGCCGGCGTCTGGGTGGTCGCCGGAACCAGCTGGGGATACGAGGGCCCGGGTTGGGTGACTCCGTACCCGTCCGAGCTCGAAGCATTACATGCCGCGAACCAGGAAGAGTTCGTGCGCGCCTACTTCGTGCCGTTCGGGAAAGATCTTCGGGAGGTCATGAATGAGCGCCGATGAGATCCGGGCCGAGGCCATCGAGGTGATCGCCCGCGCCGAGTTCGCGCGGTTCTGCAAGACCGCGACATGGGATGAGGTCGACGAGTCCGATCGCGCAACGTGGATCCCGAACGCAGAGGCTCTGGTCGACGCTCTCGCCGCGGCCGGGCTACTGCCCGTCGAGGCGGTGCGGCGGGCCGCCTACGCGGTCCTGGACACCAGCGACGAGCATTTGGTGGAGCAGTTGGTCACTGACTGGCGGGCGGTGGCCGAGTGACCCGCCCTGTGGTCGGCCTCGACCTTTCCCTCACCTCCACCGGCATCGCCGTCCACGGCGCCGGCATCCCGGACTGGTGCGCCACCATCGAATCGGCCGGCAAGGACAACGACGACTGGCCCACTCGGTACCGGCGGCTCGGCGATCTCGTGAACCGCATCCTCCCGCCGATCCCGGATCATTCCCTGGTCGTCATGGAGGCGCCTGCTTACTCCCGCAGCACCGGGAAGGCTCACGACCGTGCCGGCTTGTGGTGGATGCTGTACGACCTGCTCGTCTGCACCAACCGATCCTTGGTGGTTCCGGTGCTGCCGAATGCGCGGGCGAAGTACGCCACGGGCAAAGGCAATGCTGGGAAGGATGCCGTGCTCGCCGCGGCGGTGCGGCGGTATCCGTCCATCGACATCACCGGTAACGACACTGCGGATGCGGTGGTGTTGATGGCGATCGGCTGCCGTCTGTTGGGTGAGCCGATCGACGACCCGATGCCCGCGACTCATCTGGCAGCACTGGACAAACTCCCGGCACTCGAACTCAAGGAGACAGCATGATCCGCCGTCTACCGGCCGCAAGTCTTGTCCTGGCGCGGTTCGGTTGGCAGTGTCTGACCGCCGGGGCTTGGTACTTCGGCCGGTTCGGTGCCGTCATGTTCTCCGCCATGATCGTGGTTGTCACGGTCGGCGGGGTGGTGGACGGGTATCCCGTAATCGGTCCCGTGATCGCGGTGTTCGTACTCGCCGTCTACGCCGTAGTGGGTGCTCTGTCGCTGGAGTACCGGGAGCGTTACGAGGCTTCGGTGGGCCGGGCCCGACAACTCGCGGCGGTGATGGTGGTCGATTCCGTGCGGCCCGCGCATGCGCTGGCGCATGAGGCCGGCGTGAATGTCGGCGCCGCAGTGGCTCTGCTGTGGAGGATGGAGGCGCGCGGCTGGGCGGTCGGCTCGGACGGTGGCTACAGGCTGACGGCCCGTGGTGCGCGGGCATTCGAGAAGCCGCGAGTGAGTCTCTGAAATGTGCTCTGACCTGCTAAAATTGATGGTGGCCGGGGGCTGCACACCACCCGGCCACCGACCGAATCGAGTGGAGATTCAGCCATGACAAATCGTACGTTCCTCAGCCCGGAGGATGCCGCGCGGATCCAGGCGGGCATCCGGGATCTGAACGCCCGGATGGACCAGTTCCGGGAAGCCGCCATCCGGTTCAACCCCGCCGCCCAGCCGATCATGCGGAAGATGGCCCGGGATGTGGAGGAAGCATTCGCCCCGGCGGTCGAGGCCCTGCGGAAGACGGGCGGGCCGAAGGCGTGAGCAGTCTGGAACGCATCGGCCAGTTCGGTGAGTACGAGGTCTGGGAATCGACCGAACTGGCCGAGACCGAATGGCACATCACCAACGAGGCGGGAGACATCATCCTCCCCGGCGATGACGATCTGCTCAATGCTCTGATGTTGATCAGCGCCCGCCGGAGCGACGCCGCCGCTGCCGTAGTCGAGGACCCTTCCAATCCCCGGATCATCGGGACGCTCTACGACGCCGACCGCCGCACCGCATGGCTCGGCGCGAACGACTTCGTATACCGCTGGTGGTCCAAGGAAGGCTGGGGACACCCTCAGGCGGAAGGGCTGTGGTCCGGCATCCACAAGTCCAACATCGCGGCTCATGATGCCGGGGAGGTGGTCATGTCCTACAGCCTGATCCACCGCCTGAACTCGCCGTACGACTTCGAGCATCAGGGCCCGTACATCTCGATCGCCGACCTCGACAATCCGCCGGACCGGGCGGCGTTGCTGGATGAGCCGCCGATGGACGAGAGGGACCGTCGGTTCGGTCTGGGCGGGATGCCGCGCCCATGAGCGAATCCAACACTGCCCTCTCCCGTCTCCGTGCCGGTCTCGACCGAGACGAGGCCATCGCCCGAGCAGCCATCGAATCCTTGCGCACCAGCAGCATGGAACCCGGGATCCGTTACGAGGGTGACGTGGGCACCTGGGTTGCTGAACCTGATGAGACCGGTGCGGGTGTCCGTTCGGTGGACGGTGAGATCCGTGAGATCGGGGAGCCCGAGTCGTGGCGTGGCCCCCGCCGGGTCATCTTCTCCGGGGATGGTCAGCCGCCCACGGCTGCGGCTCAGCACATCGCCGAGCAAGGCCCCTCCCGTGTCCTACGCCAGGTCGCCGCGATCCGGGAGTTGCTGGACTCCTTCTCGCATCCCGGCTGCCGTGAATGCCCGGAGGCCGTGATCGAGGCCCTGGCCTCCATCTACCCCGAGGACACCACCGAGACGGAGAAGCCGTGACCGCACTGGAGAAGATCGCTCGGGGTGAACTGTGGCGGGCATGGGATCCAGCTGACAGCTGGCAGCAGGTCGGGGAATGGGAAACCGAACCACCACTGAGTGAACTGCGCGAGGGGTGGACCGTGACGGTGGACTACGGCAACGGCGGCCGAGTCTCGTTCAGGGTCGTCGGTGGGGAATTGGAGCGGGAATACGAGCATTCCGCCACCGTGGGCACCGACGCGATCATCGCCGCCCTGGCCCGTATCGAATCCGAGGACACCACCGAGACAGGAGACGCCCAGTGAGCGACCGCCGCATCGAGATCGACAACGGCAACCCGTACCTGGTCGGTGAACACTTCACCCTCGGAGACCGACACGACGTCGACCCGGCCGAGCACGGCATCGTCCTACCGCCTGTCCCGGAGGGTATTCGGGAGCGGTGGTCGAGCGAGCCCGCGCCGCGGTGGGAGATCACCATCGGCGAGGCGGGAGGGAAGCCATGAGCGATCGATTCGCTGGACGCCCCATCCGGGAAGTGATCAACAAGCTCGAGGAGATGGCGTCCGAACACGGAGACGAGGTGCCGGTGAGTGTGGCCGACATCCAAGGTGAGCACGCCGAGTTTCTGGTTGGCGCTCGGAGTGTCGGCTTTTTCGATGGAGAGGTGGTGATCAGCTGGTGAGGTACCCGATGAGCGCCGAACGCTACTGGGCAGCCTCGGTGATCGATGAGGATCATGTTTGGACGCACGAGGAACTTCGGGAGTCCCGGCTACAGCCACTCGAGCCCATCTACGACCCCGCACTGACCTTGTCGCCGATCCGGCGTGTATGGCTGAACCGATGGCTGCGGGCATCGCCCAGGGAGGGCAGGCCATGAGCGCATCGGAGTACTGGAGCAAGGCCGAATCCCTCATGGCCGAGTATCAGTTCCTCTCTGCCGCCGAGCTCGCTGACGAGCTGACCGAGGCGGGCTTCATCCTCGCCACCGACCAGGACACGGTCGCCAAGGAGATCACCGCCCACGACACCGTCTACTCCCGCGAGGACGACGACGCGGACTGTAAGTGCGGCAAGTGGCTGGAGCACAACTACTACGAGTGGCCCGACCATCTGGGTTCGGTGCTCGACCAGTGGCTCACCGAAGCGGGCAAGGCAGACCGATAGCATCAACACCGCACCCCGTCAAAAGTGCATCGTCAACGTCGCAGAGCTACGGCCCCTCGCATCCCCTTCGTGAGGGGCCGTAGCTGTGCCCGGCGACATGGCCGATATCACCCCTGACCGCCCCGGATGGTGGCTCGAGTTTGCGAGTCCGTCGGCGTAGGCTGCGCGCATATGGGAAACCGGGCGGCAGTCGTAGAGATCAACCCGAACCACATGTTCATCCCGCGGCACGAGCTGAAGAAGCTCAGGGAGATCCTCGAGGAGATCCCCGGCATCGCACTCGAATTACCCACCACCATCACCAAGCAGGCCAGACTCGGCGAGGTAGGGCGTGGACGGAAGCCCCGCCGGCCATCGGAACAGCCGCTCCCGTTCCACATCGACGCCGCCCGGGTGGCCGACGAACTCCACAACGCTCTCGTCGGCTGGGTGCGCTTGGTCTGCGAGCAACGCGCAATGGAGTACAAGGGCCCCAAATCCACGGCAGGGCTCGCGCGCTGGCTGGAGCGCCATCTGATTGCCCTGGGAATGACGGAGGGCGCAGAGGGCGCCCTGGACGAACTGGGGGAGCTCAAGGACCGGGCCGCGAAGATGGTGTGCCCGCCCGCCATGAGGATCGTGGTCGACGAGGCGAAACTCCAGCGGGCCCGAGCGCTACTCCTCAACGTCTCCGGGATCGCCACCCTCGCCAAGGAGTTGGGCGAGGAGTACCGGCACCTCACCCAACGGCGGGTGCGGTTCCTCAATGAGTCCAAACGTATCGATCCGGCACCGGGGCCGTGGCATCCGGAGATCCCGCAGCTGTTCAAGGTGGGCGATGTGCTGGATGCGCACCTGTCCGTGCCGATCCGGGAGCGGCACGCCGAGGCGTCATAGCGGCGTGTCGGCTTGACATCTCTTACGGACACCTGAATCCTTAAGCTATCGCCGTAATGTGTGTAGAAATCCGCTGAGGCGAGTCCCTTAACCCTCCACGAAATGACCCCCGCGCCTGCTGCGAACAGGCCGGGGGCATGGCCGACTGTTTAGGAGTCGACATGGCAGATCATAGGACATTCCGTCCTGCCCGGAACACAGCGAACTACTCGGAGGCCGCGCGCCGCGCGCCGATACCGAGGCCTGACAGCATGCTGGACACGTGCGTACACCCGAGATGCCATGGAGCGCCTCAAAAGCGCTATAGGTTTCCGCTTCCGCTGTGCTCGGAGCATCTGATCAAGACCCTGGCCGCCGCCGTTGAAGTGACCAGGGCTGCCAAGTTGGACTATTCGAAAGCCAACCCAGGCAAGTCCATGCCGTTCCCCGTCAAAGCGCGCATCCCGCACGGCGAGGTCGTCTACTACATCCGATTCGGCGACCGCATCAAGATCGGCACGACCAGCAACCTGTCTGCGCGGCTATCCACCTTGCCGTTCGACGAGGTCCTCGCCACCGAGCCCGGCGGGGTGGAGGTCGAGCGGCAGCGGCATACGGAATTCGCCGCCAGCCGGATCTCCGGCCGCGAGTGGTTCACGGCGTCGGAAGCGCTCCTGGCGCATATCGCCTCGCTGAAGGCGTAGCCCCTGATCCCCGCAGCGCTACAACGCCACCAGGCGACCCCCTGTGCAGCGCTGCGGCCCCTCGTAGCAGTCTCGGCAAGGTAAGACCGGACGGTTAACGGACCCGACCAACACCTTTCGAAGGTCACCGGCGCTGCTTCAACTCGTAACTCTCGATTTACCGTTCGACAGCGGCACATAGGAGCCCTCGATGGCCGGAATGATGCGCTGGTCCTGCTCCCGGGGTTGTTGTACTCGCGGTGAGCGAGCCTGCGAGAAGCGTGAGTGGCAGCGCCGCGAAGCGAACGAGGTGGCCCCGTGGAGCCTTTGGCCGCGGTCCACGTCCCGGTTCGCTGAGGTGGACATGATCCAGTTCGGCTACTGGTCGGTGGTTCGAGAAGACGACTGGTTCCTCAACGAGCAGGCTCGCCCGTACCTGACCCGAACGGAGTCCCGTTGTCCGCTGTAGATCGCATCCTGGCGCCCCTGTGCCCGGATATCGCGCTCGCCTACCGGCACTACGAGGAGTCCTGATGGCCGCACCAGCTGCTATCGATGTTCGGCCGTTGGTGGACTTCACCGAACTGACCGCACGCTGGATGCTGGCCTTGCTGAGGCTCCCGGAGGCGCCCGATTCCTTCTGGGACGAGTTCTCCGCCAAGACCGAAGAAGCGTTGGACGAGTACGCGCTGTTGTGCGCGAACGCCTGCGCCGTGATGGCCGACGCCACCTACCCGATCGGAATGGAGTCCTGATGGCCACTACGTCACTCGAAATCGACCTCGGGCAGCTCGCTGAAGCCGTGGCTGGTCAGATCCAGGTGGGCGATGGCGACCGGGTCATGGTGGACCGCCGGGATATCGAGCATATCGCTCTGTCGATGGACGACTGCTTCTCGGACGCCGAGGCGGCCATCCTGAACCGCCTGCGCGGCGCGCTGGGGCTCGGCCCCGTAGAGAAGGTCGGCACAGGCCGAAACCGCCACTGGAGGACGAAGTGACCTGTCTGGCCGCCCTTGTGCACTCCCTGTGCCATCCCACCCCGAAGCCTCTGGTGTACACGGAGCCCACCCTCTCGTGGCCGGTGTGGTGGTGAGCAGCAATGGCTGAACCGCACGTCGACAAAAGCGAGCACGGCCACGTCCGCTGGTTCAAGGGCTACGGTCCCGCGAACCACGGCCCCTTCACCGGCCACTGCCCGCACCAGATCGGCGCGGACTGCTGGCTGGTCCCCATCGCCTGGGGCTGGGATTTCCGGCACTACACCCTCGACGAGTGCCAGAAGTGCGGGGCGCGTGCATGGCACAACGAGCGATGCCTGCCCACCACCGAGTGGATCGCCAGCCGACCGCAGTTGGTAGACGTCGATGCGTAAGTGGCTGGCCGGCTGGCTGTCCCGGGCTGCTGATCGGCTGTACCCGCACTATTCCGAACGGATGCGCCGCGGAATGGCCGACTGATGACCCCCGGCGAACGCATCACCTTCGACGACCGCCAGGCCTTCTCCTGCGCGTTCTCGGCGTTCCTGATCGGTGGTTGGGCTGTAGCGGTCGGGTCTCTGTGGCTCACCGCGGCCAGTCTGCTGGCTGTGCTGGTGTCGGTGGGGTTCATGGTCGACTGCTGGCTGACCCGCCGCCGTGGCTGACCGACTCGACGCTCTGCTTCTTCCGGTGGTCCGCTTCCTGCTGCGGATCGTCGGCGTACACCTCTGACCGACTCGATGGTCACACCATCCGGTAACGACCAGGGCCAGCGCGCTGAGGATGGATCGGGCGCGAAGTTGCTCAGTTGGCCCTGGTGACCATCGAGCCGTAATTCCGTTCTATCGACTCGGAAGCTCGCAACAGAATCTACGGCCAACCTCTGGCCCGACAGGAGAATCATCGTGGGAAGCGTCGATCTCGACACCATCCTCATCGTCGCCAAGGTCCTCGTGGCCGTCCTCAGCATCCTGGTCTGACCGTGACCATGGAGCCGAAGCTCGCCATCCCCAACGCCACGGTCAGACTGTGGGATAGCAACTGGCAGCCACGCCGCCAGTTCGAGACCCAGGTGTCCTGCGAGAACGGCGAGCCCCGCACATTCGCTCTGCCGATCGACCACCCCGCCGCTGAATGGCTGATGAGCGATGACAGCGCCGTGTTGGTATACGCGACCGTCGAGGACCAGGGCACCCGCTGGTGTGGAGTACTCACCCGGATCGTCAACCGCCCCGCCGGCCCGTGCCCTCGGTGTGAGCATTGCCAGGCGCGCGAGCTGCTGGCCGTGTTCCGCCCGATGTGATGGCCCGTACCAAGCTGCGCATCTGCTCCCAGCCTGGTTGCCCCAACGCCCAACCCGAGTCTCGCTGCGACGAGCACAGGGCAGAGAACGAGCGGTACAGGCGAGCCACCACCCCGACCAAGGTGACACGTACTCATGCCGAGAGGCAGCGCAGAGCGGCCGCTGTGAGGGCGCACAGGGCCCAGCACGGCGACTGGTGCCCCGGCTGGCAGGTCCCTCCGCATCCGGCATCGGACCTCACCGCCGATCACGTCCGCGCGGTCGCCTCGAACGGGCCGGCCGACGGACCACTCCAGGTGCTGTGCCGGGCATGCAACTCGTCCAAGGGCAGTCGCTAATTCGTTGAAGTCCGACTTCGCCTCATTAGCGCCGGCTCGAAGACGGGACTTGACAACACGATTCGAGTGTGAGTCACCCCGGCGCGGGGTAGCCGAAAGGTAACCACTAATCAGGCAAAGTCCATGGATGCCTCATTAGCGATCGCGCCACTAATTGGTCAAAGTCCACAGATGCCTCGCTAAGCCCACCCCCAGGGGGGTGCCCCCTCGGCGGGCCGGCCGCTCCACCTTCGGGGAGGGCGCTAAGCTGCGCGGAGGGTCCAGAAGTTGAGGCAACCGCGGACTTCGACCAATTAGGACCGGCCGGCCTTGATGAGCCGAAGTCGGACTTCACCTGATTAGTGGAGCCCCTCCGAACCCAGCAAACCCGCAGTTCATCCCAGCTATCGGGGTGCGCGGCGGGGCGTGAGCGCGGCCCACATGATGAACGTGCACACGACGATCGTGAGCCCGAGGCCGGCGAGGTACAGGCCGCGGAGGTCGGGGTCGCCGTCGCGGCAGCGGGTGCCCTCGATCTCGCCGGAGTACCCGATGTGCGGGGTGCAGACCTGGGGCAGGTTGTTCAGGTCGATCACCGCGACTACGAGCCCGACGATGAGCGCGGCCGCTCCGAGGATGGTGCCGGCGCGGCAGGCCATGAGTTGGGTGCGGGTCATAGCTTCCTCATTCCATGCGGATGGGGTGATTGTCCCTGGCCGGCGCGATGCCGGTGAGGGGTTCCGTCCAGGGCGGCGCGATGCCGTCAGGAGGTGATGGTGATGCCGCGTGGTGGTGCACGGAATCGTTCCGGGCCGTCGGTGGATCCGAAGTCCGGTCGGTCTGATCGTCGTGGTCTGACCTGGGTTTCGTTACCGGCCGAGGGTTTCGATGGTGAGGTGCCGGAGTTTCCGCTGCTCGCTCGGCGTGTGATGCGCTGGGAGCACGGGGAGAAAGGTGCGCGCTGGCAGGTTCTCGACGTGGAGTCGACGGAGCTGGTGCGTGAGCGTGAGGAACAGCTGTGGGAGTGGGCGTGGCGTACTCCGCAGGCCGCGGCATGGGCAAAGGAGCCCTGGCGGTGGCAGGCGGTGGCGCAGTGGGTTCGGACGTCGGTGATCTGTGAGTCGGACGAGGCGACGGCTTCCGATCGTGGGAGCCTGCACCGGTTCGCCGACCAGGTCGGTTTGACGCCGGCCGGGTTGAAGGAGAACGGCTGGGAGATCGCCGCCGATGAGATGGCAGAAGCCCGGCGTGATCGTGCCGCGACGACACCGTCCGAGAAGCCGGTGCGCCGTATGAGAGCGGTGCCGGGTGGAGGCAGCTGAGGGCTTCCTCGTCGACTTCCCGACGCTCGCCGATGTCGGCGAGGCGTGGGTCAAGCGACACTGCGTCATTCCGGACAAGCAGCACCGCGGTGAACCGTTCGAATGGTCGGACTGGCAGTTCTGGTGCGGCGCGAACTACTACCGGATTCGCCCGGGGCTGGAATGGTCCGGGGATCCGCTGTTCAATCAGGCGTTCGTGTATCGGCGCGCGCAGATCGTGGCCCCGCAGAAGACCGGCAAGGGCCCGTGGAGCGCGTCCGTGGCCTGCCTGGAGGCGGCTGGACCGTCGCAGTTCGCCGGCTGGGCCGGTAAGGGCGATGGTTGGGCGTGCGCGGAGCACGGTTGCAGCTGCGGATGGGAGTACGAATACCTCCCGGGCGAGCCGATGGCCGAACGCCATCCGTCGCCGGTGCTTCAGCTGACGGCCACGAACGAAGACCAGGTCGGCAACGTGTACCGACCTCTGGCGGCCATGATCAAGCTCGGCCTGCTGAGCGATTTGATGGCGGTGCGGGAGAACTTCATCCGCATCCTCGGCTCCGACGGTGGTGAGGACTTCGACCGCATCGACGCGGTGACCTCCTCAGCCCGGGGCCGTGTCGGTAACCCGATCTCGTGGGCGCTACAGGACGAGACCGGCCTGTACACGAAGCAGAACAAGATGGTGTCGATCGCCGAGACCCAGCGCCGCGGCGCGGCGGGCATGAACGGCCGGACGATGGAGACCTCGAACGCCTGGGATCCCGCGGAGAACAGCACAGCTCAGCGGACCTACGAGTCGCAGGCGCCGGACATCTTCAAGTTCTTCCGGATGCCGCCGGCGAGTCTGTCGTGGGGCAACAAGCGGGATCGGCGCAAGATCCTGCGCTACGTCTACGACGGCAGTCCGTGGGTGAACCTCGACTCGATCGAGGCGGAGGCGGTTGAGCTGAACGAGACCGACCCGGCGCAGGCGGAGAGGTTCTTCGGTAACCGTCTCGTGGCCCGGGCGGGATCGTGGTTGCCGCAGGGGTTGTGGGAGAGCCGGTATGCCGAAACTGTGGCTGCCTAACCCGCCGGCGGGGACGCCGATCTGCGCGGGTTTTGACGGGTCGGAGAACAACGACTGGACGGCGCTGCGGTGCGAGACCCGGGACGGCTTCCAGTTCACGCCCAGGTACGGCCCCGACAACCGCCCCACGATCTGGGATCCCGCGGCGTTCGGCGGCCAGATTCCCCGCGGGGAAGTGCATGCGGCCGTGGATCACGTGTTCTCCACCTACAACGTGGCCCGGTTCTACTTCGACCCGCACGATTGGCGCACCGAGGGCGGGGAATGGGCCCTCGAGTACGGGGATGAGCACGTATTCGAGTGGGCCACCAACCGGCCGCGGCAGATGTACGAGTCGATCCGGCGGTTCGAGAACGACCTGAAGTCACGGATCACCCACGACGGTTGCCCGATCGCCCAGACCCATATGGACAACTGCCGCAAAGTCCCGAAACCCGGGGATATCTACGTCCTCGGGAAACCCAACGACCACCAGAAGATCGACGTCACGATGGCGTCCATCCTCGCCCATGAGGCCGCTGCGGATGCGCGGGCCGCGGGCTGGGAGGACGTGGACGGGCGGATGTTCTGCTTCAACTGAGGAGGTGAGCGTGGCGGTCGCACTACGCACCAAGCTCTCCAAAGACGAGCAGGACATGGTCAACAAGCTCAACGGTCAGCTCGGCAATCTTCGCCGGAACGACAAGTTGAACGATGCCTACTACGAAGGCGCCCAGAGGCTCACGCACATCGGCCTGGCCGTGCCCGAGGCATTCCGGATCTTCGAGCTGGTAGCCAACTGGCCACGCATGTACGTGGATGAGGTGGCACGTCGGCAGAAGCCGAAGGGCATCTATCGCCCCGGGGCGAGCAAGGCGGACCCGCAGCTACACGAGGCATTCACCGCCAACAACTTGGACGCCGAGATCCCGATCCTGGCCAAAGAGAACATGATCTTCGGCAGGATGTTTGCCGCAGTGGGTACGAACGAGGACGACCCGGAGCACCCACTCATCACGGTCGAGTCCCCGCGCCAGATGTCATGCCTGGTGAACCAGCGGCGCCGGCGCATGGACGCCGCGTTGCGGAAATACCAGGAGCAGGACGGCACCCAGGTCGCGACCCTGTTCCTGCCGAACAAGACGATCCAGTTGGTGCAGTCGAGCAACGGCTGGGATATCGACGAGGTCGGCGGGGACGACGGCATCGACGAGCACGGCCTCGGCCGGGTGCCGGTGGTGTTGTTCCTCAACCGCCGACGTCTCGGGAAGTGGCATGGGACGACGGAGATGGCCGACGTCATCCCGATCACCGATGCATGTGCCCGGGCGCTGACGGACCTGCAGTACGGCGTCGAGACGGTTGCTGTTCGCAAGCTGGTGGCAATGGGCGTGAAGAGAAGCGACTTCGTCGACAAGGACGGCAATCCGATCCCGGCTTGGGAGTCTTACCTCGATGCCATGTGGGCGACTGAGAAATCGCCGAAGGACGTGTCGATTTCTCAGATTCCCGGCGCTGACCTGTCAGCCTTCCATAACACCGTGAAGATGTACGCCGAGCTCGCCTCCAGTGTGTCCGGTCTTCCGTTCCGGTACTTCGGCGCCAACACCGCCAATCCCGCCGCCGAAGGGGCGATCCGCGCGGACGAGTCGCGGGTGGTATCCAACGCGGAGGAGAAGAATGCCCACCTGGGCGTCGGCCTCGGTTGGACGCTCGCGATCTACGAACGCTTCCGTACCGGCAAATGGCCGGAAGCTGGAGAGCCGTTCGCGGTGGAGTGGAGAAACCCTGCGACCCCGACCCGCGCGGAAGAAGCCGATGCCATCCAGAAACTGAACGGCGGCAACCCGGTCCTGTCCCGCGAGGGCTCGTGGGACGAGATGGGCTGGAACGAAGCTCGGAAGGCTCGGGAGCGTGCGTACTTCGAGGATGAAGGACTGGATCCCGAGGTCTCGCGAGCGATCCGTGAGCAGGCCGATGTGGCGGCGACCCGCGCGCAGGTAGAGGACCAGCTGGTCGCTGACCGATCTGAGCCGGCCGATATCGGCGCCTGATGGCCCTCCAGTTCCGCCTGTCCTCCCTGGAATCGGCGGCAGTGTTCGACCAAATCCAGCGGCAGGCATCGGTGGACGCGATCGAGGAGATCGCCAAGCAGTGGGCGACCACTCCACCGAACGACTTCGGGGTCTGGTTCGACCGTAACGCCGAGCGTCTGGTGCGCGCCGTCGAGCTGGGTCAGGGCGCCGCGGTGCGCGACGCGGATCGCTACGTCGGGGATGCGCTGGACGAGCAGAACACCCCGGCCGCCCGAGTGGCTACGCCCACGCCTGGTCGCCTGGTCGGAGTCACCGCGGATGGACGCACCATCGAGGGGCTGCTGGCGCAGTCGGTGATCGGCGCCCGGGCCCGCATGGCCGAAGGCGTCCCCGCCTACCAGGCATGGCAGGACGCAGGCTACGAGGCTCGGCGGGTCATCTCGAATGAGATCGCTGATGCCGGCCGGGCTGCGACCGGTGTGGCGATCGTGTCCCGCCTCGGTGTGGGGTACGTGCGGATGCTGGTCCCGCCGTCCTGTTCACGGTGCGTCGTTCTGGCCGGGCGGTACTACCACTGGTCGCGCGGATTTCGTAGGCATCCGAACTGCAACTGCCGGCACATACCGTGCCGGGAAGACCGATCCGACGAGGTCACAACCGAACCGGGCGCATACTTCCGGTCCCTGCCCGAGGCGGAGCAGAACCGGACGTTCGGTCGCGCGGCAGCCCAGGCCATCCGGGACGGCGCCAACATCAGCCAGGTGGTCAATGCCCGGCGCGGGCTGACCATCATCGGCGGCCGCGCGCAACGCAGTGAGGTGTACGGGCGCCGACTACTGACCACCACCGAGGGTGTCACCCGCCGAGGCGTCGCCGGTGCAGCGCTACGCCGCCGCGGCCGGAACGCCCGCACCACGCCCCGCCTGATGCCCGAGGCGATCTACGAGATCGCCGAGAACCGTGCGGAAGCCATCGAGCTGCTCCGCCGAAACGGCTACATCCAGTAGCCCCTACGACTTCCCGCCGGCGCGAGGCCGGACGGGTCTATCCCCCGCGATGGAGGAGCAAGTAATGACGGCACCTGCTACCGGATCGCCCGCGACCGCGGAACCCGGCACGACAGAGCCCACCGCGCCGCAGGCGCCAACACCGGCAGCAGATCCCGCGACGGGTGACGCGAACGGTGATCTCGGCGACGCCGGGAAAGAAGCTCTCCGCAAGGAGCGCGAAGCCCGCAAGGCCGCCGACAAGGAGCTGCGCGAACTCCGGACCAAGGTCCAGCAGTTCGAGGACGCAAAGCTGACCGACGAGCAGAGAAACACGGCTCGGATCGAGGCACTCGAAAAGGATGCCGCGAAGGCTATCCGGTACGAGGCCGCGGACCAGGCGGGACTGCCATTGCGATTGGCGCCCAGACTCGTCGGCTCGACCCTTGACGAGCTGCTCGCCGATGCCCAGCAGTTGAAGGCGGAGATGGGTGAATCCACCCCCGCCGCTCCACCGGCTCCGTCCACCCCGAAGCCCGACCCCCGTCAAGGCGGAGGCCAGACGGACGCGGGTGGATCCATGGCCGCAGGCAAGGCCCTGTACGCCTCGCGCAAACCCGCGCATAAATGACCAACCCCCAGTAAAGGAGGGGAGACATGGACATCTCGCTGACAACCGAAACCTTCGGTGTCGACAACCAGGACTGGTTGGCGAGTGGTGAGGGCACCGACCGGTGCAGGTCGATCACGATCGATCTGACCACCTTCACCGCGAATACCCACTACCCGGACGGCTACCTGAAGTCCGGGTATGCGCTCAAGAAGCTCGGATCCGGCCGGTACGGACTGTTCTCCGTCGGCGACGACGAGACCGCTGTCATCGCCGGGCATTCGTTCACCGCGCTGAAGATCAAGCCCGGTGCGACGAAGGTCGCCGGCGCCCTGTACTGGCACGGCGCCGTCAAGGTCGCGAAGCTCCCGCACACCGTCGATGCAGATGGGCAGGCCACGGCCAAGCTCATCAGCTACGTCTGAGAGGAGGTGTAACCCATGGCACTCGTAGTGAATTCGGATTACATCGCCCCCGCCGAGCTCACCGGCTATGTCCGGGAGGCGCTGGCCGACAACCCGATCAACGATCTGACACTGGTCGATGACCTGCTGCCGGACTCGTTGATCGACGATGTCGAATTCCGGGCGAATATCACCCAGCGCGGTTTGCGCCGGGCTGCGCAGTTCCGGGCGTGGGATACCGAGGCTCCGCTGTCCGGCCGTAAGGGCGTCACCCGCATCTCGGGTGAGCTGCCCCCTCTGTCGGAGAAGCGGCTGCTCGGTGAATACGACCGGCTCCGTCTGCGGAAAGCGGAGACCGCGATCCGCGATCTCATCCTGAACGACGCCGTCGAGCTCGCTCAGGCGATCCGGACCCGCATCATCATGGCCAAAGCTCAGGCCCTGATGACCGGCAAGGTCACCTTGGCGGAGAACGGCCTCGAGCTGGAGGCGGACTTCCAGCGGCTGTCCGGCCACAGCGTGACCGCATCCACCCTGTGGAGCGTCACCGGCTCCGGTGCGGCGGATCCGATCGTCGACCAGGAGTCCTGGTTCTCCACCTTCCGGGCCACCCAGTCGGGCAACCCGGTTCGGGCGATCACCTCCCAGCGGGTGATGTCGGCGCTGATGCGTAACGACAAGATCCGCGCGGCCGCCGTCCCCGTCGGCACCGTCCCGGGCATCGTCACCAAGGACGCGGTCAACGCGCTGTTCACCGCTTTCGGCCACCCGCCGTTCGAGGTGTTCGACGCGCAGGTCGAGGACTTCGCCGGCAACGCCACCCGGTTGTTCCCGGACAACAAGATCCTGTACGTAGGCGCGGCGAAGGTGGGCGAGACCCAGTGGGGTACCACCGCCGAAGCGCTGGAGCCCCTGTACGGGATCGACGCCAACGAAGCCCCAGGTGTCGTGGTCGGCAGCTTCATCACCCCGGATGCGCTGCAGCGGTGGACCAAGGCCAGCGGTATCGCGCTCCCGCAGCTGCTCAACGCGAACGCGACCATGGTCGCGACGGTGCTGTCCTGATGGCCGGCCGGAAGCTCGCCGCGTACGTGCACGTCCACGACGCGGAGGGCACCTCGCGTGTGTTCGGTCCGGACGATGTGGTCCCGGATCGGTTCGCGAAGCTGATCACGAACCCGGCCGCCTGGGCCGCCGAGCCGGAACCGGAACTCGACCTCGACGGGGAACCGTCGGAGTCGTGGACGGTCCCGCAGTTGCGGGCCTACGCCGACCATCACGATATCGACCTCGGCGAGGCGACGAAGAAGGCCGACATCCTGGCGGCCATCATCGGATCGGGCGATGACAACGCCTGACCCGCTGTTCACCATCGGCGATGTGCAGGCGATCTCCGGCGAGGTGTACACCGAACCGCAGATCACCCAGGTGAATCGGTTCATCACGCTCGCTTCGGCGAAGCTGCGCAACAAGGTGTCCAAGCTCGACGAACGCATCTCCACCGGTGCTCTCGATCCCGAACTGGTCAAGGGCATCGGTGCGGAGATCGTCCTGCGGGCTATGGACACCTTGGGGCGCGGCCGCGGTGTGAAACGTACCGAGTATCCGGAGTGGTCGGAGGAGTACGAGTCCAGCAAGCGCGACCAGCTGATCTACGTCACCGATGACGATGTCGCCGATCTCGTCGACAACGATTCCACCGGTGACTCGTTCACGATCCGGACGGCCTTGCGATGAGGCTGCCCGAACGGTGGACGCTCCTGCGTCCCGGAGAGCCGATCCGGGATCTGCTGACCGGCAACATGCGCCCATCGGAACCCACCCCAGTGCCGTGGTGGGGCCTTCTGCAGCAGCGCATCATCACCGATCCGCAGATCGAGGAGTTCGAGGACGGGCGAGTGAGTCAGCGATTGACTCTGCTCCTGATGCCCGGGCTCCCCGGCGGCACCGATCGCCGGGATGTGTGGCGCTTCGAGGGCCCTGCCGATGTGGCGGATCTGGTGAAGGTCGGCGACACCGTCACCGTTCAAGGGACTCCCCGCGTCCGGCGTCCCGCTATCGGGTCCCGGCGGCCCGCCTACATCGCCGCGATCGTGCGGCATTCCAGTGACATGAGGGAGCAATCATGATCAAGACCTGGACCGACTCCAAGGGTCTCAAGCAGTACGCCGACGAGCATTCGAAGGCGTACCGCAACCGGGACGAAGCCAAGCCGGCGGCCCCGAAACCGGTCGAGGCCAAGACGGTTGCGCAGAAGCCCGAGGGCAAGTAGGCCGTCATGGCCAGCAGTAACTTCGCCTCGGGCGGGCGGGCACGGCTGGAGATCTTCGAGGGGCAGACGTACCGAGGCGCGCGCAGCGGCTCCACCCCCGAACGGATCCGGATGGCGCACGAAGCGGCCGCGAAGGCTCGCCAGATCGCCCCGGTAGTCTCCGGCGCCTACCGCGACGGCGTGGACGTAGAGGTCGACGGCGACAAGGTGTTCCTGGTCGACAACGATCCCTTGGCGTTCATCAAGGAGTTCGGCACTGTCGACACTCCGGCGCACGCCATCCTCACCGACGCGGCCCGCACTCTCGCCCGCTACAACCAGCGTGGCGCGTTCCGGCGGAATCTCGGCCTGTGACGACCGCCCCGATTCCATACGCCCCGGGCGCGGTGCGAGTGTTCCTGATCGCCCAACCGGATTTCACCGCCATGGTGCCTGCCGAATCGGTGACGACGCGCGATGCGCCGGACCCGATCACCGGCCCGTTCGTCACCATCCGGGCTCCGGGAAACGTCGGCGAGGACCCGCTACTTCGATCGCCGCTGATCCAGATCGATGCCTGGGTGCCGATGCTCGTTGCTGCCGATAAGGACCCCGATGAGATCGCCTGGGACATCGCCGGCATGGCAGGTCAGCTTCTCGGCCGTGCCCGCGCCCAGACGTTCCGCGGTGCGGCGTGGAAGGCCCGATGGACCGACGGCCCCATCAACAGCGTGGACAAGACCCGCGGCCCTGATCAGCCGCTGTTCCGGGCGACTGTGCGGGCCGAGATGAAGTTCCGCGCGTCCCGCACATAGACCAACACCCCCGCCCGTATGGGCAATCAATATTGGAGGAATCGTGAGCGATCACGCTGCACCCGAAAAGGCTTACGTGTGGCTGGACGGCGACGCCTACCGCGCCCCGGCCGGCACCGCACTTCCCACCGACCCGTTCTCGCCCAACCCGGTTACCGGCTCGCTGAGCTGGATGGCCTACGGCGGTATCGAGGCCGGGTTCGAGCTGACCCCCACCCGGGACATCACCCCGAAGCGGGTATGGAACCGCCGTCGGGCCCCGTACAAGGTGATCAAGTCCCCATCGGAGGAGCGGGTCAAGCTCCGGGCCGTGGACTTCTCGGCCGCGACCGCGTTGACCACGCTGCAGGGTGGTTCGATCACCCAGCTGAGTGCCGGAGTGTTCCAGTGGAACCCGGGCGATGACGAGGACTTCGCGCTGATGCTCGCCCTGCGCGATGAAGAAGCGAACCAGGTCTTCTACTCGTCGCGGGTCACGCTGACCACTCCGCCGCCGCGGACCTTCGGGCAGGAGGAACTGGACGGGTTCGAGTTCGAACTGCTCGCTCTGGACCCGTTCGTGCCGATCACCTCGTTCAACCCGCTGCAGGTGTCGTACACGGTCACCGTCCCGGCAGGTACCACCGCCGGTACGTTCCCGCTGACCTTCAACGGCCAGACGGCAGCCAGCATCGCGTTCGACGCCACCACCAGTGCTGTGCAGTCGGCGCTCGTGGCGCTGTCCACGATCGGCACCGGTAACGCGACCGTGACCGGCACGGCAGGTAACTACACCGTCACCATCGCGGTGCCGGGTGTCCTGTCCACCACCGGTGGTTCGCTGACCCCGACCGGCTCGGTGACGGTGGAGCCCGCCTGATGGCAGCTACCGCACCACGGAAGGCAGCCGCGCGGCGTACCTCGCCCGCGGCTGCCCGCCAGCCGAAACTCACGGCTGTGCCGGAGCCGATCGACATCTTCGCCGAGTTCAGCACCGAGGAAAAACCGCCGGTGCCGATCCGGGTCGGCAAGGTCGATGCCGATGTGCGGCGTGGATTCACCGGCGACGAGGTCACTCGGTTCCATGCCCTGCTCAACGCCAACGAGTTCGAGGCAGTGTTCGACCTCATCACCACGAATGGCGCGGGCATCTGGGCAGAGATCTCGCCCCTGCTACCCGATCTCGCATCCAAGGCGATCAACAAGATCGTGAAGGTGAGCGAGATTTACGAGGGGGAAGCTACCGCGCCCTTGTTGGGATACGTGAACAATCCCGCTGGGGCGCAGCCTTCGCCCGAGTCCAGCACCACCACGGAGTAAACCTCCGGGCCGCGCTGGCGACGATGCCGTACCCGGACGTCGCAGCCCTCATCGACGACGCCGACGCCCGGTCGGAGCAGCAGCGCATGGACTCCGAGAACCTGGCCCGGATCCTGGACCGCCTCGAGTTCCTAAACAACTTCGGCTACATCTCCGGCATCACCGATCCGGAAGACCCCGAGGTGAAGCGGGAGCAGGCCGAACGGGAAAGGCACGGCATCAAATCTCCGCCCATGCCGATCATCGCGCCGATCGCTCTGCGTCCGCCGGAGATCACCGCTGAGCTGATCGAGCGCTACCGGGAAGCGCAGAAGCCCTACCAAATCCCGGAGAAATCGAAGCCGAAATCCAAGCTCGACCTGCTTAACAGGTCACGCGCAGAAGCGGGGAGGTGATCCATGCCCGGCGGCCGTATCGACATCCTGGTAGCGCCCGACCTCCGCAACTTCGTCCCCGAAATGCGGCGAGGGCTCTCACCGGCGGTCGGTGTCGCCGGCGCGATCGGCGCCAGCCTCGGCCTCGCCTTCGGTGGGGCGGCAGTGGCGTTCGGTCAGGTCATCCAGATCGGCAACGACTTCACCACGTCGATGAACACGATGAAGGCCGTTGCCGGGGCGACCGCGGACCAGATGGCGGCCGTGTCCGAACGGGCGAAACAGCTCGGAAACGACGTAACTCTCCCGGGCACCTCGGCCAACGATGCTGCCGCGGCGATGACCGAACTCGCCAAGGGCGGGTTCTCTGTCCAGCAGGCCATGGATGCCGCGAAGGGGTCGCTGCAGCTGGCAGCTGCCGCGCAGATCGACGCGGCGCAGGCCGCGACTATCCAGTCACAGGCGCTGCAGGCATTCGGTCTCGGCGCGGCGGACGCCACCCGGGTCGCTGACGTACTCGCCAACACGGCGAACGCGTCCAGCGCTGAGATCACCGACGTCGCCTACGGGCTGCAGGCCGGCGCCGCAGTCGCCCACCAGTTCGGCCTGACGGTGGAAGACACCGCCACCGCTCTGGGTATGTTCGCCAACTCCGGCATCCAAGGCTCCGACGCAGGTACGCTGCTCAAGTCCGCGTTGCTGGCGTTGACCGACACCGGGAAACCCGCACAGGAGGCGATGCGAGAGCTCGGCCTCACGGTCTACGACTCCAAGGGCGAGTTCGTCGGCCTGCGGGCACTGTTCGAACAACTGGACGTCGCTGCTGCCCGGATGACACCGGAGATGTACCAGGCAGCCACGGCCACCCTGTTCGGCTCCGACGCGATGCGCCTGGCCTCCGTTGCGGCGGAGAAAGGCGTCGTCGGATTTGACGCCATGCACGCCGCGATGAGCAAGCAGGGTTCCGCTGCGGATGTTGCAGCCGCGAAGATGCAGGGCCTGCCCGGGGCGATGCAGACCGCCCAGAACGCCGCTGAGAACCTGGCATTGGAGGTCTACGACCTCGTCAAGGGGCCGATGGAAGATCTGGCCACCAAGGCAGCCGGCGGTATCGAGGCCGCGACCCCGGTGATCGTGGACGGACTGCACAACACGGCGGATGCCGCGGTATCGGTCGGTCAGGCCATCGGGCCGGTTGTCGGCACGATCGCCGATCTCCCCGCGCCGGTGCTCGCCGCGGCGGCGGCATTCGTGGTCTTCCGGACAACCGTGGCCGGTGCATGGCTGACCTCGGCTGTCGGTGGCATGCAGCGGTTCGGCACCGCGTCAGTCGCGGTTGCTACAGCGAGCAACCGTGTAGTTCAGGTTGCAGGCGTGGGAGCCACCACACTCGGCCGATTCGGGTCCGCCATCAACCAGTTGGGCCAATCGGCACCGGTGGTGAACCGGATGCAGACCTCCTTCCTCAATGCTGCGGCCGGCGCGAACACCTTCGCCCGCACCCAGGGCACAATCGCCGCCGCCGCGACCGGTGCGCGCGCGGCCGCCGGTGGTCTGGTGAGCATGCTCGGCGGTCCCTGGGTGGTCGCTGTGGTCGCTGCCGGTGCTGCCCTGTTCCAGCTGTGGAGCGAAATGAAGAAGGGCGAGGAACACGCGAAAGCGGTCCGCAACGCCCTGCGCGAGATCGGCCAGACCCGCTCCGAACTGTCGGAGATCTTCAGCCTGAACGACGGCGCATTCAACGATCAGGCCATCCAGAACGTGACTCGGCAGATCGGGATCATGAAGTCCTCGCTCGACGAGGCCGCCAAGTTCCGTCCCGGATTCCTGGAGAAGGGCTTCCAGCTCCCGTGGGCCAGCAACGCCTCCGACAAGGAGTGGCTGGCGGACCGGTGGGAGGGCGCGAAGAAGATCATCGACGACCTCAAGATGTCGGATCAGCAGCTCGCCGAAACTCTCGGTGACACCAGCAAGTTCAATGACTTGTCGGCGAAGCTGCTGGGGATGGGGCAGGACGGACGGTTCGCGCTGTCCGAGTTGAACGCCCTGCGCGACGAGATGGTGCGGTCGCAGGAGACCGCGAAGAACACCACGCCCGGTTTCGCCACCTTGTCGCAGGCCGTGAAGGTCCTGTCGGACGAATCCTCCTCGGCGGCCGACCGCATCGACGCGATGAAGACCGCCCTGGATGTGCTGTCCGGGAAGCCGATCGCCGCCCAGGACGCGCTCGCTCAGTACAACGAGCAGGTCCGTGCCACCACCGAGGCCACCACCGAAGTGTGGGACGCGGCCAAGGGCTGGGGCGACGCTCTCATCCAGCAGAACGGCCAGGTCAACACGACCACCGAGAACGGCGGCCGGCTCTACGACGAGCTGATGAAGATCCGCGACGCCACCGTGGTCGCTGCGGAAGCCGGCGTGGACATGGGCCCGGTGCTCGCCCAGAACCAGGCATCGTTCGCCGACCTCGCCCGGGCGACCGGGTTGACGGTTGGCCAGGTGGAGAACATGGCCACCCAGCTCGGCTACCTACCCAAGGATATCGAGATCCTCGCCCAGCTCCGCGGCGCCGACTCAGTGGAGCAGCAGCTCACCGTGATCCAGGGCCTGTTGCGGGTTAACGCCAACGGCATCGAGATCCCGGTCGACGCATTGACCGACGACGCCAAGGCGAAGCTGCAGGAAGCCGGCGGGCTGATCGAGCAGGTCAATGGGAAGCCGGGCATCGTCAAGGTGTCCGCGCCGAACCTGGCCACAGTGTTGACCGAGCTGCAGAAGCTCATCAACACCAGCCTGCCGGACAAGACGCAGAAAGTGAACCTCGAGTATCAGGAGGCCACCGCGTCGGGGGAGTGGCGGGCGCCGATGGTGCTGCCGAACGCGGCGCCGCGCGCCGATGGCGGTATCGACAATCTGCCCGGGCAAGCGACGATCTGGTCGCCGCGCACCCGCTACTACCAGGTGTCCGAGCCGGAAACTCTGGGCGAGGCGTTCATCCCGTTGGCTCCGTCGAAGCGGTCGCGGTCGACGGAGATCCTCGGTCAGGTCGCTGGCATGTTCGGCATGGGCCTGACGAAGATGGCCGACGGTGGCGTCGCCACCACGCGGGCGATGGACTTCCTGCGCGGCCAGTCCGGCAAGGAGTATCAGTACGGCGGTGTCGGCAATCCATCGTGGGACTGCTCCGGATTCATCTCCGCTGCCTACGCCCTGCTGAAGGGCCTGGACCCATACGTCCGCTGGTTCACCACCGAGAGTGACTTCTCCTCGCTGGGGTTCCTCCCGGGACTGGATCCGACCGGTCGCGGCCTGTCCATCGGCGTCTACCGCGGTGGCGGCGGCCAGTACTCACACATGGCCGGCTCGCTGGGCGGTATCGCGCTGGAGTCCGGAGCGAACGGCGTGCAGGTCGGTTCGGGTGCGCAGTCGGCGGCCAGCGGTCAGCTTCCCTTGAAGTTCTATCTCCCCGCGTCCGCATTCAATCCGCCCGATGCGGGCGGCCGGCGGCGGCGGAGCCGGGAGTCGGAGAAGACCTGGGACGAGAGCAACGACCTCGAACTCGAGTCGGCTCGCATCTCGGTGCGGCAGGCACAGGAATCCCGTGACCGGGACTTCGCCGACCCGAAGAAGACTCCGGATGACAAGCGCGAAGCGGAGATCCGCCTTCGGCAGGCGGAGCTCCGCGTCCAGAAGATGGAGCAGGAGAAGGCCGAAGCCACCGCCACCGGCGGTCCGGTCACCGAAGCTCCCGAGCTGACGGGGTCGATGACCGACGACGAGATCCGGCTGGCCGATCTCCAGGACTCGATCGAGTCCGCCAAGTTCGATCGCGACGACGTTTACTCCGATCCCGAGGCGACCGACGCTGAGCGCAAGGCCGCTGATCGCAAGGTGTACGCGGCGATGAACGCCCTGGCGGAGGAGCAGAAGAAGCAGCGGGAATCCTCGGCCGGCTCACTGGGCAGTGGCAGCGGCGGGGTGGTCGATCTGTTCGGCGATGCCGCGAAGGCATTCGTCACCGGACAACTCTCCGACGCTCTCAATGTCGTCGGACTGGGCGGGGATGTGCAGGGCGTGATCGGCGCCGGTATCGGGATCGCCGCGGAGCTGGAGAAGAAGCGCCGCGAGGACGCCTCGAAACCTTCCCCGGCGAACGCCAGCGCCGACGAGCTGGCGAAGCAGGGGCCTGTCGTGCCGGGCACAGCGAACTGGATGCAGGAGCTGATGAAGACACTCATGATCCCGGCGGTACTCCGCGACTCGGGCGGACCACTGCCGCACGGCATGGCCGCAGTCAACCTCTCCGGCGAGACCGAGTGGGTGTCCACCGGTGCGCAGATGCGGGCCGCGGCGGCGTCCCGGCCGTCGCCGGTGCAGAACATCGACAACCGCATGGTGATCGAGAATCTGAACACCGGAATGACTCAGGGTGAGTTCCGGCGCGAGTGGAAGATGATGCAGGTCAGCCAGCGTGACCGCTCCCGCGGGACGGTGCGCCGATGATCGACCCACCTGACGACACCCTCATCGAGCTCGAGGGCTGCGACGGACGCTGGTGGACACTCGCCGGCGAAGGCCAGTGGGATCACGGGCTGGCCCTCGCCGACGAGGACGACGGCACCGACTTCGACGGCATGTACGAGACGCCGATGTCGGCCATCTACAACTCCACCGCCTTCCAGTCCGGCGCCACCTTCGGGGGTGTCCGGGAGGAGAAGTACGACTTCATCCTCGCTCTGCATATCAAGGGCGAGAAGGGGCGGCCGTGGCGATACACGGACTCCGATCTGCGGAAGTCGGTGTCATTCAAGCGGGACTCCAAACTGTGGGCGACCACCTCCGATTCCCGCCGGCACCTGCCGATCCGGCTCGTCGACAAGGTGCGGATCAAGGCGGTCAACGACCCGAACAGCGAGCAATACGGACTGGCGCTACTGCCTCTCGTGGGCGCGCTTCCGCGGTGGATCGGCGCCCCGCACATCTCCAAGTTCGTCACCACCACCGACACCACCGGTGGAGGTGAGGAGACCGGGTACGTCACTATCTCCAATCCTCTGCCGATGGACTACGAGATCTTCGTGGTCTGGGAGGTCCAGGCGTCCGCTGCGGGGATGGTCGTCACACTCCCTGATTACTCGTGGGGCAGCGACGAGTACGAGCGCGCCGAAGAGGACGCACTCCGTCGGGTCGAGCTCGCGCCGCTGCTCCTGGGCGAACACCTGACGATCAACACCGACAAGATGGCGTTCGGCGCCCCGTTCGAGACGGCCCTGAATACCGAGTACGCGCAGCGGATGGGCGGCAAGCGCCTCGTCTACTCCATCCCCGGTGAGACTCCACCTACCCAGGTTCCCGTCACTGTGACAGGTGCTCCTGCTGGCACCGGCATTCGAGTCATCTGCCCGCGCCCTTGGCCGCGGCCCTGGGGATTGGAGTAGTCGGTGACGTCCGTCGAAACGATCGACTTCGACCAGGTATTCGGTGAAATCGCCGAACGGCTCCGCAAGGACCAAGACCGCCGGATCAAGCCCCCGCTCACGCGGATCTTCGACGCGGATGGCGTGTTCATCGGCGAGGTCCACAACGAGATCTCCGCGAGCTTCCGCCAGCCGGAGAACGAGACCGGCATCGGCGTCATCGAACTGCCGGCCCGCTACTACCTGTCGAAGTGGCTGACCAACCACGACGACCGCTCCACCGACAACGTCATCATCACCGTCGACAAGGACGGCGCTCGCTGGTCGGGGATGCTCGACGACCTCGAGCAGTACAAGGACGAAGACGGGCAACGGGTCGTCAAGGCAACGTTCAAGTCCGACTTCGAACATCTCAAGCACATCCTCTGCTACTCGAACCCGTTCCTGCCGCCCGAGATCCAGTTCCCGCGGCTGTGGATCCTGTTCGGTCCGGCGAAATGGGCACTGAAGGTAACCCTGTTCGTTAACCTGCTGCGCCTGCAGGGATTGGACGGGCTGTGGACTCTTCCCGACGACCCGACGAACCCGGATGGTTGGCTGGACCTGGACCAGTCGAACTGGGCCCACGTCGTTGCACCGCTGGCGATCGAGAACGACAACTCGCAGTTCGCGATCGTGCACTCCCGGTGGAAGTACATGTTCGACGTGCAGAAGCGGATCACCGCCGACGCACAGCTGACCTGGGAACCTAGGCGGTTCTTGGAAGGCGATCCGCCGCCGTGGCCGGGGGCCACCCTCCGCCCGGGCACGATCGTGTGGGACCTCGTCGACAACAGCGGCTGGGATACCGAAACCAGCTTCGGCGGCAACCTATTCACCGGCCTGGTGCGGGCGTTCACCAACATCGGCTCGGATGGCATGGCCGAGGGCATCGACGTCATCGACGACCCCACATTCCCGGCCGAGTACTCGATCCCCGGCTGGAAGGGCACCATCCCCCGGGCACCGGGCATCATCCTCCGCGACGGCGACCGGACCGGCATCCAGTCCAACAGCTTCCACTGGAAGCCGGCTACCGACACCGAGTTCGCTACCGGCGGCCACTCGATGCCGGGCGTGAACGAGCTGATCTCCGCGACGATCAACATGGTCGGCGACCTGATCGCGATGGCGCTGTTCATTCCGCCGGTCGGTGGCATGGCGGATGCCCTGCTGAAACCGCTGTACACCGACGTGTTCCTGGCCTTCATGAAGTGGCAGGACATCGGTCGCGCTCAGAAGCTCGGCTGGCAGCACTACTTCGAAACCTGGTGCGAGGGCAGCGACCGCGCCTACACCCTCTCTGCTCTCATCGCCCTCCGCACGGGCATGTGGCGGACCCGGGAGCAAACCACTCACTCGGTCACTGTCGCCGATGGGGTCGAGGGACTGCTCATCGGGCAGAACGGATTCGGCAACGCCTGGCTCGGCACCCGCATCGGCACCACCGTCAAGGACTGGGGCAAGCCCGGCCGGGTATACGTCGACCGCATCACCGAACTCGTCTTGGCCTGGGACCGCGAAACCACTCCCGCCTGGACGATCACGGTCGGCCACCGCGAACCGGAAGACCCGGTGCAGGAAGCCCTGGAAATGCTGCAGGAGATCTCATCTATCGCCCGTGACCTGGGCGTCGCATAGGAGGACGAGTGGGGAAGATCTGGCGGCTGGAAGATATCGACTCCGAGAATCCGGAGGAGCGGTTCCTTCCCGTGCTGCAGTTCATCCCGATCGGGTGGGGTGGGGATTCGAACAGCCGGCAGCGGATCGTGTGGCCGGAGGCTATCGCTCGAGCGATCTCCAAGCACCTCACCGAGGCGGGGTGTCCGCCGATCGATCCGGCTCTGGCGACGAAGAAACTCCGGCCGCCGTACCGCGGGGAACAGCATCCGCTCAACGGCATGGGCGGCTGGGTCCCGCTGGACGAGGAAGATCCAGAGCCGGTCGTCATCCAGGACCCGATGACGATGACGAAGCGGGAACGCCAGGCTGTGGTGGAGCGGCTGCGGTACGGCGGGTACCGGATCAACGAGCCGCCGCCGGAGCAGCCGGTCGCGAAGGTGGTCGACACCATCGACGGCCCGCCCCGGTTCGACCCGGGCGCGCACACGGTCACCGAAACCAACGCCTACCTCCGCGAACTCGGCGATACCGACGAGGTGGAGAAGCGGCGGGTTCTGTACACCGAGCGCCACGGCCAGGCCCGTAACGGCATCCTGAAGCGCTGGTCGTGATGGGTTACCTCGACGACGTCGACACCGTGCTCACCGCGTGGATGGGCTGGTACGGCCGCCACGTCGAAACGGTCGACCAGGTAGCGCATCCGTCGGTGTCGGAGCTGGAGATCAACCGCGACCGCCACCCGAAGTGGAAGCGGACCATGCCGGCCGAGCAGACCGCGGAGATCCGGCGCGGCGTGCAGTTGTTCGAGGGCTCGATCGCGTGGGGCGGGGACAAGGTCCGCGCTGACGAGGCGCATTTCTGGATTGCCCGATTGCAGGAGGATCCGCTGCTCGCGCTCTTCGCTGAGCGGCTGCGGTCCGGATATCTCGACGAGTCTGAGAGGAGGGCAGGCGAGGAATGAGCTTTCGGACCTACCTCAATTACACCCACTCGGAGAACGGGTGGCGAATGTGCAACCGGGACGAATGCGTCCTCATCAACCGGGATTGGATGGACACCGCGCCGATCCGGTCCGGTGCTCCGGCCGTGATCCTGGGGGACTTCGCCCGGCGCTACAACGCCGAGGTTGCGCCCCTCGTGTCCCCGGTGTGGGGGTGGTCGCCGACGAACTTCGTCGCGAACAGTAACCACCTCTCCGGGACCGCGCTGGATATCAACGCCCCGCAGTGGCCGTGGGGCTACTACCGGATGCCGCGCGATCTGATCGGCCGCGTCGAGGCGCTGGTCGGCTGGTATGAGGGCGCCGTGTTCTGGGGTCGGAACTGGGACAAGCCCGACGAAATGCACTTCCAGATGGGCTGGCCCGAAGGCGATCCCCGCAACGACCGCATCGTGCAGAAGATCCAGGGACCACCCCCATACAACCCGCTCACCGACTCGTATGTCCGGGACGGGTTCCTGCAACTCGTCCCTCCGAGTAGGTGGCCCTGATGCCGACGACATGGGCTGACGTCAGCCAGTACCAGGGGATCCCGGTCGACGACTCGTACCCGCACCCAGTGCTGTGCTTCCGCACCAACTCCGGGGACAAGCTGGACACCCTCGCGCACGAGAACGCGCGCCGGGCCGCGGACATGCTGCGCCGCGGCCGGCTGCAGGCGGTGATCGCCTACTACTTCTTCCGGCCGGGACAGGCGAACTGCGACCTGCATCGCCAGGTGCTCGTCGAGTCCGGGCTGTGGGGGAACGCCCGGCTGGTCTCGATGGTCGATGTCGAGTCCGCCGCCGGCGCGATCCGCGGCGACCAGAGCGTCGAGGTGAACGACGAATCCGAGCGTATGTCCGGCTGGTACGGAGATCCGAAGCGGGTGATCGGCTACTGGAACCCGATCGCCGACACGGATCTCTGGCCGATACGGCCGTCGTGGATGCGGCTGGTGGTGCCGTCCTACGGCCGGGCGCCGGGCCAGCCGTCACGTAAACCGCCGGGCTACTTCGCCCACCAGTACACCGACTCCGGCAGCTGCAAGCCGTGGCCCTCCGGGGTCGATCTGAATTACGCCGACCTCGACCTGCCGGAGCTTCTGGCGTCGTGGGGAATCGAAGGAGGAACCGTGGCCGATCCCATCGCCCAGGGGGCGGGGCAGCTGCACCCGTTCGCGGGCAAGCTGCGCCAGATCAAGAACCCGAAGAACGTCAACAGCTCCACCCGGTCGCCGAAGGAGCCGTGGCCCTACGACATGTGGGCGGACGTGTGGAACGAGCAGGTCTGGGACGGCTTCGAGCTTCCAGGGGCCGTCAGCGACGACCCGAAGTCCGCGATCGGCTGGGCGCTCGACAACGCCGTCCTGCTGCGCGAACTGCGGAAACAGAACGCCGAGATCATCGGCCAGAACGCCCGCATTATCGAACTCCTGGAAGGCGGCTCGAAGTGACCAAGCTGAAGAACCTGCTGAAGAACGAGCCTGTGGCCGCCGCAGTCGGTGCCATCGTGACCGCTGTCTTCGCCTACCTGGTGACCAGCGGTGCGATGACCGCCGACTCCGCGGACTTCATCGCTGCGGTGCTCACTGTCGTGCTGGGCGTGCCGATCGCCGCGGGCGTCCGGTCGAAGGTAACTCCTGTCGCCCGGCCTCGTGTGGAGGAGTGAGGCCCTGTTCGCTGCCGGTGCTCCGGCTGGATGTCGGGGTGTGGTGGATGAGGAGGGTGTAGATGGCCGGCCAAGACTACGGGGTGTCGACGCGGACACTCACTGTGCTGGTTTACGTAGTGACGATCTGCTGGGCGGGGAACATCTTCGCGCCACTGGTCATCGATTCATACACCGGGAATACCGGGGTGAACGGAATCATGGGCGCGATCATCGGCTTGCTCGGGGCCGCGAGATTCCAGGCGTCACGAAATCGAGACCGGGAAGCCCAAGGTGATTCTGATGAGTGACGTCGTCCTGCAGCTGTTGTTCGGGGGATCGTGCAT
This sequence comes from Nocardia sp. NPDC003963, assembly GCF_053605105.1. NCBI lineage: Bacteria > Bacillati > Actinomycetota > Actinomycetes > Mycobacteriales > Nocardiaceae > Nocardia > Nocardia sp. NPDC003963. Next base: position 47,851 of record NZ_JBSGIP010000038.1, read on the forward strand.
CGCGATCGGATTCTTCGCTGGCCTTTCGCTGAGCTGGCGTGAATACAAGCGTGGCGGGAAGCGGATCACGGTACCGACCCTGCCGAAAACTGATCGGCAGCAAGCGTATTACCTGGTCACGGTGGCCGTGCTGGCCGTTGCCAGCACGGTCTTCGCGGCCATGCAGTCCACTCAACAGCAGGACTGCAACCAGGAGTTCCGGGAGACGTTGATCGCCCGGTCGGCCATCACCGCGGAGAATCAGCGGCACCTCGACGACATGGTCGGCGTGATCGCGGATGCTGCCGCGCGGCCGGACCCCGGTAGCCGGGACCGGATTCAGCAGGCGCTGATCGACTATCGGGCTTGGTCTGTCGAGGCCGACCAGCGGCGGGCCGATAACCCGCTCGCGGATCCGAAGTGCGGCCAGTGACGTGACTACTCCGCACCTACCCGAAGCGCCGGATGATGCCTTCGTTGTCGGCTCCGACTATGGGTCGAATCTCAACGAGACGTCGATCATGGCGATCGCCACCGGTGGAGCGAAAGGCAGCTTCACCGGGGTGCAGGGTGCGGTCGGGTCCCAGCTGCGCACCCCTATCGCGGACGCCGCCTACCTCGCGGCCAATGCCCAGGGGTCCGCGGACGTGGCGGTCACCACCGCACAGGCTGCGGCCAACGCTGCCGCTGCTGCTGGCGAGAAAGCCGACATCGCCTACGAGAACGCCCACTACTGGTCCGTCGAGTGCGTGGTAGCCAGCGCCGCTGTAGTGCTGGGCGTGAACGAGCTACTGCTGGGCCCGGTGCTGAACGTCCCGGACGGCCTGGAAGCCCGGCTGACCGACGCGCACTTCGCCTTCATCACCCAGCCGGCCGGCTGCACGATCGACATCAAGCGGTGGAACGCCGCGGGAACGGTTGCGGACGTCATCCACACGCAGGTGCTGGGTGCGAACGTCACCCGGTATAACGCCCCGGCGCTCGACATTCCGGTGTTCGACAAGGAGCGGTTCTTCTACGACGTCACCAACGTTGTCGGATCCGTCGCGCCGACCGTGCTCCAGATCAACGTCTCCGGCGTCTACTTCCCCGAACCCTGAGAGGCATCGTGAAGGTATTCCATGCCGTCGCCGAGGCGACGAACTACGAATCGTCTTGGTCGATCCAGCCCTACCGGGAAGCGCTGTGGTGCGCGGCGCTGCAGGTCGAAAGCCTGGACGGCTACTTCGACATGGCTCCCGCCGCGTCGGCTGCCGGGATACTCACCGCGGCGATCGACCGGTTCGATACGCACACCGAGGAACTGCGCCCGCTGGTGGCCGCCGAGGACTTCGCCGGCCTGTACGGCAACAAACGGATCTTCCAGGGGATGCGGAAGTTCCTGAACGTCAACGGCGGCCACATCACCGGCGCGATCGACCAGTCCGCGCTGGACGCCCCCGACGGAGGCGACGAGACGCCGTGAGCTTCCTGATCCGCAGGAACCTCCCTCTGGCGTGGGCCGGCTGGTACGACTCCTTCGACACCTACGGAGTCGGCGCCCTGAAGCGGCCATGGCGGCACCTCGGCGATGGAACCCCCGCGGACTTCAACGCCCTGGGCGAGCTCCACATCCCGACGAACTACAACCACACCAATGGCGGTGGCGAATCGTATGAGTGGATGCCGTTCACTCCGCACTGGGGTTTCGAGTGCGAGATCTGGTTCCCGGTGGAAGGGCTCCTGGCCCAGAGGTTCTCGGTGTATTTCACCGACTCGTGGTCGCGGATCGGCGCCGCCTTCCAGAACGTCGTGGGCGTCAGCCTGAGCCACGCTCCCGGCGGTACGGGCGAGACCGTGCAAGTGGCCGAATTCGCCTCGATTTGGTCGGCCGCGGCCAACGCTCAAATGTGGAACAGCCCCATCGGCGCCTACTACGGGCAGTACGTCACCCTGCGGGTCTGGGTCGAGAACGACGAGTACATCCGCGTCTGGCTGAACGGAAGCTACGCGGGAAGTGCGATGGTCGCCCCGGGCTTCAAGTTCGGCCCGAGGCGCCGGTGCGCCCGCTTCCTCAATGCGGCTCTCTGCGATGTGTGGATGCGCTGGATCCAGCACTACGACAAGCCCTCGTCGGTGCCGGCCGTGAACGTGTGGGTGCCGCAGTTCAGCGACAACTTCACCGGGACGATCGGCAGTGGGTGGACGCAGATCGGCACCGGCGCCGGTGTGCTGTCCGACTCGTGGGCGGTCACCGGAACCACTGATGGATCGCGCGGGCTTCTCCGGAACACCGGCGTCAGCACCGGCCGGGTCCGGATCGAGGCAACGGTGGGCGGCGCGGTCGGGCCGAACAATACAGCGAGTTCCGGCCTGGTCCTGTGCTCCAATGCAGCCGGCACCTCGGGTCTGATAGCGAACGTCATCGCGGGACAGCTGGGCATCGGCTACTTCTCGGACTCCCTCTCGGGAAACCCGCCGACCTTCACTTACTACCGGACCCTGACCACGGGAGTGACCGTCGCCGCGGGGGACAAGATCGCGTTCTCCAGCTACGGGGGCCTGATCTGGATCGAGATCAACGGCGCTCCGCGGCTGTACGCCGTATCCGACTCCTACATCGCGAACACCTACGCAGGTCTTCGGGTGTCGCGGGCCAGCTCGACGAACTCGGCGTCATGGAACGACGTCGCCATCTACACCGGCCTCGGCTGACCACACGCCGCTTCGCCGTTCACTCCGCACTCTCTGCAGGAGGTCAGTCATGCCCATCGGGTGGACCCCGACATACGAAGTCCTCCGCCTCAACAAGGGCGACTTCATCTACGAACGCAGCCGCGGCAGCCTCCTGCCCGCCGGCACCACCGCCGAAATCATCTGGGCCAACGACGTCACCTGGACCGCGACCGTCGAGGGGGACACCGTCTCGTGGCGGGTCGAGGCCGAGAGCTGCGGACCGGACGTGATCCCGCACGGGACGTCCTTCGACATGTTCATCCGCTACCCGAACCCGGACACGGAATCCGTGGATGACTTCCACTGGAAATTCGGGCGCGCCCAGCGCACCCCGATCGACGAATAGGAGCACGTAATGGCGCTGAATGTTCTGACGACCGCGAACACTATCGCCCAGGCGTGGGCCGACTTGGGTGCCAGCTACTCCCTGCACACCGGTAACCCTGGCACGGCTGGGACCGCGAACGAGGCCACCGGCGGCGGGTATTCGCGGCAGACCACCACCTGGGGATCCCCGTCGAACGGGAAGATCACCGGATCCCAGCTGACCTTCAACGTCGTCGCCGGGTCCTACACACATATGTGCAGGTGGAGCGGCACCACCCTCCGCGACATCATCGACACGGTCGATGCGTCGGTATCGCCGGACGGTCAGATCAAGGTGACACCGTCCTCGGGTGACGCACTGTATACCGCCTGGACGTAGCCGTGACTTTCCCGCGGCCGGATACGGCGGTGGAGGTTTTCCCGGCCGCCGATTCCGGGCTGGCCCGGTTTCCGTACGCCGACACCGGTGTCGAGCCGTTCCCGCCTACGCCTACACCGACGATCCTGGCGGTTGTCGCGCTGACCATGTCGCCCGCGGCGTCGGTGTCGGAGCTGCCGTGGCGTGACGCCGTCACTCTGCTCACGATGACGCCGGCCGCGACCGGTTCGGCGGTGGTGGAGATCGAGGCGGTGACGGTCCTGGCGATGAGCCCGGAGTTGTCACCGGTCCACGAGATGACCGCGGATGCCGGGCTCGCGATGGCTCCGGCTGCAGTGGTCGCGCCGTCGATGACAGTGGCTGCGTCGACTGCCTTGACTCTGTCGCCGGGGATCCAGGGAACCCCCGTCGCGGTGGTCACTGCCGACGCCATCACCACCCTGTCCGTGAGCGCGACAGTGGCGGTGGCCGGGATCATCACGGCGCCCGCGCCGCTGACCATGACTCCCGCGGCGACCCCGACGGCGCAGGTGTCCACGTCGGCCGCCACCGCGCTCACGCTGACCCCGTCCAATGTGCTGCAGGTCATCACATTCCGGCCGTCCGGGATGGTCCGGAACACGACGGTGACCGCGTACTTCGGTACGTCGATGGGCCAGATCCTGGGATGGAACGCGGACACCACGAATTACCCGGGGTCCTCAGTGGTCTCCAGTGACTTGATCGCCCAGACGGCCGCGACGAACGGAACGATCCAGGTATCGGTGGAGTGCCAGAACACGGCTTTCTCCGGCCGGTCCGTCTACATGCAGATCAGGATCAACGGAGGAACGCCGATCGAATCAGCCGAGCTGCCGATCGGTTCGAACACCACCGCGGTGCTGGCCTGGTCTGCCGCCGGTCTGACGATCCCCGCAGGTGCCACGATCCGACTCGAAGCCAGGTGCCCGAACAGCAACCAGGTTCGGTCCACGGGCAATACGGCATCGTATGTGCGCCTGATCCAGCCCTGATCAACCTGCAGTGACGGATAGCCCCCGCTGATCTCCGGATCGGCGGGGGCTTCTTCCGTGTCTACAGGGACGCCTCTCCTGCCCGGGTGGACACGGGAGTCTCACGGCGCGATCGGCGTGACCACGTCATCCGCGGTGACCACGTCGCAGATCTCGGTGATCTGCTGCCAAGAGGTGTCGCCCCGTACCGTATCGCCGGTGAGGTACGGGGCGACGATCACCTCCGCTCGATGATCTGTCGCGTGCTGGGCGGCGATCAGCGCGGAGAGTTTCGGGTGCTCGGCGTCTGTCACCGCGGTGAACAGGACCTCGAGCTGGTGGGTTTCGGCGAGCATGGCGATGTACTCGGGGTCGGTGTCGCTGCGCCGCAGCACGATCGCGCGCCGGGGGGTCACGGCTGTGCCTCCACGTACTGTGCCGCGGTGGCGTAGCGGGAGCATCGGTGCCCGGCGTGGATGGCCATCACATGCAGGGCATGGGAGTATCCGCGGATCGGGTCGGTGTAATAGCAGGGGCTGTGCCGGAGTCCGCTGACCAGTCGCTCGAGCACTGGCATGTTGCTGGATGTCCAGTGTGTCTTGGCGTGCAGTTGCTGGAGTGTGGCGGCCATAGCCCTGTTCTTCGGTGCCCGCGTGGGCGAGTGGATCTCTGTCATCTGAGACCTCGGCGTGTTCGTGGTTGGTTTCTCTTGTGTGCCTGTGGTGGTGGCAAACCACCCGGGCCGAGTGATCGAAGAGTCGGGGAACTCCGCCCGGCCCGGGGTGGTGATTCCAGATTCCATTGGTCAAGACCTGTGAAGTGACAACGTTTTTTGTCATGCTGTTAGCAGGGGATCGATCAGGATGGGACGCATGGGCGAGAAGTACTACGGCCTCGGCGAGCGCGTCGGTGAGCTGCGGCGCTTGCAGGGCATGTCACAAACGAAACTGGCCACCGCGGCGAACATCTCCGACTCCCTGGTCAAGGCCGTGGAGCAGGGGCGTGTACCCGCCAGCGCGGCCTTTGTCACGGCGGTCGCCAAGGCGCTGAAGGTGGGTAATGCCGAGCTACTCGGGCAGCCCTACCCGCGGGCCACAGCGGACGACAGTGAGGTGTCCGCGGGGATCGCGATCATCCGCACCGAGCTGGCAGCGTTCGACCTACCACCGCAAGGAATTGTCACCCGACCCCTACCCGCGATCACCGCGGACGTCGAGCGGGTGCGGCTGTACCGGCGGGCGACGAACTTCCACAAGCTCTCCAGCGAGCTGCCCGCACTACTGACCGAGGTGCGTGCCCTGGTGCACACCACGTCCGGGCGGGAACAGGAGAAGGCGTTCCTGCTGCTGTGTGAGCTGTACTCGTCGTCGCGGAGTCTGGCGCACAAGCTCGGCTACACCGACCTGGCGACCATGGCAGTGGAGCGGATGGGGTGGGCTGCGCAGCGCTCCGGCAGCAGGCTGTGGATCGCTCACGCCCAGTTCCACCGCGCCTCCGTGCTGACCTCTGCCGGGGACTGGAACACTGCGCTGGCCTACCTGGAGCAGTGCCGCGCGGACCTGGAGGGCGCGCTCGACGGCCAGGATCTGGAGACGATGATCTCCTGGGGCGGGCTGCACCTTCAGTCAGGCCTCGCCGCGGCGAGGGCGGGCGATAGGGGCACCGCGGACTCCCATCTGCATGAGGCGCGGCAGACCGCGCTCCTGGTGGGCGATGAGGACTTCCATGACCCCGTGTTCGCTTTCGGCCGGGCGAACGTGGGTATCTGGTCTGTGGGTTTGGCTGTGGAGATGCTCGACGGGACAGAGGCGATCGCCCGGTCCAAGGGCGTGGTGATCCCGGAGAGCACTCCGCGGTCGCGTGCCGGTCACTACTACATCGACCTGGGCCGGGCGTATCTGTTGCACGGAGACCGGGCCGGCGCCTTCTCGTCGCTGCAGATGGCGAAGAAGATCGCGCCGGTACAGACCCGGTATCACCCGATGGTGCACGAGACGGTGCGGGTGCTGGCGCGGCAGGAAGCGCGGTCTACGGAGACGCTGCGCGGGTTCGCCGCCTGGTGCAATGTGACGGCGTAGTCAGAACGGGGGAGAGCCCGGTCGGAGAGATCCGGCCGGGCTCTCGTCATGTCTGGGGCCCGCCCGCCCGACACGGGCAGTCCTCGTCACGGCGCGGGGTGTAGATGGTGTCTTCCTCAATATCCGGCATCGCCTTGCAGCGGAGGCACGTGTGGGTCCTGTGCCCTCCGCGCACCCCGTCGACGGGGCAGGACGTCCAGCCCACCGTCGCCATCTTGGGGCCCAGGCGGTGGCCGTGGCGGCAGGCGATCGGCGCCGGCTCCGCCATCCCACCGGGTACCGGGTACAGCCGGAGCGGGTCCGCTACGACACGGCCACGCACCTCGTACTGGGGCTGCCACTCCTCGATCATGCGTTCGATTATCGTCCTATGAATGATCAATGTCGGCGATACGGTGCGCATCGGTGAGAGTGGCGTAAGCCGGTTCGTGGTGCAGGAGGTCGACGAGGTCGACGGGCGGGCAGTGATCGAGGCGGCCGACGAGTCCGCGGCCAGCAAGTATCCGTTCTCCATGCCGCTGGGGGCGCTGGTCAAAGTCGACGGCTGATATGCGCGGGCCCCGGGCCTCGTCATCCGACGAGTAATCCCGGGGCCCACTTCCTACCACTCCTCGAAGTGGCGGCATTGCCGATTACGATACATGCCGGAGCTGAGTCCAGACAAAAGAAAGGGCGCCACAGCGGGCGCCCTTCTTGACGTCTGACCTACCCCGATCCATTCGGCCGGATCAGCCAGCGACCTCAGTATCTCACGTTCAGGCGGTCAGCAGATCAGCCCGTCGAACGTGCGCTTCGTTCTGCTCGTCACGCAGCGCATCCTCCGCGCGCTGTTCCCAATCGGCCAGCGCTCCACTGTTGCGGATGGCTTCCGAGAGTCCCTGCTCGGCCGCGTCGATCGCCTCACCCTTGGAGTGCGCGGTGACGTACATCGATACCTCGATAGTGCCGTTGACGAGGGAGGCCAGTACGTCAGGATCCCGGAGCGACTTCACCTCGACCAACGCATCCATCAGGGAATCCAGAGCTTCCTCTAGACCGTCCGTCGGGTACGCGGTGAATGAGAGCACGATGTAGTAATCCTGAACTACTTCCAGCATGTCGACCTCCTCAGCTGGGCTTCCAGGTTTCTCTGGTAGTTCGAGTCGGATGGCGACAGGTGAATCGTTTTCATGTGCTTGCCTTCGCAAGAGCACTTCGCTTTGAAATAACCGTTGGGTCGTTTCGTGACTGTCCAACCGTGTGCCTCCAAGGAGGATAGTAAGGCCTCGAGATCACGCTTTGGGTGTCTTGGACGCATGTGCGATCTGTGTCCCATTTCGTGTCGCTTGTGACGCCCTTCGCTCCCCGGCGTCGAATGGACTCAATGTTGCAGCATCAACGAGAACGGGGCTCGGTTTCGGAGAAAATCCGCCGCCGAGCCCCGCGTGTCGCGCAACGCGCGTCTACCGCAGTACCTCCACCATCCAGCTCCCGCCGCGGACGAGAGCGATCGTCATAGCTGTCATGGCTACGAGCGTCCTCACTTCGCCGGGGCGGGGGACAGCAGGACCTGCACCATCTCGATGCCCGCGATCACCGCGGTCGGCCCGCCCACCACCAGGGTGCCGACGACTCCGCCGATCCCGGCTCCGGTCACCCCACCGGTGAGGCAGCCGATCGGGATGAAGACGACGGTGGGGGAGGTGACGACACCGCCGAGGGCGCAGCCGATGACGAAGCCGGTGCCGGCGCCGATGAGGCTGCCCGCGGTGGTGGCGACGCCGACCTTCGCGCTCCAGCTCGACATGGCCTGGTCGTTGTCGGCCTGGCTGGCGATCTCCGCCGCGGCCGGGGTGCCGACGGTGGCGGTGGGGACGTCACGCAGCAGGCCCACGGTGTCGTCGCAGGAGACGTCCGCCATCACGCCGAGGGCGTACCCCTGGGCCAAGGGGTGCGGGTAGTCGGTGGCGAGGAGGTCGAGGGCGGTGCGCTTGCCGGTGCCGGTGGGGTCGGCGTGGAGGGTGTCGCACACCTTCGTGGCGTAGTCGGCGGTGTTGACGGGGTTGACGCCGACGAGGCGGAGGCGGGTGTCCATCTGGAGGGTGTGGTCGATGCCGGGAATGGGGGCGGCGTGCGCCGTGCCGAAAGAGGCTGCGGCGACGCCGATCGCAGCGACAGCCGCCGCGGCGAAGCGACGGCTGTAAGCTACAGATTTGGCTACAGTGCTCATGCGTGGGATTCCTTGTCCCGGAGCATATGAGCTGGTCAGCCACCATAAACTTGGTGCGCCCGAAGGGATTCGAACCCCTAACCTTCTGATCCGTAGTCAGATGC
>NZ_JBSGIP010000039.1:0-55428 GCF_053605105.1 Nocardia sp. NPDC003963
ACGCGCCGGCCGAGGTAGCCGATATCGATTCGATTCGTGAGGTCGGCACAGAACGGTGAACTGTACCGGCGTCCGGAAGACTTCTCGATCAGACATCAGGTTCCATCGATGTTCTCGAAACTCAGGGAGTCATCAGCGGCGAGGAGATGCTGGGCGACGGGAGCCGATTTGGGGCCGCAGATCACCACAGCGTCACCGGCCGGCACATCCTCGGCATCCGGGTCGATTTCGAACCGTGTGGAAGCCAGCGACAAGCGGGCAAGATCAACTTCGACACGCTCCTGAGCCGACTGGTCACTCACGTCGAAGTATCGGCGTTCGCGCCCGTCTTCGACCCCCACTCGGCGGGGAATCCCGACCGCGACCGGGCCGACACCGAAGAACGCGCGTTCGGGCGGCGGCGCGTTCGTCCTGATCTGGCTGATCCGGCCCTTCGTGATCCCGAGCCGCTCGGCGATCTCGGTATAGCTGAGACCGGTCCGGTGGGCTTCTTCGATCGCTTCTTTCCGGAGCCGCGCCAGTTCGACGGCCCGCTGCTGGTAGCGCGTGATCAGTTCGGTGGCCCGCTGCCCACGGCGTACCGGGTCCGGATCGCTTCGGACCTCGTCGAACTCGTTCGCGCCATCCACGCCGTCGAGTTTAGAGCGCCTTGACGACAGGCGGGCGGCGGCCGTATGGTCGTGTTTATACCCCCTCAACCACGCGGGGGCCTTCTCGATTCGGTGTTTATAGCCCATAAACATCGAGCAGTTGCGCGCTCACCCAGCCTTCGTCGGCCCTCGACGCGGGCCGGATATCCCTGTTCAGCACATCGAACCCGCGAGGTCGCACGATGCCCGAACAACGCCCCCCGCTACCCAGCCGAACCGTCAACCGGGCCATGGCCGCAACACTGCGGCTCTGGGAGGACACCTGGTGCACGGATCCGGCGATCCTCGAACAGGTCGCCGCTGGATTACGCGAGTCGATCCGGCACGAACCCCGAAATCAACCATCGCCCAGCACTATTCGAGCCGAGTTGTGCACCGCAGCGAGTTCGGCCGCGCGGATTCCATCACGCCCGGACGAGAGCGGCACCCGGCGACCACCGATCACGGAAAGAACGACATGCCACTGCACGGCGAACCGGACTGCGGATGCCGAATCGCACCCTGGATCCACACCCGAATGCTCGTACCCAAATCATCCCCCGGGCTCTACTACTGCCCGGAAAAGCTGCACTGCCTGCGCGGCACCCGCCTCGAAGGCGGCCGGGTCGCCGACCACCAGCGAAACGTCCCCGGGGAATGCCCCTGGATCGGAATGAAGGTCACCGACAGCCGGGTGTGCGAATGCGGACGGGGGCCGTGGATCGACCTGCGACAGATTCGAATCGTCCTCCGCGAGCGGCTCATCGGACCCGTAACCGCCGTCGGCTGCCCGGGATTGTGTCCGAGAACCCTGGTCTCGGTCGTCGGTGAACACATAGCCGATCATCCGTACGACAGCCGCACCCGGTGCCCGTGGTCGGGTACACGGATCATCCCGACGGGAACTCCCCCACCGCTGTTTCCGCCGCCGCGCTGAGGTCCGGCCACCCGCGGCGCCGCGACCACACCGGCGCCACGGGAATCGGCACCGGGAGCGGGCTCCCGATGGTCCGGGGCGGAGCGTTCCGGCCCGCGTAAGTAAAGAGTAGGTATTGCCCATCCCAAAAATGGTAGTTACTGTCAGATGACAGTAACTACCATTTAGGAGAGGCTGTTATGTCGGCCCTGCTCTATCGAATCGGACGGTTCAGCTTTCGCACCCGGCGACTCGTACTCCCCGTCTGGGTACTGCTCCTGACCGTTCTGGGGGTGGGCACAGCGACCCTGGCCGCCCCCGCCGCGACCTCCTTCAACCTGCCCGGTACCGAATCGCAGGAGGCTTTCGATCTCCTGGAGGAGCGGTTCTCGGAAGTGCCCCTCGACGGCGGATCGGCCTTGATCGTGTTCGTCGCCGAGAACGGCACGGTGACCGATCCCGAACCGCGGCGGCGGATCGCCGAGGTGGTGCGGGAGGCCGCCGGAGCCGCCGAGGTCGCGGCGGTGAAAGGCCCGTTCGACACCGGGCTGATCTCGGCGGATCAGCGGATCTCCGTCGCCGAGGTGACCTACGCGGTGTCCTTCGAAGCGGTACGCGATTCGAGTCGCCAGGAAATGATGGACCTGGTCGAACGGAGCGGCTCGGCCGAGCTGCGCGTCGCGGTGAGCGGCGACGTGATGGAGTTGATGCCCGATGTGAGCAAAGAACTGCTCGGATTGCTCGTCGCCGCCGTGGTTCTCGTGGTCACGTTGGGATCGCTGGTGGCCGCGGGGATGTCGCTGATCGCCGGGATCACCGGTGTGGCGGTCGGCCTGCTGGGCATCCTCACGGCCACTGCCTTCATGGATCTCGGGGTCACGACACCGATCCTCGCGCTCATGCTCGGCCTCGCCGTCGGTATCGACTACGCGCTGTTCATCGTCTCCCGCTACACCCATGAGCTGACCCGGAATCCGGACCCCGAGGAAGCCATCGGACGCGCGGTGGCCACCGCCGGATCGGCTGTCGTCTTCGCGGGGTCGACGGTGGTGATCGCTCTCGCCGGACTCGCTGTGGTGGGTATCGGGCTGCTCACCGAAATGGGTCTCGCGGCGGCGGTCACGGTGGCCGTCGCCGTGCTCGTCGCGATGACGCTGCTACCGGCTCTGCTCGGGTTCGCCGGCCCGCGGGTTCAGCCGCGCGGACAGCGTCGGCGAGTGGCCGCCGAGGGCACCGGGAGCGATACGGACGGGCCGGGCACGGCCGCGCGGCGCTGGGCGTCCGTCACCACCCGCCGGCCGGTGGCGACCCTGATCGTCGCCCTGGCCGGACTCGCCGTCCTGACCCTCCCGGCCCTGGACCTGCGACTCGGCATCCCGGACCAGGGGACCTATCCGGAACACACCTCGCAGCGCCAGGCCTACGACGCCATCGCCGCGGGGTTCGGTCCGGGTTTCAACGGTCCCCTGCTGGTGGTCGCCGACCTGGCCGGCACACCGCAGCCCGCGGACGCCGCGCGGCGGGTCCACGAGCAACTCTCCGGAACCGCCGGGGTCGCCATGGCCGCCCCGCCGGAACTGAACCCGGCCGGTGATACCGCGCTCATCGGGGTCATCCCGCACAGCGGGCCCGACAGCGAACACACCGAGCAGCTGGTCCAACTGCTGCGCGGTGACGTCGCCGATACCGTCGAACGGTTCGGCGCGCGGATCGCCGTCACCGGAACCGCCGCCATCATCATCGATTTCAGCGATCGCATGGCGGATGCGCTGTGGACCTATCTGCTGGTGGTCGTCGGACTGTCGTTCATCCTGCTCACGGCCGTTTTCCGTTCGATCGTCGTCCCTCTGAAGGCCACCGTGGGATTCCTGCTCAGCCTGGGCGCGACCTTCGGCGTCATGGTGGCCACCTTCCAGTGGGGTTGGCTGGAATGGCTGGGCATCCACACCACCGATGTGGTGGTGAGCATGTTGCCGATCTTCATCATCGGTGTGGTGTTCGGCTTGGCCATGGACTACGAGGTGTTCCTGGTGACCCGGATGCGGGAGGAATACGTCCACGGCGCACCGGCGATCTCGGCGGTCCGGACCGGATTCGGGCACGGCGCGCGGGTGGTCGCCGCGGCCGCGATCATCATGGTGAGCGTATTCGCCGGGTTCGCCTCCGGCGACGCGAGCGATATCGTCCAGATCGGCGTGGCCCTCGCCGCCGCGGTCGCCGTCGACGCCTTCGTGGTGCGGATGACCATCGTCCCCGCGGTGCTCGCACTCGTCGGGGACAGGGCATGGTGGTTGCCGAAATGGCTGGACCGGATACTGCCCGACCTGGATGTGGAAGGCCGGAACCTCCCGGGCGCCGCGGCCGCGGATACCCCCCGGGGTGCGGTTGGCCGGCCCGTCGACCGTTCGGCAAGATAAAGGGCATGAGTACCGGTGGTCTTCGAGAACTCAAGAAGAAGCGCACGCGCGAAGCCATCCAGGACCACGCCCTGCGCCTGTACCGGGAGCAGGGCTACGCGAACACGACACTGGAGGAAGTGGCCGCGGCCGCCGAAGTTTCCCCGAGCACGCTGTTCCGCTACTTCCCCACCAAACCGGATACGGTGCTCTTCGACCGTGTGGACCCGCTCTTCATCGAGAAATTTCTCGCCGAGCCCGCCGATGTGCCGCTGCTCGAGGCCGCGCGCAACGCGCTGCTCGCGATCCTCGACAGCGCGGACATGGATATGGACGCCGTGGAGACCACCCGGATGCGGCTCATCGCCTCCGTGCCGGAACTCCGCGTGGCCGTGGCGCACAAAATCGAGACGGATCTGCCACCGTTCCTCGAAGCCGTCGCCCGGCGGACGGGCCGCGAACCCGACGATCCCCAGGTTCGATATTGGCTCGGCGCGGTGGCCGGCGTAGCTCTGATGGCCTATCTCCGCGCGGTCGACAGCGATCAGGACATCTACGCCGTCGTCCGCGAAGCCCTGGAATTCCTGGAGAACGGGATGCCGCTCTGAGGTAGGGAATGCGGCGCCTCCTACTACCGGATGCACGGTCGCCACCGCCGATCCCCGAAATCGCCTTCGACACGACCGAATCCATTGCCCCCGAGCCCGGGTAACGATCGATATGGAGGACTGTGCCGAACCGCTACCGGCACCGGCTTCGACTCCCTACGGCGGGTCTGTTCGCTCGAGCTTGGTCCAGCCGTTCCATCCTCGCTTCGTCAGTAGTTCGGTCAGTCGACGGGCCGGCGGCCAGGTGTCGAACGCCAGCTTGTCCAGCAGTTCGACCAATGGTGGCTCGATATCGGGTTCATCGAGATAGTCCTCGCCCTGTTCCTCGGCTATCTGCGTGATGTACGAGGCCATTTTGTCGGCCAGCTCAACAAGGCTTCGGTCATCGGCCTGATCCAGAGCCCGGCTCAGCGTGAGATAGAAGTCGATGAGCCGCGGGTCCGCGATCTGCTTCTGCTTGCGGGTGATCCACTCCGGGACCCGTTCCGGCGAACGCGCGACCAGCGGGATCCAACCGTCGCGTTCGACCTGGACGATCCGCTCGTCGACGCCGAGTGCCCGCAGTCGGTCGAGGAACTCGACCAGCTCCGGCGGGAGCGCCAAGCTGTCCCCGGCAGCGAGCCGGGCGATCCGTTCGCGCAGCCGCTGCCGCTGCCGGATTTCTGCCCGCAACTGCTTGTCGATATCGGCGACCGCGGCCGCGAATTCCGCTGTGCCGGCCTCGAGGAGCTTCCGCACGCGCGCCAACGGAACCCCGGCCTCGGCGAGCGTCCGGATCCTGATCAGCTCGACCACCGCAGCGGCGTCGTACCTCCGATAACCGGAGTGGTCGCGGTCCGGCTCCGGCAGCAGTCCGATGGCGTGGTAGTGCCGCACCGCTCGTACCGTCACTCCGGCGTAGGAGGCCACCTCGCTGATGGTCAGCATCGGACCGGTCTCCTCGATCCGGAAACTGTCAGGACGCCGGCCGGCACGCGGGGCCCTGCGTTTCCCGGATGATCCGGGCGATCTCCTGGGCGTGGGTCACGAGCAGCCCGTGCCCGGCGTCGAGCCACGTTGTGGAAATACGCGGCCGGTCGCGGACCAGCCGGTCGATACCGGCCCGCCAGTTCTGGTTGCGCCACGGTGCACGCCCTTCGCCGCTGTCGCCGGCCATCGACGCCGACATGATCATGCTGATAGGACAGTGGATCTTCCGATACCGGTCGAGGATTGCGGACCGCACCGCATCCACCTCGAGATTCAGGTCGAGGACGTCCCGCGCGGTGAGCAGCACCTGCCGCGGGGTTCCCTCGGCACCCTCGGTCCATGCCGTGAAGCCGTCGAACATTGCCCGCAACTCCGGCAGATCGGCCTCGGTGACGAATGGTTCGGGGACCGGGTTCGCCCCATCGACGAGAACAATCTCGGCGGCGGTGCCGGGATACTCGCAGGCATAGTGCACGACCAGGTCCGCCCCCAGCGAGTGACCCACGAGCACGGGCGGAGCGGGCAGGCCCAGGTGTCCCACTTCCGCCATCACCGCGACGAAATCGCCCAGGAACGCCTCGAAGGAGTACCGGGCGGCCGCCGAGGAGAGGCCGTGACCGCGCAGGTCGAAGGTCACCACATCATGATCGCGCCGCAGCGACTCGGTCAGCTCGTGCAGATCGGCCTGTGTCGTGAGAAGCCCGGGACACAGGACCAGCGGGCGTCCCCGGCCGCCACGGGACGCCGCGATCGTGACGCCGTCGTGGCGGATCATGAAGTGCTCGGTTTCGGCAGTCATGCCGACCATGCTGCAGGGTTGACCCCGCGTCAGGGTCAACTGCCGAAGCACGATGTCGTCAGCGCATCGCCGACCGGTGCCCCGAGCAACCGACAGCCCCACTTGTGGAGCAGCGATGAATTCGCCGATCTCGGGCAGTCCACCGAAGTATGGATATCGACTCCTTGTTCGTCGGCCTGGCCGTGACGGACTTCGCCGCGGCCGACAGCTGGTACACCCGCCTGTTCGGTCGCGCGCCCGATTTCGTCGTGACGCCGGGAATCGAGGCGATGTGGCAGCTGAGCGACACCGCGTTCGTCTACATCGTGGTCGATCCCGAACACGCCGGTCGGGCGCTGGTCGATACCGCCGTACCGGACCTGACCACCGCCGTGGCCGAAATAGGTTCCCGCGGTCTCGATCCCGGGCCGTTCGTCCTCGTCGGGCCGGGCGGAGCGGCAGGCCGGAAAGCACCGTTCATCGATCCGGACGGCAATTCGATCTTCGCCATCGAGATAGCCGGGGCCTGATCGCGCAACCGAGCCCGCATGCTCGCACCGGAGGGGTGAGCCCGGTGGCCGGGCGAAGCAGCAGCGCCGCTGGCACGACCAGCGCGAGCTGTTCCCGGATGATCTCTGAACACGCACATCCGGTGGGCCGCCAGCGGCGATTTCCCCCTGAACAGAGCAGTCCCCGGTAGTCTTGCCGAACCCTCGAGCATCAGTCGTCGCTGATGACTCCCGTGTTCGACCGGCTTGCCGGGGGCCTGGCCGGATTTCTGAAGTATGTCACCTGCGTTCTCCGGACGTCTCCGTCGAACGTGTCACATACCCCGGTTTTCCGGTGTTCTTCCAGTCTCCTCCGGATGGCACGTCAGTCAAGACCTCCAGCCCGATAATCGGGCGATTGTTCTGCCGGGCGGGACGGTCCGGCGATATCGTCCACCGGACGCCCAGCGCCGCTCAGGCGCTGTCGGGCACGGACCGGCCGACACCTTTCCGACGCGTCGGCGACCTCGGCGAATCGGGATGCCCGCAGCCTGCGTTGTCGTCCCACTGCTACCGGCGCCCGAGGCGTACTGCTCGCAGAACACCGCAGGCTCAACCCTGGAGAAAAGGCTGAACCCGCGGCGTTCCGGCCGGTGTCCGAGCGCGGCGGCTCAGGCCCCGGCCTCACCTAGGACACTGCCACCGTACGGCGGGTTGTCAAGGCCCTGCAGCTGCGGTATCGGGCCCACGTTCAGGGGCTACGAACTCGCGAAGAACGATCGCCATATCGTTCGATCGAAGAGAAATTCGGCGCCGGAACTTTGGCGCATTCTTGCCGATCGGCCGAAAAGAACAGCAGGTCAAGCCTTACTATCAGGCCTGACCTGCTGTTTACGCTCCCCCAACTGGACTCGAACCAGTAACCTGCCGATTAACAGTCGGCTGCTCTGCCAATTGAGCTATAGGGGATTGCTCGGTGACCCCGCCCGTACCGGGCTGGCCGAGAGGAAACTTTAGCGTATTGGTGCGCGCGCGCCCAAATCGCGGGGTCGCGCCGGTGCGAGACGTGGAAACAGGGTCCGAGCGGCGGGTGGGAGTCGGATCGACAGGTGTCGGTGCGGTCGGGCAGGATGGGTCAGCACGGACTACTGGGAGGAGCTCCACCCACATGCTGCGGTTGATCATCGGTATCGCTGCCGGTTATGTACTGGGCAGTAAAGCCGGGCGGGCGCGCTACGAGCAGATCAGCGCGAGTGCGCGCGCGGTCGCGGGGAGCCCGGTGACCCGCAAGCTGGTGCAGGTGAGCCGACAGCGTCTCTCCGACAGATTGAGCACCCGGCCGAAGCTGGAGCCGATGGAGCCACTGGACGAACGCACCACCGTGATGGTGCCGCACGATCAGCTGCGGCGGCGCTAACTCGCGCTGCCGTCCGTAGCCCGCGCACGGCCCGGACGCATGCGGGGGTTCGCGGCGCCCGGCAGCCGTCAGACGGTGCCGAATTCGCTGTTGCCCATGGCCTGTTCGAGCAGACTCTTGCGGTATTGCTCGAGCGCGACCAGGTCGGCGAACAGTGCCATATAGGTATCCGGTTCGTCGACCGAGGAGACCCGGTGCAGCCGTGATTTGAGTTCGGCGATCTGCCGCCCGACCAGGGCTGCCTGAGCGTTGGCGAGCACACCGGTGATGAACCGGGGAATATCGGCGGTGGTTTTCACCGGCAGCGGTTCACTGGCCAGTTCGGATATCAGGGCGCGCAGCGTGAGATCGTCGGTGAGATCGCTGATCGTCCCCACCCAGTCCGCGCCCGACAGCCCGGCCGATACTCCCCCGGCTTCGGCCATGAGGGTGCGTACCGCGATATAGGCCGGGTGGGTGAAAGCGTCGGATTCCAGCGCGTCGAAGGCCGGGCCCGCGATCTCCGGGTACTGGAGACCGGCGGCGATGGCCTGGCGCTGGGAACGCAGCACCGGATCGCGCGGATCGGGGCGGGCAGCCGGCCGGGAAGGACCGATATCGGACTGCTCGCCACGAGGTGCGCGGGTGGGTGGCGCCGCGGCCGCGCCGCGCAATTTACGGGCCTCTTCGTCGACCCGGCGATACACCAGCTGCGGATCCTGCCAGCCGGTCCATTCGGCCAGTTGGGTGGCATAGCGTTTGCGCAGGCCGTGGTCCTTGATCTGGGCGACTATGGGCACCGCCCAGCGCATCACCTCGACCTGGCTGTCGTAGGTGAGCGCGCGAGTGCGGCTGTCCTCGCGTTTGGCGATCTCCTGGCGCAGCGCGAAATCGAACAGGGGTTCGCGGCGGGCGACCATATCGCGCAGGGCCGCGTCGCCGGAATGCTGGCGCATCTCGCACGGGTCCTGACCGTCCGGCGACACCACCACATAGGTCTGCCCGGCCACCTTCTGATCGCCGAGGAACGCTTTGAGCGCGGCGGCCTGACCGGCGGCGTCGCCGTCGAAGGTGAAGATGATCTCGCCCCGCCAGAAGTTGTCGTCCATGAGCAGGCGGCGCAGGATCGCCAGATGGTCGTCACCGAAGGCGGTGCCGCAGGCGGCCACGGCGGTTTTCACCCCGGCCAGATGCATGGCCATCACATCGGTGTAGCCCTCGACGACCACGGCCTGATGCCCTTTGGCGATCTCACGTTTGGCGTGTTCGAGACCGAACAGCACCTGGGACTTCTTGTACAGCAGGGTTTCCGGGGTGTTGACGTACTTACCCGGCATCGTGTCGTCTTCGAAGAGTTTGCGCGCGCCGAAGCCGATCACATCACCGCCGAGGTTGCGGATGGGCCACAGCAACCGCCGGTGGAAGCGGTCGATCGGACCGCGCCGGCCCTGCCGGGACAGACCCGCCGCCTCGAGCTCCTTGAAATCGAACCCGCGGTTCAGCAGATGCTTGGTGAGGGTGTCCCAGCCGTCGGGGGCGTAACCGCAGCCGAACTGCGTCCACGCGGCCTCGTCGAAATTACGGTCGGTGAGATATTTGCGGGCCATGGTCGCATCGGGGCCGCGCAATCGCTCCACATAGAAATCGTGGGCGGCCGCGTTCGCGGCCACCAGCCGTGACCGGGTACCGCGATCGCGCTGGACGGAGGTCCCACCGCCCTCGTAGTTGATCCGGTAGCCGATCCGATCGGCCATCTGCTCGACGGCTTCCACGAAACCGATGTGCTCGATCTTCTGCAGGAAGGCGTACACGTCACCGCCTTCGCTGCACCCGAAGCAGTGGAACAGACCGTGGTTGGGCCGCACATGGAAGGACGGGGACTTCTCGTCGTGGAAGGGGCACAACCCCTTCATCGAATCCGGACCGCCCCGTTTGAGGGCCACGTACTCGCCCACCACATCTTCGATCCGGACGCGCTCCCGAATGGCGGTGATATCGCGAGCAGGTATTCGTCCGGTCACGGAGTCGAGTCTAGGCCAGCGCGGTCACGGCAGAATCCGAGCACCCTCGCGGTGGCGAACACGCCCGGAGGCGGGGAATCAAATACCTCGCGCGACCCGTTCCAGGCGGCTCTCGGTGTAGGAGGCGATCTGATCGACGATCACCCGCACCCGGGCGCTGTCGTCGCTCGCGGCATCCCACCAGGGCAACAGCAGCGCGTCGAGGGCGGCAGGGCCGGTGGCCAGCAGGTGTTCGGCGACAGCGGTGAGGATGTCGCGTTGCTCGGCCTGGCGCAGTTTGTGGTGGGCATCGGACATGACGTAGCGCAGGGCCACCGTTTTCAGCACGGCGACCTCGGCCGCCGCCACCGGCGGTACCACCAGGTCGGCGGAATAGCGGGCCGGCGGGCCGGGGTAGGTCTCGCGCGTCGCCACGACCGCCGCGTTCGCGAACCGGCCGACGAGTTCGCTGGTGAGCCGTTTCAAGGCCACCGAACTCCGCAGGGTGCCGTCGTAGACGAAGGCATCGGCCACCACCGGCAGTTCGGAGAGCCGCTGCGCGGCGGCCACCAGATCGTCGACCGCGAGGCCGCGGTGCTGCACATGTCCGAGTTCGGCGAGGGCCACCCGCTCCACCGGATCCGCCAGAGCCCGCAGGTCGATACGGCCGGCGAGGATACCGTCCTCCACATCGTGCACGGAGTAGGCCACATCGTCGGACCAGTCCATCACCTGGCATTCCAGCGCCGGCCGCCGGTCGGGGGCACCTTTTCGGACCCAGGACAGCCGGTCGGCGTCCGCTTCGTAGGCCCCGAATTTGCCACCGGCCTCGGTGCGGTGCCAGGGGTATTTGATCGCGGCGTCGAGGGCGGCGCGAGTGAGGTTGAGCCCGACGCTGCCGCCGTAGGAGTCGAGCACCTTCGGTTCGAGCCGGGTCAGGATCCGCAGATTCTGGGCATTGCCCTCGAACCCGCCGAAATCGGCGGCGAAGATATCGAGCGCCTTCTCACCGTTGTGCCCGTAGGGCGGGTGGCCGATATCGTGCGCCAGCCCGGCGAGCTCGGCCAGATCGGGGTCACATCCGAGACCGTCGGCGATCCCCCGGCCGATCTGCGCGACCTCCAGTGAATGGGTGAGCCTGGTGCGGGGGGTGTCACCGTCGCGGGGGCCCATCACCTGTGTTTTATCCGCGAGGCGGCGCAGGGCGGCGGAATGCAGCACCCGGGCCCGGTCGCGCGCGAATTCGGTGCGGTGCCCGTTTCCGTGGGCACCGGCCCCGGCCAGCCCGGCGGTTTTGGGCGCCTCGACGACCAAGCGTTCGCGATCGTGCTCGGTGTAGATCACCGCACCCAGTCTGCCACCGAGCGGTGACCGATCGGGGTGTCCGGCACCGGGTGCCGGATTCACTGTCCGGCGGTGTAGTTGAAATCCGCCGAGAAATGCGTGAGCTGATACCAGAGCAGTGCCGCGGTTTCCCGGGCGATCCCGTGGGCCTGCGATTCCCGGGTGTACACGGCGGGGCCGGTGCGGGTGGGCGCGGTCCAGGCGTCCAGTCCGGCGTCGCGGGCCATGGTGCGGGTTCGTAGCGAATGCCACGGATCGCTGACGAGCACCGCCGAACCGAGCCCGCGCTGGTGCATGGCCGCGGCCACGGCCTCGATACTGCGCAGGGTGTCGGAGCCGGTTTCCACCGCGAGGATCGCGTCTTCCGGAACGCCCGCGTCCATCAGGTACATCTTTCCCGAGGCGGCCTCGGTGTACAGGTCGCCCTCCTGTTTCCCGCCGACCGTGACGACCAGATCGGATACGCCCTGTTCGTACAGCTTGGCCGCCTGGTACAGCCGCGCCTCGAACACCGACGACGGGGTCCCGGAGTACTGCGCCGCGCCCAGGACCACGATCGCGTCGGCCCGGGTGTAATCCTCGATCCGAGCGACCTGCCACACCCGCACGGCGGTACCGCACACCAGGATCAGCCCCACCACGAGAGCGCCGCCGATCAGCCGGCCGCCCCAGCGCAGGATCCCGGCGCCGATCCCGCGCGCAGCACCGGAGTCGGCACGCGAATCCGGTCGTGTACGCACTGGCGTCCAAGTCACGAGACAAGTCTGCCAGGCAGGTTCCGGGCCGCGGACACCGCGCGATCGCACGGGCTCCGGACCGCCGCGGCGCGATGGGAATCCGTTCTCGCTGGTCAGCGGACCGCGAATCGGCGGGCGCCGCCGGATATCAGGGCAACCGGACGGTGCGCGGGCGCGACCACCCGCTCGACGAGCGCACCTTGTCGCCCGAATCGTTATCAGCGAACCCTCCCCTGGGCGGGAATGGACCCCTCCGTGGTTCACCCGGCCGTGCACGACCGTGCGGCGATCGGGATCCGCACCGGCCGGTCCGCTGCGTCCTATACGTGGACCTGCACGGTGGACGGTTCTACGAGATCCGGCCACTCCGCCCGGCAGCCGCCACCATCTCCCGAACCACCGAGCAGAGCCACGGGCCCGGCGACCGGACCACTCCCCCGCGGCCACCCCGCGAGCGGCAACCGAACGAGTTGCCCCGGTTGTCGAGCACTCCGCGACACCGAACGAGCGCGGCGCACCGGCCGGACGCCGAAACCGCCGCGAGTGGGCGAATTTCGTGTCGAACCACCGTCCGACGGTGAATATCCCGTTGATCAGGACCGAACACCGGTAGATTCGACTTCCGGAACGGGCGCGGATGTGCTTGGCTATCCCTCGGCGAGATCTGCTGTGTCCCCGATCGATCCATCGGTGTCCACGGACTCGCACCCACACGTCACACCACAAAGGCGTGGCATGCCCGTCGACGGTTTTGGGAATCCTGGGAACAGGTGAACGGCCGGTGGCCGTCTCGGTGAGCACATGGAGTACACGATGTTTTCTGGATGGAAGAGCGCCACCGCCGGAGTAGCGGTAACCCTCGCGTCGGTCCTCGCGCCCGCCGTGGCGACGAATGCCCATGCGGCGCCCGAAGGCTGCCCGAGCCTGTACGTGGTGGCGATCCCCGGCACCTGGGAGACCTCGAAAGCCGAGCCGGGCCGCGGAATGCTCGCCTTGGCCGCCGACAACCTGCCGGGCGACGCCCAGACCGACTACGTCGCCTACACCGCGACCGCCTTCCCCTGGGAGGGCGAGGTCTACGGTCGCTCCAAGAACGAGGCGGTAGCGGGCGCGCGCGGACTGATCTCCGATGTGGCGCGGCGCTGCGGCAACACTCGTTTCGCGCTACTCGGCTACAGCCAGGGCGCCGACGCCGCCGGTGACCTCGCCTCCGAGATCGGTACCGGACTGGGCGTGGTCCCCCCGGATCGGGTGGGCCTGGTCGGACTCATCGCCGACCCGCGCCGTTCTCCGCTCGACAACCTCGTCGGCCCGCCCGTCCCGGGCGCCGGAGCCGGCGGCCCCCGGCTCACCGGATTCGGCTGGCTCAGCAACCGCACCTACACGTTCTGCGCGGTCGGCGACCTGTACTGCTCGACCCCCGACGGCGATTTCGCGGCCCGGATCGCCGGGTTCTTCGCCCAGGTCTCCAACGCCGACCCCACCCAGCTCGGCAACTATCAGACCCTCGGCATGCAGTTGCTCAACGACGCGTTGGCGGCGGGCGGGCTCGGTCTGCTGCACGACCAGCTCAACAACAACGCCTACGAGGAGCGCAAGAAGCAGGTCGACGACTTCGTCAAATCCGGTATCCACCAGAGCTACCCGCGCTACCAGGTAGCCGGCGGGGCCACCGCCCTGAGCTGGCTGCGCCAGAAACTCGACGAACTGTCCTGAACCACCCCGGCCCGGCGGTCGTCGCTCCGGTCACGGCTGCCGGGTTCGGTGTGCGTCGGGTCGCTGATCACTGTCCGAGCGAGCAGTCCGAACCGGCCGGTGAACGGCTCGGATCACGGTCCCGGACGGCTGCAGCGTGCGTGCGAGCCGGTGAGAACCGGGGATCGCCGCAGGTCAAACCGCTCCGTACTTGTCTTCGCCGGAAGCATCGAAGCGGATCATCCCCAAGAGCGTGTCTTTCAACTCCAGTCCGGCGACGGGCTTCACGGCATGCGCGTACATATTCTTGTTGCCGGGGTCGGCCGATATTTCTTCCTTGGGTACCGTTCTCAGCTTGTCGCCGTCGTAGATGAACAGGACACCGGGATCGCGACCGGCCGCCATGATGTCTTGGACAACATTGCTCCCGATATGCGTCCAGGGGACACTGGGATCCGCTCCTCCGTTCACACGAGCGTCTTCCACGAGCTTCGGAACTGCGAGTTCTCGATCCGCCCGGACCCATCGGAATTCCAGATTCGAATCCTCCAGCTTTCCACCTTGCTGCGCCTGCATTTTGTCCAGGAGTCCGATGAGTCTTTTCTCGGAGGCCGAGAACGGTGTACCGCGGCGAATTTCGTCGTGCGCCGCAAAATTCTTGACCTCACGGAGCATGCACGAAAGGCTGAGCCTGTCGGCGAGGCTCGCAAAGCTGCTTCTGTCCTCTTGGGTGAGTCGCAGTACGAAGTGTTCGGACCGGCCGGATACCGGCTCGTCGCTGCGGGATCCGGTGACCGGGGTGGGAGTTTCCAATTCGGAAGAGGTCGATACCGGTGACCGGTCCACCGCACGCGAGCCGGTCGGGATCCCCCGCTCGGCGAGTTCGGAGGCGGCTCGATGCGTATCGGCCGCGTGGGCGGCACCACCCGAGACGCCGTCCACACTCTTATTGAGGTGGCCACCGGTTTTCCGGCTGAGCAGCTCTACCAGATCGTCTCGTAACCGCTCGACAAGCTCGCGGGCGCTGTGGTCGGAGAAGAATCTCACTGCGGGGCACCCCGATCGACGCGGTGGCGGAGCTCGAGCGCGGACCTCGTGCCGGATCGGGAACGGTGGGTAGCCGCCCGCGGACCGATCCGCGGCGGATACCGAACTCCGCCGACGCGCCGGCTCCCGATATCTCCTCTATCGGCACGACCGACCGGTTTCGGCAGTATCCGGACCCGCCCCATCGACCGACCTCCCCTGCGCTACCGCAGATAGTTCCCCGAGTCGTGCCCTTGGTCGCGGTCGCATCGAGCCGAGAGGTTCCAGAAGTTACCGCATACGGTGTCGCCGCCGCGTACCAGCACACATCTACGGTACCGAGCGATACGCGGAACCGGACCGGTTATCGGTGACTCTCGGCCACAGGTGTCACGGTCGCCTCGGCAGATCCGCGACAGCTCGCGACCCGCTCACCAGCCCCGACTCTTCCACTCCGCCGGATTCGGCCGATCGGCCCCGAGGGTGGTGTCGTCCCGTGTCCCGGATACACGACGGTATCGTCGCCGTAGCGGTCGAACAGTTCGGTCGTAACCCCGTCCAGCAGAGTGGTGAAATCCCCAAGCCGCCAGGTCTTCCCGACACCGCCAGGAATGCCGAGGGCCCTGAGCGGGCACCACGAACGCGGGCAGACATTGGAGCGGCCCCTCATGCAGGTGTGCGCGGAGGTCGCCGTAGCTTCGCCCCGCCACCATGGTCCAACTTCCCCGAACACGACGACGACGGAATTGCCCTCTTACCTATCCAGCGATAAATTGTCAAACAAGCCTTATCGGATACAGCGAAGCAAGCTTGTTCGACATAATCAACGCACTACGGCATAAGGGGCCGCGGAAACCTCGCAAGATCTGCGCCGGCAATAAAACCATCGGAACTGGCGGCACTGATCCGACGTTACGTCGACCTTCCGTCGAAATAGGCACCACACTGTGCCCGTAGTCGGCGACTACCTCACCATCCACGGCTCCTCCACTCCTGTAACTGCGGCCGTTCGGCGCCGAGGGTGGTGTCGTCGCCGTGACCGGGGTAGACCACGGCATCGTCGGCGAAGCGATCGAACAGTTTGGTGGTCACACCGTCGAGCAGAGTAGTGAAATCTTCCGGGCGCCAGGTTTTTCCGATTCCTCCTGGAAAGAGGCAGTCGCCGGTGAACAGATGGGTTCGTCCGGAGCCGTCGGTGAGTGCGAGGGTGACCGATCCCGGAGTGTGCCCGACCAGGTGGATCACCTCGAGGGTGAGGTCGCCGACGGTGACCGTATCCCCTTCGGCCAGGATGCGTTGCGGGACGACCGGGAGTGGTTCGGCGTCCAGGGCGTGCGCCGCGGTGGGGGCACCGGTGGCGGCGGTGACGGCTTCGAGGGCCTGCCAGTGGTCGCCGTGCTGATGGGTGGTGACGATCAGGCCGACCCCGCCCGTGGTCTCCTGTTCGATCAGTTCGATGATCCGGTCGGCCTCGTTGGCCGCGTCGATCAGCAGGGCGGCACCGGTGGTGGCGCATTGGACGAGGTAGGTGTTGTTGTCCATCGGGCCGACCGACATCTTGGTCACCCGGGCACCCGGGACCTCGCGGCGCTGCGGCGCGGAACCCTGGGCGACATGTCCGGTGTAGGAAGTATCGATGGTGATCACACCCCGATGCTAGCGAGGACCGGTACGCGTCCGACCCGTCAGCCGCTCGCGCGGTCTTCCAGGCCGCCGGCGGCGAGCAGTTCGCGCCGGGCCCGATCCGGGAGGGGATGGTGGCCGGCACGTCGGCGAGGCCTTCGGCGATGACATTCGGTTTCCGCTGAACCGCGTCGTCGGCACCACGATCGGCACCGCGCCGTGAAATGCCACGAACGCGATACCCGGCCACCGGCCCCGACCGGCGAACCGGTCGAATACCGAGATACTGCCGCGGACATCGGCGGCATCACCGCAGTGGGCCGCTCCTGTCGCCTTCCGGGGTGGACCTGCTCCTTCCGCTCCTGCCGGCGAGCTACCCCGATCGAGGTGGCGGATACGACGCGGAGCGGAAGGAGCGCGGGTCAGCACCCGATGAGGCGTTGCGCCAGGTAGCCCTCGACCTGGTCCAGCGCGATCCGCTCCTGGGTCATGGTGTCGCGTTCGCGGACCGTGACCGCCTGGTCGTCGAGGGTGTCGAAATCGACCGTGATGCAGAACGGCGTGCCGATCTCGTCCTGGCGGCGGTAGCGGCGGCCGATGGCGCCGGCGTCGTCGAATTCGACATTCCAGTTCCGGCGCAGCCGGGCGGCGAGGTCCTTGGCCTTCGGGGTGAGGTCGGCGTTACGCGACAGCGGCAGCACGGCGGCCTTGACCGGCGAGAGCCGGCGATCCAGGCGCAGCACCGTACGGGTGTCCACACCGCCCTTCGCGTTCGGGGCCTCGTCCTCGGCGTACGCGTCGACCAGGAACGCCATCAGCGAACGGGTCAGACCGGCCGCGGGCTCGATCACGTACGGGACGTAGCGTTCCTCGGTGGTCTGGTCGTAGTAGCTCAGTTCCGCACCGGAATGCTTCGCGTGCGTGGACAGGTCGTAGTCGGTGCGGTTGGCGATACCTTCCAGTTCGCCCCATTCACCGCCCTGGAAACCGAAGCGGTACTCGATATCGGTGGTACCGGCCGAATAGTGCGAGAGCTTCTCCAGCGGATGCTCGAAGAGGCGCAGGTTCTCCGGGTCGATACCGAGATCGGTGTACCAGGAGAAACGGGTGTCGATCCAGTACTTGTGCCATTCGGCGTCCTCGCCCGGTTTGACGAAGAACTCCATCTCCATCTGCTCGAACTCGCGAGTACGGAAGATGAAGTTGCCGGGGGTGATCTCGTTGCGGAAGCTCTTGCCGATCTGGGCGATACCGAACGGCGGCTTCTTACGCGCGGTGGTCATCACGTTCGCGAAGTTCACGAAAATGCCCTGGGCGGTCTCCGGGCGCAGGTAGTGCAGGCCCTCTTCGTCGTCGACCGGGCCGAGGTAGGTCTTCAGCAGGCCGGAGAAGTTCCGGGGTTCGGTCCAGCTGCCGGGCTGGCCGGTTTCGGGGTCGTTGATATCGGCGAGGCCGTTCGCCGGCGGGCGGCCGTGTTTGGCTTCGTAGGCCTCGAGCAGATGGTCGGCACGGTAGCGCTTGTGGGTGTGCAGGGATTCGACGAGCGGATCGGAGAAGGTCTCGACGTGGCCGGAGGCCACCCAGACCTGGCGCGGCAGGATCACCGACGAGTCGAGGCCGACCACGTCCTCGCGGCTGGTGACCATGGACCGCCACCACTGCTTCTTGATGTTCTCCTTGAGCTCGACGCCCAGCGGACCGTAGTCCCACGCCGATTTGGTACCGCCGTAGATCTCACCGCACGGGTACACCAGGCCCCGGCGCTTGGCGAGGTTGGCAACGGTGTCCACCTTCGACTTGGGTGCCACGCGAGAATTCTCCATCCACTACGAATCGCCAGTAGTAACGCCGCCCGGATCGGGCTACGTGATCGCGGTTGCCCACGGTAGCTGCTCTGCCGTGCGCGGCTGATCGGGTACAGCCTAGTTGGTGCCCCGGACCGATCCCATCGGCAGCCTGCGCACGGTGCCGGAGCGAACCCGCCGGGTCCCCGTCCGAACACGATCGGCCCCACACCGGCACGGGTATTTGACATGCATACCCGTGCATATCAAAATGGGACCGGTTTCCAATAAGGAGTGGACCATGACAACGCACACCGCCGCCACCGGCCAGCACAATCCCTACCGCTCCCCGGCACCGGTTCCGATCCCCACCCGGACCGTACTGGAGAACGCCGGTGAACTGCTGCGCGCACTCGCGGCTCCCGTTCGTATCGCCATCGTGCTACAACTGCGGGAGTCGCCACGTTGTGTGCACGAACTGGTAGACGCCCTCGGTGTAACCCAACCGCTGGTCAGCCAGCATCTGCGGATTCTCAAATCGGCCGGGGTGGTACACGGTGAGCGTTCGGGCCGGGAGGTCCTCTACGAACTCGTCGACGACCATCTGGCGCATATCGTGGTCGACGCCGTAGCGCACGCCGAAGAAGAAGGGTAATTCGTGTCCGAGAACCTGGTCACCACAAAAGGGACCGCCACACAGAAAGCAGTCGGTATTCGCACCACGCGGCAACGCAACGCGATCGCCGCGCTACTGGAGGATATCGACAGGTTCCGGTCGGCTCAGGAGCTACACGACGAGCTACGCCAGCGCGGCGAGGGGATCGGACTGACCACCGTCTACCGCACTCTGCAATCACTCGCCGACGCCGGAATGGTCGATGTCCTGCGCACCGACAACGGCGAATCGGTCTACCGGCAGTGCTCGACCGGCCATCACCACCACCTCGTCTGCCGCCACTGCGGCCGCACCGTCGAGGTCGCCGGACCCACCGTGGAGGCATGGGCGGCCAGCACGGCCTCCAGTCACGGGTTCACCGAAGTCAGCCATACGCTGGAGATCTTCGGCACCTGCCACTCCTGCTCCGCGGCCGGACGAGCCTAGGCGAAACCTCCGCATTCGCTCCGGCCGTGCGCGCCGTGCGAAACCTCCGCAT
Source organism: Nocardia sp. NPDC003963 (assembly GCF_053605105.1). Classification (NCBI taxonomy): domain Bacteria; kingdom Bacillati; phylum Actinomycetota; class Actinomycetes; order Mycobacteriales; family Nocardiaceae; genus Nocardia; species Nocardia sp. NPDC003963. The sequence continues at coordinate 19,544 of NZ_JBSGIP010000039.1, forward strand.
TCGCTCCGGCCGTGCGCGCCGTGCGAAACCTCCGCATTCGCTCCGGCCGTGCGCGCCGTGCGAAACCTCCGGATCCGCTCCGGCCGTGCGCGTTCTGCGAAACCTCCGCATTCGCTCCGGCCGTGCGCGTTCTACGTAGCTCCGCATACGCTTCCGGCCGTGCGGTCCTTACCTCCGCATACGCACACTTCGCATACCTCCACGTCCGCTCCGGACGTACGCATTGTGCGAAACCTCCGCGTGCGCCCCGGCCACGTGCGATCTGCGTAGCTCCGCATTCGCCGCGGTCGGGGATGCGTGCCGTGGATGAACTGCACCCGGCCGCGCCTATCCGCATGCCGGAGAAATCACCGAATCGGCGAGGGCCGCTACCACCGAGTGGTAGCGGCCCTCGCCGGTGCCGGCTCCCGCGTCACGCGGTGACCGGTACCGCCGCGGCCGGTTCGGCGGGGGGCGCGGGTTCGAGGCGATTCCGGTCACGGATCGCGCCGACCCCGAGCAAGACCAGAGCCGCCCCCGCCCAGACCAGCAGCACCAGCAGCGGGCGCTGCGCCCCGGCTCCGTCGAAGAACGCGACCGAGCGGAGCAGTGAGGCCGCGGCGCCCGGAGGCAGCAACTGCCCGATCGCGCCCCACGGCTGCGGCAGCAACTCGGGTGCGGCGGTGGCGGCGGAGAAGGGGTTACCGATGAGCAGCATGGTCAGCGCGGCGATCCCGATACCGGCCCGGCCGACCACGGTGGCCAGGCCGGTGACCGTACCGGCGACCGCGAACGAGACCAGCCCGGCGACCACCGACAATTCGAGGTAATCGCCCGGCACGATGGACAACCACGTCTGCGTGACCAGCATGCTCAGCAGGCCGCCCGCGATTCCGAAAACCAGTACACCGAGCGCGCGACCACCGGCCGAGGGAACCAGGAGCGTGAGCAGGACACCGCCCGCGATACCGGCCATGACGAGCGGAAGTGCCATCGCACCGAAACCGGCGCCGCGCGGATCGTCGGGGTCGGCCGGAACCACATCCTCGACGGGCGCGGCGGGTACGCCGGACATCTGCTGACCGATCTGGGTGAGCTGCTGGGCCACCGCCGGGGCGGCACCGGAGGCGACCAGTACCCGGGGCGCACCGTCGCCGGTGACGATCGCGCCGTAGACCTCGCGATCACCGATCGCCGCGCGGGCCGCGGCTTCGTCGGGTACGACGGTCAGTTCGAAGGCGCCGGGATTCTGGCCGGTGAGGCGGGCCTCGACCATGGCGGCCTGCGGACCGGACACCGCCAGGGGTAGGTCACGGGGCGCGATATTGGTCGCCGGCCACGCGAAGGCGATCAACATCAGCGCTTGCAGCAGGGCCGCGCCCAGCCCGAGTGCCACAGCACGCTGGATAACGTTCATGACGTTCTCCCGGTAAATCGAAGGCTCGTTCTTTTTGATGGTTCTCACCGTCGCACCGGCCGCCGCGGCTTGTCAAGAACGAACATTCGTTTTAGTTTGGAGCCATGCCCCGAGTCAGTGACGAACACCTGGAACGCCGTCGGCAGCAGATCCTGGACGCCGCGCGGATCTGCTTCGTCCGCAAAGGCTTCCACCAGACTTCCATGCAGGACGTATTCACCGAATCGGGTCTGTCCGCGGGCGCGGTCTACCGCTATTTCAAGAGCAAGGACGAGATCGTCATCGCGCTGGCCTCGACGGCCGCCGGGGATATCCGTACCCAGATGACCGCCGCCATCCGCAGCGACCCGCTCCCCACCCCCGCCGAACTGGTCGGACGGATGACGGACTGGATCAGCGCCCAGAGCGGCCCCGAGGGCCGGATACGTCTCGCACCCCAGGCCTGGTCACTGGCCCTCATCGACGAGGAGGCCGCGGAACCAGTACGCAAGACGATGGCGGGTATCCGTGAGATGTGGCGCGACTACGCCGAACGGATGCGCACCGTCGGATGGCTACCGCCCGATGCCGACCTGGACGCTGTCGCCGCCGCACTGTTCGGACTGCTCCCCGGATTCGTCCTCCAGCACCTGCTCCTGGGCGACCTGGTCCGCGACCAGTATCTGCGCGGCGTGGAAACACTCTTCCCCTTCGGGCACTCCGCGTCTCGGGAGCAGCCCGGCCCCGCGGATCCGGGCTGACCGGATCAGGGCAGCAAACCCTTCCGGGACTCACCGGCGCCGCCGAGCACCAGCAGCAGCATCGTCGTCAGCGCCGGATCGTCCAGCCCGGCCGCCGGGAAGGTGTATCGCAGGATCACATCGGCGAGCTTGCCGTGCGAGATCACCGCGATAGAACCGAACTGCAGCGAGGCGTTACGTTCGGCCACCCGCTTGTGCAGCTGCGGTTTGAGCGGACGGTCCCAGGCCAGTACGCAGGTCAGCGACAGCACATCCAGACCCGGCGTCAGCGTGAACGCACTCAGCGAGCACAACGCACCCTGGAAATCGAAACGCAGCGAACCGTCGTTGTCGACCCGGACGTCGATATCGTAGAGCCCCAGCCCCGCCCCGGCCCGGGCCTGCAACTCCAGATCCGGTGCCAGCGCACCCGATTCGGCCTCGCCGCTCATTTGGCACCCCCGAACCGGCGATCCCGCCGCGCGTACTCGAGACAGGCTTCCCACAGATTGCGCCGGTCGAAATCCGGGAACAGAGTCGCCTGGTAGACGAACTCCGCGTACGCCGATTGCCAGATCAGGAAATTCGAGCTGCGGAACTCCCCCGAGGGCCGCAGGAACAGATCCACATCCGGCATATCCGGCTCGTCGAGGAAGCGCGCGATCGTATCCTCACCGACCTTCTCCGGATCGATCTCCCCTGCCGCCACCCGGCGCGCGATCTCCCTTGCCGCATCGGCGATTTCGGCGCGCCCGCCGTAGTTGACGCACATGGTCAACGTCATCACGCTGTTGTCCCTGGTGAGTTCCTGCGCGGTCTCCAGCTCACGGATCACGCTGCGCCACAGTCGCGGTCGCCGCCCCGCCCAGCGCACCCGCACGCCCATCTCGTGCATCTCGTCGCGGCGGCGCCGGATCACATCCCGGTTGAAGCCCATGAGAAACCGCACCTCGTCGGGACTGCGCCGCCAGTTCTCGGTGGAGAACGCGTACGCCGACAACCACTTCACACCGATCTCGATACAGCCCTCGACGGTATCCATGAGCACGGCCTCACCACGCTCGTGCCCCGCGGTCCGCGGCAATCCCCGCTCCTGCGCCCACCGGCCGTTACCGTCCATCACCAGCGCCACATGCCGGGGAACGAGCTCCGGCGGAATCTCCGGCGGACGGGCCCCGGAAGGATGCGGTGCCGGCGGGCGGACAGTTCGTACACCGTCGGACGCGGGCGCGTCCGAACCGGCGGAGTCACGACGCAGGATCACGTGAAAAGACTAGCTGTGCCGACAGTGCACGGGGGCCGCGGGCCCGAGTCCCGCCGTTCGGCGCCCGGACTCCCGCCCGCGGCGCGTGCCCGGCCGCGCGGTCGCACGACTACCCGGACCCCGCCGCGCCGGCCACCCGATCCACCTCGCGCAGCTCCGCGTCGATACCCGCCGATGTTTCGGTACGGGGCGTCCGGCTACCGCGTTCCACCAGCGGCAAGGTGCGGAGTTTGTGCTCCAGATGCCATTGCAGATGGGCCGCGATCAGGCCGCCGGCCTGCCGCCGGGCCGATTCCGGGATCGTCTCGACCCGGTCCCAGCGACCGTGACGCAGGGCCAGCAGCTGATCGAAGACCGCGGGAGCGGGGGTGACGGCGCCGGGCGGGCGGCAATGGACGCAGACCGCACCGCCGGCGCCCACATGGAAGGCCCGGTGCGGGCCGGGAGTGGCACAGCGGGCGCATTCGTCGACGGCGGGGGCCCAGCCGGCGTAGTCCATGGCACGTAACAGGAAGGCGTCGAGGACGAGTTCGGGCGGCCGCTGCCCCTCGGCGATCGCGCGCAGGGCGCCCGCGGTGAGGGTGTGCAGGCGGGGCACGGGAGCGCGTTCCTCGCCGGCCAGGCGTTCGGCGGTCTCCAGTACGGCGCAGGCGGTGGTGTAGCGGCCGTAGTCGGCGATGATGGCGGACGCGTTCGCCTCGACGGTGTGGACCTGGGTGACGATATCGAGGCTGCGCCCGGGATGGAGCTGCACATCGATATAGGCGAACGGTTCCAGCCGCGCCCCGAACTTCGATTTGGTACGGCGCACTCCTTTGGCCACGGCGCGCACGAGACCGTACTGCCGGGTGAGGAGCGTGACGATACGGTCGGCTTCGCCCAGCTTGTGCTGGCGCAGCACGACGGCATGGTCACGATACAAACGCACGCGACCAGTCTTGCATGTATCGGATCACGCCACGCCCGGCGACCGGCCCGAGTCGGCCGGCGCCCTTCTCCACCGGGTATCGCACCGCATCGCGGCACAGCCTCGATACCACCAGCAGCCGCACCCGGCCCGAACGGATAGATTGCGGTGAGGCTCGCACGCGGGCCGGCCCGCGGAGCGCACGGGCGGCGAGACAGAGGATGAGAGCGATGGATCCGGCACCGATTGTCACCCGTACCTGTGATCTCGTTCTCGCCGATTCATCCGCTACGGCCGAGTACCCGTCGTTCGCCCGGCCCCACGCAACCGAGATGTCTCGCGATACCCTCTGCCGGACCGCAGCGGAACGGGCGCCGGGACTCGAGACGCGCGCACGATCCGCACAATGTCGGATTCCAGCCGCCGCTTCGCGCACCGGAGTCCGCGACCGGCACCCGATGGACTGGTGATACGGCAGTCCGGGCCACCGACCTCGGATCTCGGGACCGGCCGGTGAAGGACCCGTTACGCCCCGTTATGCGTGAAGCCGCCGAAACCCTGAGCGAAACCCTCGACCAGGGCAGCCGTTCGATAGCCGGTGCCTACCGCCGAGCGGGTGGCACCGCGGAGGACGGTAGCGGGCAGATATCCGAGGCATCACACCGTGGCGAGGACGATATCGGCGACTCCGTCGGCACCGCGCAGGCCCAGCGGGCCGCATCGGCACCGGAATCGGGCTACCGGCCCAGCAGTACCGAAACAGCGATGGCGGCCCGCCGGATGACCACCGAAGTCGAATTCACCGGCGATTCACGAGATATCGTCGCGAACAGTTCGGCGGCGGTGCACAAAGTGCGTTCCGGTGACGGCGAAATGAATATCTACAAACCCGTTGACGGGGAGCTGAACGAACAGCACAACGTCATCCTGCCCTTCATAATGTCGCCGGGCGCACTCACCGGCCGAGAAATCGCCGCGTATCGCATCGACGAGATCCTCGGCTTCGGCCGCGTTCCGCCGACCGCTCGAACCGACGGGTTCACCGGGGACGACGGCCGGACCCGAGGTCCCGGCATGATCCAGCAATTCGTCGAATCCGGACCGGCCCGCGCTCTCACGGACTATCCCCTGGTACAACGGCAGCAGGTCGCCGTCCTCGACTACATCATCGGCACCTTGGACCGCAGCGCCGCGAACTTCCGCACCGTCGAGCGCGGGGACCACCGCGACCTCGTCGCGATCGACCACGGCAGATCGTTCCCGCTGGCCCACCCGGACCACCTCCGGGTCGAGATCGACTCCCCGTTTGTCGCCGAACAGCGTGGCGACAAACTGGAAAAGGAAGTTTTCGATGCCTTGAAGAGCGTCGATGTCGATCGGCTACGGGCAGCGATCGAGGATGCGGGCAATATTCACCGCAACGCAGTCGACGGGGCGATGGCCCGATTCGCGGAAGTGCTGAGAACCGGCCGCATTCCCGCCGATGTCGCACTCTCGCCGGACGCCGCGGCGTTCGCGATCGTATGAAGGCAGCCGCGTACCCCACGACCGCACAGCCGTCACCGTCGCCTGTGCCGGTATGCGGACTACGGCCGATCACCGAGCCGGATCGGGAAGGCCGCGGGGTCGTTCTGAGTGAGGACCGGCAGGTTACCGATCTCGCTCAGCGGCATGGCGCACTGCAGGTTCGGGAACCGGTCGAACAGCGCCGGTAGCGCGATCGCGGCCTCGAGCCGGGCCAGGGCGGCACCCGGGCAGATATGCGGGCCGAACCCGAAGGAGATATTGCGGTTGGCGGTGGGGCGGGTGATGTCGTAGGTATCGGCATCCGTGCCGTGCAGGTTCCGGTCGCGGCCGATCGCGCGGTAGGACATGACGACGCCGTCGCCCTTCTCGATGGTGAAATCGTCGATCGTGATGGCTTCGGTGGCGAACCGCATCAGCAGATGGATGACCGGGCCGTCCCAGCGCAGCGTCTCCTCGATCGCCTCTTCCCAGGTACGCTCACCGGACCGGACGGCCGCCAACTGCTCCGGATGGGCGAGCAGAGCGCGCACGGTGGTGATGATCAGGCTGACGGTGGTCTCGTGGCCGGCGGCCACCAGAGCCTTCAGATTGCCGTGGACCTCGTCCGCGGACAGCGGGGTCTCCCCCGCCGCGACATCGTGGATGAAATCGGAGGTCAGATCATCGGCCGGATGCGCGGTCTTCTCCTTGATCAGACCGGTGTAGTAGTCGTCGAGTTCGGCGAAGACCCGCATCCGTTCGTCGTGCGGGGTCAACAGGGAGAAGAACGCCTTGTACGACTCCAGCAGCATCGTGTGATCCGCGCGCGGAACCCCCATCAGTTCGCTGACCACCCGCATCGGCAGCGGGTAGGCGAAAACCTGCTTGAGGTCCACCACCTCGTCCCCCGCGCCCGCCGCGGCGAGATCGTCGAGGAGTTCGGCGGTGAACTGCTCGATCTTCGGGCGCAGCGCGCCGAGCCGGCGCGGAGCCAGTGCGCGGGTGGTCTTGATCCGGAGCCGGCGGTGTTCGGCACCGTCCACGGTGAACATGGAACGCCCGGCGTCGATCATGCCGATCAGCGGCCAGTCCCGGGTCACCGCGCCGGACTGCCACAGATTCCACTGCGTGTGATCCTTCACCAGGCGGGTGTCGGTGAGCAGTTGCCGGGCCAGATTGTGCCGGGTGACGGTCCAGGCGGGTGCGCCGAGTAGTTCGATCCTGGTGAGCGCGGGGCCCTCGGACAGGATCCGGGTCTCCCCCGCGAGATCGGCGACCATCGGGTCGATGGTCAGGGCCGCGGTATGCGGGCATTGCTGGCTCACGAGCCACCTCCAACGGCGGGAACAGGTGTGAAATCGACGGGTAGCGAGGTGAATCCGCGCAGGAACGGGGAGGGCCGCCGCACCAGGGACTCGGCCGGGACCGCGAGATCCAGATCGGGCAACCGGTCGAGCAGGACCTCGATACCGGTCCGCGCGATGATCTCGGCGATCTGCTGGGCCGGATAGGGGCAGCGGTATTCGCCGTGCCCGAAGGCGAAATGGGCGGCATTGCCGGAATGGGCGGGTTCGGCACCGTCGCCGGAATACTGGCGGATATGCGGATCGGCATTGGCGGCGGCCAGCCCCAGCAGCAACATATCCCCGCGCCGCACCAGGGCCTCGCCGAGGCGGGTATCGCGGGAAACCCAGCGGCCGGCCAGGATCTGGGTCGGCGTGTCCTCCCACAGAACCTCGGTCATCGCCTGGCCGATACTGTGCCGGGCGGCGCCGAACGCGGCGGCGAACCGGTCGTCGACGAGCATGAGCCGGATCGAATTACCGATCCAGTCGGCGGTGGGCAGATGGCCCGCCGCGGTCACCGACTGCATGTTCAGCACATATTCCTCGTCGGCGAACGGTTCGGGATGCGCCAGCATCCGCGACACCAGATCCTGCCCCGGCGCGGCCTTCTTCTGCAGCAACAACTGCTGCATGTATTCGGCGAACCGCTGGTAGGCGGCCGGGGCCTCCGGACCACCGTCGCAGAGAGTCTGCATGGTCTGCGCGAGATAAGGCCCGTCCGCTTCGGGGACACCCATGATCCAGGCCAGGGTCAGCACCGGGAGCAGTTCGGCGAATTCGGTGACGACATCGGCACGGCCCCGCCCGCAGAACCGGTCGATGAGCCCGTCGGCGAGTTGTTCGCAGGCGGTGCGCAGCGCGAACGGGTCCACCGATTCCAGCGCCGGTTCGACCAGACTCACATGCCGGGCGTGCGCGGCACCGGCGGTGAAATAGATACCCGGCTGCGGTCTGCCGACCATGGGCAGCAACGGCCAGTCCGGCGCGATCGCGGGCCACTGATTCCACAGGCTCGAATCCCGCGGGAACAACAGCCCATCCGTGGTGACCTGGTGCAGTTCCCGGTAACCGATCACCAGCCACGCCGGGATCCCGCCGATGAGCTCCACCGCGACCACGGGTCCGTACTCGGCCCGCATACGGGTGTAGAGCAGCGCGGGGTCGCTGTGGAAACCGGGACCGTCCAACGTGACCGCACCATTCGGCGCGACCGGGCAGCCACCGGGTGAGATTCCGGTGGTGTAATCGGAACGGGTCACGACCGCACCTCCGCCACCGCCGGGGGCGCCTGCCGCTCGATGAGGTGTTCGACCAGGCCGATCAGCACCTGTTTGCTCGAGGCCCGCGACCGCGCGTCGCAGGAGAACAGCGGCACATGCGGATCCAGGTCGAGGGCAGCGCGGACCTCGTCCAACGCGGGCGGTATCGGTTCGAAGGAATTACAGGCCACCACGAACGGCGTGCCCTGATGCTCGAGCCGGTCGATCGCGTACCAGGAATCGCTGATCCGGCGCGGATCGACCAGCACCACCGCACCCAGTGTCCCGGTGAACAACCGGTCCCACAGGAACCAGAACCGTTCCTGGCCGGGCGCGCCGAATACGTACAGCACGTATTCCTCGCCGAGACTGATCCGGCCGAAATCGAAGGCGACGGTGGTGGTCGTCTTCCCGGTCACCCCGGACAGATCGTCCACGCCGACACCGGCGTTGGTCATCACCGCCTCGGTGTCCAGCGGCTGGATCTCGCTCACCGCGCGGACCATGGTCGTCTTCCCGACCCCGAAGCCGCCGACGACGACGATCTTCAGGGCGTGCCGCACCGAACTGCTCAGTGGCGCCCGGGCGCGCGTGGGGCGGTCGTCATAGGCTACGGAGTCCAACTAGCACCTTCTCGAGCATGTCGATATCGAACGTGTCACCGTAAGGGCCCGTATCGAGTTCGGGATGGCGGACGGTGACTTTGCCTGCGTGCAACAGATCCGCGACCAGGACCGTCGCGATGCCGATCGGCAGCCGCAGTTCGGCCGCGATCTCCACCACCGCGGTCGGCTGCAGGCACATGGACAGGATCGCCGCGTGTTCGTACTGCATCGCCGGCGCCGGCGCGCATTCGCTGACCACCAGGGTCACCGGATCGAACTCCTCGGTGGTGGGAGCGGCGCGACCACCGGTGAGCGTGTAGAAACGGTCGGGTTCGTCGTCGCGACCGGGGCGGTTCACAACAGCCTCGCTCGGCTCCCTCGCGGCGGTGCGGACAGATACTCCCCGACCTGCTCTATCAACGCCGCCATCTGGGCGCCGACCAGTCCGGCGTCGGCATCGTCGTCGGCCAGCACCGCGATCTGGGCGCCCGCTCCGGCCCCGACGATGAACAGGATCCCCCCGTAGAACTCGGTCATCGACTGACGGACCCCGCCGCGGCCGTTCCCGAACTCCGCCGAGGCGCTACCCGCCAGGGCCTGCACACCCGAGGCGATCGCGGCGAGCCGGTCGGCCTGGTCCATGGACAGTCCCGCGGTATGGCACATCTGGATACCGTCCGCGGCCAGCAGTACCGCGTGCCGCGCGCCGGCGGTCTCACTGAGCAGCCGCTGCAACAGCCAATCCAGTTGCGCTGGGTCCGATGTCATCGTCATCGATCGTTCTCCCGGTCGGTTGTCATGGAATGACGGGATACTCGCGCGGCACCGTTGCCAGGCGAGTGGATCGGTCCGCCGAACGGCTGGGACTCGTCACCGGCGCGGCCGGTGACCGCACGCTGGAACGCACCCAGTGACGATGCCGACGTCCGGTGTTTCGCAGCCGAATCGTGCGCGGCGTCATCATCGAATGACGCGGGGTCGGGCAGACCTTCGGGATGTGCGGCGGCCAGGGTGCTGCCCCGGCGCCGCTTGGGCAGCACGGTGGTGGTGGTCGCGTCGGTTTCGCCGGCGGCCGCCATCGGGAACTCACCGGAGCCGGGCTGCGCGACACTGTGCCGACCCGAGATATGCCGGTCCGGCGCGGTATTCGCGGAGCCGTAGCGGGCCGAATCGGCCGCGGCGGCGGAGGTGGGGGCAGGGGCGGCGCGGAACCGCGCTCCGGTCTCGGATATCACGGCGAAGGGACCGGAATCGGGGGCATCACCGGAGCCGGGCGGCAGTCCCGCCTGACCGGCCGAACGCCCGGTGGGCAGCGCCGGAGTCGCCGGTGGTTCGATCCGCGCGGTGAGTTCCCGCGGGATCATCACGACCGCCGCGGTCCCGCCGATGGCGGACGGCCGATAGCTGACGGTGAGGCCGTGTTTGCGGGCGAGCCGCCCCACGACGGCGAGCCCGAACCGGGTGCCGTTGAGCGAGGAGAGGCCCTCGGCGGCATCCCCCTCGGCACCGGAGACGGTGACCTGCGCGCGGTGCAGCGAGGATTCGCTCATCACCAGGCCGCTGTCCTCGATGGTCACCACCAGGCCGGCCGGGATCTCCGCCGCGTAGATATGCACTTCGGTGGTGGGCGGGGAGAACCGGCACGCGTTGTCGACCAGTTCCGACAGTGCGTGGATAACACCTTCGGCGGCGTGTCCGGCGATGGCGATATCGACGATCGCCCGCAGCCGCACCCGCTGATAACCGCCGACCCGGCCGATCGCGGCACGCAGGATACGTTCCATGACAATGGGTTTGGCCCAGCGGCGGCCGGTACGCGCACCACTGAGGATGGCGATACTGTCGGCGAGCCGCCCGGCCTGAGCGGTGGCGTGATCCATCTTCAGCAGATCGGTGAGCACCGCCTGATCGGCGTACCGGTGCTCCAGTTCCTGGAGATTCGCCAGCATGCTGGTGGTCATGGCCTGCATCCGGCCGGCCGCGTTCGCCAATGCCGCGATGGCCGCCGACCGGCGGCGTTCACTGCTCGCGCTGACTTCTTTCTCCGCCGCCACGGCCTGTTCGGCGACAGCGGCGCGTTGTTCGGCGCGGACGAGCAGGTCGAGCAGTTCGGCACCGCGGCGCTGCTCGGCGGTGACCAGCCCGCGGAAGTACACGGCCGTGGCGATCGCGGTACAGGCCGCCACCACGGCGATCGATACCCAGACGGCCGTGATCATCCGGTCCGCCGGAGACACCGACAGAATGGCCGCGGCCAGCAGCCCGATCCCCACCGTGACCGAGATCCCCAGAGCCAGTACCGGAGCCAGCAGCTGCCGCCGGCTCATTCCCCCGGCCGAGGCCACCGGCACTGATTCGTACATAGGTCGGGTACCCCCGCTCGCGCTTGGTCCTGCCGACCCAAACCCGAGCCCGCATCCGGCACCGCATCGTGCCGTTACCGAATCGTCGGACGAAAACCGGTTTCGCCCCGGCCGATTCGGGTACGGGTCCGAAGCATATCGGTCTGGTCCAACCTCCGCCACCGGGAGGAAGCCAATCCTCAGCTAACTTTCAGTGTCCGGCGTGTGCTGCCGGACCCCCTCAGAACCCCAGTTTGCCGAGCTGTTTGGGATCGCGCTGCCAGTCCTTGGCGACCTTCACATGCAGATGCAGGTAGATCCGGCTGCCCAGGATGTGCTCGATCTGCTTGCGCGCATTGGTGCCGACCTCCTTCAGCCGGGCACCCCCCTTGCCGATGATGATCGCCTTCTGACTCGGCCGCTCCACATACAGCAGCGCGTGCACATCGAGCAGGTCCTCGTTCTCCTCGCGCGGCAGCACTTCCTCGATCACCACCGCCAGCGAATGCGGGAGTTCGTCGCGCACCCCCTCGAGCGCCGCCTCCCGGATGAGCTCGGCCATCAGGGTTTCCTCGGGCTCGTCGGTGAGCTCACCGTCCGGATAGAACGCCGGACCCGGCGGCATCCGGGAAGCGATCACATCGATCAGGACATCGACCTGTTCCCCCGCGGTGGCCGATACCGGCACCACATCGGCCTCCGGGCCGAGCAATTCGGAAACCGCCATCAGCTGGCGGGCGATCTGGTCCTTGCTCACCTTGTCGATCTTGGTGACCACCCCGAGCAGCGTGGTCTTCGGCGCCATCTGCCGCACCTGCTGCACGATCCACCGATCGCCCGGACCGATCTTCTCGTCCGCCGGGATGCACAGCGCGATCACATCGACCTCGGAATACGTATCGCGCACCAGATCGTTGAGCCGCTGACCGAGCAGGGTCCGGGGCCGGTGCAGACCGGGAGTGTCGACCAGGATCAGCTGGGTGTGCTCGCGGTGCACAATGCCGCGGATGGTGTGCCGGGTCGTCTGCGGACGCGAACTGGTGATCGCGATCTTCGCACCGACCAGTGCATTGGTCAGCGTCGATTTCCCGGTATTGGGCCGGCCGACGAAACAGACGAACCCGGAACGGAACTCACCCTCGGCGGGGTCAGGCATCGGTGGCCTCGTAACCCTCGGCGATATCGAACACCGCGCCCGACGCGTCGGCGAAGATGATCTTCGCGCCCGCGGACACCTCGCGGACCGCGGCCACCCCGGCATCGGCGAACTTCCCGCCGATCACCACCGCGGCCTCGAAAGCCTCCGCCCCACTGGAGATCGCGGCCGCCACGGCCGACTGCAGTGCGGTCAGCCGCAGCGCCTGCAACGCGACCTCTCCGGCGGCGTAGGTGCGGCCGTCGGTATCGCGGATCGCCGCGCCCGCCGACCCACCCGTACGACCGAGCGCGCCCCGGGCGAGTACCAGCAACTTGTTGTCCTCGGCATCCAGTTCACTCATCGCCTGCTCCCTCGTCGTGCCGGGTGGACGGGTGTTCCCGCTCCGATCCCGTGTCGGTTTCCGTATTCTGCTCGGGCGCCCGGCTCACCACCACGGTGTGTACCCGTACGCGCCCGCGCGCGTCGGCTCCGCCCTCGCCGCGCAACTCCAGACCGTGCGCGACCACCTCGGCACCCGGAAGCGGCACCCGGCCCAGCTCGTGCGCGAGCAACCCGCCGACGGTGTCGACTTCCTCTTCGTCGATGGGCAACCCGTACAGCTCCCCCAGATCGGCGATGGGCAACCGCGCCGACACCCGGTACCGCCCGGGTTCGATCTCCTCGATGGGTGGCGTCTCGTCGGTGTCGTATTCGTCGGCGATCTCCCCGACGATTTCCTCGAGTACATCCTCGATGGTCACCAGGCCGGCGATCCCGCCGTACTCGTCCACCAGCAGCGCCATATGGTTGCGCCGCCGCTGCATCTCGTCGAGCAGATCGTCGAGCGGTTTGGAATCGGGCATGAACACCGCGTCGCGCATGACCTCGCGCACCCGGACGCTGCGTCCACGATCGCCGTAGGGCACCAGATCCTTGAGGTAGACGACGCCGAGGATATCGTCGACGTTCTCCCCGATCACCGGGATCCGGGAATGCCCGCTGCGCACGGCCAGCGACATGGCCTGCGCCACGGATTTATCGGATTCGATCCACACCATCTCGGTACGCGGCACCATCACCGCACGGGCCGCCGTGTCACCCAGTTCGAATACCGACTGGATCATCCGGCGCTCGTCATCGGCGACGACACCGCGTTCCCTGGCCATATCGACCACTTCGCGCAGTTCGATCTCCGAGGCGAACGGGCCGTTACGGAAACCCTTACCCGGCGTGATCGCGTTACCGAGCAGGATCAGCAGGCGGCTCACCGGCCCCAGCAGGGCACCGATGAACTGCAGCGGCAGCCCCGCGGCGAGGGCGATCGTGTACGCGTGCTGCCGTCCCAGGGTGCGCGGGCCCACCCCGATCACCACATAGGAGACCAGCACCATCACCACCGCGGTCACCAGCAGCGCCCAGCCGCTGTCCATGAAACTGCTCAGCGCGGCGGCCAGCAGAACGGTCGCGGTGATCTCGCACAGGATGCGCAACAGCACCATGAGGTTGACGTACCGGGGCCGGTCGTCCACGATCCGGCCCAGCCGCACCGCACCCGGCCGATCACTGCGCGCCATATCGTCGAGCCGCGCCGGTGACAGTGTGTTCAAGGCCGAATCGACCGCGGCGAAGACACCACCCACGGCAGCGAGCAAAACGGCGACCAACAGCAGGGTCATCTCGTTCACGCGTGTGCGTCACCCGGCCAGGAGCGATCGCCCTCCGGTGCCGCGAAACCGGTTTTGCCCAGCAGACGGGCATCACGGGCAGCCAGTTCGGCTCGCCGCTGCTCCTCCCGCAGCTCCTCGTACCACTGTTCGAGCAACCGGCCCTGCAAAGCGAACATCTCTTTTTCCTCGGCCGGTTCCGCATGGTCGTAACCGAGCAGATGCAACACCCCGTGCACCGTGAGCAGGGCGAGTTCGTGATCGAGCGAATGACCGGCCTTGGCCGCCTGATCCAATGCGAATTCCGGGCACAGCACGATATCGCCCAGCATCGACGGCCCCGGTTCGGGACTGTCCGGCCGGCCGCCGGGTTCGAGCTCGTCCATCGGAAAGGACATCACATCGGTGGGGCCGGGCAGGTCCATCCAGCGCATATGCAGATCGGCCATGGTGTCGAGATCCACCAGCACCATGGACAGTTCGGCGGCCGGGTGCACATCCATCCGGTCGATCACGAACCGGGCGACACCCACCAGGTCTTCTTCGGGCACTTCCATGCCCGACTCGTTGGCGATCTCGATACTCACCTGGTCAGCCTAATGGGTGGCGCCGAGCAGAGCCCAACAGCACTCTCAGCGCCGCGTCGTCCGCCCCGCCGCCCGCCGCTGCGCCCGGTTCCCCGCCATATGCGGCGGCCCGACCGGCGGACGGGTCTCGGCCTCGAACTTCTCGTAGGCGTCGACGATATCGGAGACCAACCGGTGCCGCACCACATCGCTGCTGGTGAGCTGGGAGAAATGGATATCCTCGATATCGGTGAGGATCTCCGAGGCCGCACGCAACCCCGACCGCGCGCCGTGCGGCAGGTCCACCTGGGTGACATCGCCGGTCACCACGATCTTCGATCCGAACCCGAGCCTGGTCAGGAACATCTTCATCTGCTCGGCCGTGGTGTTCTGCGCCTCGTCGAGAATGATGAACGAATCATTCAGGGTACGGCCACGCATATATGCCAGGGGCGCGACCTCGATAACCCCCGCCGCCATCAGCTTGGGAATGGCCTCGGGGTCCATCATGTCGTGCAGCGCGTCGTAGAGCGGGCGCAGATACGGGTCGATCTTCTCGTTGAGGGTGCCGGGCAGGAAGCCCAGCCGCTCCCCCGCCTCGACCGCGGGACGGGTGAGAATGATCCGGTTGACCTGCTTGGTCTGCAGCGCCTGTACCGCCTTGGCCATGGCGAGGTAGGTCTTTCCGGTACCGGCCGGACCGATCCCGAAGACGATCGTGCTCTCGTCGATCGCGTCGACATAGCGCTTCTGGTTGAGCGTTTTCGGGCGGATCGTCTTACCCCGGCGGGACAGAATATCCAGGCTCAGCACCTCCGCCGGAGCCTCCGAACTCCCCTCGGTGAGCATCGAGACCGTATGGCGAACCGCCTCGGGAGTGATCACCCGGTTGCGACCGGTCAGCGCGGCCAGCTGCTCGACGACCCGCTCGGCCAGTGCCACATCGCCCGCCGGACCGGTGAGGGTGACCAGATTGCCACGCACATGGATATCCGCGGCGAGCAGATCTTCCAGTTCGCGGAGGTTCGCGTCGGCGGAACCCAGAAAGGGGAAAACCGATTCGGGAGCGAGCTCGATACTCGAACGGACGGTGCGTGCCGCGGACTCCGGGCCCCCGACCCCGGCCGCAGAGGAGTTCTGATCGCCGCTATCGCCTTGTGATCGCACGTAGTCGCTATGGCCTGCTTTCCGGTCTCGGAGCTGCGGTGATGCGTCGCTGGTGGAACTGGGTGCGAATGCTCTCGCTGCCCAGAGTCTAGCTCCCGGCCCCGACAGGTCCCAGTGGAATTACGCCCGGCCACCGCATCGCGCACCGGTCGTACCGGGCGTTCACCCGCCGGTCACCACCGGGGAGTGAGTACTCCCAGCGCGCCCAGGGCCACGGCGGCGGCGGTGGAGGTACGCAACACGGTGGGTCCCAGGCGGACCACTTCGGCACCGGCCGCGGCCAGTGCGGTCAACTCCGCGTCGTCGAGGCCACCCTCCGGGCCGACGATCAGGGTGACCGCCGCGGCGGACCGCCAGGCCAGCCCGGTGAAGCTCGCCGTACCGGATTCGTGCAGGGCCGCCACCACCGCGCCCTGGGCCGTCGCCGCCCGGACCGCGGCCACCACCTCCGGTGTGCGTTGCAGGGCGGTGACCTCGGGAATGTAGGCGCGGCGCGACTGCCGGGCAGCGGCCCTGGCCGCCGACCGCCATTTGGTCACACCCTTATCCGCTTTGGCCTCCCAGTTCGAGACACAGCGGGCCGCCTGCCACGGCACGATCACATCTGCCCCGGCCTCGGTCATCAGCTCGACCGCCAGCTCCGAACGCTCCGATTTGGGCAGTGCCTGGACCACGGTGACCGCCGGCGACGCCGATTCGGCCCGCTGCCGGTCACGAACCAGCAGGTCGAGCTGATTCTTCTGCGCGGCAACGACTTCGGTCTCCGCCACCACACCACGGCCGTCGGAGAGCGTGACGGCCTCGCCGACCCGGATCCGGCGCACGGTGGCCGCGTGCCGCCCCTCGGCGCCGTCCAGCACCGCCACGACCCCCGGCTCCGGGATCTCGTCGAGGTAGAAGACCGTAGCGGCCACCGGGTCAGCGTCCGCTGAAGGAAGCGCGCAACCGGGCGAACAGACCACTGTTGTGCTCGGACTGCGCCGACATCACCTCGGCCTTGTCCTTCACCCGCAGGCCCTTGTACTTGCGCAGCAGATCGGTCTGCTTACTGTCCAGCCGGGAGGGCACGACGATATCCAGATGCGCCATCAGATCGCCGCGGGCGCTGGAGCGCAGCCGGGGCATACCGTGCCCGCGCAGCACCGAGATCTCCCCGGGCTGGGTACCGGGGCCGATGCTGAGTTCGGTCGGGCCGTCCATGATGGTGTCGATCACCACGGTGGTGCCCAGTGCC
The DNA here is from genome assembly GCF_053605105.1 of Nocardia sp. NPDC003963. Classification (NCBI taxonomy): domain Bacteria; kingdom Bacillati; phylum Actinomycetota; class Actinomycetes; order Mycobacteriales; family Nocardiaceae; genus Nocardia; species Nocardia sp. NPDC003963. Next base: position 36,657 of record NZ_JBSGIP010000039.1, read on the forward strand.
GCGTCCACCATCGGGACCCGGACCGTGCAGTGCAGATCGTCGCCGTCGCGCACGAACACGTCGTGGGGTTGTTCCACGATCTCCACGTAGAGGTCGCCGGCATGCCCGCCACCGGGGCCCACTTCGCCCTGAGCGGCCAGGCGCACCCGCATACCGTTGGCCACACCGGCCGGAATCGGCGCCGCGATCTCCCGCCGCGCCCGCACCCGGCCGTCCCCACCGCATTTGTGACAGGGGTCCGGGATGGTCTCACCGGCTCCACGGCAGGTCGGGCAGGGACGTGAGGTCAGGACCTGACCGAGGAACGACCGCTGCACCGACTGGACCTCACCGGCGCCGCCGCAGGTCTCGCAGCGCACCGGGCTGGAGTTGCCGTTGGTGCCCGCGCCCTGGCACAGATCACACAGGATCGCGGTATCGACGGTCAGATGTTTGGTCACCCCCACCGCGCACTCCGCCAGGCTCAGCCGGGTCCGCACCAGCGAATCCGCGCCCGGCTGGACGCGGCCACGCGGTTTGCGGCCGGCACCGCCGCCGCCACCGTTCATTCCGCCGAAGAATGCCTCGAACACATCGCCGAGGCCACCGAACCCGGCGCCGCTGAAACCGCCCGCGCCGCCACCGCCGTCCAGCGGGTCACCGCCCATATCGACGATGCGGCGCTTCTCCGGATCCGAGAGCACCTCGTACGCCGCGGAGACCTCTTTGAACCGGGTCTGCGCCGCTTCGTCCGGGTTCACATCGGGATGCAGTTCGCGAGCCAGCTTGCGATAGGCGCGTTTGAGCTCTTGGTCGGAGGCGTCCCTGCCCACACCGAGCAATCCGTAGTAGTCGCGTGCCACTTGAGTTCTCTTAGTCCTTGGTCGCTGTCCACGGCTCCGGCTCGCACGGCCGGCCGCGTGGCTCCTGATGGGTGAGCCGCCCGCCCGTGAGGTTAGTCTGGTCGACTCAACTTTATATCGGCGGAGAACACGAGCCTAACAGCGAGCTGTCCATGGCCCTTTTCCCGGCGGTGCCGGGCCCGGGACCTGCGACATGTGCCGGCCGACGCGAATTCACCGCGGACGCAGGTCCGGACGGGGGTTCTGCCCGGCCAGGTGTCCCCGGCCACGAGGACTCGGCGCCCCGCGCCATGAAGACTCAGCGCTCCGCCAGCACTTCGCCGATGTACCGCGCCACCGCGGCGACCGAGGCGATGGTGCCCGGGTAGTCCATCCGGGTGGGCCCGAGGACACCCATACCGCCGAGGACGGCGCCCGCGGCGCCGTAGCCGGTGGTGACGACGGAGGTCCCGCGCATTTCCTCGACCTGGGTCTCTTCGCCGATCCGCACCGTCACCATCCCCGGCTGCTGGGCCGCGGCCAGCAGTTTCAGGACCACGACCTGTTCTTCCAGCGCCTCCAGCACGGTGCGCAGCGACCCGTGGATACCGAAATCTCCGGCATTGCGCGTGAGATTGGCGGTGCCGCCGAGGACAAGACGTTCCTCGGGATGTTCGACCAGCGTCTCGACCATGACCGTCGACACTTTGATCAGGACGTCGCGCAGTTTGAGCGGGGCCTGTTCGGGCAGTTCGGCGACCGCCGCGGAGGCGGCGGCGAGGCGTTTACCGTCCATGGCGGCGCCCAGCATGCCGCGCAGCGCGGCCAGATCGTCGTCGTCGACGACGGTGCCCAGTTCGACGATGCGCTGGTCCACCCGGCCGGTATCGGTGATCACCACCAGCAGCAACCGCGCGGGGTTGAGCGCGACCACCTCGAGATGGCGCACGGTGGACGCGGAAACCGTCGGGTACTGGACGACCGCGACCTGACGGGTCAGCTGGGCGAGCAGGCGGACACCGCGGCGCAGGACGTCGTCGAGGTCGACTCCCGATTCGAGGAACTGCATGATCGCTTTGCGTTCGGCCACGGACAGCGGTTTCACCTCGGCGATCCGGTCCACGAACTGGCGATAGCCCTTGTCGGTGGGAATACGGCCGGAGCTGGTGTGCGGCTGGGCGATGTAGCCCTCGGCTTCCAGCACCGCCATATCGTTTCGTACCGTCGCGCTGGAAACACCCAGGTTGTGCCGTTCCACCAGGGTTTTCGAACCGATGGGTTCCTTGGTGGAGACATAGTCGGCGACAATCGCTCGCAGGACCTCGAACCGCCGATCCTCGGTGCTCGACATCGACCCCACCTCCTAGCTTTACCGCGCGTCGATGTGGTCGTCCGGCGCACCGCGTCCTGTGAATCCGGCGCACGTACCACCGGGTCCGTTACCCAGTGTAATTGCGCCCGGCGAATTCACCCGGTGCCCGTCGTAGCGCGCATGTCAGCGTCGGATCCGCACGATCAAGATACACAGCGGGGCGGAAACGCTCCCGGTGGATCTGTCCACGCGATTCCGTGCGGCGCGCAGGCGACGAATTCCGCTGCGGACAGCAACAACTGATGCCCTGCCGGACCGGGGTCCGCACGATCCGACGATCAGCCGACCAGATCCCGGACCACACCGTCGGCCAGCAAGCGCCCGCGATCGGTGAGGATCAACCGATCGCCGGTGAGCGTCACCAGTCCGGCGGCGGCGATCCGGCGCGCCGCGGCCGTTCCTTCCGGATCGAGGTCGGTCAGCGGGAGACCCGTGCGCAGACGCAGCGCGAGCATGACGCGCTCGAGATAGCGGTCGGCGGCGGTGAGGTCTTCCCAATCGGCGGCCGGTAGCCCGCCGTGGCCGACGCGGTCGGCGTAGCGGGCGGGATGTTTCACATTCCACCAGCGCACTCCCCCGAGATGGCTGTGCGCGCCCGGTCCGGCGCCGAGCCAGTCACCGCCGTCCCAGTAGCCGAGGTTGTGCCGGCAGCGGGCGGCGTCACCGGCCGCCCAGTTCGACACCTCGTACCAGGTCAGGCCCGCGGCCTCGAGCCGCGAGTCGATCCGTTCGTAGCGGGCGGCGAGCACATCGTCGTCGGGGGCGGGTAGTTCACCACGCCGCACCCGGCGGGCCAGTGCGGTGCCGTCCTCGACGATGAGCGAATACGCCGAGACGTGGTCGACACCCGCGTCGAGTACCGCGCCCAGGCTCGCGTCCAGATCGCTCTCGCGTTCGCCCGGAGTTCCGTAGATGAGGTCGAGATTCACATGGTCGAATCCGGCCGCGCGCGCCTCCCGGGCGGCCGCAACGGCCCGGCCGGGCGTATGGGTGCGGTCCAGCACGGCCAGCACGTGCGGGGCCGCCGATTGCATACCGAGCGAGATACGGGTGAATCCGGCCGCGCGGATCGTGTCGAAGAATTCCGGTGAGGTCGATTCGGGGTTCGATTCGGTGGTGATCTCGGCGTCCGGGGCCAGCTCGAATTCGGCGCGGATCGCGTCGAGCACCTCCGCGAGACCTGCGCCGCCGAGCAGGGAGGGGGTTCCGCCGCCGACGAAGACCGTCGCCACCGGCGGTGTCGCGGTGGGCAGCGCGGCGAACTCCCGGGCGGCGGTCGCCAGTTCCCCGCGCAGCGCCGCGGCCCATGATTGCGTCGAGGCCGAGGTGCCGAGTTCACCGGCGGTGTAGGTGTTGAAATCGCAGTATCCGCAGCGGGTCGCGCAGAACGGTACGTGGATGTAGATGCCGAAGGGGCCGCCACCGAAATCGCGCAGCACCGGAGCGGCGGCGTCGGTGTGCGATGCGGTGGTGGCGGCGGGACTCACTCCTCCAGTGTGACCGTGGGTGGATCAGCCTTCGACGATCGGGGTGTTCTGGTTCGCGGTGAGCACCCAGCGGCCGTCCTCTTCGGTCATAACAGAGCGTGCAACCTCGACCGGACTTCAGGTCAACACCGGAGGCCGTGACTCGGCCGGCCCGCGGATACCCCCGCCGATGAAAATATGACAGGCGTCACAAATAGACCCGGCAAACCAGGGAATTTCCCGCTTGTTCGCGGGAAATACTGGTAGGGCGGTCGGAACGCACGGATCGGCATGGCACAATGGGTCGCATGCGCGCATCAGGAGTACGACTTGTGGCACGGCGCCACGTCGATTACAAGCGCGTCTGCAGCGCCTGTTGTCTGCCCGGTTCCGCCCGGTAGCTCAGCTGCGCCCCTTCCCGGATTCCCGGTGATTCCGATTCGGATTTCGGCCCGCTGACACCGCGGGTGCGAGTCAGCCCCTCGCGCCCTCAGCACGGACGTAAGCCCAACCCAGCAGGAGCGACTTCATGACGTCGAGCACCGACGCCACCACCCCCGCGAAGGCCGAGGCCCCCGCCGCCCGGCCCACGCGCGCCCGCACCGGCAAACCGGTACGCCGCCGCGCCGAGGGCCAATGGGCGCTCGGCTACCGCGAACCGCTGAACCCGAACGAACAGTCCAAGAAGGACGACAATCCGCTCAACGTCCGGTCGCGGATCGAGAACATCTATTCCAAGAACGGTTTCGACAGTATCGACAAGGGCGATCTGCGCGGCCGTTTCCGCTGGTGGGGTCTGTACACCCAGCGCGAACAGGGATACGACGGCACCTGGACCGGTGACGAGAACATCGATCTGCTCGAAGCGAAGTACTTCATGATGCGGATCCGCTGCGACGGCGGCGCCCTGAATGTCGCGCAGCTGCGCACGCTGGGCGGTATCTCCACCGAATTCGCCCGCGATACCGCCGACCTCTCCGACCGCGAGAACGTCCAGTACCACTGGATCGAGATCGAGAACGTTCCCGAGATCTGGCGGCGGATCGAATCGGTCGGCCTGCAGACCACCGAGGCCTGCGGCGACTGCCCGCGCGTGGTGCTCGGTTCCCCACTGGCCGGGGAATCGCTCGACGAGGTCCTCGACCCCACGCCCGCGATCGACGAGATCGTGCGCCGCTATATCGGTAAGAAGGAGTACTCCAACCTGCCGCGCAAGTTCAAGACCGCGATCTCGGGCCAGCAGGATGTGGTGCACGAGATCAACGATGTCGCGTTCATCGGTGTCGAGCATCCCGAGCACGGTCCCGGCCTGGACCTCTGGGTCGGCGGCGGACTGTCCACCAACCCGATGCTGGCCCAGCGGGTCGGCGCCTGGGTACCGCTGGACGAGGTGCCCGAGGTCTGGGAAGCGGTGGTGAGCCTCTTCCGTGACTACGGCTACCGCCGCCTGCGCACCAAGGCGCGGCTGAAGTTCCTGATCAAGGACTGGGGTATCGAGAAGTTCCGCGAGGTTCTCGAGGAAAAGTATCTGAAGCGCAAGCTGATCGACGGCCCGGCACCCGAGCAGCCGAGCCGCCCGATCGACCATGTCGGTGTACAGAAGCTGCGCAACGGTCTGAACGCCGTCGGCTTCTCCCCCATCGCCGGCCGCGTCTCGGGCAGCATCCTGACGAAGGTTTCCGACGCGGTCGAGCGGGCCGGATCGGATCGGATCCGGTTCACGCCCTATCAGAAACTGATCGTGCTCGATATCGCCGACGACAAGGTCGAGCAGCTCATCGCCGAACTGGAACCCCTGGGCCTGCACGCGCGGCCGTCGGTCTGGCGGCGCAACCTGCTGGCGTGCAGCGGGATCGAATTCTGCAAACTGTCCTTCGTCGAGACCCGCAAACGCTCCCAGGTGCTGGCACCGGAGCTGGAACAGCGGTTGGCCGATATCAACGCCGAACTCGACGTGCCGATCACCGTCAATATCAACGGCTGCCCCAACTCCTGTGGCCGGTCGCAGATCGCCGATATCGGCTTCAAGGGCCAGCTCGTCGACGACGGCGACGGGAATCAGGTCGAGGGCTTCCAGGTTCATCTGGGTGGCAGCCTCGGCCTCGACAGCGCCTTCGGACGCAAACTGCGTCAGCACAAAGTGACAAGCGCCGAACTCGGTGACTACATCGAGCGCGTGGTCCGCAATTTCGTCAAACACCGCGAAGGGGGCGAACGGTTCGCGCAGTGGGCCGTCCGCGCCGAGGAAGCCGATCTGCGATGAAACCCGCGAGCGTGGTGACGGGAGAACCCACTGTGACAACCGAGCAGAAACAGCTGCCGACCAAACTGAGCACCGAGGAACTGAAGGCACTCGCCGAGCGCGGCGCCGCCGAACTCGGCCCGGACGCCTCGGCCGAGGAGCTGCTGCGCTGGACCGACGAGAACTTCGGCACCGGCTATATCGTCGCGTCGAATATGCAGGACGGGGTGCTGGTCCAGCTGGCCGCCCAGGTCCGGCCCGGCGTGGACGTGCTGTTCCTCGATACCGGCTACCACTTCGCCGAGACCATCGGTACCCGCGATGCGGTGGAAGCGGTGTACGGGGTGAACGTCGTCAACGCCCGCCCGGAGCAAACGGTGGACCAGCAGGATGCGCTGCTGGGCAAGGATCTGTTCGCCCGGGACGCGAACGAATGCTGCCGCCTGCGCAAAGTGGTGCCGCTGACGAATTCGCTCGCGCCCTACAACGCGTGGGTCACCGGAATCCGGCGGGTCGAGGCTCCCACCCGCGCGAACGCGCCGCTCATCTCGTTCGACGAGGGCTTCGGGCTGGTGAAGATCAACCCGATCGCACCCTGGTCCGACGACGAGATGCAGGACTACATCGAAAAGCATTCGATTCTCGTCAATCCCCTGGTGGAGGAGGGATATCCGTCCATCGGCTGCGCTCCGTGCACACGGAAACCGGAGCCGGGATCCGATCCGCGAAGCGGCCGCTGGGCCGGCCTCGCCAAGACCGAATGTGGGTTGCACGCCTCATGACCGACGTATTCACCACCGAACGCTCCGTCGGACTCTCGGATTTCGACACCCTGGCCGCGCTGGAATCGGAAGCCATCCATATCTTCCGCGAGGTCGCGGGCGAATTCGAACGCCCGGTGATCCTGTTCTCCGGCGGTAAGGACTCCACGGTCCTGCTGCATCTGGCGTTGAAGGCCTTCTGGCCGGCACCGCTGCCGTTCGCGCTGCTGCACGTGGACACCGGGCACAACCTGCCCGAGGTCCTGGAGTTCCGCGATCACGTGGTCGAGAAGTACGGCCTGCGGCTGCATGTGGCCGGCGTCGAGGACTACCTCGCCGACGGCCGCCTCACCGAACGCCCGGACGGTATCCGCAACCCGCTGCAGACCGTCCCGCTGCTGGACGCCATCACCGAGCACCGCTTCGACGCGGTGTTCGGTGGCGGCCGCCGCGACGAGGAACGCTCCCGGGCCAAGGAGCGGATCTTCTCGCTGCGCAACGCCTTCGGCCAGTGGGATCCCAAGCGGCAGCGGCCCGAACTGTGGAACCTGTACAACGGCCGGCACGCGCCGGGCGAACACGTCCGGGTGTTCCCGCTGTCCAACTGGACCGAACTCGATATCTGGCGCTACATCGCGCGCGAGAACGTGGAACTTGCCACCATCTACTACGCGCACCAGCGTCCGGTGTACCAGCGCGACGGCATGTGGATGACGCCCGGTAGCTGGGGTGGCCCGAACGACGGCGAGGTCCTGGAAACCCGTTCGGTGCGGTACCGCACCGTCGGCGACGGTTCCACCACCGGCGCCATCCTGTCCGACGCCGCCGACAACGCGGCCATCCTGGCCGAGGTCGCCGCCTCCCGGCTGACCGAACGCGGCGCGACCCGTGGCGACGACCGGGTCTCCGAAGCCGCCATGGAAGACCGCAAACGAGAGGGTTACTTCTGATATGTCCGACCTACTGAGGCTGGCCACCGCCGGTTCTGTCGACGACGGTAAGTCCACCCTGGTCGGACGTCTGCTCTACGACACCAAATCCGTACTCGCCGACCAGATCGACGCCGTGACCCGGGCTTCGGTGGACAAGGGGCTGTCCACCCCCGATCTGTCGCTGCTGGTGGACGGTCTGCGGGCCGAACGCGAGCAGGGCATCACCATCGATGTCGCCTACCGGTACTTCGCGACCCCGCAGCGTTCGTTCGTCCTGGCCGATACCCCGGGGCATGTGCAGTACACCCGCAACACCGTCTCCGGTGCCTCCACCGCCCAACTGGTGATCCTGCTGGTGGACGCGCGCAAGGGCGTGATCGAGCAGACCCGCCGCCATGCCGCGGTGCTGGCGCTGCTGGGGGTACCGAAGCTGGTGCTGGCGGTGAACAAGATCGACCTGATCGGTGGCGACGAGCCGAGCGAACAGGCGCAGCAGGCCGCGGCCGCCAAGGTCTTCGCGGAGATCTCGGCGGAGTTCTCGCATCTCACCCGGACGCTCGGCTGGCCGGACGAGGATGTGCTGGAGATCCCGGTCTCGGCGCTGAACGGCGACAATATCGCCACCCGCTCCGACCGGACCCCGTACTACAGCGGCCCGTCGCTCATCGAACATCTCGAATCGGTGCCGGTGGACGCGGACAACTCCGGCGAGCACGCGGTGGGCCTGCGGTTTCCGGTGCAGTACGTGATCCGGCCGCGGACACCGGAGTATCCGGACTACCGCGGCTACGCGGGCCGGATCGCGGCGGGGTCGGTGGCACCCGGTGACGAGGTGGTGGTGTTGCCGTCCGGTATCCGCACCACGGTCGAACGGATCGATACGCCCGACGGCGAACTGGCCGTCGCCCAGGCCGGCCGCAGTGTGACGCTGGTACTGGCCGACGAGGTCGACATCTCGCGCGGTGACACCATCGCCTCCCCCGCCGACGCACCGGAACCGCTCGACACCTTCGACGCCACCGTCTGCTGGCTCGGCGACAAACCGCTGCGCCCCGGCGCCCGGTTACTGCTCAAGCACGGGACCCGCACCACGCAGGCGATCGTCGGCGCACTCACCGAGCGATTCGACGAACAACGCCTGGCGGCCGATCCGAATCCGGAAACGCTGTCGCTCAACGATATCGGCCGTATCTCGGTACGGGTCGCCGAACCGATCGCGGCCGACGACTACCGGGCCAACCGGCACACCGGCAGTTTCCTGCTCATCGACCCGGCGGGTGGGAACACGCTGGCGGCGGGCCTGGTCGGCGATGTGCTCACGGCGGTCGAGGTCGGAACCGAGGCCTGATGCCCGGTAGTCCCACACTGGTGGCGGTGGCACACGGCAGCCGGGACCCCCGGTCGGCCGCCACCGCCGCCGCACTGCTGGACCGGGTCCGGGCGGCACGTCCGGACACCCCGGCCCGCCTGGCCTTCCTCGATCTGAACGCACCGGCGGTCGGACAGGTCCTCGATTCGCTCGCCGCGGGCGGTGAAACCCGTGCGGTGGTGGTCCCGCTGCTGCTGGGTAGCGCGTTCCATGCCCGGGTGGATCTGCCCGCGCTGCTGGCCGGTGCCGGCGACCGCCACCCGCGGCTGCGGCTCACCCAGGCCGAGGTCTTCGGGGCCGACCCGCGACTGATCGAGGTACTGCACGAGCGGGTGCGGACGGCTAGCACCGAACGCGGCTGGCACACCGCACCCGAGCGGCTCGGTATCGCGCTGGCCGCGGTCGGGTCGTCCGCGGCCGCCGCCAACCGGCAGACCGCCCGGCTGGCGCGCCGGTTCGCGGCCCGCACCGGTATCCCCACCGAAATATGCTTCGCCACCGCGGAACCCACGCTCGGCCTGGCGACGGCACGCCTGCGGGCCCGTGGTGCCGACCGCGTACTGGTCGCGCCCTGGTTCCTGGCGCCGGGTCTGCTCACCGACCGGCTACGCGACCAGGACCCGCTGCTACCGCATGCCGCGGTACTCGGCCCGGACCCGGCCCTGGCCGCGATCGTCTGGGACCGCTACGACGCCGCGCTCGCGCGGACACTGCCGTTGTCGGCCTGAGCCGCACCACCGCCCGGGGCACGTTCACCGTCGCCGGTTCGGGCCCCCGGAACTCAGAACCAGCGTTCCAGTACCGACGCCACACCGTCGGCGGCGACATCGTCGGTGACCTCGTCGACGAGAGCGTGTAGTTCGACCGGTGCGTTTGCCATCGCCACCGAATGCCCTGCCCAGGCGAACATCTCGCGGTCGTTGAAACCGTCGCCGATGGCCAGGGTGGCCTCGCGCGGGATATCGAGCAGGCGACGCAGATGCTCCAGCGCCCATCCCTTGGAGATACCGTGCCGGGAAATGGTCAGCCAGGGCCCGAATTCACCGTAGACCCAACTGATCTCCGGCAGCGCCAGACCCTCCAGCAATCTGTGCATCTCCTCCGGCGCGCCCTCGGGCCACCAGCAGTTGAGACGCGGTGTCGGTTCACTGCCCAGCGTGAGATCGTCGACCACCAGGTATTCGCCCCCGGCGTAGTACTCCCCGGGACTCATACCGGTCGCCCAGAATCCCCGGCCGACCCGCTCGGCCGTGAAGATCATGTCCGGGAACAATCGCCGCAGCGCGGTCACGGCGGGCGCGGGGTCGAAATGGTGCACCGCCACCGGGACCGCCTGCTCGATATCGATGTGCACCGCGCCGTTGGAGCAGATCGCATGGCCCTGTACGAGGCCGAGTTCGTCGAGCACCGGACGGGTGGAGACCACGGTCCGTCCGGTACTCACCACGACATGCGCACCGGCCCCGGCCGCCGCGCGCACGGTGGCGGCGACCCGGTCGCTCACCGGCGCGCCGGTCTTCAGCAGTGTTCCGTCCACATCGAGTGCGATCAGCCGCGGCGGGTCCCCGTCCGTGTCCACCTCACCGATTGTGCCGTGTGCTGCCATCGGATCGCACCGCATTATGCGGAAAAGCTCGTCTCGTCACCGCGTATCCCGGCGCTTCAGCGGTCCGACCCGCCGCGCGACGAGCCACCCCGCGAGGACCCGCCCCGCGACGAGCCACCGTCACCGGACCGGGAGCCACCGGAATCCGAACTCCGGGAATGCGCACCACCGGAGGAGTCGGAACCGCTCGCGGCGGAGCCACCCGAGTCCGAATCGCCGCGGAAACCACCGGCACCCGAAGGCCGGCCGCCGAACCCACCGAACCCGCCCGGACCACCCGAGCCGCCCGGAGCCGAGGAATCGGACCTGCCGCCGGAGGGCTTCCCGCCCGAACCGCTGTCGTCTCCGGAGTCGGCACCACTGTCACCGCTCCCGAAGCCGCCCGAATCACCGGCGCCGAAGCCACCCGGCCCGCCGTATCCCGCTCCGGGGGTGCCGGCACCCGGTGCAGACCATCCGCCACCGGAACCATCGCTCTCGTCCGTACCGCCGATCCCCGGCGGGGACCAGCCGCCACCGGACTCGTCACCCGCGTCCGGCTCGCCCACGCCCGGCGGAGACCAACCGGACCCGTCGCCCTCGTCCGCCCCGCCGGCACCCGGCGCAGACCACCCACCACCGGAGCCGTCACCCGCACCGGGTACTCCGATATCCGGCAGACCGGATCCCGGCGACCATCCACCGGGGCTGCTTCCCGGATCCTCGTCTCCGCCCGGCTGCCCGCCCGGCCCTTCCACCACCGGCGGAAGGCCTGGCCCGGGGCCGCCGCCCGGCGCCTCGGCCCCCGGACCGGTGGGTTCGCCGGGATTCGCGCCACCGGTGTCGGGGCGGCCCCCGCCGGGATGTCCGAACGGTATCGGGGGATCGAATCGTGCCGGGCGCTCGTGCCGCGGCCCGGGAGCGGGGTGTTCGTCGAACGGGGCGTGGTGTGTCCCGGGCCTGTTCGCGGCCGGGTGATCGTCATCCGACCGGGACGGAGCCGGCGATGGTGCGGGCATCGGCGGGCCGTACGGTCGCGTCGCCGCTGCCGGAGTGATGAGCGACGGGGTACCCAGCGGCGCGTAGGACACCGTCCAGCCGCTGCGACCGGACCGTTCGACCTGCGCCTCCCCGTGGATTTCGTACAGAACCGCGCCCGGACTCTGCAGCGGTGGCCGATCCTCCGGCAGTTCGGTATCCGCCGGACCGGTGCCCAGGATCGTGGCCGCGGACATCGCCACCGCGGAGAAGAGGGCAGCGCCGGAGAAGATCGGCGGGTGCTTGATCCCGGAGGATCCCACTGGCGTCACGCTCTCCGCGGCCATCGCGGCAGCGCCGAGCGCGACGCACTGTCCGGAGTCGGCGGCCACGGTCACCGGCAGGCCGAGTTCGGTGAGGGTTTCGGCGATCTGCGGTGGCCGCGCCGCACCGCCGACCACCAGCACCCGTCCGATATCGGAGAGCCCGACCCCGGCCGAACGTACCGCTGCCCGTACCACTTCCAGGGAATCGCGCACATGTTCGCGCCGCAGCCCCTCGGGATCGACGAACGATACGAGCGATACCGCGCCGGTCTGTGGTTCGGCCGGCCCGATCGCCCGGTCGCCCGCGCAGCGCGCGATCAGGGCGCCCAGGGGCCGGGCGCCGAATTCGTAGGAACGCACCGGTTTCCCGACCACCGGATGGTTCGGCCAGTCCGGACCGGTGCGGACCACCGATACATCGAGACTGTTCCCACCCAGGTCGTAGACGAGGACGAACCCGCTGTCGAGTGGGCCGTGTTCGGTATCGAGCCAGTGCGCGGCCGCCACCGGTTCCGGTACCAGCTGGACGTGACCGACACCGGCGAGGTCCAGACTCTGCCGGAGCAGATCCAGTTGTTTGGCGGTGTAGCCGGCGGGGTGGGTGACGACCACCCCGGTCGCCTGTTCCGCGGCCACCAGTCCCTGCACCACCGAGGCGAAGATGGTGGCCGGCGACCAGATCCGCCCGTCCACATACACCGATTCCGGGTTGCGCCCGAGATCGGCGAATTCGTTGACGGTCGTGGAGAATCGGGTGATCCCGCCCAGTCTGGCGGTCCCCCCGCTGTCGAATCCGACGGCGGTCCGCCGTGTCCGTACCACCGGTCGCGCGTCCTGCGCCCCGACTCGCGCCGAGACCACGTTCACCGTGCCGATGCTGATACCCAGCCCAGAAGTCAATTTGCTATCCCGTCAACGCACCGAGACCACGTCCTTGTGAAAGAGCCATGGGCGCGGTCGTTTTCCAAACAGCGTCCACAGGTTAGCTGCAACAGGTCCTCGAAATCGAATAATCGGCAATGAAAGTTACTGTTACAGAACGAATCCCCGGTCGAACCCATGGAAACAAACCGTCGGCTCGTTACGTAGAATCATCATAAATCGCCTCTGAACAGCTCTTATGTCGCAACAATGAGAGTACGGCGGAGCGTCCCCACCCCCGCCCACAGGTAAGCCCCGATGACATGATTTTCCCGATAGAACCGCGACTACCAGTCGGTAACCGATCAATAGCCAACGAATCTCCCGCGTTCACCGCAAACAGTGTCCACCGGTCCGGCGCAATGCGCCGCCGGCCGAAAGCTGCGCAGTAGCCGGGTAAGTACCGATGGAGCCTCGTACCGACCGGCCGCCACGGCACCGTCGCCGGCGGGGATCCGGATTCGACCGGATTCCGCGCGGACGCCCCTGTCGTGCAGGTCCGAGCGCGCAGTCGCCGTTGTCGGGCGGCGGTGACGGTCGTCCACGCCGGGTACGAGCCAGCGATCCCGGCTCCCCGAACCGCACCCGCCGGGTCTCGCCACCGCGTACCGTCTCGAACCGAGCACCGCCCGGCCGATTCGACCACGCGCCAGGAGTTTTCGCGCTCGGTTCGCCGCCCGACAGCAGCGCGTAGCGATCCACGATCGCGGCGTACTCGGAAACGGCGGCCCCACCAGCACCGAGTACCGTCCTATCCTGAGCCGGTGGATTCGGTCACGCTCGACACTCTCGACCGGTGTTTGCTGCACGCCTTGCAGATCGACGGCCGCATACCGTTCAGCCGGATCGCCGCCGTCCTGGATGTCTCGGACCGGACCGTAGCCCGCCGATTCACCCGGCTCCGGGCGGCCGGCGCGGTGCGCGTCAGCGCCGTCCCGCACAGTCACCTCGGAGCCGACACCTCGTGGCTGGTGCGCCTCCGGGTCCGGCCCCGGGCCGCCGCGGCCGTCGCGCGCACGTTGGCGGCCCGTCCCGACACCGCCTGGGTCACCGAATTGTCCGGCGGCACCGAGATCGCCTGCCTGTTCCGGGTTTCCGGTGCGGGCACGGTACCGACGGCGCTGCTCGACGGTCACCCCGATGTCGTCGAGGTGACCGCGCAGCGAGTGCTGCGCCATCTGATGGACCACCGCTGGCGCGGGCGCACCTCCGCACTCACCGAGGAACAACTCGCCGGATTAGATCCGGGCGATCCGGCGGCACCCGATTCTATTCGGCTCACCGACCTGGACCGGCGGCTCTTCCGCACGCTGGCGGCCGACGGCCGGGCTGCCTACGCGGATCTGGCCCGGCACGTGGACTGGTCGGAATCCGCGGTACGTCGGCGTCTGGCCGAATTGCGGGATGCCGGCATGCTGCGATTCGACGTCGAAGTGGAGCCCGCGCTGTTCGGCTTCGCCATCCAGTGCGTGCTGTGGCTGTCGGTCGCCCCGGGACTACTGGCCACGGTGGCCGCGAGCCTGGCCACGGATACCGAAACGGCCTATCTGGGCGCGACCACCGGCAGGCACAATCTGCTCGTCGTGACGATCTGCCGGGATGCCGGCGCCCTGTACAGCTACCTCACCGAGCGGATCGGGGCGCTGCCCGGTATCGAGCTGGTCGAGACCGCGCCGATCACGGCGTACGCCAAACGTTTCGCTCCGGTCCGGCCGAGTCGGCCGGACCGGCCGGCACCGCGCTGATCGGAAGCGGTCAGCTCGCGCGGTCGTAGCGTCGCTGGGCGGAAACGACATCGCTCGTGTGCAGCCGGATCCAGTCCAGGAACCGCTGCAACGATTCGGTGAGACTCCGGCCGAGATCGGTGAGCTCGTAACCGACCCGGACCGGTGTGGTCGGCTCCACCGAGCGCGAGACGAGCCCGTCACGCACCAGCGTGCGCAGCGTCTGCGACAGCATCTTCTCGCTGATCCCGCCGATCGCCGCATGCAGTTCGGAGAACCGGAGCGCACCGGGTACGAGCGCTGTCAGGATCAGCACTCCCCAGCGGCTGGTGATGTGGTCGAGCACCTCTCGTGCGGGGCAGTCGCTGTTGAATGCGTCACTCGTCAAGGGCCACTCGGCCTTACGGTCCTGCGAACCTACTCCCATATCAGAAGCTTACCCAAAGGTATGCTCTTACTCTCAGTAAGCTCCACGCTCTACGCTTCCCCCATGGTCACAGTTGTTTTCGGAGCCAGAGGCAAGGTAGGCCGCCACGTCGCGGCCGGACTGATCGCGCAGGGCGGCCGGGTCCGCGTGACCGGCCGGGATCCCGATCCGGCGGATTTCCCGACCGGCGCACAGGTCATCGCGGCCGATCTGGCACGTCCCGAAACATTGTCCGCCGCACTCGAGGACGCCGAACGCGTATTCCTCTACGCCGTACCCGACGGGATCGACGAATTCGTGGCCGCGGCCGAGACCGCCGGAGTCCGGCACGTGGTCCTGCTGTCGTCCGGGGCCGTCCTGCCGGACGAAGCCCAACAGAATTCGGTCGGCCGGATGCACCGCGTTGTCGAAACCGCCATCGAGAAGTCCGGTCTGGACTGGACGTTCATCCGGCCCGGTATGTTCGCCACGAACGCACTGTGGTGGTGGCGGCGGTCGATTCGCGACGAAGGCCGCGTCCGCATGCCGTATCCCGAAGCGCGCACGGCGCCCGTCCACGAACGAGATCTGGCGGCACTGGCCGTGGCCGCGCTGACCGAACCGGTCCATGCGCATCGTGCCTACTCGGTATGGGGCCCCGAGGCCCTCACCCTGCGGCAACAGGTACAGCATATCGGGGCCGCCGTGGGCCGGGAGATCGCCGTCGAGATGATCTCCGTCGAACAGGCACGCGCGGAACTGCGCGAAACCGTGCCCGCGATCGGCGTCGAAGCGGTGCTGGCCGGATGGCAGGCCGGAACAGCCGGTACACCGGCGACATCGACCGTCGTCGAGGAGGTCACCGGGAATCCGGCACGCACATTCGCGCAGTGGGCGGTGGACCACGCGGACGACTTCCGGTGACCCGGCCGGTCGCGGAATTCCGGGACGCGGAACCGAACCGTAGGGCCGGGGATGCGCTCAGGCGCGGCTGAAGAATCCCCGGCGTGATCTCGCGGGCCGCAGTACCGCTCCCGCCGCGCGCGCTTCCGGTCGCCGAGAGCGCAGCAGCCGGTCGAACGCCTCGGCGCTTCCGGCGGGTTCGGGAAGGCGGCCGGCATTGAAATCGTCGGCCAACTGCTGCACCGTCTCCTGAGCGCAGGACTTGTTGGTGCCGATGAAACCCGTGGGTCCGCGCTTGATCCAGCCGGTGACATAGGTGCCCGGGAACACTGCCCCGGCCGGATTCTCCAGCACCCGCCCACCCTGGTTCGGGATGACGCCGCGCTGTTCGTCGAACGGCAGACCCGGCATCGGCACACCCCGGTACCCCACCGAGGTGAGCACGAGTCCGGTCTCCAGCAGGTCCAGATCGCCGGTGCCGACCGCGCGCGCCCGACCGTCCGCACCGGTCACCAGTTCGGTGCGCTCCACCTCGATACCGGTGACGGCGTCGGGGCCGAGGATTCGACTCGGCGCACTCTGATAGCGGAATACTATGCGCCGCTGCCGGCCCGTCGGCCGCTCGGCGATCCCGCGCAGCAGATCCAATTTGCGTTCGACCTGATAGGGCAGGCCCTCCGCGGGCGCGGGCAGTTCACCGTCCACGACGATATCCACATCGGCACCCAGCAGTCCGACGAACTCCGGGACGGTGAACGCCGACTCGGCCGGTCCGCGCCGCCCGAGCACCACGACCTCTTCCACACTGCTGTGCCGCAGCGCCTCGAGCGCGACCGGTGAGATATCGGTACCGGCCAGCTGTTGGGGATCGCTGGTCAGGATGCGCGCCACATCGAGCGCGACATTGCCGTTGCCGACGATCACGACCCGGCGCCGGGACAGATCGAAATCATGATGCTGATGGTCGGGGTGACCGTTGTACCAGGCCACGAAATCAGTGGCCGAGACATTTCCGGCCAGACCTTCGCCCGGGATACCGAGTTTGCGGTCCGTCGACGCGCCGACCGCGTAGACGACGGCGTGATGGTAGGCGAGCAGTTCCTCGTGCGAGATGTGCTTACCCACCTCGACGTCGAAGTACGAGCCGAAACCCGGCTGCGCGGACATCGTGTCGAAGAGGTCGGCCACCTGACGGGTTTTCGCGTGGTCCGGCGCCACACCGTAGCGGGCCAGTCCGTACGGGACCGGCAGCCGGTCGAAAACGGTGACCCGGACGTCGGGCTGGGTGAGCAGTTCGTCCGCGGCGTACATGGCCGACGGCCCGGAACCGACCACCGCCACCCGCAGCGGTCCACGACCGGCGGTATCGATCGCGGCGGCGGGTACCGGCGGCGCCAGTAGCGGACGCGGTCGCGACTGGCGATAGAAATCGGCGTTGATCTCGATGAACGGCTGCTGCTCGGCGGTCAGTTTCTTCGAGGAGGTGATGGCGTCCACCGGGCAGGCCGAGGCGCAGGCGCCACAGTCCACGCAGGCGGCCGGGTCGACATACAGCATCTCGGCGGTCCGGAAGTCGGGTTCGTCCGGAGTCGGATGGATGCAATTGACCGGGCAGGCGTACACGCACGAGGCGTCGCTACAGCACGACTGGGTGACGACGTAGGGCATGGAGGTGCTACCCGCCGCTCAGGCGGCTTTGCCGGTGACGGCACGCAGCGGCTCGGACCGGTACCGGGTGGTGTGCCCGTCGATACCCAGCGCCTTCCAGACCCGCTTGGCGACCGGGTTCATCAGGCCGATCTCCGTGGCCAGCGCGCGGACATCGGCGAAATAGTCGCTGAAGGTCTGCTTGGCGTCGTCGGAACCGTGGAACAGTTCCTTGCGCACACTCTTGGGGATATCGAATTCGTCGAAGAACGCCTTGGGCGGGGTCACGATGGCACGACCGAGGATCCACATGACGATCGGCATGGCCACCGACAGCACGAACTTGTTGCGGGCCGAGGACTCCGGGACATGCTTCTTCAGGAATTCGTGGGCGAAGGAGATGTGCCGGGCCTCTTCGGCCACGTGGATGGCCATCACGCCGCGCATGATGGGATGGACTTCCTCGCCCGAACGCAGCACATCCTTCTGGATGTGGTCGATCGGCTCCTCGCCGCCGAGCACGGCCATGAAGAACAGGTTCGGGAAAGCCACGGCGACCGGTACCGCGATATGCCGGAACTGGCGTACCAGCGGACCCATCCCGGGAACGTCGACGCCGATCCGGTTGACCATCTCCTGGAACATCAGGGTGTGGTTGTGCTCCTCGATCATCTCGTGGGAGCAGTACCGGAACTCGGGGTCACCGTTGGGTAGGCCGAAGATGTGCTGCATCATGCCGCTGATCAGGATGGCCTCGAACTGCAGGCCCACCTTGGCGACATTGGCCTGCCGGTACTTGCCGAGGGCGATCTTCTGTTCGTGCGTCAGCGCCTGATACCAGGGGTGGCGGCCGACGGTATCCCCGGATTTCGGCAGGATCCACCGCTCGGGCCGGGTATCGGCGGCGAAGTCGGGGTTATCCCAGTCGATATCGGTGAACGGATCGAAATTCCGATTGACGGAGCCCTCCGACAGCAGCAACAGCTTCTCCGCGTATTCCTGAGCCTGCGCGACCAGTTGGTCGTCGGAGACCGTGGTGGCTGAAGACGTCATCGTCACTGCCTCTCGTCGAAAATCGGGCTTAACTGTTTCCCATAGTTACAGCTACAGCGGGGTACGTCAACAGGACTGTCCGGGGTGGGCGGGTCACAGGAGGGATATGGGGTGTATCACTCCAGCTCAGTGGGGTATGGCGGCGTCGGCCGCGACGGTGCTGTGTTTTTGGCGCGCTGGCGCGCGCGGGGGTTGAGGCCCCCTGGTGTCCCGCCGTTCAGGCCTCGAGACTCGCGCTTCGCGCCTTCAGATCGGAATATCACAAC
>NZ_JBSGIP010000040.1:0-52079 GCF_053605105.1 Nocardia sp. NPDC003963
GATTGCTCGGATCACGAGGTGAATATCAAGGTTCTGCTCGACGGTGTGGTGTCGGCGGGTGAGCTGGATATCGCGGATCGTAATCCGCTGCTCGCCGAAATGACCGACGAAGTCGCGCAGATGGTGCTGCAGGACAACGTTTCCCAGAACTATGTGATGGGAATTTCGCGGACCGAGGCGGCACGGATGCTCAATGTGCACCGGCGCCTCATCGAGGAACTGGAGACCCAGCGCGGCCTCGACCGGCAACTCGAGGCACTGCCCACCGACGTGGTGTTGAAACGCCGGCTCGACGATGGCACCGGGCTGGCCTCGCCCGAACTCGCCAACCTGCTGGCCCATGTGAAGCTGGCGCTCAAAGCGGATCTGCTGGCCGGCGATCTGCCCGACAGCGCCTTCTTCGCCGCCCGGCTGCCCGACTACTTCCCGACTCCGCTGCGGGAACGATTCGGCGCGGCGATCAAGAAGCACCGTCTGCGCCGGGAGATCGTCACCACCATGATCGCCAACGAGGTGGTGGACTACGGCGGCGTCACCTACACCTTCCGGCTCGGCGAGGAGATCGGCGCCACCGCGAGCGATACCGTGCGCGCTTTCGCCGCGGTCACCGAGATCTTCGGTCTGCACGATATCTGGGCCCGGATACGGGCCGTGGATACGACGGTGGGCGTGCGTGACCAGCTCGAGCTGGAGACGAAACGGACGCTGGACCGGGCCTCGCGCTGGTTGCTCACCAACCGCCCGCAACCGGTCGCCGTCGGCGCCGAGATCAACCGGTACCGGGTGGGAGTGCGCGAACTCGCGCCCGAGGTACCGGGCTGGTTGCGCGGCCACCACGTGACCACACTCACCGATCAGGCCGCCGACCTCGTCGCGCACGGTGCGCCGTTGGACCTCGCGACCGAGGTTTTCGGGCTGCTGCATCTGTTCCCGCTGCTCGATGTCATCGATATCGCGGATATCACCGATCGTTCCGGTGCCGAAGTCGGTGCGCTGTACTACGCGCTGAACGAGCATCTGAAGATCGATTGGCTGCTCGAGGCGGTCAGCCATCTGGAACGCGGGGACCGCTGGCACGCGCTGGCCAGGCTCGCGCTGCGCGACGATATGTACAGTTCGTTGCGTTCGCTGACCCTCGACGTCCTCTCCGGCGGTGACCCCGAGGAGAGCGCGGACGAGAAGATTGCATACTGGGAGTCCAAGAATCAGTCCCGGCTCGGCCGTGCCCGCGCGGCGTTGGCGGAACTGTTCGAGTCCGGAACCCACGATCTCGCCACGCTGTCGGTCGCGGCGCGGCAGGTGCGCAGCATGGTGAGTGGGGTGGGTGCCCAATCGGAGGTACCACGGTGACGAACGCTGCTCCCCGCAACGGAACGAGGCCCGATGTGGAGGCGCCAGCTGTGGCGTCGCCACGTCGGTTCCACACCGCTGTGCATGTGCGGTGGTCCGATATGGATGTCTTCCAGCACGTCAACCACGCTCGCATGGTGACCTTGCTGGAGGAGGCCCGGATTCCCTGGCTGTTCGAGGACGACCGGCCGACTGTCGCGCTACGCAACGGCTGTGTGCTGGCGGATCTGCACGTGAAATATCGCGGGCAGCTGCGGCACGAGGACACACCGCTCGATATCGCCATGTGGATCGAGCAGTTGCGGGCGGTCGACTTCACCGTCGCCTACGAGGTGCGGGCCGCGGGTGCCGCGCCCGGCTCGCCCGCCGCCGTCACCGCGACCACTCAGCTGGCAGCGTTCGATATCGAGACCCAGCGGCTGCGCCGCCTCACCGATCCCGAACGCGCCTACCTTTCCCAATGGCTGGCCGCATGAGCGAGTCAGGCGCGGAGGCGGTAGCGGAGCGTGACCATGTAGGGCCCTCGCTCATGCCCCATGGGCACGGCATGAGCGAGTCAGGCCCGGAGGCGGTAGCGGAGCGTGACCATGTAGGGCCCTCGCTCATGCCCCATGGACAGGGCATGAGCCGGTCGGCGGTACGGGTTCGGTCGTGACATCCGATCAGCGGGTCCTGTCCGTACCGGACCCGGCGGAGCGCGAGAACCTGGCCACATTCCTCACCCGGGCGCAGCGTCTCGATCCGGCGGCGGTGGTACGGCTGCGCCGCCGGGGCAGCGGGCTGGTGGCCGCCTGGGTCAGCACCGGTTTCGAGGCGCTGGCGACCCGCACGGTGGCCGCGGAACTGGCTGCCGACGATGTGACGGTCGGCGCGGACACGGTTCTCTCCGGGCTGTCCGCGGCCGGTCCGATCGATCTGGGCTATTCGCTGGATTCGGCATGGCGGGGCGCCCTGCCGCCGGACAGCGGATTCGGCCATATCGACGATCTGCCCGCCCGCACTCTGGTCGAACTCGCCGAACGTGGGGCCGATCTGGCGAAGGAACACGGCTCCGAGCACGGCCCGCCGGCCTCGCTGCTGGACCAGACCGTGCTGACCGTATCCGCGGGACAGGTACGGGTGCAGGTGCCGATGCGAGTGGTTTTCGCGCTCACCGCCATGGACTTCATCCCGCACGCGGGCGACCGGGCGGACGCCGAGCGGATCCCGCCCGGTGAATCGGTCCGGGTCCGGGCGAGCAACACCTGGCTAAGATTGGACGCCCGCTACGGGTCGGTCGCCCGCCGCCGGACCGGGGGACTCTCCCTCACTCCGGCTGCGGGATCCTGACACCGATCGCGGGCGGCCGCGGGGCGTCGACGTGTCAGGCCGCGCCCTCGCCGAGGTACTGCAGCCAGACCGGGTCCAGTTCGTTGACCGTGGACAACAACCGCCAATGCGGTCCTTTGGGCGAGATCAGCGGTGCGCGCAGTGTCCAGCCCAGCTCGCTGAGTAATTTGTCGGCTTTGCGGTGGTTGCAGGGCGCGCAGCTCGCGACGCAGTTCTCCCAGCTGTGTTCGCCGCCGCGGCTGCGGGGGACGACATGGTCTATGGTTTCGGCCTTGCTGCCGCAATATCCGCAGCGGTACCGGTCGCGCTGCATGAGAGCGGCCCGGGTCATCGGGACACGAGCACGGTAGGGGACGCGGACATAGGTCCGCAGCCGGATAACGGACGGAATGGCGACAGCTGCTCCGGCGGAGTGCAGTACGGGCCCGGTGGGGTCGTGGTGCACCGCGTCGGCCTTATCGCAGACCAGCAGCACGATCGCGCGGCGAGCGGTGAGCGCCGTGAGCGGTTCGTAGGTGGCGTTGAGCAGCAGCACACGGCGTTTCAGCCAGCTGATCGGCGGCGGTACTGCGAGGTGGGGAGCGGAATCGCTCTCGGAACGGGATTCGGAAAGAACAGCGGTTTCGGCAGTGTGCCGGTTGGCCGTGTGATCGGACAGCAGTTGCAGCGGAGGAGCCCCCGACCCACGAGCGTGGACGTCGGCGGGCTTCAGTTGTCGGTGGCGTATCGCCTCCGGTGATCGGGCGCCGGTCCGTTGCTTCATGTCGACCCCAAATTCTGCGTTTCAAGATCATATGGTATCTCGGCGGAGACAGAACCCAGTTGACCATGGAAACCCCCGCAGCGCACGGTTATTTTGCACAATGGCTGGTTAACTGTCGCTGAAGCGACGCCCGGTGGCCACGAAGCGGGAAACGCCAGGTGTGAGCGGTCGCGTCGCGGTCGGGCCCGGCGAATCTGCGAACCCGTGCCGGCGCGGGCACAATGGACGGCGCATCCAGCGAAACGAGAGGGTTCATGACTTCGGGTAACGCGGCTTCGGGCACTCCGGCGGGCGAACAGGCCACGGTCTCTTTCTACGAGGCGGTCGGTGGGGAGGAGACCTTCCACCGGCTGGTGGCCGTTTTCTATCGGGAGGTCGCCGCGGACGAGATACTCCGTCCCATGTACCCGGAACAAGATCTGGGCCCGGCCGAACGCCGGTTGCGGATGTTCCTCGAACAGTACTGGGGCGGCCCGCGCACCTACTCCGACGAGCGCGGTCATCCACGGTTGCGGATGCGGCATATGCCGTTCGAGATCGGGCCGGTACAGCGCGACGCCTGGCTCCGCTGTATGCGAATCGCTGTCGCCGAGATCGAACCGGAGGCGCTCGACGACGCACATCGGCGCCAGCTCCTGGACTACCTCGAAATGGCGGCGAACTCGCTGGTCAACTCGGCCTGGTAGACGTCGGGGCCGTCGGCCTTCGGTCGGCCCCGGAGGCGGAGGCGGGGGTGTTCGTCCACCATCGTCGGCGGCGGTACATTCGGCGGCGAGGCGAGCACGGGCTCCTGATGGCCCGGGCGCGGTGCGGCGGTCGGTCTCGTCCGGTAGATCCGCGCCGGATTCGGCGTGCGCGACCAAATCGGCTACGGGGTGTGCGATCTTGTTGCCTACGACGACACCGGCGACATCCTGATGGGCACACCGGTCTGGAACATACGGGCCCATGCGCTCGACAGGCTGTGGTGTGTGCGACCTCGTTGCGCGACCGTGTGGGCTGCGAGGCGTATGACCCTGTGGTCTACGGGTATGTGACGTTGTCGAGATTCGGCGTGTGGGATGTTCGAGCCCCGGGCCTGGTCGGGCGCTCGGAGAAGGCGAGATGTGGGCCTGTTCGTGAAGGTGCTGTGTTTTCGGCGCCGCCTTCGGCGTCGCGGGGTCGAGGCCCCCTGGTGTCCCGCCGTTCAGGCCTCGGGACTCGCGCTTCGCGCATGCGACGTGCGGTCGGCCATCCACGGAACGTGACCATTGAGCACCTCCGGCCAAGGGCGGGACGGGCCTCAACCCTTTGTGGTGTCTCGTAAGACTCGACTCGGGGTGTGCAGTGGTGTTCGAGGGTGGAATTGGGGGTTGACCTCGGGGTATAGGGGGTGTTGTTGCTGACACGGGCTAGCCCTCGGTGAACTACTACAGAGGATCGTCTACCGTTGTCGCGTGAGCATTCTCGAGACAGTGGCGGTTTTCGCCGGTATCCCCTTGGGGATCTACCTCATAATCGCTGGTTTGTCGTTCATCGGTAAGCCGCTGCCCGGTGAGAAGCCGGTCCACTTCGATATGAGCAAGAAGTGGACGGCCGCCCCGGTGCTGTGGAGTGCCACCGATGAAGTGACCGGTCCCGGTCACTCCTATGACGCCGGAGAGTCGTCGCACGGTTCGCATGTGGCCTTCGACTCCCTCGAGGCACCCAAGGAAGCGCTGATCGGAGGCCGGGCAAGTGGCAAGTACTAATTGGCCGGCGGTGGTCGAGTCCGACCTGCCGCACGGATACGCGCTCACCACCAGTGGCCGGGTCTCCGGTGTGCACGAGGCCGGTGATGTGTTCAAAGAGGCTCCGTTCGACAACAACGAGCGGCTGGCCATGGACAATGTGCTCACCGAGGCCACTCGTGCCACCAAGGTGCGTTTCAATGTCTTCATCGGCGATCTCGGCCCCGATGCCGCGGCCGCGGTGGACGCGCTGTTCCCCACGACCCCGGAGGCGGCGCGTTCGGTGCTCATCGCCGTCTCCCCGAACGACCACTCGGTGGAGGTCCGTTCCGGTAAGGATGTGGCCGACCGGGCGAACGACCGCGTGTGCCAGCTCGGCGTCACCGCCGCGTTGAGTTCGCTGCGGCAGGGCGAGTTGATCGACGGTCTGATCTCGGCGGTCCGGGTCATGGCGGCGGCCATCGGCCGCTGACGGCCGGGCGCGCTCGCAGTAGACGAGAACGGCGGGTCCACCCCGGAGGGTGGACCCGCCGTTCTCGTCGGGGTCAGGAGATATCGAAGGCGCGGGCGCGCAGCGAACGTTCGATACCGGCTTTGCCCTCGCTCACCAGGCGCCGAAGGGCCGGCGGATGGTCGGCCGCGAGGAATTCGTCGGCGCGCGCGACCGCTTCGGCGCTGATATCCCAGGCCGGGTACAGCCCGACCACCACGGTCTGCGCCACCTCACTGGACCGGCGCTCCCAGACCGCCGGGATCTCGTCGAAGTACCGGCTCACGAACGATGTCAGCAGACTGTCCTGTCCGGCCGGCGCGAAACCGCCGACGATGGATCGTGCGGTGATGTTGGGCACCGAATCGTCACCCACCACCGTTTCCCATGCCGAGGCCTTCACCTGCGCCAGCGGGCGGGCGGTGGCCGCGGTGGCGGCCTGACGCCGTCCGGCGGCCGTTTCGTCGTTACGCAGTTCGGCATCGATCGTGGGCGTCTCCGGGCCGTCGGCGTCGATTTCCCCGGCCGCGGCGAGGGCGGTGAGCAACCGCCAGCGCAGGTCGGTATCGACGGTCAGTCCGGGCAACCCGACCTGGGCGGGGTCGCCGTCGAGCAGTTCGCGCAGTACCTCGGTATGCCAGGCGGCCAGTTTGGCGCCCGTGAGGGCGTTGACGAAGGCCAGCTGGTGATCGGAGCCGGCGGCTGCTTCCCGCGCCAGTTCCAGGAGCCGGTTCGCGTACTCCGGCCAGCCGGTGGTCGCCGCCCAGTCCGGGTCGGTGTAGCTGCGGAGGGTGGTGTTGGCCTGCATGAGCAGCCGCTGGACCACACCGATCTCGGATTCCGCGCCGATTCCGCGCTGTACCAGTGCGACGAAATCGCGGGCACGGAATTCGGCCTGCCGGGTCATCTCCCAGGCCGCGGACCAGGCCAGCGTACGGGGGAGCGGTTCGGCGATATCGGCGATCCGGTTGACCAGCACATCGAGCGAGTCCGCGTCGAGCCGGACCGAGCAGTAGGTGAGGTCGTCGTCGTTGACCAGTACGAACTCACCGCGCTCGACGCCCACCAGATCGGGCACTTCGGTGCGTTCGGTGGGGTCCAGGTCGAGTTCCACTCGCCGGGTGCGCACCAGTTTGCCGTCGCGGTCGTCGTAGACACCGATGGCCAGCCGGTGTACCCGCTGTTCACCCGCGCCGGGTGCGGCGCCTTCCTGGATCACCGTGAACGAGGTGAACTTCCCGTCGGCGTCCACTTCGAATTCGGGGCGCAGGGTATTGAGACCCGTGGTCTTCAGCCATTGGGCGCCCCAGGTGGAGAGATCACGACCGGAGGACTTCTCCAACGCGGCGAGTAGATCGTCGAAGGTGGCGTTGCCGTAGGCGTGGTCGGCGAAGTAGGCGCGCAGCCCGGCCAGGAACGGCTCGAGGCCGACGTAGGCGACGAGCTGTTTCAGGACGCTCGCGCCCTTGGCGTAGGTGATGCCGTCGAAGTTCACCTCCACCGCGGCCAGATCGGGGATATCGGCGGCGATCGGATGGGTCGAGGGCAACTGATCCTGGCGGTAGGCCCACGATTTCTCGACATTGGCGAAGGTGGTCCAGGCACTGGTGTATTCGGTGGCCTCGGCCTGGCACAGCACCGATGCGAAAGTCGCGAAGGATTCGTTGAGCCACAGGTCGTCCCACCACTTCATGGTGACCAGATCGCCGAACCACATATGCGCCATCTCGTGCAGCACGGTTTCCGCGCGCCGCTCGTAGGAGGCCCGGGTGACCTTCGACCGGAACACGTAGTCCTCGAGGAAGGTGACCGCGCCGGCGTTCTCCATGGCGCCGGCATTGAACTCCGGTACGAACAGCTGATCGTATTTTCCGAAGGCGTAGGGGATCCCGAAATTCTTGTGGTAGAAGCCGAAACCCTGTTTGGTCTCGGTGAACAGCCGGTCGGCGTCCATGTATTCGGCGAGCGAGGCACGGCAGAAGATACCGAGCGGAATCACACCGTGGTCGTCGGTGTAGCTATCGGTCCATTCGGCGTAGGGGCCCGCGATGAGCGCGACCAGATAGGTGCTCATGAGCGGGGTGGTGGCGAAACGGTGCTTTCCACCGTCCACGGTGGACGCGCCGTTGGAGATGACCTTCCAGTCCGCCGGAGCGGTGACCTCGATATCGAAGGTGGCCTTGAGGTCGGGCTGGTCGAAGCAGGCGAACATCCGTTTGGCATCGGCGGTCTCGAACTGTGAGTACAGGTAGACCGCGTCGTCGGCCGGATCGACGAAACGGTGCAGGCCCTCACCGGTATGGGAGTACTCGCAGTCGGCCTCCACCACGAGTTCGTTGCGCTCGGCCAGGTCGCCGAGGGTGAGGCCGGTGGCTTCGTCGTAGCCGTCGATATCGAGCGGGGTGCCGTTGAGCACCGCCGAACGCACTCCCCGGGCGACGATATCGACGAAGGTGGACGCACCCGGTTTCGCGGTGAAGGTGACCGTACTCCGGGACAGGAACGTCTGTTCGCCCGGTTTCCCCGCCCCGTCGGTGAGATCGAGTTCGATTCGGTAGTTCTCGACCGAGACGACCTCGGCGCGTTCGATCGCCTGTTCGCGGGTGAGGTTCGGTGCGGACATCGGGCTCCTTCGAGGACACGATTGGAACGGGCACGGGCGCTGTCCACAATGCCACGTGGGTAAGGTTGCCCGCGCGGGAGTGGATCCCGCGGGCCACTCGACCGGGATCGGAGCGACAACGTGAAGCAAGTGCACGCCGGCAAGGTGCGCGACCTGTACACCGACGGCGACACACTGCTCCTGGTCGCATCGGACCGTGTCTCGGTGTACGACGTATCGCTGCCCACCCCGATACCGGACAAGGGTGCCCTGCTGACCCAGCTGTCCAACTGGTGGTTCGACTACTTCGCCGATATCCCCAACCATGTTCTGTCCACGACCGATGTCCCGCCGGAGTTCGCGGGCCGGGCCGTCCGGGTGAAACCGTTGAAGATGGTGCTGGTGGAATGTGTCGCCCGCGGCTATCTGGTGGGCTCGGGGTGGAAGGACTACCAGCGCACCGGTTCGGTCTCCGGTATCCGGCTGCCCGAAGGTCTGCGGGAGGGTGACAAACTGCCCGAACCGATATTCACGCCGACCACCAAAGTGTCCGATACCGGTCACGACGAGCCCATGACCTTCGACGACGTGGTCGCGCAGGAGGGGGCCGAGGTCGCCGCCCAGCTGCGCGACCGCACGCTCGACCTGTACTCCCGCGGTGCGGCCTATGCCGCCGACCGCGGCGTGATCATCGCCGATACCAAGGTCGAATTCGGCTGGGACGGAGATGTCCTCACCCTGGGCGACGAAGTCCTGACCTCCGACTCCTCCCGTTTCTGGCCCGCCGCCGAATGGGAGCCCGGCCACCCGCAGCGGTCCTTCGACAAACAGTTCGTCCGGGACTGGGCCACCTCCACGGGCTGGGACAAGGAACCGCCCGGCCCGGAGATCCCGGCCGATATCGTCGCGGCCACCCGGAGCAGATACGTCGAAGCCTACGAGCTGATCACCGGTCGCACCTGGTAGCCGCCGCGCACGCCCGCGTGCCCGGACTCAGTGGTGTTACTCGCGTGGCCCTCGGTTCACAGCGGGGTCGCGGTATCGGCCAGACGTGCCGGGTCGACCGGTTCGCCGGACAGGATCAACTCCTTGATCCGCTCACCCACATCCCAGACGTTCACATTCATCCCCGCCAGCACACGATGCTGTGGGTCGAGCCAGAACGCGACGAACTCCCGGCCGTCGCGATCGCCCCGCACGACGACCTGTTCGTAGTCGCCGGGGGCGGCGAACCCGGTGTACTCCATACCGAGGTCGTACTGGTCGGTGAAGAAGTACGGGAGCCGGTCGTAGGACGCCGCCCGGCCGAGCATGGCCGCGGCCGCCACCGTGGGCTGGTTCAGGGCGTTGGCCCAGTGCTCGACCCGGATCCGGCGACCCAGCACCGGATGATCCTGGTCGGCGATATCGCCGACCGCGACGATATTCGGATCGCTACTGGTCAGGCTCGCGTCGACGAGTACGCCGGTACCGGTCAGCAGACCGGCCGATTCGGCCAGTCCGAGCTCGGGCCGGGCGCCCACCGCGACCAGCACCGCGTCCGCGCCGAGCTCGGTACCGTCGGCCAGTACGACACCGGTCGCGCGGCCGTCCGCGGTGGTGATCTGCTGGACCTGCGCACCGAACCGCAATTCGACCCCGTGCTCCCGGTGCAGCGCGGCGAACACCTCGCCCATCTCCGGACCGAGCGCGCCCAGCAGCGGCGCGGAACTCGTCTCCACGACGGTGACTGCCACATCCGCCGCGCGCGCCGCCGCGGTGACCTCGAGACCTATCCAGCCGGCCCCGATCACCACCAGCCGTCGCGCGGTACGGAACAGTTCGATCAGGGCATCCGATTCGCCCAGGGTGCGCAAGGTGTACACGCCGTCGGCATCGGCGCCGGGGATGGGCAGGGTGCGGGACGAGGCGCCCGTCGCCAGCGCGAGTTTGTCGTATTCGAGGGTCGAGCCGTCCGGCAGGCGCACCGTCCGGGCACCCCGGTCGATCGCGGTGACCTCGGTGCCCAGTCGCAGGTCCACATTGTGGTCCCGGTACCAGGCCGCGGGCTGGACCGTGAAGTCCTCGACCGTCTGCTTACCGGCCAGATACTCCTTGGACAGCGGCGGCCGCTCGTAGGGCAGCCGGTCCTCTCTGCCGATCAGTGTGACGTGGCCGTCGAAATCGTTGTCCCGCAACGCCTGGGCCGTTTTCGCCCCGGCCAGGCCGGCGCCGACGATGACGAAATGCTGCGCAGATGTCATGGCTGACACTCCCTTGTGGTGGGTTGTTCCAGCGACGATCCGAACTCTTCCCGCCAGCCTACAAAGGACGCCCCCGATCTCCGCGCCGGTTCGGGAACGAAAACCACTCGGCCGGGGTTGCTCGTATCAGCGCCTGCGCCCGGCGACCCGTCGGCTGTACGGCGGTCACCGCGCCGGCGGGCGGTATCCGCCGACAACCTGTGGAGAGGAACGAAACGTGTCCGACTCGGCCGAGAAGAAGGACCTTGCCGAATTCTGGTTCGACCCCCTGTGCCCGTGGTGCTGGATCACCTCCCGGTGGATCCTCGAGGTCGCGAAGGTTCGCGATATCGAGACGCGTTTCCATGTGATGAGTCTGGGGGTGCTCAACGAGGGCCGTGATCTGCCGCCGGAGTACCAGGAGTTGATGAAATACGCCTGGGGCCCGGTCCGGGTGGCCGTGGCGGCGGCCCAGCAGCACGGCGAGGAGATCCTGCCCGCGCTCTACACCGCGCTCGGTACCCGGTTCCACAACCGCCGGGCCGAGTTCGAGATCGAGGGGGACCGGCAGGGCACCTTCGCCACGATCGTGGCGGACGCGCTCGCCGAGACCGGGCTGCCGGCCGAACTGGCGGCCGCCGCGGACAGCGGTGAATACGACGAGGCGCTGCGCACCAGCCATCACGCGGGGATGGACAAGGTCGGGCCCGATGTGGGCACGCCGACCATCCATGTGAACGGAGTCGCGTTCTTCGGCCCGGTGCTCTCGCGGATCCCGCGGGGTGAAGAGGCGGGCGAACTGTGGGATGCCGTGGTGACGCTGGCGGCCTATCCGCACTTCTTCGAACTGAAGCGCACCCGGGACGAGAATCCGGAATTCGACTGACCGCGTGTGTTCCGGATTCCGCGCGGAATCCGGAACACCGGTTCGTCCGCGGGCCGGGTCAGAGCGGGGCTTTGGACAGCGTGACCGCGTTTCCCCCACGGCCGGGGGCCGGTGGCGGGCCGGCCGCCGGCCCGAACCGCGGCGGTACCGGGTTCGGTCGCCAGAACAGCCGCCCGTGCCGGCTGCGATCGCGTAGTGCCCACATCCGCCAGGTCAGCACCGGATGCGAGGACGTCGCGTTGACCATCCAGACGAAGAGACCGCGTTCCTGAGCGGCGCGATCGGCCATCTCGTCGAATCCCACCACCGAGTTCAGATACTTACCGGCCGCCAGCGTGCCCATCGCGGCCGGTGCGCCCTGCGGCCGATGGCAGTAACCGTGGTTGTCGGCCGTGTACTCCTGAGCCCGGATCAGCGAATTGCCGAGGATCGGCAGAAACGGCACCAGGAACATACCCAGCTGACGCCAGTAGGAAGCGTGACCTGCCGCGATATGCCCCACCTCGTGGCCGATGACGAACGCCAGCGCGTCCGGTTCCCGGGCCGCGCCGCTGATCTCGAACAAATCGCTGTAGACCACCACGAAGCGCCGGAAACCGTGTCCGGAGGCGAAGGCGTTGATCTGCCCGTTGCCGAGGACCACATAGGCGTCCGGGGGAGCGGCCATCCCGAACCGGGCGGCGGCCTCCTGCACCATCCGGTATCCGTCGGGGAACTGCGAGGGGGACATCTTCACCCCGTTCACCCGCTGCGACGAGAGGTTCATACCGCGCCCGAACCAGATCAGCAGCGGTGCCGCCACCAGGATCAATACGTACTGGTTGACCGCGCCGAGGAACAGCAGCAGGAACGCCAGCAGGTAGGCGACAGCGGTGCAGAGCACGATCACGACCAGGAGCGGGATCTCCCAGCTGTGCCGGGCCGGCATCCCGAACGGCGAGAGGCCGCGCGGTTCGCGCGGCGGTACCGGCGGTGGGGGATATCCGCCCGGGAGCGGTACCGAAGATCCGGGATGGTCGGTGAGCCACGGGTAGGGCCCGGGCTCCGGCGTACTCGCGGACCAAGCGGCACCGGGGCCGTATCCGGACGGCTGCTGAGGGTCGGGCGGCTGCATACCCACGACTCTAAGCAGTAACTCGGTCCACCCGCCCGCCGTCGGTGCCCGGCGGAGGGCCTGACAGAATCGCAGCCATGCGCGTATACCTGGGTGCCGATCACGCTGGTTTCGAATTGAAGAACGCCGTCAAGGACCACCTGGAAAAGGCCGGTCACGAGGTCGTCGATTGCGGCGCCCTCGTCTACGACGCGCTCGACGACTATCCCGCCTTCTGCATCGAGGCGGCCCGCCGCACCGTTGCCGACCCGGGCAGCCTCGGGCTGGTTTTCGGTGGTAGCGGTAACGGTGAGCAGATCGCCGCGAACAAGGTGCCCGGAGCGCGGTGCGCGCTGGCCTGGAGCGTCGAAACCGCCCGGCTCGCCCGGCAACACAACAACGCGCAGCTGATCGGTATCGGTGGCCGGATGCATTCCCGCGAGGAGGCGCTGGCGATCGTGGACGCTTTCCTGGAGACCCCGTGGTCGGACGAGGAACGTCATCAGCGCCGGATCGATATTCTCGCCGAGTACGAGAAGTCCGGCCGACCGCCGGCGCTGCCCGCCGTCTGATCCACCGGGCAGGCGGGTAGCCGGGTGCCGGAAGGTCATACCCTGCACCGTCTCGCCCGCCGGCACGAGCAGCGGCTGGCGGGCGCGGTGGTGCGGGTGTCGAGTCCGCAGGGCAAGTTCGCGGCGGGCGCGGCCCGTATCGACGGGCGGGTCCTGCTGAATTCACAGGCGTGGGGCAAACATCTTCTCCACGAATACGAGGGCGAGCTGTCCGTGCACGTCCACCTCGGGCTGTACGGCACCTTCACCGAATCGGAGCCCCCGATGGGCGAACCGGTGGGGCAGGTGCGGATGCGGCTGATCGGGGCGGGCCGTGACGGGCGGGGGTTCGGTACCGACCTGCGCGGTCCCACCGCCTGCGAGATCCTCACGCCGCCGGAGACGGCGGCTCTTCTCGCCCGTCTCGGTCCCGACCCGCTGCGCCCGGACGCCGACCCGGAATCGGCCTGGGCGCGGATACACCGCTCACGGCGCAGTATCGGATCCCTGCTCATGGACCAGCGGGTGGTCGCCGGAATCGGCAATGTCTACCGCGCGGAAGTGCTTTTCCGGCACGGGATATCCCCGCAGCGTCCGGGTACCGCGCTCACCGCCGGGGAATGGTCGGAACTGTGGACGGATCTGGTCGAGCTGATGCGGGTGGGTGTGCGCCGGGGCAAGATGCACGTGGTGCGACCCGAGCACGATCACGGCGCACCGCCGTATGCCGCGGACCGGCCGCGTACCTATGTCTATCGCCGGGCCGGCGAACCGTGCCGCTGCTGCGGCGATCCGGTGCGCCATACCGTGCTCGAGGGCCGGAACCTGTTCTGGTGCGCACGGTGCCAACCGGCCTGAACCACCGCGCTCAGCCCGCGACGGCGGTATCGACCGACGGTTCCAGCGGCTCAGCCCCGGCATAACGGCGCCCGCCCGCGGTTTTCGCCGAGTACATCGCCAGGTCGGCGCGGCGGAGCAACTCGGCCAGTTCGCTACGGTCCGCCGGGGCCGCGTAGGTCGTGCCGACGCTGGCCGATACCGGTACCGGGCCGACCGACGACCACACCGAATCGTTGAGGGCGTGCACGATATCGTGGGCGAGTTCGGTGACCGAATTATCGGCCAGACCGGCGGCCAGGACGAATTCGTCTCCGCCGTACCGGCAGACCACCGCGCCGGGTGGTGCCACCTCGCGTAGTCGTTTCGCCAGTTCCACCAGCACCTCGTCGCCAACCGCGTGCCCGTAGTTGTCGTTGATCTGTTTGAACCGGTCCAGGTCCACGACCAGCAGACCCACCCCACGATCGGCCTGTTCGGCCATCATGCGTACGCGTTTGCGCAGCAGGGTGCGGTTGGCCAATCCGGTCAGCGCATCGTGGGTCGCCTCGTGTTCGAGACGTTGCTGTAGTGCCGCGAACTCGCGGACCCGCTGGGTGGCCTCGTCGGAGAAGTTCTTCTTCTGCTGGGCGAGCGCCAGTTCCTGGAGTGCTTGGGCGTAGCTGTCGATGGCCTGGCTGGCCACCAGCGGCCACTGCGTCGCCACCAGCGAGCCGCGCGGACCGGCCGGGAAACCGAGCAGGGTGCGTGTGACCAGAGCCAGCATCCGGACCCGGTGCAGCGGTTCGGCGCAGAGCCGGGCACCGAGCCGGCGCGCGGCGCGGATCGGGAAAGGGTCGGAGACCGTGAGGTCCAGTAACTGTTCGAGGATCTCGACGAGAACAGGTTCGATTTCGGCCGCACTGGTATCGGCGTCGGGTTGCGCGCCCGCGGCCAGCGCCCACTCCCGGGCGGTGGAACGGACCGGTGGCCGGTGCTCAGCGGTCATATCGACCACCGGTGGTGGTGGAGCTCGCGCTACGGACAACGGTCCGCCGCGTCGGTGCCGGGTCGGGCCGGCTCTTTCGCACTGCTGTGCGGATGGTCCACCTTGTCGGGTGCACGCCACCGCCCCCTTTCCAGATACCCCGTCCGGCAAGAAGATCGTAGCAAGATGGTGGAACCCGCCGACCTGCGTTCTGCAACAAGTTCTCGGGCTCCGGAACAACAGCGATCTCTGCGCCTATCGTCGCGGAATCGCCTGTGTTACACACTTTTGCAGAAAATTCCGGCGCTGGGTAACGCCGTTCGCCCCGGAATCGGTCACTCGAATCCGGGACCAGGGGTTTCCCACGGCCGGGGAACCATCGGGCTCCTGCCGGTTCCCCGGGGCGGGCGGACGATATCGGGCCGGGGTGGGGGCTGATTGGCGAAATGAATCCGCGATTGGGTAGAGTCGCGGTGCACACGACATCGTGGCGGTCCCATATCGTGGCGATCGCACCGGCGTCGCGGGCATGCGGGTGTAGTTCAATGGTAGAACCTCAGCCTTCCAAGCTGATGGTGCGGGTTCGATTCCCGTCACCCGCTCCAGACCGGTGATCACCCCCTTCCCGGGGGTAGTACGGGGTGTGGCGCAGCTTGGTAGCGCACCCGCTTTGGGAGCGGGTGGTCGCAGGTTCAAATCCTGTCACCCCGACAGTCGTTCGTTACAGACGCTGGACCTTCGCCCGTATTTCCCCCTCGGATACGCGTGTGCGCGGGGGCTGTTTCCCGTCCTGGACCGCGCTCTGCTGTCCGGGACGCGGTAGCGCGATATCCACATCCGGTGCCGGGAGTTCCGCGCGGCGCCCGAAAGCCTGGTCGATCAGTTCGGAGGAGGCCCGGGTGACGATCAGCCGCGCGATGGCCAGATCTGTTTCCAGCTTGGTGCGGTCCTTGGGGTTTCGTTCGGACTGCTCGAAGGCCCGGCCCGCGAGGACGTAGAAGATCTCGGCGGCGTAGCGGTCGGCGATACGGTCGCAGTCCGCGCGCATCCGTTCGACCAGGTGGAAGGTGGCGGCAGCGGGCAGGCCGGCATCGGTGAGCCGGGTGGCGAGATCGCTGCACCGTGGATTGGTCACCCGGTAGACGTCGAAGGGGTCGTCGCTGGCGGCGAGTGCCTGTTGCACGTACTCGGGGAGCTCGTGCACCGGCTCCTCGGGTTCGGGCTGCGGTGGACCGGCCGGGGCCTGCCGGCCGGGCGTGCTGACGGTCTGGTCGGTGACGCCCAGCACATCGCCGAGCCCGTCGCCGCGATCCCAGGCGGCCAGCAGTTCTCGGATGCCGTTCAGTTTCATACCCCGGCCGAGCAGCCGGCTGATGGTCTGCAACCGGTTGAGGTGGTCGGAGCCGTAGTAACCGATCCTTCCTCGGACATCGGGCGAGGGCAGCAGCCCACGCTCGTGGTACACGCGGACACTGCGCACGGTGGTCTCGGCAGCCCGCGCCAGCTCGTCGATCGTGTACTCGGATTCGCCAGCCATACGTATAGGAAACCATAATCGGGCCCGTAGATAAACGGTCCGTAACCAAACGAACCGCTGAGCAGCGGCTAGAAGATGTGAAAAACATGTCAACGTCCCGTTACTTAACGGCATGAGGCCTTGCCTGAAGGGCCCGTGGTGCTTTAACGTGCGTGATACAGCTGACATCAGCTGGTTTCCGGGGACTGTTGAGCAGCCCTGATGTTCCGCCCGACCAACGGGACACGTATCGGTTCCCCCGGCGTGCCCTCGGCAGTTCCGGAGACGGTTATGAGCGCAATGCGAGTTCGTTCCCTCGGCGTGGTCACACCCCGTGCCACCACCACTTCCCGGCCTCCCGCGACGCCGCTGCCCGCGCCGGTCAAATCGGCGCAGCGGCCGCCGTGCGCGGAGGTCCCCGACAGCTGGGACCTGGATTCCGGCACGCCGGAGGCCTGGCATTCGGCAGTGCGCATCTGCTATGGATGCCCGCTCTTCGAGCAGTGCAGCCGGCTGGCGGAGACACTCACCGAGCGGGGCGATGCGCCGCGAGCCATGATCTGGGCGGGCGTCGCCTACGACAACTCGGGCAATGTCATCGAGAACCTCGACCGCCATCGGACCGTGCCCATCGACCACAAGCGCCCGATGCGGATCATCCGCAACGGCCCGCGCCCGACCCACGGTACGGCGGTGGCCGGTGCGCCGAAGCGGCATATCGTGCTGGGCCGCCCACTACGCCCGACGGAGTCCGCGGCCGTCTGACTATGCTGCGGGGGCAAACGCGGATCTAACTCTGGTGGTGCGTAGATGACAATCCTGGCGTTGGAGATCGGTCCGACCCGGTTCGCCGCAATCGAGATCGCCGACGACGTCGGAGCCGACCGGGTCCAGCGGATCCCGGTCCCGCGGGACGGGGCCTGGGACCGGGTTCGGGCCCTGCTGCTCGAAATCGCCGCGGGACGAGATGTCACGGCGGTGGGTATCGCCTCGAACGGTCCGATCGATATGGCCTCCGGTGTCGTGGCACCGGATCAGGTCAGGGAATGGCAGGCCGGCTTCCCGCTCGTGGAATCCGTGCAGAAGCTGTTTCCCGCGGCGACCGTCGCGATGGCCCTCGACGGTGTGTGCCTGGCGCTGGCCGAACGTCATTTCGGTGCCACCCGGGAAGTCATGGACTCGCTATCGATGTATATCGCGGACACGATCGTCGGTGGTGTGATGGTCGGCGGTTTCGTGGTGGTCGGGCGTACCGGCAACGCGGGCCAGATCGGTCATGTGCTGGTGCCCGGCTACGACGACCGCTGCGCGTGCGGGGGCCGTGGGTGTCTGGAATCGGTGGTCGGTGCTGCGGCACTGACGAAATGGGCGCGCGAGCAGGGTTGGGCCGGGGATTCGATCGAGAACCTGGCCGCCGACGCGCGAGAGGCCGACCCGATCGCGGTCGCGGCGCTGGAGCGGGCCGGTACGGCGCTGGGCCGGGCGATAGCCTCGGTGGCCCCCCTGCTCGATATCGACCGGGTGGTGATCGGCGGGCCGATCGCCATATCCGGGTCGCCGCTGTGGAAATCGGTGCACAACGCCGTCGCGATGCACGCGCGGCTACCGTTCCTCACCGGACTTCGCGCGGTGTCCTCGGAATTGGAGGACCTCGGCCTGCTGGCCGGTGCCGGCGTTATCGCCCTCACCTCACAGAGCGGGTGAATCCCGCTCTCGGAAAACGGGAGCCGACGCCGGTCGGCGCGTTCGTGACGCCGCGCTGAGACGCTGCGATGTGGCCGGTGCCGTGTTCGTCGCCCCGGGGGCGGTTGCCGATGATTAGCGAAGCTGTCCGGTGGGGTTCGCGATATGCCTTCGGCTCGGGTAATACTCGATGTGGGCCGCCGCTGCGCGTTCCGAACGGTTCGTGTTGCCAACGATTTCCGTAGAATTTCCGAGTGGGCCCGTTCGGGGCTCGGTCAACGGGGGTTGCGGGCCGATGCGGTTGCCGGGCTCGCGCTTTGTATCAAGCCCAAGGTCCACTGTTGAACGTACCGCTGCGCAACGGTACATTATCTTTTGCGGCCGTTGTCTCGTTTGAGGCATCCACCGCGCAACAGTAGGACGCACGCGATGAGAGGGCGCAGTGATCCCCTGGGTGACGGTCGAAACTTTGGCGCCGGAAGGATTCTCGGTCGCGTCGGTCGGGGATACCGCACGTGAGTTCGCCGACTGGCGGCGAGTACTGCAACGGCAGCTCGCTCGCACGCCGGCACTGTACGACGGGTTGAGCACCCGTGATATCACCGAAGCCCTCCGCGCCTCCATCGAAGGCTCGGTCGATGTGGACAAGATCGTGTCTACCCGGTCGGGCCCGCACCGGCTGCTGGTGCGTCCCGTCTTCGGGCCCGGCGGCGAAGTCCATGCGGTCCGGTGGTGGGCCGGACCGGAAAAAGGCCCGGTCCCGCCGTTGCCGGGCGCTGTCGGAGTGATCTGGGATCTGGACAGCCAGACCCTCGCGCAGCCCAGCGGTATCACCGCCCTGTCCGGTATCGCGCCCGAGGAATACGTACCGCGGATGTCCATCGCGGAGTTCTTCCACCGGGTCTCGGCCTTCGACCGGCACGCCGAAGTACTCGATCTCCTCTATCGCCCCGTGCCCGGCGACAAACTGCAGTTCGAAGTCTCCGTACTGCGTAACGCGGGCCGGGCCACCCGGTGGCGGATCACGGTTCGGGCGCGTGACGACGAACGCGCGCGCGGTGCCTGGTGGCTCATAGAGGACATCACGTCCGATGCCGACCCGGCGATCTGGCCGACGCTGGAGAGCGTCGGACTGCGTGAGGCGCACCGGCGCGCGGGGAATCACCTGGCGGTGGTGCAACTCGCGCACGCCAGTATCTCCCACTGGCTGACCGATCCGGCGCCGTGGATTCGATGGGACTATCTGTTCCGGCCGGTCGATGTCTTCCATCCGGACGACCGGGTCCGGCTGGTGGACCTCGGCTCCCGGGTGCGCAGTGGTGACAGCGCCGGCGTGACGGTGCGCGCGCTCAACTACGCCGGGGGCTACACCCCGACCTCGCTGCTGCTCTATCCCTATCCCGGGTTCTCCAATCGCGAGCTGGCCATTGCCCAGCTGGTACGGGTCGCCGACGATATCCCCATGGTGGAGCCGGAACCGACGGATCTGGCCGCACCGGGAACGCCGATCGGATACGACGATCAACTCCGATACCGGCTGGCCGGCCGGTTGCGGCACAGCGCGATGTCCTGAAAGAACGGCGGGCGTGCCGGGCCGGCCGAGTCCCCAGATGTGGGAAGAGATCTCCGATCGGTCGCCCGACCGCTCTTTACCATTTCGAGAGTGAGGACTGGGGTGGCCGGACGTGCTGATTCGGGCGAAGCGCTGCTTCGCCAGATGGCCGCGCGCAGGCGCCGCGACAATATTGTCGTGGTCGTTCTCGCCGTCCTCGCGGTACTGGGTGGCGGACACGCGGTCTACGATTTCTTCGCCTCCGATCCCCGACCGCCCGGCGACGACGCCATGGTCACCGTGGCCGGCCACGATCGCCTGGCCGGTTCCTTCGCCGAGGATTTCGTGGTCGCCTATCTGAGCGCGGGGAGCGCGCAGCAGGAGGCGCTGTCACGTTACGTGGGTGGATCCCAGCAACTCTCGCTTCCCAAGACCGGCCAGCAGGTCCGTGACCCGATCGTCGTCTACACCAGCCGCACGCTGTCCGCCGGGACCGTGGAGGTCTGGTCGGTAACTGTTTCGGTACACGTGGGGCGTGGTCAGACCGACGGCGCTCGACAGTACTATCGCGTGCCGGTCTCGCTGTCGGAGGGGAACCTGCGAGCACTCACCCTGCCCGCCGCGGTACAGCCGCCGGGGATCGGCGCCGATCTGGCCCAGGCCTATTCGGCGCCGTGCGGCGAGGAGACCCCCTTCACCCAGGTCGTCACCGGGTTCCTCACCGCCTATCTGACCGGCTCGGGTGATGTCGCGCGCTACGTGAGCGTCGACTCCGGGATCGCGTCGCTGCGCCCGGCTCCGTTCACCGAGCTGAAAACCGTGGCCGTCACCGCCGAGGATTCGGCCTGCGGTACCGCCGGCGATACCGCGCGGGTGCTGGCGACCGTGACTCCGGAGGGATCGTCCGGGGCCGCGCCGGCGCTCGCCTACCCGCTGACGATGGTTCGCGGGGACGGGCAGTGGCAGGTGCGGGTCATCGAGGCACTGCCGGCCCTGAAGGAGCCGCTCACCGCCGTCGTGAACCAGGGGGAGAAAGCCGGTCCGGCGCCCGGTACCACAACCGGAGCACCCACTACGACCGTAGAGATTCCACGGGCCACCCAGAACTGACGTGAGGCGACCAAGACATGGGCAACATATCGAATATCCTGTACGGCATTCTCGTCTTCGTCCGCTGGGCGGGCCTGATCCTCATCACCATCGTCTCGATGGGTGTGATGATCTCCGAGGCCGCGAAATCGAAACTCTCCCCGGCGAAGATCCTGGGTGTCGCCGGTTCGGCGATCCTGGCCGCGGTGTTGTTCTGGATGTTGCCGACCCTGGTGAACTACGCCCGCGGCGACGCCAACATGATCGTGCCGGACCACCCCGTGGGTGGTTATAGGTGACCCAGGTGATCAAGGTCTTCACGCCGGTCAAACGTGTCCCCACCATGATCGGCAAGGCCCAGAACGGCCAGAAGTTGCCGTTCGGGCCCTACACCCTGCCGCAGGTGGCGGGTGTGGCCGTGGGTTTGATACTCACGGGCCTCGGCGCGATGACCCTGCCGGTGAATCCGGCGATCACCTTCCTGGTCGGTGTGGCGCTGACCGTGGTGATCGGGTTCGGGCTGGGCCTGATCCCGTACACCGGGGTGCGGCTGCTGTCCCGGATCGTCTGGTTCGGCCGTTTGTTCCTCTATCCGAAACCGGCGCTCGCCTCGGGGATGCCGGTCACCCCGGAGTCGGCCCGGATCACCATGTTCGTCGAGGAAACGGTGGTGGCGATACTGCCGCACGAGCCCGCTGTGTCGCTGTCGGCGCGGGAACGCGGTAGACGCGATGCCGCGCGCGGCGGGCAGATCCTCGAAATACTGGGCACGAACCGCTTCCTGCGTCCGGTGGAAGTGGTCGAACCCGTCGTCACCTCCGGTACGCCCTCCAATTGGCGGTCGATGATCGGCGGTAACGGGGGGCGATCGAAGAGCGGAGAGGGACGCTGATGGGGTTCAATCGGGATCTACAACCCACGGCCGCGATTCGCGGGCATCTGCAGTTCACCCATACCGGGTTGGTCACGGCAACCTATTTCATCACCCCGCTCGGCTACGGATTGCGCAAGGCCGGCGATAAATTCGACGTCAAACTGGCGCATCATTCGCTGGTCAACAACCTGCCCAACGGAGCGCTGCTACTGGGTATCCAGGCCCGGCAGAACACGATCGACGTGCTGAGCAAAATGGTCGAGGGTGTGGATCTCGACGAATGCGCCGACTACGCCGACGAGGTGTTCGCCTCCTACGAGCGGGTCCGCGCCATCTCCCCGCAGACTCGGATCTTCCTGCTCTCGATCCCGGTGGGTACCGCCAACACCGGCGGTATCTCCGCGCTCTCGCGGATGTGGCGGGGTAGCACCACCACGATCGATGCCACCGCCATTTCGCGTGCCGAACTGGACACCTACGAGACCGAGGCCAACGAGATCCTGTCCCGGATCGGTGCCGACTTCGATCCGGTGCCGGTGCCGGCGGCGATGTTCCAGTGGTTGTGGGAGCACTATCTGGCGCGCGGCGCGGTAGGCGATCCGGTGGCCCCCACCCGGGCCGGTGCCCTCGACGACGCGACCGCGGCGGTGTTCAAATCCGCGGCGCTGGACGAGGGGGCCCGCGCCGATTCACAACGGCGCCTGCGTCCTTCGTTCGTCCCGGTGATCAAGGTGGTACAGCCGGACACCGGTTATCGGCCCTCCTACCAGGCGATGCTGACGCCGCGTTCCTTCCCGTACGCGGGCATGATGTTTCCCGGGGGCAGTGAATTCCTGAATGTGATCGACGGTCTGGGCGATGTCACCGTCGACTGGGGGATGCGGATCTCCACCAAACCCGCCGACCAGGTGCTCAAGGCCAACGAGATCAACCTGCGGCGGCTCGGTGAGCAGATGGACCAGCGCGACCAGGAGATCTCCTTCGCGCAGAACACGCTCATGTCCAAGGCTCAGATGCTGAGCGAATACAACCAGCATTTCGAGGTGAACGGCGGCGAATCGGAGGTCTCGTTCACCACGGTCATCGCCATCGGCGGCCCGTCCCGGGACGAGACCATGGACGCGGTCAACACGCTGCGGCGCCGGTACAAACGGTTCCAGGTGGAGATGACCGCACCGGTGGGCGCGCAGGTCGATCTCTGGTCGCTGCTGGTCCCGGGTAGCCCGCCGCGGCGGGCGTTCGACGATTTCGCCCATATCGTGCCCTCGGATATGTGGGCGGGATTCGTACCCTTCACCACTAGTCAGATCGGCGACGACAGCGGCCCCGTCATCGGGATCAATCTGCTGTCCGGCCATTTCGAGCCGATCCATTTCGGGATCATGGAGGCGGCGCTG
Organism: Nocardia sp. NPDC003963; assembly: GCF_053605105.1. Lineage (NCBI taxonomy): Bacteria > Bacillati > Actinomycetota > Actinomycetes > Mycobacteriales > Nocardiaceae > Nocardia > Nocardia sp. NPDC003963. The sequence goes on from NZ_JBSGIP010000040.1 coordinate 22,911, forward strand.
CACGATCTGTCGGCGTCGTTCGCGGTGACCGGTGAGCTGGGATCGGGTAAATCGTATTTCCTCAAGCTCATGGCGGTGCTCGTCCACGATATGGGCGGGCAGTTCCTCGCCATCGATCGCAGTCAGGTCGGGGAATGGGAGCATTTCGCCACCGCCATCGACGATGCCGTCGTCATCGATCTGGCCAACCCCACGGTATCGCTGGATCCGTTGCGCCTGTTCGATCCGCGGGTGGCCGGCGAACGCGCGCTGGACTCGGTGCTCCCGCTGCTGGACCTCTCGCCCACCTCGGGCACCGGCGCGGTCATCAGCAATCTGCTGTCCCAGCGGGGGATCGCCGAACACGGGATCGCCAGTCTGCTGGACCTGTACCGGGTGGTCCGCCGGTTGAGTGACCAACCCGGGGCGCTCGAGGAGTATGCCGATCTGGCGTCCCGGCTGGGCACCATCGTGGAACGGGTACCGGTGCTGTTCGATCCCGGACTGGCGCCGATCCGGCTCGACGCCGCGGCCACGGTGGTCCGCACTCATCGGCTCGCCCTGCCCACCGCCGAGGAACTCACCACACCGCATCTGTACAACCGGCTGCCGCTCACCAAGCGATTGGGTACCGCGCTGTACGAGCTGGTCGGGGTTACGGCCCGGGAGGCCTTCCTGTCCGACAACGGCCGGTTCGGGCTGCTGGTCGGGGACGAGGCGCACCATTTCACGCAGACTCAAGTGGGTTCGGCCGTCACTTCCGATTTCAGCCGCGACGGCCGTAAACACCTGGCTGCCATCGGTCTCGCGTCGCACGACCCCGCCACCGACTTCCAGGGGGCGGCACACAACCTGATCCCCAACCGTTTCGTTTTCCGCCAGCGTGACGAGACGCTGGCCCGGAACAGCTTGGAATGGCTGGGAGTCGATCTGGAGGAAGCTCCGTTCCTGTTGCAGGCGCTGCGCGAGGAGACGTCGCCACCGGTGGGTGCCGGACGGCAGGTGCCCGAGGAGCGCCGGGGCGAGATGTTCATGCGCGACGCGCTGAACCGGATCGGGCGCGGTAAGGTGCTCGGCCCCGCCCGGACCGATCGGGCCGAAGCCATCACCAGTACGCCGACCGCCGTCGCGAAGACCGAGCGACGAGAGCCGGAGGCGGTGCGGTGACCCGGGGGGTGAGATGTCGAGTGGATGGGGGTCCGAAGACTCCAAGGGGTCGCTGCGGTTACTGATCGTGGTGGCGGTCCTGCTGCTGTGCTGTTGCTGCGGTGGTGGGTTCGCGACATTCGCCCCGCTGGGGGAGATGATGTCGGTCGGGAAGAAGCACTACACGTTGCAATGCGATATTGCGCTCGGCCCGGAGCCCGGGGCATCGCCGACTACCCCGGCCCCGACCACGACGAGCGAGCCCGGTTCGGAATCGGCGGCGCGGGAACAGCGGCCGACGACCAACCCCTACGCCGAGCTGAACTTGGATCCCGATGATCCCAATGTCACCGACCGGGATCTGGCATGCCAATCTGCAATGAAAACGGCGCCGATACAGGACGAGCCGTGGCAGGTGATCAATACCGGACCGGCTGTCTCGTGTGCTGCCGATCTGGCGCTGCGGTATCCGGAAGCAGGAGGCACCGCGACAATGCCGGACTACGTACGTGACGTGACCTACAGTGCCTCGGTCGCTGGTTCGACCGGGGTGTGCGCCCCGACCCGGGCGCCGGCGGCGACCGCGGTGAAGAATTGCGGGGACCCCACCGGAGTTGTTGCATCCGTTGTATTGCCGGCGACGGTCGGTGAGCAGGGATACTGTGGGCAACTGGTCGCCCGGGCGGCGGCATCTGCCGGAGACCTGGTGTTCTGGGACTACACCGGACGTGCCGCGACCCGGGTCGGGATCGCGCTCGGACCCGGCGAACTGGTCACGGTGGACAACGGAAAGTTCGTGCGCCTCGGTGTTCCCGAGAGTGCCGAGGTACAGATCAAACGGGTATTGGGAGCCGCCGTGTGACCAGCGCGGAAATCGGTCCGTATCCGATAGAGATCGGCCTCGACGGGGAACGGGACGGCGGTGATGCTCAACCGGCGGCGCCGGGGAAGCCCGGTGCGCGTCGCCCCGGCGGTGCCGGACCGAACGGTTCGGCACCGGGGGCACCGTCGGCGCCGCCCGGTTCGCAGACCCCGAACGGAAGTAATCCCGCGCCGGCCGGTTCCGCACCCCCACCGGCCGCCGCCCCTACACCCGGTGCGGCGGTATCGCCACCTGCCACGGCGTCCCCCGCACCGCCCGCACCCGCGCCCGCGGCCCCTGCCGCCCAGGCCCAGGCCCCGGCTCCGCCGGCCGCGCCCGCGCCCGCTCCGCCTGCCCCGGTCGAGGACCGGCCCGAACCCGAACCGCTGGTCGATCCGGAGACCGTGGCGCAGATGGCGCCCATGGCGATGATGGCCGGCGCCGCCCTGCTGCCGATGATCGGGTCGGCACTGTCGGGTCTGCTCGGTGGCGGTTCCGGTGGCGGTGCCGCGCCCGGCGCGGTGGGCGGCGGCACGGCGATGGACCCGGAGTCCCAGGAGGCGATGAAGGCGCTGAATGCACTGGGGTCCGTATACGGCGACGGAGAGCCGACCGGACCGGGTACGAAGAAACTGCGGGACAAACTCACCGATTCGGACGAGGGCAGTGGTGACGGTCCGCGGATGGTCAAGGCGAAGCGGTTGTTCCAGGCGAATCGCGCCGGCGCCTTCAACAATCTGGACAAGCAGTTCGTGAACTACATCTCGACCCTGGGGGCCTCGAACAAGGTCGACCAGAACGCCATTCAGCGGCTGTTGAAGATGACCAACGAAGCTCTGGCCGAGCTGGGGCCGATCGCGTACACGAAAGAGGGGCAGCGGAAGGTCCGCCAGATTCTGACCGCGGCCCTGCAGACCGCGCACAAGATCGTATCCGGCGGTACTGCCAACAACGGCGATACGGCGTCGGCGATCGATCAGCTCACCAACCAGTACCTGTACAACATCATCGGTAAGCCACTTCCCGGCGGGGTGAAGTTCGCGGCGGCCTCGACCGGCCCCACGGCCGTACCGGGCGGTTCGGAGCGTGCGCAATTCGCCGTGAAGACCGCGCTGGCGCAGATCGGCGATCCGTATGTGTGGGGTGCCGAAGGGCCGAACAGCTTCGACTGCTCGGGACTAACCCAGTACGCGGCCCAGCATGCCGGCGTGAATATCCCGCGAGTCGCCAACGATCAATATCGGCAACTCCCCGCGGTGAATCCCGCCGATATCCAACCCGGCGATCTCATCTTCCCGTCCACCAGTCTCAAGAACGGTCAGATGGGCCACGTGATGATGTATATCGGCAACGGTCAGGTGGTTCATGCGCCGAGAACCGGTGAGACCGTGAAGATCGCGAATCTCCCGCGCAGCTACGAAGCCCGTCGTTTCGCCTGAACGGCGGGCGGGAGCCGCAGTGTACGGACTCCCACCCGCCTGCCGCGCGAGTGGCCGGTGCTACGAATCCCAGGGATCGAGGCCGGCGGCCGGATCGAGGTGGTCGAGGTTGGCGACCCGGGTGGACCACCGCGCCAGCTCGAGCCGAGTGACATCCGAAGGGCTGTTGTGGTAATTCACGGCGGCCTGCCGGAACGACGTCGCCACCTCGCTCGCGATGGCCCAGCGCGTATTACGACCCACGGAGTTCCATTCGTTCGGACTGATCGCGGCGCTCAGCGCGATATCGGAATCCCAGTTCTGGCGAACACGCTGGATGAAAGCGAGATCGGTCAGGGCTCCCGGCGGCGGAGTACTCGTATGCCGGGCGAAGTTCTCGGCGGCGACCACGGCCTGGGCGGCGAAGGCCCGCTGGGTCGTGATGGAGTCGGTCGGCCGCAGATGGTTCTCGACCGCGCGAGACGCCGCGATGGCCTTCTGCAGCGGTGCCCAGCCGTACGGATTCGTCGACATACTGGCTTTCATCGCCGATTGCGCCCGCAGCACCTGGTGGACCTGCTCCTCGGGCGTTCCACCGGCTCGCAGTACCGAAGCGAGATAGCTGTCGGGTACGCGGCTGTCGCCGAGGCCGTCGAGTGCGTTCGCGATACCGAGCGCGTTCATCATGCCGCCGTGCGGATCGGCCCGGGCATGTGCCTTGCGGAGCCAGTTCGCCCGGCCCATTCCGGTCCAGCGGTAGGTCTCCTCGCGTGATGCGGCGGTGCGCATATTCGCCAGGTCCGAACGGCGCCGCCCGAAAGCGAGCGGGTTGAGTGGGTTGGGGGTTCCCATCATCAGCCAGCCGGTGATGGGTGAACTGTTGACGGTGTTGAGCGCGGCGACCGCTGCCAGGCCGGACAGTCCGCCACCGCCACCACCGCCACCGCCACCACCGCTCGGGCCCATACCGAGCGCGGTTCCACCACCGCCACCGCCGCCGCCACCGCCGCCGCCACCACTGCCGGCAATGGCCAGCGAGAACCGGTTGGCGATCCAGTTGTTGCCGCGGGAGAGGCTGGAATTGAGCCGGCGTACCTGGGAGATGGCGACGACTTCCACGACGCAGGCGATAACGATCACCGACATGACCTGTCCGGTCGCTTCGTTGAACAGGTTGCCCATGAACAGCACGTAGACGCCCAGGAACACGATGAACACGGTCATCCGTGCGGCTGCCACGAAGGCATCGACGATATTGCGGACGAGGAAGGTCTGGGTGGGTCCGTACACGAATCCGCCCGCCGCGAAGCCGAAGATGGCCATGAACCCGTGGTAGATGGCGTTGAGGGCCGCTTTCATCACTTTGAGTGCCAGGTAGATGGCGAATGCCAGGAGCAGCGTGGCACAGACCAGCAGGATCAACCCGGTACCGACCTGGCCCATCGTGGGAGTCTTCGTTCTGGCGTAGGCGGCATCGTCGCAGTTCTTGATTGCTTCGCGGACGTTGCCGTCTTTGCCGGTCAGGACGCTGGAAGTCCAACCGGATTCACAGGCCGGGTAGTTGTCGACGATATGGCCGAAGTTCCAGACCTGAACGGGTTTACGCGCGAAATTGTCGGCCAGGTCGTGCTGCATGACCGTGACCAGCTGGGTCGGGTTCGGATTGTTGTCTCCGGTGAGTCCGGCCGCCACGGAGATCCCGACATTCCGTCCCTGGGTGAGCAGACCGTCCGAGGACAGCACATCGGCCAGCGGTTCGGCGAGGAAGACCGGCCCCAGTATCGCGACACCGAGCATGGTGATGATCTGCATGGTCGCCTTGCTGGGAAAACCGCGGACGATGAACCAGGCGACGAAGAACGTACCGATGGTGGCGGCGGTGATCAGGACCAGCGGGGTGGCGATCTGGCGGGTGAGAGCGCCCGCGACGCCGGTGAGGGCATCCCCGAACATATCGAGCCAGGTGAAACTGAAGGCGAAGCCGATGATCCAGATGGCGGTGGTCACGATGGCGATGTAGCCGACGAATTCGAGGCTGATCAGCGTCCACAACACCGTGTTGCCCGGATTGAGCAAACCGCCCTTGTCGGTGGCGAAGATATAGCCGGAAAGTGGAACGCCGTTCGAATCACGGACGTTCATCCAGCTGAGACCGTCGATCTGGGAGACGCCGCTGCTGGTCTGCGCGGTCGCCACCGCGCCGACGATTCCGGGGAAGACCACCAGGGCGAAGACGATGAGCAGCGACCACAGCAGCCGTCGTCGCCACGGGTGCCGAACGAGCCACATCCGGCCCCGGGCCACGAGCGTGTCCGGATAGAAGCGCAGCGGATCCCACTTCGGCCGCTCCGCGTCCCGGGTGGGTTTCGTCAGCGTCGGCGCGGTCATACGGCATTCACCGCCGGACATTCGCCCCGCCGGGCGGCCGCCGATGCCGCGGATGAACTGGGACGGAAGTCCGGGAACCAGCGGATCGGGACCGGACCACCTGCCGGCTCTCCACCGTGCAGATAACGCAGGTTCATCGAAAGTTTCCTCCTGCGGCGCTATCCGACCCTCGACAAGTTCGGGGCAGTCGTGTTCGTGCACGTCAGTGTATGACCGGGGACTTCGATGATGACCCGTTACACCAGGTCAGCGCTTCCCGTCATTGGGAATCCAACACAATGAGTGGGTCAGGAAGGAGTCACGCGCATGGTCGTCCGCCCGTGCCCGGTGCCTCGAGCCCGCCGGGAGCAGACCGCGCGCCGGATGGTATGTGCAGGTGTGACTTCCGCGCGGAACACCTCGACTCACGGCAGGTGAGGCCGTGGGAATCTGGAGCGGTGTCGGCAGCTTCTTCAAGGACCACGGCGACGATATCCTGGTCGGCGCGGCGAGTGTCGCCGGGTTCGCGGTCGGTGGTCCGATCGGTGCGGCCGCGGTGGGGGCGGCGGTCGGCGGTATCACATCGCTGGCGCAGGGGGAGAGTCTCCAGGACGCGGCCCTGAGCGCGGGTTTCGCGGCAGTGGGTGGGCTGGCCGGTGGTATGGGTAGTTTCGGAGTCCGGGGACTCATCGGTGCGGGACGGTCGGTCGCGCGGGCCGAGGCCGCGAATCTGGCTGCGCAAGGTGGTTCTCAGGCTGCCCGGGACGCGGCGGCGAAGCTCGCGCTGAACAGGCCGGTGCTGGGTTGGCTGCCGACCAAGATCGGCGGTGCGCACCTGACTCCCGGATCGACCTATCTCGGATTGTTCGGGGCGGCGACCGCGCCGTCGCTCGGCAACTTTCTCGAGGATTCTTTTCGTGCCAATGTGATGGGTTACCCGGCCATACCCCTGATGGATATCAGCGATGAAGACGAGGAGTGGCCCGCCAAGATGGCGCACGTCTATATGCCGGATCCCTCGCGTATGCCTCCCGGGCTCACATTCAACTCGCCCATGCAGCAGAACTACCGAACCCTGCCGCCGATGTACAAGGGGCTCCGGAGCAATTTCGGGAAGGATTCCGGCGAGACCGATTTGCCGAAAGAATTGGATATCGCCGATATCTCCGGGGACGACGCGGCACACATTCCCACCTATAGCGAGCGTGTCGATGCGATGCGCGAGCAGTACGGCCGACTCCGGAAAGGGTCGGAGATCGTGGCCGAGGCGGTGCACAGATCGGCCGAACTGTGCGGGGCCGGCCGGTCCGATATCGATGCGACCATCGAGGGTGTGAAAGGACTCGCGGGGACCGATCCGCGCGATATCGAGCGCATCAACAAGCACGCCGAGGACCTCGCCGCGAAACCCAGTGCGAACACCGGTTTGCCGTTGCTGCAGATCGATACGACCCAGATCACCGGTGAGCCGCAAGAAGACGCCTACGTGCTGACGCTCATCGAGACCGCCCTGGCCGGTGCCGAGGCGCTCGTGACCGCCTACGGGCAGGCGTTCCAGAACCTGGCAGCGGAGACCGAGGCCCAGCAGCAGGAGGCCGAAGCGGCGAAGAAGGCGGCCGAAGAGGCGAAGCAGGCGGCCGAGGAAGCGAAGAAACCGGACACTCCCGAAACTCCGGTGACTCCCGGGAACAGCAGCCCGGATCCCTACTACCAGCCCGCTGCTTCCGGGACACCGACCGCGACCACCCCCACCGCGACCACCCCCGGCGGGAACACTTCGGCTCCGCCCGCGCTCGACCTCGGCGACGACGACCCCGCGACCACTGATCCCGGTATTGATCCCGGCCGAACCGATACCGGCCCATCGACTTCGCTCGGCGGGGATTCCGGCGGGGTCGGTTCGCCGACCGCCGCCGTTCCGGCCCTGGGTGGCGGCTCGGGACTCGGTTCGGGATTCGAATCGATGATGCTTCCGCAGCTCATGCAGGCGATGCTGGGTAACCGTGGCCCCGAGGGCAACGACCGTAGCGGTAGGCAGCGCAATCGCGAAGAGGACGAACGACACGGCGACGTCGTGGCGGCTCCCGGGACCGTCCCGTCGACAGCCCCGGCCGCCGCGCAGCCGCCGGCCGTGCAGTCCAACGCGCCGGCCGCTGCGCCGGCCCGGGCCGTAGCGCCGCCCGCCGGGCCCGCGGCGACGCCACCCGCGGCGGCGCCGGCGCGAACCTCGGACGATAATGTCGTCTACACCTTTCCGGACGGCCGGACACAAGAGGTGTCGGCGACCGTGGCGCGGGTGTTGGACGCCGCGTTCGGCAATGCCGCGAAAACCGATGCGCGACAAGCCTATGAGGGCACGCCGGCGGCGTGGCCGGACGCGAAGCGGATCGGCACCAGAATCGATCCGTATCAAGTGATCACGGGCGATATCGGCGTGTGGGAGGAGCGGACCGCGGTGCTGGTCGTTGTCGACGAGTCCGCCGACGGCTCGCTCGAGGCAGTGATCGATGGCGCCCTACAGGTTGTGCATTCGCTGGCCGAAATGCGCGACAGTGCGGGTGAATTCGGGGGGTTCACCGGATTCTTCCATCCGCCGGGAATCGAAAAGAAAGCGCCCGCCACCGAAACGGCGCCAGTTGCCGATGCCACGGGTGATCAGTCCGCGCCCGTCGTCGCATCGGCATAGGAGGAAGTCCGATGGGTTGGCAGGGATTTTTAACCGATATCGCGGTCGGTACGGCTGTCAGCCGGTTCGTACCGGGGGCGAAGGGGGCCATGCTCGGCGGCGCGCTCGGCGGTGTGGCGGGGCAGGCGGTGGACGGAAACACCGGGGTTATGGACTTGGCGTCGGGTCTGGGCCTCGGCTTGCTGGGCGGATTGGGAGCACACGGCCTCAACAGCAGGGTGATCAGCAGGGGGCTCAGTGAACGAGCGGAGACCACGGCCAAGGCGCTGGCGAAGGCGGAGGAACCGGGCAATCAGTTCGCCGCCGCGGTCAAGGGGCTCAAGGATGCGGCGCGGTCGGATATCTTCGCGCGTAACGCGCTCCGCGATGCGGAGGGACACCTCGCACAGCTCAGGGCGAGTGGTGCGTCCCGCCGGGAGATAAAGCAGGCGGAGAAAGCGGTCCGCAAGGCCCAAGACGCCCAGAAAGCCACGAAGAAGGCCCGAGAGCGGGCCCGAGGGCAGGCCAAACAGGACCGTTCGGCCGCCCGGCAGGGTGAAGCGGCTCTCGCCAAGGCCAAGAAATCCGATAAATGGGCGCAGGGGTTCAACAATCAGTTCGGCAACGGCAGCAAGCTGGCCCACAACTGGGGTCGGGCCGGGCTGATCGGGCTGGGCAGCGCGGGCCTGGTCGGGGCGTACAACCTGTGGTCCGACGAGCCCGACGGCGGGGACCCGGATAGTGGCGCGACCCCGAAGACGCCGCTGACCTGGGACGGGTTGGATCCTGCCGTGGCGGCTGGAGTGATGTACCAGCAGCCCTTCGCCATGGACGGTACGCCGGCGGCGGGAACCGGATTCCTGCTCCGGCCCACGGAACTGAACCCCGACCTCGTGAAATGGTACGGAGCCGCAGGGAATTCCTTCGCCGCCTCGGTGGTCGACAATCATCAACTGTTCGGCAAACCCGACCTGAAAAAACCGATCACGCTGAAGGATGTTCCCAAACTCCCGGCAATCGGCGTCGCGGATAGCCAGGCGAGCCAAGGTGCCAGTTCGTACAAGCAGGTCGCGGCCGGCCTGGCCACGGCCGCCGAGAAATTGACCAGTTCGCAGGAGAAGGTCGCCGAGTCGGTCGAAAAGGTGGAGGAGATCCAGAAAACAGGGAGAGCCAATATCGCCGCCCTGATCGCCGGGGTGAACTTGGTGATGACGGATATTCCGGATGCCTCCGAGGTCAACTTCCTGACCGTGATCACTCAGGCCTTCAGCGAACTGATCTCCACCATGGACGATGCCGCCGCGGCCAACGAGCTGGCCGCGCAGGGTATCGGCGAGCCGGATGCGGCAGCCGATCAGCAAGCCGCGCAGGATCTGGCCAACTCCGTCGGCAACTATGCTGGTCAGCAGTACAACCCGGGTCTGACGCCCGACAGTTCGCAGATCGGCCTGAACAATCCCTGGAACCCCGGCAACCTCGGCACCAGCGATGCCGCGACCCCGGATACCTCGGCTCTGCAGGATGCCAGCGAGCGGTTCCGGGATCAGGCCGAGCGCCTGTCGGGCTCCGCGAACACCCCCGGTGGGGTCACCCCGGCTTCCTTCGATCCGGGCTCTTCTTTCAACCCTGGCGCCTCCCAACTCGGGTCCACCGATCCGATGGGCGGGATGAGCGGCCTCATGAGCATGTTGCCGATGATGATGCAGCAGAAGGCCATGCGGGATATGGCCGACAGCGATATGGCCGGCCGGATCGACGATCTCGATCCGGGGCGTTTCGACCAGGCCGCTGTCCCGACCCTGCCGCAGGCGCAGCCACCCGTCGGGACCACGCCGTGGTCGAATCAGGCGGCTGCGGCCGCGAACAACCCGGCCGCGACCCCGGCCCAACCCGCACACTCGCCGACCGGAGCCCCTGGCGGCGCCACCTCCACCCAGCCGGGTACCGGGGTGCCGAACCGTGTACCGGGGGAGGACGGTCTGGTGGCCTACTCGTTCCCGGACGGACGGACCCAGCGGGTTCCGCTCGCGGTGGCGCAGGCGCTCGACAAGGCGTTCGCGAACAAGAGCGGCACCGACGCCCAGGCCGCCTATCAGGGAACGGCCGCCGCGTGGGCGGATTCGAAGGATATCGGTCCCGCGGTCGATCCCGCCGAACTGGCCACCGGCGATATCGGCACCTGGATCATCCGGCAGCCGGTCACCGAACCGCAGAAGCCGATGGAGGTACCGGCGAAAGCCGAGGGCACCCCGGAGATCCAGCCCGCCGCGATGGTCAGCGTCGGTGGTGACACCGGCGAGAACGAGGAGCCTCCGAAGGACAAGCCGGATACGGGTTCGAGCGACGAGTCGAAGTACCGGACCGCCGTGCTGGTCGCATTCGGCGAAGGGGAGAGCGGCACCTTGGAAGCCGTGGTGAACGGGGAGCTCCGGCAGTTCGAGGCGGAAATGTCGGATACTGAGGGTGAGTTCGGTGATTTCGCGGGCTTCAAACATCCGAAGGGTGTGGAGGCCGCGGGCACCAAGGGCCAGGACTCCGAGACGATGGCGACGTCCGGAGACCAGACCACAGCCGATATACCGGCGCTTTCGATGCCGGTCTAGCGGAGGTATGTGCTCGGTGAGAGGAGATGGGACATGCCACTGAATGTCGATCTCGGCGAACTGGTGTCCGTCGCGGGCCGGTCGGCGGATCTCGCACGTGTCACGGGAGCCGCGATGCCGCGCGAATGGGTGCTGCCCGCCGGGGCGGATCCGATCTCGGCGCAGGCGGTTCCGCAGCTCAACGCACAGGCAGCGTCATTGTTCAACGCGACCATCGGCGTGCTGAACAAGATCCAGCGCGATGCGCACCATATCGGCGCGGCGGCGACCGAGTACTCCGGGGCGGACGACGAAGGTGCCCGCCGTGTCAACGCGGCGGGGGGTGAACTGGTCGCCAACCCGGTCCCGGCCGTGGAACCGGTCGGCTACCGGCGGGTGCCGGAGGGACTGGGCAATATGCCGGTTGTCACCGGGGATCCGCTGACCTTCGCCAAGCAGCTACAGAGCGGTCCCGGGGCGGAACCGGCGCACCGGTTCGCCGATTCGGTGCGGTTGTTCAATGCCAGCTCGCGGTCCCAGGCATCCTCCGATATGGATGGCGCGGGAGCGATCCTGCAGAATTGGACTCCGGTGGGCTCGGAGGTCGCCCAGCGATTCGCGACTTACCGCGGCTGGATGGACCATTTGGGGGACGCGATGGAGAAGCTGGCGCAGGGGGCCGACGACTACGGCAACGCTTTCTCCCGGGTCAAGGCGAAACACCCGACGCCGGAAGAGATCATCGCGTCCCGGAAGCGGATGCTCGCCGCGGCCCGGGCGAAGAATCAGGCGGCCCTCGCCGCCGCGACCGCGGAATACAGCGAATTGAATCTGCGGTCGGACGAGGCCGCCGGTTCCTATGCCACCGAAACCGGTACCGGTCTGGCCAATTCGTCGCAGGGCAACGGTGCGGCGGCGGAGTCCGGCTCCGGTGGTTCCGCCGATTCCCTCTCACAGATGCTGCCGATGCTGATGAACATGATGCAGCTCGGCAGCAACGGGCTGGGGCAGAACGACGATATCTCCGACGACGACTGGTACGACGACTCCTTCGACGATTACGGTCTCGGTGGCTACGGGATCCCGTCGCTCGGCAGCCCCGGCGGTGGATCACCTTCTATGCCTTCCCTGCCCGGGAGCACGGTTCCCAGCGCCTCCGATGTGCAGGCTCTCTCGGCGACGACCATGGTGCCGTTGATTCCGGGCGCCACCGGCAGCAATGTCGGCTCCCCGGCCCAGCTGCCGTTGGGCGGTGGCGCCGGCGGCGCGGGTGGTGCCGCGTACGGTCGCGGAGCCGGTGCCGGAATGCCGATGATGCCGATGGGCGGTATGGGGCCGGGCATGGGTGGTGCCGGCGGCGGTAGCGGTAACGAACGCAATCGTGTGGTCGCCTGGCATCCCGACCGGTTGATGTACGTCGACGACACCCCGCACACCGAACCCGTCATCGGCGAACGGCCCACCATCGCGCCGACGGTCACCCAGCCGACCCCGACGCCGGCCAACCAGGCCCCGACCCGCTCCGGAGGTAACGCATGAGCATCCATCCAGATGTACAGGCCGCGCTGGACGCGGCCCGCGAACTGCGGCACCGCATCGCCGATATGCGCGAGCGTATCGACGATGTGCGCGCCCGACGACCCTCGCCCAGCGGCACCATCATTCCCGAGGTGGACGCGATGGGGCGGCTCACCAGCCTGTATCTGGCGCCGGGGACCGTGGACCGGTTCACCAGCGCGGAACTGTCGACCGAGATCATGGCCGCGATCCGGGAGAGCACCCAGGACGCGGCCCGGCAGTATCAGGCCATCATGGAAACCGTGATCGCCGAGAACGCCGAGAAAACCGAGTCCGACGGTACGTCGGACGGCCGTGAACCCGCCGGCGTCGCCGAGGCGGTGCGATGACCGGTCCCGACCTCGCGGGTGTGGAAGCCGCCGATGATTCGGTATCGGCGGCCGATGCCATCGGGTGGCTGCACGAGGAAGGGCTCACGCGGCTCGCCGCGCTGGGATCCGGTGCGCCGAACCCGGCCGTCGCGTTCGTTGTCGATGTCGCTACGGGGATCGTCACCAAGTTCCCGGCGGCCAACGGTGGTATCGGGGCGGATTCGAGTACGGTCGCGGCCGATGATCTGCCCGCTCCGTTGGACGGTCCGAACCGGCTGGTGATCGTCGGCATCACCCACAGCGACCAGATACTGGTGGTCGATCTGGCCGGATCGCTCGTCATCGGGGTGAACGGCAGCCGACCCGAACTGGCCGCACGTTCCTGGGTGATGCAGTTGCTGCTTAATCCGGATATCACCGTGACCACCAATAGCGCCGATGTCGCCATCGGCAGCAGTCCACGGTGCCGGAAGAGTTTCATACCAGGTGGGACCGGTTCCATTATCAGTGTGGACGACGGGAATCCGCCGGTGACCACGGTCTCGATGAATTCCGATGTGGAGGGCTCCGACTATCTGGACGTGATCGGCGACGGTTCCGGTGAGATGTACCTGGGCGCGCGGGTATGGCCGCTCCGTTTGGTGATGACCATCGACGACGCGCCGTGGCAGGCGCTGTCGGAAACCTTGGACCGGGCAGCCGGTTAGATCCGCAGGAGAAGAATATGAACGACGACTACGACTACGACTACGACGACACCGAGGACGAAGTCGACGGCGCGGCAGCGCCGGCCACGGCTACCCCGCAGGTACACGAGGTGTTCAACCCCGACCACACCGTTGGGGTGGCCTGCGATCGAGACGGTGAGATCGTCGGGTTGCACATCACCGACGAGGCCCGGGACAACGGTGACAGCTGGCTGGGCGCGGAGATTCTCAAGATCGCCGGACTCGCGCACGCCAAATCGCGACTCGGTCTGCGGCGTGAGATGGAGACCAACGGCGCTCGCTCCTATACCGTCGATTCGTTCGGCCTGCCGACAGAGGCCGCCTATCAGGCCATGGAAGACCAGGCTTTCGGTCTCCGCCCGGCCTGATCGGTTCTACAGGACAGACAGGATACGAACATGGTGAATATCGTCTCCCTCGATGCGGTGAAGGCGATCGTCGGTGATGCCGCGGGGGCGCTCACGGTGCTGACCGATGATGTCGGTACCACGGTGGATTCGCTCGTGCTGGCATCGAAGGCCGATTCGCCGCTGGATTGCGATATGACCGGCAAGCTGGACTGGATCCGCGATACCTGCGCGGCCGCGGCCACCGATGTCACCGAACAGTCCGGTATCACCGTCGAGGCCACCGGCTACGGTACGACCGTGCTGGCCGACGCCGATATCGACGGCGGTGCGGCCGTGCGCTCGAACACGGTCTGACCGGACACGATGGCGCCGGAGCAGACGAGTCCGTACTGGGATCGGATCGTCGGCGACAACTGGCCGCAGATACCGCCGTCGGCCTGGCACAGCCTGGCGGACAACGCACGTGAGGGTGCAGCGGCCCTGAACCTCGTCGATGTGGAGCAGGCGCGACGCGCGTTCGAGGAAACGGTGCAGCAGTCGGCGGGGCTGGCGGAGATCCGGCGTGCTCTGCTGGCCCTGGAGCAGAATCCGCGGGCGTTCGCCGCCGCCCTCTCGGCCGCCGCCGATACCTTCGATACGTTCGGCGATGTAGTTCGGCGTACCCGAAACCAGATCCTCGATGTGGTCGCCGCTGCCGACGACCGGATCGAGGAGGCCACCCGCGGCGACAACAACGACGACGGCGAGGTGGGGGATGAGGCGGAGGCCGCGGTCGATCAGCAGGCCACGGATGCCATCGTGGCCGATGCGAGGGGAGATGTGCGCGATATCGTCGCCGCGGCGTTGAGTTCGCTGGGGCCGCAGGGGTTACCTCGATTGGACGATATCTCCGAGGCTCTCGGGCAGCCGGGGCCGTGGCGCAAGGGTGGTCTGCCGGGTGCGGGACCGCACAAACCCGGAGGCCGCGGGGGGCCCGGTCGCCACCCCGACGGTCCGGGTCGTAACCATCCCGGGTTCGAGCCCGGACCGTGGGTCCCCGGATTCGACCGGCCGGTACAGCCCGATCCGATCTTCGGGCAGAACCTGATAGATCTCATCGACGATCTGTTGCACCCGGGGCCGGGTCCGTCGATCCCGGGGGAACCACCGACCCTCGATGTACAGCTGCCGGTAGGTGCGGAGGATATACCTCCCGCACTGACGGATCCGGCCGGGCAGGCCGATACGGGTCCGGCACCGGCTGTGGCCGACCCGGGGCCCGGAGTGGCCGGAGTCCCACAGCCGGGGCAGCAGGGAGAGAACCCGGCTCCACCGGCGGACACAGATGCGGACGCGGCGGAAACCGGCGCCGGCGCCGACGGCACCGATGGGGCCGGCGCGGACGAGGCCGCCGACTCACCGCGTACCGAGTCCGACCCCGAATCGGATGTATCCGTGAAACCGGACCGAGAGATACCGGCCGACGGCGGCGCCGATACTCCGGACGCCTGGGGTGCGGCACGGCAGCTGGGTGTATCCGCGACGCAGGACCCTGATACCGAGAGCGCCGTACCGCCGGCGGTATTTCCGGCGGCGACGGGTCCGGCCGTGGGAGCGAGCACTATTGCGGCCGGGGCCGGACCCGGGGCGAGCACCCCGGGTCCGGCGAGCAGTCCACCGATGAGTGGTGCGGCCGCCGCGTCGGCCGCAGTGACGTCGACGCAGGCCGGCCGGGGCGCGGTGACATCGGTCGAAGCGCAGCGCGGGCCCGGTGCCACGGGTAAGCCCCTCACCTCCGGGTCCCCGTCGGGAGTGAGTGCGGCTACGGTCGGGAAGCAACCGGTGCCGGTACCGGACGGTCATGCGGGTGCGGGGAAATCCCACGGCCCGGGGGATCTCGTCCAGGACGCTGTCGGCGCGGCCATGATCTCCGCGTCCGCGCCGGCCTTCGTCGTCGGCGAACGTGTCGACGGGGATCTGGCCCTCGCGCGTACTCTGCTGGGTGGTATCCGCGCGGCCACCGATTCGTGGGTGGTCGGTGTGGACTGGGCCGTAGCGGTTCTGCGCCACTCCAGCGGAGTCAGCGCTTTCGTCACGTCGAACGAGGGCCGCGGCTGGCTGCCCGCGCGGCTACACCTGCCCAGCGAGGTCTCGCTGCCGTGGCTGTGGGCGGTATCCGAGGGATCGGAATGGGAAGGTATCGCGGACCCCGCCCGGATCCTGGTGGAGTTCGCTATCACCTGGGGTGCGAAATCGGGTGCGAAATTGTCCGCGCTGGCATCTTCGCAGCCGTTGGATTCCGGTCTCGGCGTAGCTCTCGGCTCTGTCGCACTGGCGGGTTCGGTGCCGGCCTCGGAGACCATGGATCTACGCAGCCCCACGGCGGGCACGCTGGATCGGCTCGGTCTCACCGCCGCGCCCCGGTTGCTCGATCGCGCGGCCAAGGTCGCCGACCGTGATATCGCATTGCGCTGTTTGGAACTGGCGGTCGATGCCCATACCCGGGTCGGCCGAGCCGAACTCGCGAAGGTGGACACCATGGAGGCCCCGCAGATCAGACTGCGGATCCTGCGCGCGCTGCGCGACGGCCGCGATTTCGCCGACAGTTGGTGGGAAGAACTCCAGGATGTCGACGATCTGATCGCCGCGACCGCACTCGGGCACCGTGCCGACACCGGCCGGATCGGGCTCGGGGAACTCCGTTCCGACCCGGCCGATCTCGATCCCGGCTCGGATCTGTCGATTCTGCGCACGCTCACCTTCCAGCGGCGCTGCAACGAGTTGACCCTGTTGCTGACCGAGGAGAAATCGCGCCAGACAGTGCGCGACTCCATCTACGCGCACGCACAGGTGCTGGGGCATCCGCTGTTCACGGCTCCGCCGACGGCCCCGTCTGCCCCGCGCCGGGCCACGGTCACCACCGGTGCCCGCCGGTAGTAGCCCGGCCGTCGCCCGACCGTACGGTCTCCCCATCATTGGGAAGAATTGACAATTAGAGAGAATTGCCGCGGGAAAGGACTGATCGAGCATGCCGGACTGGTTGGACATCGACCCTGCGGTACTGCGTCAGTTGGCCGGCCAACACGATCAGGTAGCGGCGGAGACCAGGGAATGGGCCCAGCCGCCGTCGGAATGGCTCGCCAACTTCGAACCGACCTACGGCAAGATCGCCAATCCGGTCAAAGAAGCGCTGGAGCGGTATTACGATGCTCGGTTGCGTGCGGGGGAGGCCCTGGCCCGAGAGCACGAACAGACCGCGGCCTCACTGCGTGAATCCGCGGACGCCTATGAGCGGACCGACTCGGAAGCCGCCGTGGCTGTCAACCGCTCGGGCGAGGACACCGGCGGCCCCGGCCGGACCTTCGGCGATCCCGGCCCGGCGCTGAGTGGCCCTGTCTCGACGGGCCCGAACGGTCGCGGCGGGGTACCCGGGGGTCTGGACGGCACCGGCACCGGCGCAGTCCCGCCGACGCCCCCGCAGGGACCGGACCGGATGGACCCGGCGGCCGCGGCGGGTCCCGGCGCATCGGGACCGAGCGGTGCCGCACCCGGTCAGAGCCAGAACGGCGCGGTACCCGGTGGCGCCACCGCAACGCCCGGCGTCGTGCCGCCCGCTGAGCCCGCGGCGGGGACGGGAGCCGCGCCGGCTGCCGGTGCGGCCTCCGGTGGCCCCGCGGGAGCCGGAACGGCCCCGCTGGGCGGCGCGATGGTCGGGGGACCACCCGGTGCAGGTTCCAGCGACGACCGTGGTTCGGCCACGGCCCCGCCCACCGGGGCGAACGCACAGGACGGGACCCCGGTCCCGGTGGTCGGCGGCCCGACACCTTTCAATTCGGCCGTGGACTCCGCGAAAGACAAGGAAGCCGAGCCCGCGTACATCGTCGGCGATGCGGTGAACGAGGATCTGGTTATCGCCAAGACACTGCTCGGCGCCGTTCTCGCCGCTACCGATACGGTCGGAACGACCTGGGCGGTAGCGGTATTGCGCGGTCCCGCCGGCGCGGGTCTGTTCATCACCTCCAACGAGGGCCGGGGCTGGCTGCCCGCCGGTCTCTTCCTGCCGCGCCAGGTGTCGACACCGTGGCTGTGGGACGAGCTGCTCGGGGCCGACGGCGATATCGCCGCACCGTGGGAAGGGATTTCGGACCCGGCGCGGATCCTGGTCGAATTCGGCCGGGCATGGGGCGGGAAAGCCAATGCGGTGCTCTCCGCGCTGGCCTCCTCCGGTCCGATCGACCCCGGCCTGCAGAGTCGGCTGAGCGATGTCGCCATGCAGGGACTCGTCGAGGCGGGCTCCGAACTCGACCTCCGAGCGGCGACACCCGATACGACCGACCGGCTCGGCCTCACCGGTTCGGTGCCCGCGCTGGAATCGGTCGCGGCGATACCGGATGCCCAGGTGCACAGGCGCTGTCTGGAACTGGCGCTGGACGCGCATGCCCAGGTCGGCCGGTCCGTTCCCGTCCATTTCGACACCTCGGGCGCGCGTGCGATCCGGGATCGGATCCTGGCCCGGGTGGATGCCGGCGAGGAGGTGCCCCAGTCCTGGTGGGACGAACTCCGCGACGCCGACGACCTCCTGGCTGCGGAGATGATCTCGCAGCGGATCGATGTGGCCCGGGTCGATCTCGGCGCCATCCGGGTTGACGATGAGGTGACGGCGTTGCGCGCCATGGTGTGGGATCGACGGTGCAACGAGCTGGTGGCGCTCCTGGCGGAGGAGCCGAGTCGGCAGGTTCTGCGCGACGCGGTCTACGCGCACTGCGCGATTCTCGACCACCCGTTGTTCGTCGCCGCCCCGGCCGCGGTGTCCGCGGCCGACGAGCAGCAGGTGGCGCGCCCGGACAGCGGAACGTCCGGTGTTTCGGCACCGGTGGAACAGGCAGGTACGCCCGCAGAATCGGATCGGTCGGCTGTCGCCGGACCGCCGACCGGCGCCGTCGCCGCTCCGGAATCCGGTGGTCCACCGCGTGGTGCGATGCCTCCCTCGGTGACGCCGCCGCCGGAACAGCGCGGAACATCGTCCTGATCTTCCGCTGAAGGCCCTCCCACCGGCGGCGCGGGAGGGTATGGACGGCACCGCGAGCGATCCGTCGGCCGGGCAACGCACCCGGGCGCCCGCTCGGCGGCACATATCGCCAGTCGAATACGGCTGACCTCGTCGCTGTCGTCCCGGATCGTGCCCCCCGTCGTCCGGCCGGGGTACCGTGCTAGGACCGACAGCCACGGAGGTGCTTCCGGCCGACAGATCACATGAGCGCGACGTTCGACCCATTCCGGCAGAGCACGGAGACGGATGGATTCGGTGGCCGGTCGGCTGCGGTAAAGGCCGGTGAAGTTCCGCCGGCGAGCGCTCGACCGGGCGTGATCGGCCGGCTCGTATCATGTTCGGCCAGAACGGAGATCCGCCGGAATGGATCGGCCGTGCGTAGGCGGAACGCTTTCCGGGGCCTCGCCCGGGGCGAGTGTGTGTCGACAGCCTGTGCAGTCGCCCGGCCGGCTCGGTTCCGCCGGGCGGGAGCCGTCAGACCTGTTTGCTGGGAGATGTCGGGCCGTACGGAATTTCGTTCTGTGGGTTCGGCTGCCCCGGATTCTGCGGCGCATTCTCGCCGGGCGTGGGTGCCGCGCCGACCGGCGGACCGGCGGCTGTCGGATCGGAGGGTGGGCCCGCGGCGGCGGGGGCCGGCTGGCCGGCCGGCGCGTCCTCATTCTCTTTGTCCTCGTCGTCCTTCTTCTGCCCGAGCAGTTCCGGAAGCTGGCCCAGCATGGGCATCAGCGCCATCGGCAGCATGGCGAGCATCGGCAGCATGGACCCGAGACCGCCGCCGGCCGCTCCAGCCGCGGCGCCGCCTGCGCCCGCACCGGCACCGCCGCCACCGGATCCACCCGAACTGCCGCCGCCGGCGGCGCCCGTGTTCACATCCTGTGCGGCCGTGACCACTTCGTCCACTTTCACCACCGCGGCTGCGATATGGTCCATCACCGCGGCCGCCTCGGCGGATTTGAGTTTCTTCGTAGCGACCGTCAGCAGGGCGGCGTTCAGGTCACTCTCGATATGTGTGATCTTCAGCAGCGTCTGCGCCTGTTCGGCGGCCACTACCTGCGAGGTGCCGTCCACCTGCGCGTCCATATCGACCAGCGAGTCCTGCCGCGCGCCCGCGGAGAACACCTGCTGCTTGTACAGGTCGACACCTTTACCGGCGCCCGGCATATACGCGGCCTGGACCTTGGCCGGCATCTGGCCGCCGCGCGGCGCGGGCGGTGGATCGGACCGGCCGAACCCGAGGATATCGACGGATTGCTGCATCGCGTTCTCGGCGTCGGCGATGAAATTGTTGACGATGGTGTTCGTTTCGCTGTCCACCTTCATCCGCACCAGCTCGACCTTGTGCAGGGGTTTCGCGGGCCCGGATCGCTCGGCGGCCAGCAACGCGGTCTCGGCGGCCGGGCCGTCGGCACTCATCGCGACAGGCTTGCCGGTGGCCGGGTCCGTGGTGTTCATCAGGGTGGTCGGCCGGTCCTCCGCGGCGCCGGGAACCGGCTGGCCGGGGCGGGGGTCACCGGGTCGGAGTCCACCGGGTGGCCGCCGATCGGCCGGTGTCGTTCCGGGAGTATCGAGATCCGCGTCTGCCGTCTTTGTGTCCATCCGCTGTTGTCGCCTCCCGTGATGTCTTCTTCATTGTGTTGTCTTCCTAAAGGTGGGAATAGGGGGACCGCCGTTCATTCGCGTGTTGTCGCATAGTCGAACGGACAACAAAGGCTTGATTGCCGAGAAATTGCCCAGAGTGCTGGGGCAGAGAGGTAAGTCGGTGCGATGAGCGAGGGTGAGCTGATCGCATGCCGGCACTGACCGACGATGTGCACGGTGTGTTGCGCGAGCTGCTCGGGCTGTACGGGGCCGGGCAGCCGGCCGAACGCGCGTCCGCGATGCTCGCCCAGAACATGGCGGCCGATCTGACCCGACTGTCCGGCGGGGGCGCTCGTGGCTACGGTGACGCGCTCGGAATTCAGCGTACCGTGCTCGACACCCAGTACGGCCGGGACGGCATCGTGACCAAGACAGCCGGGGAGTCGGGGGCCGGAACGCTCAACGGACGCGGGGTGTTGAGCGGCCAGATCTCCGATCTCCAGGCGCGGCTCCAGGCCATCACCATCATCGGTGACACCCGGTTCAGCGGCCCCGCTCTACTCGATTCGGCCCAGCAGACCATCACGAACGCGACCAGGCAGGTGAACGCCGATATCGACGCGGCACGCAGACAGGCGGCCCGGATAATGCCGCCGGTGGCGCTCGCCGAGCGCACTCGGACAGTGTCGGCGCCGTCCCGGAAACGACGGCGCCGACGACCGCGCATGGTGTCCGGTCAGCAGGTGGTCCATCAGCCCGGACGCCGCGGTATCCGGCGCAACTGGGACAAGACCCGGGGCGGCCGGGCGGCCCAGGCGGCGGACGGCGCACTCGGTCTTCCCTATATCTGGGGCGGCGGCGGAGCCGGCGGTCCCAGCGGGGGCGGTTTCGATTGTTCGGGCCTGACCCAGTACGCCATCGCGCAGGCGACGAACGGGGAAGTGGTCCTGCCGCGGACGACGTACGAACAGATCTACGCGGGGGAGCGGATCGATCCGCGTGAGGTGCGGGCCGGTGATCTCGTGTTCCCGGCCTCGTCGTTCAGTTCCCGTGGGCCCGAACACGTTCAACTCGCCGCGGGTAACGGTATGGTGATCGAGGCGCCTTATTCGGGTGCCACGGTGACCTATTCCTCCATGCCGCCCAGCGCGGTCGTGGTACGAGTCGTCTGAGCGGAACCCTCGCCCTTGGCTATCGAGATACCCCACGAAGTGGCGATGTTCCTGAACTTCATCGGTATCCCCTATCCGGATATCAACGAGGATCAGGTCCGCGAGCTGGCCGGGCATGTACGCACTTTCGCCGACGAGGTCTCCGGGACTCATGACGCGGCGACCGGCGCGATCGGCGAGATGGGGTCGGTCTATCAGGGGCAGTCGTACCGGGCTCTGGTGGCGTCCTGGGCGAGCCTGAGTTCCTCGCATATGGAACGGCTGGACGAACTGTGTCGCGGGGTGGCGAAGGCGCTGGAAATCGCGGCGGAAGTGATCGCCGTGGTGAAAGTGGCGGTGCTGACCGAGCTCGCGGTGCTCGCCGCCGCCTATGCTGCCGCCATGGCCGCCACCGTGGCGACCTCCGGTGCCTCTTTCGCGCTGAGTCAATCCATCTCGCTGGCGGCCCGGCGGCTGGTCAAGGCCATGGAGGAGATGCTCATCGGGTACATCGTGGCCGAAGTGCTGGGCAAGGCCATCGAACCGCTCGAGGACGCGGTGGGCGACATGATCAACGGGGTGGTCTACAACACCGCTGCGGATTTGCTGGGCGTCGACGGCGGCAAGGACGGTGTCGTGTACATCGATCCGGACGAGGTGCGCCGCTACGCCCAGGTCCTCGACGACCATGCCGACGACATCATGAAACACGCGGAGAAGTTCGCCACCGGGGTGGCGGCGCTCGATTTCACCACTCCGGTCGGGATGCCACCCGCCGCGATCGGTCCGGCTACTCAGCAGATCGCCCCGTCGAACACCCCGGTCGCGAACGTACCGGCCGGGCAGAGCGTGGCCCCGGAAGTCGCCACCGCACCGCGCAACTGGATACCGGGTGCAACACCGGCCGAGGACCCTGGAGCGGCTGCGCGCACCGACCGTGAATCCCCGGCGGTACCGACCGGAGCCACCGGATCGCCCGAGGCGGGGCCCGCACCGGCCGGGAACAGTGGCGCGCCGGGCGCGGGCGCCGGGACCGGTCCGGGGGCGGGTGATCTCCGCGCCACCGGTCCCGCCACCGGTCCCGCCGCCGCTCCTGCCGCCGAGACTGCTCCGGCCGCTGCGCAATCGGCCGAGTCCCATGGTGAGCGCTTTTCCGGTGCGGTCGGCCAAGAGGCCGCCGCGGCCGCGCCTCGGTCACTTGTGGGTGATCCGGCAGGTAACAGTCCGAGCGAGTTCGGTGGGCCGGCCGAGCAGCCGGTGGCACAGGCCGGCGGTACGGATTCGGTTCGGGCTGTGGATGATTCCGGCGTTTCGGCCGGGCAGGCCGGGGGCGCGGGCGGCGCACCGGCCGGCGCGGGCGGCGGTCCGGCCAGCCCGTGGAATCGGCAATCGCCCGCGCCCGGGGGCTCGCCGGGCGGCGCGGGGACCAAAGGGCGCGGGCGTCGGCGGGCTTCCGACGGCGACAAACCCGCCCGTACCGCGGGTGGCCGGCGGCGCCGGGCTGCCCGGCCGAACCCTTGGTCGTCCCGTCCGGCCGCGACGCCCCAGCCGGCGCGCACTCCGTGGGGCAAACCGTCCGAGCGCACCGAGCCGGTGGTTCCCGCCGTTGCGGCGGAGGGCGATACGCCGGCGCCTGTCGTATCGGCCGATCGGGATCAGAAGCAAGGGTCCGAGGGGAAAGACGGCGCCGCACGGGAATCGGGGGCGAACACGGCCCGGCCGGAAGTCGCGGCTCCGGCGGTGTCCGCCCCGGTTCGTGCGGACGAAGGGCCGCCGCCGCGGGTGAATTGATTAGGTGCGGCGGCCGGTGGCTCGCTGTTTCCACCGGCCGCCGCGGTTCAGGTCATCAGGGATGAGGGAACTGGTGACCTGGCGCCAACTATAGCCGCAAATAATGTGCCGTTCAACAACGGCACTGTTTTTGGGGGAAATAACTTCGTCCGCTTCGGGTAGCCGCCGGGTTGCCGGCGGGTCATCGCGTGTTCTCCTGAAAGCCTTGTATATCAACACGTTTCGCACCGAAGGTGTGGTCGGATCGCCGCCGTGGGGCGGGGTTGCGGTGGAGTGCGATGTAAAACTGAAGTACTACTTTATCGCTAAATTATGGCTCGTTCGGCGATGGGAAATCGTTTGCGGAGGTTTGCGGCTTTCGTCCGGATCTTCTCTGGAGCGATCGGCCTGTCCACGGAAAGTTATCGAATACCTCGCCGAGGGGCCGGTGCGGCCTCGGGCACTTCCCAATGTCGGGAAATACCCGATGCCTACCGTCGGCTCCGGGTGGCTTACCCTGCCAGCAGACGAGGGTTGGCGGAAGGGAAGTCCGAGGTGTCAGCGGCCGAAGACGCGTTCTACACGGGCGTGCAGAGTTTGGGATTGGTCGCCGGTGGGGTGCGCAATGAGGAGCACGCTCGCGCGGCATTCACGGCGGCCACCGATATCGATCCGGATATGTGCGACGCGTGGCTGGGGCGAGCCATGGCGGGAGAGGTCACGTCAGAGGTCATCTACGGTGCCTATCGCTCCTCGCACAATCTCTATCGTGATCAGCAGCGTGCCGGTCTGGTGGACCGGGCGCTGTGGTGTCAGGTCGAGATCGGTGTCTTCGGCCTGCGGGTCGCGATGGCCGATCGCGACCAGATCGCCATCGCCCAGGCGTGTGCTTATGCCGACGGCGGGGAATGGCAGGAAGCGGTCGCGATCCTGGACGAGGTGCGTGGTGACGACGTCGCCGACTTCGCCCGGATAGCGCTGTTCTACCGGACCGGGCGCTGGCCCGATGTCCTCACCGCGCGCGCCGCGAAAACAGTGATCGAGGACGGGCTGCTCGATATCGCCGCCGAACTGATGTCGGCCAGTGCGCTGGCGCACCTCGGCAGGTTCGGGGAAGCGTTGCCGCGGGCACAGCGGATCGTGGAGGACAGCCAGTCCGGAAGCCTGTCCTACATCTGGGCCGATGCGCACTATCTGCTCGGGATGATTCTGCGGCACAACGGCGAACACGATGCGGCCGACAAGATCCTCAAGGGTCTGCAGGGCTCGGGGTTGTGGCCCAATCGCCCGCAGTGGCAGGACGCGGTACGGGACAAGAACTTCCGGCTCGAGGTGACCACGCCCGCGGTGATCGCCTCCCGGATCGATATCTGGGATCCGAAATCCGGTGACGATCCGGCCGAAGTAGCGGCAAACGCGGCCAAGGCCGAACGCGACGAACTGCTCGAAGAGGCCTCCAAACTGCTGCAGTCGCAGATCGGTATGGACTCGGTCAAGGAGCAGGTGGACCGGCTCAAATCCGGTGTGCTGATGGATCAGGTCCGGGCCAAGCGTGGTCTCGCGGTGGATTCGCGATCCAATCACCTGATCTTCTCCGGCCCTCCCGGTACCGGTAAGACCACCATCGCCCGGGTTATCGCCAAGATCTTCGCCGGCCTTGGCGTGGTCGAGAACGCCGAGGTCATCGAGGCCTCGCGCAACGATATGGTCGGCACCCACCTGGGCCACACCGCACCCAAGACCAATGCGCTCATCGATTCCGCGCTCGGCGGGGTGCTGTTCATCGACGAGGCGTACACCCTTATCCAAGAGGGGTTGTCAGGTGGTGACGCCTTCGGTAAGGAGGCGGTGGATACGCTGCTGGCCCGGATGGAGAACGACCGGAGCAAGCTGGTCGTGATCATCGCCGGTTACGAGGCCGAGATCGACCGGTTCCTGCAGTCGAACGAGGGTCTGTCCTCGCGTTTCACCAAGCGCGTCCGGTTCCCCAGCTACGACCCGGACGAACTCGTCCAGATCGCCGATCATATCGCCGGCAAGAAGGATTCGATTCTGTCGGATCAGGCCCGTGAGGTGCTGCGGGACCGGTGCACGATGATGTCGGAACAGAACCGGGACGGTCGCCGTCTCATCGATCTCGCCGGTAACGGCCGTTTCGTGCGCAATGTCGTGGAGGCCGCCGAGGCGGAGCGTGATTTCCGGTTCACCCGCGACAATGTGGATATCGCCTCGCTCACCGATGAAGAGTTGATGACTGTCGACGCGTTCGATATCACCGCCGCGCTCCAGGGGTTGGCGCCGGTCGGAAAGTAGCGCCCCGCAACCCGCCCGGCCGGCTGTTCCCAATTCTGGGGAGTGGCCGGTTCAGGCGTGCGCGCTAGGTTGTGGCCGAGGTCGGCGGAAGGGAACGTATACCGGTGGCACGCTTCCGGGTGGTGACCAAGCACCAGGTTTCGGGTTGGCGGTTCCTGCTGCACCGGATCGAACATGCCCTGGTCCGGCGCGACGCTTCGATGATCGACGACCCGTCCCGGGGCCGGTCCACCGCGCTGGCGGTCGGGGTGGCCCTGGCCTGCGTGGGTATCGCCGGGGCCGCCGTACTCGCGTTCTTCAAACCGGCGAAACCTGTCGGTGACTCACCGATCATCGCCGAGAAGGACACCGGCGCGCTGTATGTGAAACTGGGTGAGCGTCTGCACCCCGCCCTCAACCTCACTTCGGCCCGGCTCATCGTGGGGCAGCCGGCCAAACCGGTGGAGGTATCGCAGTCCGAGCTCGCGAAGTATCCGCGTGGTCCCTGGGTCGGAATACCGGGTGCGCCCGGGCAGATCGACGACGAAGACGAAAAAGACTCCGAATGGACGGTCTGTGATACTGCCCGGACCGGTGCCGCGGCACCCGTGGACCAGAAGACCGGCCTGCCGACCCTGTTGCGTTCGGCGGTGCTCACCACCGCCATGGCCGGGCCGCTCACCGTCGACGACGACGCCGTCCACGAGCTGAGCGGTCGGCAGGCGCGGCTGCTTCGTGGCGAAGAAGCGACCTGGCTCGTGTACGCCGATCCGATACAGGGTGTGGTACGCGCCGAGATAAACCTCGCCGATTCACCGGTGATGCTGGCCCTCGGCATCGACAGCGCCGCGCAGGTGGCCGCCGCGTCACCCGGGCTGCTGGGGGCGATACCGGAGGTCGCGCCGATCCGGGTGCCGGATGTCCCCGGATCCGGGGCGACCACGACCCTGAAACCGGCGCTCGACGCGGTGGTCGGATCGATCGTCACAGTATCCACACCGAATCAACCGGCTACGTACTATCTGGTGTCCACTGCCGGGCTGGTCCGGGTCAGCCCGGTGCTGGCGTCGATCGTGCGCAATGCCAACTCGCACGGCGCGGTCGCCACGAGCACTATCGGGCCCGATGTGGCGGCGGCGAATCTACGCCCGGGCGACTGGCCGGGTACCGCGACCTACCCGGCCGAGCCGGTCGAGATCCTCGACCCCATCCGTGATCTGGTGACCTGCTACCACTGGGAACGCACCGGTACCGATCCGAACGCGCACACCCGGTTGCTCTTCGGCCGGCAGTTACCGCTCACCAAACAGGAACAGGGACGTACCGTCGGATTGGTCACCGCCCCGTACTCGGGAGGGATGACCGCCGACTATGCCTATCTACCGCGCACCACGGGTAAATTCGTCCAGGTCACCGGGGCCGAACCCGGTTCGCCGCTACGTGAATCGCTGTTCTGGATATCGGACAGCGGTGTCCGCTACGGAATAGATGCGGATCTGAAGGGCGGCGGCCGCAGCGATCCATCGCTCGCCGCCCTGGGCTTGAAGGAACCGGTGCCGGCGCCGTGGAGCATCGTCTCGCTGTTCGCCGTGGGCCCCACACTCTCGGTCGGCGACGCCATGATCCAACACGACGGGATACCGCCGAATATGACGGGTGTGCAGATGACGGGTAACAAATGACCGCGACGCGTCGTTTCGTCCGGCCGGCCCGGACGGTGCGCGGCCCCAAGGCTCCCGCTGTCACCGAATTGCGGCTGCAACCGCCCACCGAGCTGCCCCGGCCGGTGCCGATGTCCAAGCTCAAGATGATCATGCCTGTGATCATGGTGTGCGCCATGGTCGGCATGATGGTGATGATGTTCTCCGGCGGCCGCGCCATGTCGCCGATGATGCTGATGTTCCCCATGATGATGATCGTGTCGATGTTCGGCATGCTCGGCGGCCAGCTGGGCGGCGGCGGGGGAGCCAACAGCACCGCGGCGGGACTGAACGAGGAACGCAAGGATTATCTGCGCTCGATCACCGACAACCGGAAAACGGTGCACGAGGCCGAAACCGAACTCTACGACTATCTCTCCTACACCCACCCCGGCCCGGCGGGGCTGGGCCGCCTGGTCGGCGGTAAGCGGATGTGGGAGGTGCAGGTCGCCAATCCCCAGTTCCTACGGGTGCGGATGGGCCGGGGCCGGATCGCCAACCAGGTCCGGGTCATCGTGCCGGAGGCCGCGCCCACCTCCGACCTGGATCCGGTCGGTGTGGTGGAGCTGACCCGGTTCGCGAAGGCGTATTCCACGGTCGGCGGAATGCCGGTGGCGATCAATCTGCTGTCCGCACCATTGGTCGGACTCGATGGAGACCCGGAAGCCGTGGCCGGTCTGGTCCGCGCCATGCTGGCCGAGATCGCGGTCCTGCACGGACCGGATCAGGTCGCGGTGGCGGCCGTGCTCAACAACCCGGACGATCCACAATGGGCCTGGCTGAAATGGCTACCGCATACCCAGCATCCGGCGGAAACCGATGCCATCGGCTCCAGCCGGATGGTGTATCGGACGGTGGCCGAACTGCGGACCAAAGTACTCGCCGGGCTCAACCGCGGCCCGTTCTCGGCGAACAACGAGCCGGCGCTGGACAAATCGCATTTCGTGCTGGTCGTGGAATCCGGTGGGGCGAACACCGACCGCGATATCTCCGGGATCGACGGCTGCACCTGGGTGCGGATGGGCGAGTCCGAGCAGTCGTTGCCGCGGTCGCTGAAGTTCACCGTCACCGACGATCGCGCACTCCAGGAACTGACACCGCGCGGCAGCCGGCTGGTCGGTACCGCCGACAATATGTCGATTACGCAGGCCACCGCGGTAGCCCGGAAACTGTCGCCGTACCGGCTGTCCACGGTGGTGGAAGCGGTGGCCGCCGAGCAGGCCAGTGGCAGCACCTCCTGGGACGATATGGTCGGCCTCTCCGATCCGGGCAATATCCGAGTGGATCGGCAGTGGCCGGTGCGCCGCGATGCCGACCGTAAACGGCTGAACATTCCATTCGGACACGACCCCACCGGCCAGGTGGTGCACCTGGACATCAAGGAATCAGCCGAAGAGGGTATGGGCCCGCACGGAATGTGCATCGGCGCCACCGGTTCCGGTAAATCGGAATTCCTGCGCACCCTTGTGCTCTCCGCGGTCGCCGAGCATTCCCCGGATGTGCTCAATCTCTTGCTCGTCGACTTCAAGGGTGGCGCCACCTTCCTGGGTTTCGATCGGCTCTCCCACGTGACCGCGGTCGTCACCAATATGGAGGAGGAAGCCGACCTCGTCACTCGTATGGAAGACGTGATCAACGGTGAGATGGCCCGCCGGCAGCGCAT
>NZ_JBSGIP010000041.1:0-49905 GCF_053605105.1 Nocardia sp. NPDC003963
AGCGACTGAGCGGCGGAGTGAAGAACCGGGGTTAATAGGGCCCCACCCCGCGGCGCCGAAGGCGCCGCCGATATCTCAGAAGGCGCGGCAGGAGCGGATATCGGTGGCCAGGATGGCCCGGGCGCCGAGTTCGGCCAGTTGGTCCATCAGTTCGTTGCCCTTCCGGCGGGGTACCAGCGCGCGTACCGCCACCCAGCCGGGGTCGGCAAGAGGGGCGACCGTCGGGGATTCCAGGCCGGGGGTCAGTGCGGCGGCCCGTTCCAGCAGGCTCTTGGGGCAGTCGTAGTCGAGCATCAGATACTGCTGAGCGAACACCACACCCTTGACCCTGGCGATCAGCTGGTTACGGGCCCGGTCGCGCTGGTCGGAGCCGGCGCGTTCGATCAGGACGGCCTCGGAATCGCACAGCGATTCGCCGAAGGCGACGAGATTGTGCTGGCGCAGGGTGCGGCCCGAACCGACCACATCGGCGATCGCGTCGGCGACCCCGAGCTGGATGGAGATCTCGACGGCGCCGTCGAGTCGGATCACTTCGGCTTCGATCCCGCGCCGGAACAGATCGGCCAGCACCAGGTTCGGGTAGGAGGTGGCGATCCGTTTGTCCTGTAGGTCCTCGACCTTCCAGTCCTGGCCCTGGGGGGCGGCGTAGCGGAAGGTCGAGCCGCCGAACCCCAGGGAGAGCCGTTCCTCGACGGGGGCGCCGGAGTCCAGCGACAGGTCCCGGCCGGTGATACCCAGATCGAGTTCGCCGGAGCCGACGTAGATGGCGATGTCCTTGGGCCGGAGGAAGAAGAATTCCACCTGGTTGGCCGGGTCGAGCACCGTGAGATCGCGGGAGTCGGTGCGTTTGCGGTAGCCGGCCTCGGTGAGGATGGCGACCGCGGATTCGGAGAGTGCGCCCTTGTTGGGTACTGCGACGCGCAGCATGGCTGGTCCTTTCGGGTGGGAGGGATGGTCGGGGCGTCTACAGATGTCGGTAGACGTCCTCCAGCCGCAGCCCACGGCCCACCATCAGCACCTGCACCCAGTAGAGCAGCTGCGAGATCTCCTCGGCGAGCGCCTCGTCGCCTTCGTGTTCGGCGGCCAGCCACACCTCACCGGCCTCCTCCAGCACCTTCTTGCCCTGGGTATGGACACCCGCGTCCAGCGCGGCGACGGTACCCGACCCGGCGGGACGGGTGGCTGCGCGATCCTGGAGCTCGGCGAACAGGGTCTCGAAAGTCTTCACGGCAGGTCATTGTTTCAGACGGTGTCGATGGCGCCGCCTCCGGCGTCGCGTGCCGGGGCCCTGTCGACCCCGGTTCTTCACTCCGCCGCTCAGTCGCTCCAGAACCGGGGCGGGCCCCGACTCCATTGACGGCGCCGCCTGCGGCGTCGCGTCGGGGCCTTCGTGACCCCGACTTCGGATTCGGACCATCAGGAGTAGACGGACGGTGTTCGTGAGGTGCGCCTCGGTCACCGTAGGGAGGCGCACGACTCTGCCGGTGCTCGATACTCACCGATCCGTGGACGGCCCGCTGCTCACACTCGGTCGCTTCGGAAAAGCGGGTCGGCCGTACCACCCGCGATACGACTCCGCCCGGGTGGCCACCACTGTGTCGTGGTGGCCACCCGGGCGGGTGGATACGGGACCGGGTCAGGTTTCGGAGAGCAGTGCCTCCAGCTCGGCGACCGCGGCGCGCAGGTGTCCGGCGAAGGCGTGCATCTCGTCGGCGACGGCGGTCGGAGTGGCCAGGTACAGGTTCCACCGGTCGGGCAGCAGCACGTAGGCGATACCGATACATTTCGGGCTGGTGGAGCCGAATCCGAAGTAGCTGATGTTCACCGACGGCGCGGAGCTCGTGCTGAGGTAGTCGTCGCGCATGACGGTCCAGCCCGGGCTGCTGTACAGCGGGATCGGCTCGGTGACCCCCAGTTCGGCGCCGCGGCGCCGCTGGATCCATTCCAGCTCCCACAGGTGCTGTTCGGGCGCTGCCCCCGATTGGCACTGTTTGGCGCGTTCCACATGCGCGGTGGCCGCAGCGCGGGCGGCGGCCAGCTTCGCGGCGGTACCGGCTGCCGGGTCCTGCAGGGTGTCGGCGAAGGTCACCATCTCCGGGGTCACCACCCGCATCGCCTCGGTGCGGCCGTTGCGGTACTGCCTGGTGGCGATGGATTCGTAGGTGGCGCCGGTGCGGCCCTTGCTGCGCCGG
Source organism: Nocardia sp. NPDC003963 (assembly GCF_053605105.1). Lineage (NCBI taxonomy): Bacteria > Bacillati > Actinomycetota > Actinomycetes > Mycobacteriales > Nocardiaceae > Nocardia > Nocardia sp. NPDC003963. The sequence goes on from NZ_JBSGIP010000041.1 coordinate 2,193, forward strand.
TGCGCGAGCTGGTAGCTCAGCTGGGCGAAGGCATCCGGGGAGATACCGAGCTGTTTGGCGCGTGCGGTGCCGAAATCCTCGAACGATACGGTGGTGGTGGCGTTGTCGGCGGCGTACTGCGCGAACGCCGCTCCGGCCGCGACCACTTCGGCCTGCTGGTCGGCGTCCAGCCGGAATTCGATCTGTTCGGCCGAGGGCAGTCCCTGACTCCGGGCCCCGGACCGCTCGGCGTGGTCGCCGACCGATGTTTCCAGCAGGGTGTCGACGAAGGACAGGATGGTGGTGCCGTCCAGTCCGCAGTGTTCGACATTGATCCCGGCGCGGCCGTCGGCGAAGACGATGAACGACACCGATTTGTCGAACCACCGGTTGGCGCTGTCACCGTGCAGCAGCGTATCCGCGGCGTGCAGATCGTCGCGCGGGGCGAAATCCTCGAGGCAGACGGCGAACAGCGCGGTTTCGATGGTGTCGAGGGCCGCGGCATTGTGCGGATCGCTGAGCAGCCGGGCGCGGGCCCGGGCCCAATCGGCACGCGCGGCGGTGGTCAGCTGCCCGACGGCGGTACCGGCCGGGGCCGGTTCGGTGGCGGATTTCAGGATGGCGCGCAGACCGGCGGTCACATCCGCGAAGGCGTACGGATCGCCCTCCGGGCCGACGACCTCCAGCCGGAATATCGACCCGCGGTGCAGGACGAGGATATGCCGGGCCGTCGACGGCCCGGGCTCGGCATCGCTGTAGGGCACCCGCACGGTGTCCTGTTCGGTACCCGGGATCCGGGTCTCGGAGAACAGGTACTTGTTCTGCCACATGGACAGGCGCTGCCCCCGCTGGGTGACCGGCGGGATCTCCTCGCGGTCCAGGGCCAGTTTGTAGTCGACCGCGGCGGAGACCAGGGCGGCGGCGCGCTCGGCCTGGTCGGCCGCGGTCGAACTCGCCAGCGCGGTGTCGTCGCGGAACAGGAAGAAGAAGTTGGCGTTCAGCGCGATCCGGTCCCGCCGGCCGAGATAGCGCGACGGCCAGAACCGGTCCAGCCAGCTGCCCACACCCGGGGTCTCGTCGTATTCGCGCAGCGCGTCGTGCAGGACGCGGCCGGGACCGCCGGGTCGCAGCAGATCCGCGACGGCGTCCTCGGTGACGGCCAGTTGCTCCGCGGTGAGCAGGGGCGTACACCACTGGACGAAACGCGTGCAGCTGTCCTCGAGAGTCGGCAGCGGGACCCTCGGGAGCTGGTCCTCGGCGGCGAAGGTGGGTTCGGTCAAGTCGTTCTCCGGTTCGGTCGTCGGTCGTCGGGTTGCGCCCGGCGGGCTATTCGAGGGATGCGGGCGACGAAAGCGGCCGGGACACATAGAGATTCGCATACAGCCGGCCCTCGTCCTCCAGGCCGGTCGTATCGATCCCGTTATCGGCCAGCGTACCGAGCACCTGTTCGCGCTCGGCCGTCGAGGCGAAGCGGCGCTGGGCGAATTCACCGGGTATCCGCTCGGTGCGATAGCCCAGCGCGTCCAGTTCCGCCTCGATGGGTTCGAAACCGTACATACGCAGGACGAAATGGGCCATCCAGGGGCGCCGCTCGGGATGCGAGGTGGCGATCCGCACGAGCGTCTTCTCGGTGACGTACCCGATACAGCCGGTCGAGATCACCAGATCCGCCGAAGCCAGGACGGCGCGCTGTTCGTCGGTGGGGTCGGTGGCCTCCAGATCGGCGTGGACCACCGCGTCGAGCAGACCCGCCGCGTGCGCGTAGTCCAGCGCGGGTGCGGAGGCATCCATACCGATGAACCGCACCCCCGGCAGTTCGTCCGCGACGGTCAGCCGGGCCCGGTCCCGGGCGGCGAACTCGTCGGTCCCGGTATCCGGGTCCGCATAGGATTCGGCCAGTTCGGCGAGGGTGGTGTCCAGCCGCAGCAGCGCCGCGTTCACACCGTAGGAACAGCCGATGTCCAGCACGCTGGGGGCCGCGCCGGTGGCGGCGCGATATTCGGCGATCTGGGCGCGCAGATGCGGTTTCGCCAGTTCCGGGATGCGGTAGTCCAGTTCCGACATCCGCGCGTAGTAGTCACGAGGATCGGGTCTCGAGTAGATATCGTCGAAGGAAGCTTTCCCGGTGGTGTGCAACGGAACTGGCACGTGGTGTTCCTCTCCTCGGGCTGTATCCGCTCGATCGTGTTCGGAGATCAATCGAGCAGCCGGTCACCCCGGACGGCAGTGGCCGCCGCGTGGTGATCGGTGAGCACCCGCCCGAACAGTTGGCGGGTGCGTTCCACGGTGCCGATGACACCGGGACGGTCGCTGTAGGCGAAGATCGCCGTATGCCGGGCGGCCGCGCCCTCCACCGGGGAGACCCGGTGCAGCGAGAAGCGGCCCTGGAACAGTTGCAGGTCGCCGGGACGGAGTACCAGCCGCCGGACGAGGTTCTCCCCCGATCCGGTCAGTACCGCGTGCACATCCGTCAGGTTTTCGGCCTGCGGCGAACGGATGCCCGGACAGTATTCGAAGACACCGCCCGATTCCGGGGTGGCGGTGAGCATGCTGACGGTGAATTCGTTGGTATCGAAATGCCAGGGATGGGACTGCCCCGGCGCGACCACATTGAGCACCAGTCCCGCCAGCGGATCGGCGAATTCGTGCAACCGATCGCGGCCGAAACAGTCGGCGAGGAACCGCTGGAACAGCTCGTCGGTGTAGAGGCGGTGGATGAGCGCGTCGGCGGGGATCCGATCGCGCGGAACGAAGGCGTTACCGCGTTCGAACACGATCCGGCCGGGGTGATCGTCGGGGAGTTCGCTGTCGAGCGGAATGTTGTAGGCGTTCACCTGCTCGGTGCGGTAGTAGGCGTGCGGTGCCATCCGCTCGCCCTGTTCCGCGAGCAACGCGTGCAGTTCGGGCCGGATGAATTCGCGCAGGACGGTACAGCCGTCCTCGGCGAGATCGGCCCGCGCGGCCGCGACCGCGGCGCGCCACCCGGGCGCACCGGGCTCCGCGAGCGGGTAGCGGGAAGTATCGACGATTTCGTCCAAGGTCACCGTGGCGGCCATAGCGATATTGTTATCGGGCTGTCTGCGACACGCCCGGTATTTGCCGGAGACAGCAGGTGAGTCCGGTCACGGACCGTTCGGTCTTGTTGATGCGCAACACTGTTCGCGCGCCTCCGTTGTCATTGTTCACCGTCGTCAGCGGGTGTACCGCCGAAAAGCAGCCCATGATCGGATGATTCGGCGCGAACTCGGAGAATCGCGGTATATCAGGAGGCAGCGATATCGCCCGCGGCGAATGCGCGGGCAGTCCGCAACACCTGATCGAGATCGGATCGCTCCAATCCGATCAGGCTTTCGCGATGGATCCGGGAGGGATCGACCGGTACCGGTATCTCGCACGGCACCACCAGCACTCCACAGCCCGCGGCGGCGGCCGCCGCCACCCCGGTCACGGAATCCTCCACGGCCACACAATCCCCGGGCGTGAGACCGAGCAGTTCCGCCGCCCGGAGGTACACCGCCGGATCCGGCTTACCGTGCGGCACCTCGTCACCGCAGACCGATACCTCGAACCGGTCGCGCCCCAGCGTCTCGAGGGCCAGTTCGGTCAACGACCGCTTCGTATTGGTCACCAGCGCGCAGGGCAGGCCCGCGGCGCGCACCATCTCCAGCGCCTCGACCGCGCCCGGTCGCCACGGGATCGGCCCGGTCATGAGTTCGGTGACGCGCCGCTCCAGGAAATGCCCGGCCTCGGTCACGGCCGCCGGCTCCAGCGGCAGACCGAGTTCGGTGAACATGATACGCAACGCGTTCGCCCCGGACGCCCCGATGAGCGCGTGCCGGATCTCCTGGGTCATCTCCCGGCCCAACTCCTGGGCCAGCTCCCGGACTCCGATATCCCAGAGCTTCTCCGAATCGAGGAGGGTGCCGTCCATATCCCACAGCACTCCGGCCAGCGGGGTCATCGGTAAGACCTTTCGTCGCGGTGGTTCACGTCACCTGCACCGGCGTCGGCGGCCGGTACGCGAACAGCTACTCCCGGCCGACCGTATCGGCACCGGGGAAACGGATCCGCACCGGCCCGCGACCGGGCTCACTGCAACTGGGACGCGGCGATCACCAACTGCCCGCTCTGCGGCTCCACCTGGAACGACCGGCTCTCCGACTGCGTCGAGCCGTTGCTCATCGTATAAGTGATCGTGGCCACGGCCGCGCCGTTGCCCGCGGGGGTCACCGCACCGACGCTGACGGCCGCGAAGCCCGACCAGAAGCGGGTGTACTCGGCGTAACCTCCGGTGCTGGCCTGGTACGCCGGTGACAACTGGGCCCAGGCGGCCGAGGGATCACCGGGCAGCAGGCCGTAGTAGCCGCGGACGAACTGTTCCACCCGGGCGGGCGTCGGTGTGCCGGTCTCGGCCGGAGTCGTGGTCGGCGGCGCGGTGGTCGTGGTGGTCGAGCGGGCCGTGGTGGACGTATCGGCTTCGGAGGTATCCGGGGCGGGCGCCTGCGAGGTACCGGGAGCGAGCGCGGCCGGATCGTCGGTGTCGCCGCCGGTGAAGTTCGCCAGCGCCAAGCCCGCGATCACCACCAGGACCAGCGCGGCCGCACCCGCCAGTAGCGCGGTCCTGGTGCGTTTCCGGGAGACGTCATCGGCCGGTGGATGTGACGTCGTGGTCGCCGCGGCACCGGGGACGGCGGGACCACTCACACCCTGCCGGGGACCGCGGAAGGCGGGCGGGGTGCCGCCCGGCGGCGGGACCGGCGCCGCTGCCGGAGCATCCGGAGACAATCGAGTGGTCGCGGCCGGCTCGGCGGGCAGGATCTTCGTGGCCGCGGGCGCCGCCGGTTCGACCGGTACCGGAGCACGTCCGGCCGCCACCTCCTCGAGCATCACCTGGGCCTCGTGCATGGTGGGCCGGGTCGCGACCTCGGTGGCCAGCAGCCGCATCAGCACCGGCCCCAGCGCACCCGCCCCGGCGGGCGGTTCGACCTGACCACCGGCCACCGCGTGCAGTACCGCCAGCGGATTGTCACCGTCGCCGAAGGGGGGACGACCGGTATGCGCGTGGTACAGCGTCGATCCCAGTGCGAAGACATCCGAGGCCGGAATGGGCTGTTCGCCGCGAGCGACCTCGGGGGCCAGGTAGGCGGGGGTTCCGGCCAGGAATCCGGTGGCCGTCACGGTGACATCGCCGGTGGCCCGCGAGATTCCGAAATCGGTGATCTTCAACGTACCGTCGTCGCCCACCAGCAGATTCGCCGGTTTCACATCGCGGTGCACGATTCCGGCGTCGTGCGCCGCGGCCAGCGCGGCCGCCGCCTGGGCACCGAGTTTCGCCACCTCCAGTGGGCCCATCGTGCCGTCGAGGTTCAACCGGCTCGCCAGACTCGGAGCGTTCATGTACTCCATGACCAGCCACGGCTGACCGTCCTCGTCGGCGACATCGAACACCGAGATCGCGTTGGGGTGGTGCAGGCGTGCGGCGATACGCCCCTCGCGCAGTGCGCGTTTACGAGCTTCCGAGGTCTGCTGCTCGGTCAGGTTCGGTCCGAGCAGAACCTGTTTGACCGCGACGATGCGCTGGAGCCGGATATCGAGCGCCCGCCACACCACACCCATCGCGCCGGTGCCGATGGGATCCGTGAGCCGATACCGTCCGGCGATCAGCCGATCCTTGGTCATCTCTGTCGTGGCCCCTTCTGTTCGCCGCCGAGTCTTCCAGCACTCCGCGCGTCACAGGCGGCTGCCTACGGCTCCGCTCCGGCCCGGCACGACCGAACTGCCCGACAGCGTTGTCGAGACTTGTGACTCGGCCGAGTTTCTCAGCGGAAATTCCCGGGAATCTTACTCTCCGACACCCGGAAGCCGTGCGGGCAGTAGGGGTTTACCGACGCCCGCGAACCGCGCTCACCTGCTGTTTCGATATCCGGCACGGGCCCGGACCGGCCAGGCGGACCAGGAAGTGAGCACAATCACATCAGGCAAAGGTTTACCCGGACTCAGACATTGAAGTACTTCGCCTCCGGATGCAGCAGGACGAACGCGTCGGTGGACTGTTCGGGATGCAGCTGGAGTTCCTCCGACAGAGTCACCCCCAGTCGCGCGGCGTCGAGCAGGTCCACCAGTTTCGCGCGATCCTCGAGGTCCGGGCAGGCACCGTAGCCGAACGAGTAGCGCGCACCGCGGTATCCGAGTTTGAAGTACTCCGCGACCTCGGTGGGATCGGTCTCGGCGATCGCGTGGCCGTCGAGGGTGAGTTCCTCGCGGATCCGCCGATGCCAGTACTCGGCGAGCGCTTCGGTCAGCTGGACACCGATCCCGTGCACCTCCAGATAATCCCGGTAGTTGTCCGCGGCGAACAGCTCGTTGGCGTAGTCGGCGATCGGCTGCCCCATGGTGACCAGCTGGAAGGGCAGGACATCCACCTGCCCGGTCGCCCGGGCGTGGTCGCGCGAGCGGATGAAATCCGCGACGCACAGGAATCGGTCGCGCTGCTGCCGCGGGAAGGTGAAGCGGTACCGCTGCGGGGCATCGGCTTCCGGTTCGGTGAGTACCACGACATCGTCGCCCTCGGAGACCGCGGGGAAATAGCCGTACACCACCGCGGCGTGCTGCAGCACCCCCTGGGTGCTCAGCTCGTCGAGCCAGGAACGCAATCGCGGCCGACCGTCGGATTCCACCAGCTCCTCGTAACTCGGCCCGTCGCCGCCGCGCTGGCCGCGCAGCCCCCACTGGCCGAGGAACAGTGCCCGTTCGTCCAGCAACCCGGAGTACTCGTGTACCGGCAGGCCCTTGATCACCCGGGTACCCCAGAACGGCGGTACCGGTACCGGCACCTCGGCGGCCACATCCGAACGCGCGGGCACCTCGATCGGCACCTCGGACGCACGGCGCTGTTCGGCGATCCGGCGCGAACGTTCGTGGCGCGCCTTGCGTTCGGCCGCCTTCTCACGTTCGGCCACGGCTTCCGGGCTGTCCGGGTCGGGACCGTCGCCACGTTTACGCGACATGATCTCGTCCATCAGGCGCAGGCCCTCGAAGGCGTCGCGGGCGTAGTGCACATCGCCTTCGTAGACGTCGGTGAGATCGTTCTCCACATACGAACGGGTCAGCGCGGCGCCGCCGAGCAGGACCGGGAACTGGTCGGCCACACCGCGGGAGTTGAGTTCTTCCAGGTTCTCCTTCATGACCACGGTGGATTTCACCAGCAGCCCGGACATTCCGATCACATCGGCCTTCTTGTCCAGTGCGGCGTCGAGGATGGTCGCGATGGGTTGTTTGATCCCGAGGTTCACCACCTCGTAGCCGTTGTTGGACAGGATGATGTCCACCAGATTCTTGCCGATATCGTGCACATCACCCTTGACCGTGGCGAGTACGACGCGACCCTTGCCGCTGTCGTCGGTGGCCTCCATATGCGGTTCCAGATGGGCCACCGCGGCCTTCATGACCTCGGCCGACTGCAGGACGAACGGCAGCTGCATCTGCCCGGATCCGAACAGTTCGCCGACGGTCTTCATCCCCGACAGCAGGGTTTCGTTGATGATCTTCAGCGGCGGGACCTCACGCATCGCCTCGTCGAGGTCGGCCTCCATACCGCCGCGCTCACCGTCGACGATGCGCCGCTCCAGCCGGTCGAACAGCGGCAGGGCGGCCAGTTCGTCGGCCCGGGAGGCCCGGGAATCGGCCGCGGACACGCCTTCGAAGAGCTGCATGAGTTTCTGCAGTGGGTCGTAGCCCTCGCGACGGCGGTCGTAGACCAGATCCAGGGCGGTCTCGCGGTGCTCGTCGGGGATCCGGCTCATCGGCAGGATCTTCGACGCGTGCACGATGGCGCTGTCCAGACCGGCCTGCACGCATTCGTGCATGAACACCGAGTTCAGCACCTGCCGGGCGGCCGGGTTGAGACCGAACGAGATATTCGACAGGCCCAGCGTGGTCTGTACCTCGGGATGGCGCCGTTTGAGTTCGCGGATGGCCTCGACGGTCTCCAAACCGTCGCGGCGCGATTCCTCCTGCCCGGTGCCCAGGGTGAAGGTGAGGGTATCGATCATGATGTCGCTCTCGCGCAGCCCCCAGTTGCCGGTGATATCGGCGATGAGCCGCTCGGCGATGGCGACCTTGTGCTCGGCCGTGCGCGCCTGCCCCTCCTCGTCGATGGTCAGCGCGACCACCGCGGCGCCGTGTTCGGCGACCAGGGCCATGGTCTGCTGGAACCGCGATTCGGGGCCGTCGCCGTCCTCGTAGTTCACCGAGTTCACCGCACAGCGCCCGCCCAGATGTTCCAGGCCCGCGCGCAACACCGGCGTCTCGGTCGAGTCGAGCATGATGGGCAACGTGGACGCGGTGGCCAGCCGGGAGGCCAGTTCCGACATATCGGCGCTACCGTCGCGGCCGACGTAGTCGACGCACAGATCGAGCATATGGGCGCCGTCGCGGGTCTGGTCCTTGGCGATATCGAGGCATTTCGCCCAGTCCTGGTCGAGCATGGCCTCGCGGAATGCCTTGGAGCCGTTGGCATTGGTGCGCTCACCGATCATCAGCACACTCGCGTCCTGCCGGAACGGCACCGCGGTGTACATACTCGAGATACTCGGCTCGGGTTCGGGCGCGCGGCGCTGCCCGATCGGTGCCAGGCCGGTCTCGACCTCACGGACCGCCGCGGCGACCTGGCGGATATGTTCCGGAGTGGTACCGCAGCAGCCGCCGACCAGGGCCAGTCCGTAGTCGGCGACGAAACCGCGCAGTGCCGTGGCCAGCTCCTCCGGAGTCAGCGGGTATTCGGCACCGTTCGCGCCGAGCACCGGCAGTCCCGCGTTCGGCATCACCGATACCGGGATACGCGCATGCTGGGACAGGTACCGCAGATGCTCGCTCATCTCGTCCGGCCCGGTCGCGCAGTTGAGACCGATCAGATCGATACCCAGCGGTTCGAGGGCGGCGAGCGCCGCCCCGATCTCACTACCCACCAGCATCGTGCCGGTGGTCTCCACGGTGACGTGGGTGATGATGGGGATCCGGCGGCCGGCCCGGTCCATCGCCCGGTGGGTGCCGGTGATGGCCGCCTTGACCTGCAGCAGGTCCTGGCAGGTCTCGATCAGTACCGCGTCGGCGCCGCCGTCGAGCATGCCGAGGGCGGCCTCGGTGTAGGCGTCGCGCAGATCCGCGTACGGCGCGTGGCCCAGGGTGGGGAGTTTCGTACCCGGCCCCATCGACCCGAGTACGTAGCGCGGCACCCCGTCGGGACCCGGGCCCATCTCGTCGGCGACTTCACGGGCCAGCCGGGTGCCCTTCTCCGAGAGGTCCCGGATCCGGTCGGCGATCCCGTAGTCGGCCAGATTGGGCAGATTGCAGCCGAAGGTGTTCGTCTCCACGGCGTCGGCCCCGGCCTCGAAATAGGCGCGATGGATATGCCGCAGCACTTCGGGGCGGGTGTCGTTCAGGATCTCGTTACAGCCCTCGAGCCCGCGGAAATCGTCGAGGGTGAGGTCCACGGCCTGCAGCATCGTACCCATCGCACCGTCGCCGATCACGACACGCCTGGTGAGAGTGTCGAGCAACGTGGTATCGAACTCGGCGGAGCGGGAGGCAGACATGGATTCCAGACTAGTGGGCACCTCTGTCACGGTGTCGGCCTGCTTCCCGCCCTGTGTGGGCGGCCACAGCCGCCGGCGGCGCGACAGGCGCGGCGGAACCGATACTGCGCGCCGGTAGCGACCCGCCCCGTAGGCTCACAGGGGTGAGCTCGAGTGAATCTCCGGTGGATCGGGAACTGCCCGCACTGCGCGACCCGGTGCTCGTTGCGGCCTTCGAAGGCTGGAACGACGCTGGTGACGCCGCCAGCGGCGCGGTGGAGCATCTGGAGTTGATCTGGGATGCGCGGCCGCTGGCCGAACTCGATTCCGAAGACTATTACGACTATCAGGTGAACCGGCCGATGGTCCGGCAGGTGGAGGGTGTCACCCGAGAGATCGTGTGGCCGGCGACCGTACTCTCGGTGTGCTCCCCGCCCGGCAGCGATCGCGATGTGGTGCTGTTACGCGGTATCGAACCGAATATGCGGTGGCGCCGTTTCTGCGCGGACCTGCTGGAGTTCATCGATCAGCTCGGTGTACAGACCGTGGTGATCCTGGGCGCGCTGCTGGCCGATACCCCGCACACCCGCCCGGTGCCGGTCACCGGATCCGCCTACAGCAAAGAGGCGGCCGAGCAGTTCAACCTCGAGCAGACCCGCTACGAGGGACCGACCGGGATCACCGGAGTGCTCCAGGACCAGTGTGTGAAGGCCGGGGTTCCGGCGGTGTCGTTCTGGGCCGCGGTTCCGCACTACGTCTCGCAGCCGCCGAACCCGAAGGCGACGATCGCACTCCTGCACCGGGTCGAGGATGTCCTCGATATCGAGGTGCCGCTGCGGGAGCTCCCGCAGCAGGCCGAGGAGTGGGAATCCACGGTGAACGAGATGACCGAGGCCGACGACGAGATCGCCGAGTACGTACGTTCGCTGGAGGAGCGCGGCGATGCCGCGATCGATGTCAACGAGGCGATGGCCAAGATCGACGGCGACGCCCTCGCCGCCGAGTTCGAGAAGTACCTGCGCAGACGAGGACCCGGCGGCTTCGGGCGCTGAGGGGGGTACGCCGGGCCGCCGGGTCCTCGGTTCAGCCGGCCACCGACCAGATGCGGGCGGCGGCGTCACTGGCCAGTTTCGCGATGAGCAGTTCGCGTGGAATCGTCTGGCCGGTGAGGTGATCGAGCGAGGGGACCACCACGTGATGGGCGTCCGCCCGCTGGAGCTCCCGGGTCAGTTCGGCGAATGCCGTCCCGTCACCGGGACGCGATTCGTGGAACGTCGCGGCGAAGCACAGTCCTCGGGCCTCGGCCAGCTCGCGTAGCGCGGCCTCCATATCGTCACCGTCGCCCGCGGCCAGATCGTCGCGTAAATACCCGTACACCAACGCTTCCACCCGAACCTCCTGAATCCTTCCCCGCACGGGGGCGGGGAACCATTTCCTGCTCCGGGATCTCCTCCCCGCATTCGCGGGGGTGTTGCTTGGACCGATACGAAACCGGTCCGATTCGAGCATGACCCAGCACGGGCGACCGCAGAAGAGGTCATGCGGGGGACATCTGGATGCCCTCTGCGGTCCACGAGAAGTTTGCTGGTGCAATACTGGCGACCGTGACTGCTGCTGAAGATCGTCCGCTGTGGGCCATCCGGATGCGCTCGGAACGCGATGCGCGTGGGTGGTCACAGGCAGACGCCGTACGAGCCCTGCGCGCCAAGTCGTCCCATAACCTCCCGACCGACAGCACCCTGCTACGCAATTGGCGGCGTTGGGAATCGGGCGAATCACGTCCCGACGATTTCTATGCCCCGCTGATCGCGGCCGCCTTCGATTCGGTGGCCGCGGCGTTCTTCCCGAAGGCCCGGCCGAGCCGCGACGACGAATTGCTCACCGCCACCGGGATGGACACGCTCGAATTCATGGGACGCCTACGGATGTCCGATATTTCGACCGCCACCCTGGACGCGGTGCGGATCACCGCCCAGCGCCTCTGCTGCGATTACGCCTCCACCGATCCGCACGAACTACACCTCGAGGCATCGGGCTGGCTGCGCCGGATCGCCGCGCTACTCGACAGCCGGCTGACCCTGGCCCAGCACAAGGAGGTCCTGGAGCTGGCGGGCTGGGTGGCGCTGCTGCTCGGCTGCCTCGAATACGATCTCGGCCGGCGCAGCAGCGCCGAGGCCACCCGGCGGGCCGCGCGATCCCTGGGACAGGAGGCGGGACATACCGAGATCATCGGCTGGAGTTCGGAACTGGCCGCCTGGTTCGCCCTCACCCAGGGCAATCATCGCGGGGTCATCCAGGCGGCCGAGGCTGTCCCGGCCGAATGCGCGGCCGGCGGGGTCGGGGTCCAGCTCGCGGCCCAGCGGGCGAAAGCCTGGGCGCGGCTGGGTGATCGGGCGGCGGTGGACGCGGCGCTGGCCGAAGGCCGCACCCTGCTGAACCGGTTGGGCCATCCCGACGATCTCGAGAACCATTTCGTGGTCGACCCGCAGAAATTCGATTTCTACGCCATGGACTGCTGCCGCGTCGTGGGCGACGATACGCACGCCGAAATGTATGCCCGGGCGGTACTGACCGATTCGCTGACACTGGACGGTTCGGTCCGCAATCCGATGCGAGTCGCCGAAGCCCGTCTGACACTGGCCGTGGTGGCCGCCCGCGGACGCGATCTGGAGCTGGCGGTCGCCGAAGGGCGGCGGGCGTTCGAGGCCAAACGGCGTTCCCTGCCCTCACTGCTGTGTATCGGCAGCGAGCTGGCGCACGAACTGGTCGAGAATTTCCCCGGCGACCCGCTGACCCGCGCCTTCCTGGACGAGCTCAGGTCGCTGTCGGGCGTCTGATCCCGGGCACCGGCGCAGCGGACCGGCCGGATATACCCCTGGGCATCGAGGGTCCGGCGATCGCGTCAGCGGTGCGCGGCGTCGGGCACCCGGGCCGGGCATCCGGTCCCGGGGAGGGTGACCAGCTCGAAATGCCACCATTCGTTGTCGAAGGTCCGGCACAGCCCCCAGCGATTCCCGTTGGCCTCCATCCAGGCGGCACCCTCGCGGGGCGCGATATCCACCGCCCGGCCGGTGACATGGGTGGATTCCTCCGGCGGCAGTACCCAGCGCCGGGTTTCCTCCGGGGTTCCGTAGGTGCGCAGCCCGTCCTCCCACATGGCGCGCTGCTCCTCGGGTGTCCGATAGCCGGAGTTGATGGATATCGGCACCCCCTGCGCACGAGCCTCCTGCTCGGCCATCGTGTAGGCCAGGGCCAGCATCGGGTCCAGCCCTTCGGTTCCCGCCGCCGCGACCTCGGTGAGCGGCGGTACCGGGAACCCCGGCGCGGCGCCGGCGGGACCGGCGCCCAGCACCAGCACGGTGGCCGCGGCGGCCAGGATCGCGGCCGTGACACCGGTACGACGGGGCAGGACGCGCGCGGGGTCGATCATGGCGACGATCTTATCGGCGCGGGCCCGCCCTCCCCGACTGAACCTAACCTGAGCTGCACAAATGTGATCCGGAAGCCATGATCCTGTCATCTGCCGGCCGGGCGGAGCGGTCAGCGCACCGAACGCAATCTCGCGAAGGTCTCCATCAGGACATGGCTGAGATTGATCACCACCAGACCGGCGCCCGCGCCGAACGCGGCAGCGGCCCGCTGTTCACTCGAGACGATATCGAGCCGGACCCGACCCTGCTCGGCCACCGCGGCGTGCACCTTCGCGACCTCGGCCGCCACGGCGGGATCGGCCGGGCCGACGACCCCCATGGACACCGCCAGATCGGCCGGGCCCACCATCATCCCGTCGATCCCGGGGGTGGCCGCGATCTCCGCGGTGTTCCGGCAGCCTGTCGTGGATTCGACCATGGCGATCACGATCGTCTCCCGTTCGTCGGCGGCGAGGTGATCCGCGGGCGCGACGGTCCCGTACCGGCCCGCTCGTCCATAGGTCGCGAAACCCCGATCACCGACGGGTGGGTACCGGGCCGCGTGCACGACCGCCGCGGCGCGGCCCGCATCGTCGATATGCGGTACCACGATCCCGGTGGCGCCGTGGTCGAGTACCCGCTGGATCAGTGCCGGTTCGTGCTGCCCGACCCGGACGAGCACCCCCATTCCGTGCACCTGGGCGGCGGCGATGTGCTGTCGCAACGGGATCAGGTCGGCGGGACCGTGCTCGCAATCGATCAGGACATAATCGAATCCGGCGACCCCGGCCATCTCGACCAGTTCCTCGGCCGGCATGCGGACCAGCGCGCCGAGCAACCGGTCCCCGGCGCGCAGGCGCTGTTTCATCGGCGTCGTCACCGGGCCACCATTCCGGCGGACAGATCGATATCGGCCGCGCAGAGACCGGGCATCGCCAGCATCGCGAGCACCGCCCGGGCCACCTCGTCCTCGGTGACCATGCGCCCGAGGGCGGCGCGCGAGACGAATGCCTGCTCGGCCTCCTCGTAGGTGGTCCCCGTCCGTTCCGCCTCGAGCCGGAAATTGCGGTGCATCCGCGCACTGTCCACCGGACCGGGTGACAGCGAGTTCACAGTGACACCCAGCGGCCCGACTTCGGCCGCCAACGTGGTGGTCAGCCCGATCACAGCCATCTTCGACGCGCAGTAGGGGGTCCGGCGGGCCAGCGGCCGCTTCCCGGATACCGACGCGAGGTTGACGATATCGCCCCGCCCCGCCTCGACCATCGCCGGGAGAAAAGCGCGGCAGAGCAGGTACACACCCCGGACATTGACCGCGAAGACATCGTCCCACTGGCCCGGCTCGATCTCGGTGAGCGGAGCGACCGGGCCCGGTACGCCGGCATTGTTGACCAGGATCGACACCTCTTCGTCCGCGAGCTCGCCGGCCAGCGCCGCGACCGACTCCGGCGCGGCGACATCACAGACCGCGGCCCGCATCGACTCCGGACGCCGGGCCACGACGCGGTCGAGTTTGTCCCGATCGCGCCCGACGACGATCACCCGGGCCCCGGCACCGGCCAAGGCCAGCGCGATGGCCGCGCCGAGACCGCTACCACCGCCGGTCACCAGCGCGGTACGCCCGGTGATCGGGCCGGCCCCGGCCACCTCGCTCACGAGGTAGCCCCGGCGGAGGCGTGCTGTGCCCACGGCAGGTCCGCGCCCGCGTACTTGGCGGCCCGCACATCACCGGACCGGGCATGGCCCTCGAACAGTTCGACCCGCGCGGCCCGTCCGCAGACCTCGCCCAGGCGCGCGCTCGACGCCCGGTCCACGACCTCGGAGTAGGTGACCGTCTTCAGGTACTTCCCGACCCACAGACCGCCGGTGTAGCGGGCCGAGCCACGGGTCGGGAGCACATGGTTGGTTCCGATCACCTTGTCGCCGTACGAGACACAGGTCCCCTCGCCCAGGAAGAGGCCGCCGTAATTCGTCATCTTCTCCAGCGCCGCACGCGGTTCGCGGGTCAGCACCTCGACATGCTCGCTGGCGTAGGTATCGGCGAGCGCGTAGGCCTCGTCCAGCGAGTCCACCACGACGATCTCGCCGTGATCGCGCCAGGCCGGGGCCGCGAAATCGGCGGTCGGCATATCCGGCAGCAGCGTCTCGATATGGTCGAGGACCTGCCGACCCAGCGCCGCCGAGGTGGTGATCAGCACCGCGGGCGAATCCGGGCCGTGTTCGGCCTGGGAGAGCAGATCGACCGCGACGACGAATGGATCGGCGTCCGCGTCGGCGATGATCAGGATCTCGGTCGGACCGGCGAACAGATCGATACCGACCTCACCGAAGAGCTGCCGCTTCGCTTCGGCCACATAGGCATTACCGGGCCCGGCGAGCAGATCGACCCGGTCGATGGTCTCGGTACCCCGCGCGAGTGCGCCGATCGCCTGCACCCCACCCAGCAGATAGATCTCGTCGGCACCGGCGAGATGCATGGCGGCGACGGTCGCCGCCGGGATCTCGCCCCGGATGGGTGGAGTACACGCGGCCACGCTCGGCACCCCCGCTACTTTCGCGGTCACGATGGTCATATGCGCCGAAGCGGTGAGCGGGTAGCGGCCGCCCGGCACATAGGCGCCGACCCGGCCGATCGGAATATGCTTCTGCCCGAGATGCACTCCCGGCAGCGTCTCCACCTCGAAATCGGTGAGCGAATCACGCTGGTGCTGCGCGAAGGTGCGCACCTGCCGCTGGACGAACTCGATATCCTCGACGACCTGCGCCGGCAGCGACGCGATGATCTCCTCGATCCGCGTCGGTGAGAGCCGGAACGATTCGGGGCTCCACTTGTCGAACTGTTCGGAGTACTTGCGCACTGCCCCGTCGCCGCCGGTCCGGATGTCCTCGAGGATCGCGGTGACACGTTCGCCGACCTCGGAGCGGTCCTGCCGGACCACCTCGGCCGGGACCGGCTTCTTCAGAACTACGGGCATATCGACTCCTGTGCGATGGTTCGGTACTGAGCGACGGCGGGCAGCCAATCGCTCAGGAGTTCGGAAATTCGTTGCGGCACTTCCCAAGTGCACAGATGACCGGTGCCGGCGATCGTTTCCAAGCGGGAACCCTGTATCGCGCCGGCGATGGCCCGGTGGTATTCGCGGGGGCACAGCGCGTCGTCGTCCGCGGATACGACGAGCGCCGGGCAGCGCACTGCGCCCAGGGACGGCATCGAATCGAACCGATCCGCCTGGGCCCGGAGCTGGCTGTGGAAGCGGGACGGTCCGACGCGCCGGGCCATCTCGACGAAGCGTTCGACCAGCTCGGGTGTGTGGGGCCGGTCGGCGAACATGGTGGGGGCGATGACCTCGCGCACCACGGTGTCGAACTCCCCCCGCGTGGTCCGGAACGACATATCGTGCCAGGACCGGTACTGGGTGGCGGTCGGGGCGTGCGGATTCGTCGATATCGCGCAGAATCCGAGTACCCGGTCCGGGGCCCGGCGCAGGACCTCGAATCCGGCGATCGCGCCCAGGCTGAGCCCGGCCAGGACGAACGGACCGTCCACAGTGCGCAACACCTGGTCGGCCATACCGGAGAGGGACGGCGCGTCGAGCGCACTGTGCACCGCGCGGAACCCGGGGCCCGGCTCCACCTCCGCCCACAGGTGCGCGTCGCACAGCATCCCCGGGACGAAGACGACGGGAATATCGCCGGACATCTCAGCGCCTCCGGCGCGGCACCAGCGCGTACGGCGCGAGGTAGCCGTTGTGGTCGAGGGCGTCACCGGCGTCGGCCGCGGCCTTGACCACCTCGTCGTCCCAGGTCAGCCGGACCCGGCCGTCACCGCTGTTGATCACGAGCAGCAGCGCGGTGGCGGCGCCCACGTTCCGGATGGCCCGGTAGGAATCGGCCGGTACCGACAGCATGTCCCAGGGGCCCAGCCGTACCGTCCGGGCCTCGGCCCCGCGATTGACCGTGACCTCCCATTCGCCGTCCTTGACCATCAGTACCTGGCGTCCGAAATGCCGATGCGCGGAGACACCGGCACCCGGTTCGGCGCGCAACCACGCGATGTTGTGCCCGTGTGGATTGTGGATCCGGGGCTCCTGAGCGACATCCTCGGTCATGCCGTAACCGATCACCAGACCGAGTTCCACCCCGCCGCCGGGGAGCGCGGAGTCGAGCAGGGCGCGCCGCGACCACTGGATATTCTCCGGTGTCGCGATCCGGGCCTGCATCTGCTCGACGGTGAACGGGCGCAGCGCGGCGATCTGTTCGTCGGTGATCGGTTCGACCAGTTCGGTACCCTCCGGGATCTCGTCGCCGGCGACGGTATCGACGAGTTCGTTGTCAGCGGTGAGGTAGAGGCCGTGCCCCTTCGCGTCCGCCAGTACCGACGGTCCCCAGATGATGCCGCCGGTGTCGTCCATACCGAGCGCGGTGAACAGGATCCCGTCGTCCGGACCGATATTGGTGAAGCCGCGGAAGATCCAGGTCGGGATCGAGGCGATCTCCCCCTCACGCAGCACCAGTTCGCCCTGCTCACCCTGTGCTCCCCAGCGCAGCAGATACTCGCCCCGGAAACACAGGAAGACCTCGGCGGTGAAGTGCAGGTGCAGATTGTTGGTGACCCCGTTCGGCATCGCGGCGGCGCCGATCTGGAATCCGTGCGGTTCGCGCACATTGACCACCTGACCGGCGCTCTGGCTGACGCCGCGCCCGATCATCGAGTAGTTCTCCTTGCGGTCCGAGCCCGGCGTCCGGCAATCGATGAATGCCTGGTTACAGGACACGAAGTCGGTGCGCCGGATGGTGTACCGGGCAAGGTCCTCGGCGGTGACAGTGACTTCGGCAGACATCTGACCTCTTCTTCTGGACAGTGGGCGCTCGGCATATCGGGCGGCGCAACCACGCGAACGGCAATCGTGCAATACGACGATGATTTATACGTATGCATCGTGCCGGACCGGCAGCATCGTGTCAACGGCGGATACCGTCGACCTACCGCGACCCACCCCGATTGCGCCGATCATCCGGGGTATTCGGCACCAGGAAGGGCACGCGGCGAGCAGCCGGAATCAGGGACCGGCGAACCCGACCGCATCGACTACGATTCGTATTCACACCACCGGAAGGGTTCCGGACCGGTCGCCGCCGTGGCGACCGCGCACCGACCAGGGAGATCCATGCCGATCACGAGTCGCGATGTCGCACGACTGGCAGGCGTATCGCAGCCGACCGTCTCGCGCGCGCTGCGCGGTGATCCCCGAGTCGCCGCGGAGACACGGGCCCGCGTGCAGGAAGCCGTGGCGGCACTCGGCTATGTACCCAGCGAAGCCGGCCGCAGCCTGGTGACGCGCCGAACGAAACGGATCGGCATCGTGGTCAGCGATCTGACCAATCCGTTCTACCCCCACCTGATCGGCCCGCTGCACGACGAACTCGAACAGCACGCCTACCGGATGATGGTCTTCACCGAGCGATCGGACAACCAGGTTCCACTGGAACAGCTGGTGGACGGTTCCATCGACGGTGCGGTACTGCTGACCAGCAATACCGACTCCCTGCTCCCGGGTGAGCTGCTGCGCCGCCGCATGCCCTTCGTCTTCCTCAACCGCGAGAGCACTCCGCATACCGCCGATGCCGCGGTGGTGGACAACGAACTCGGCGGACGCCTGGCAGCCACCCACCTCACCGAACTCGGCCACCGACGGATCGCCGGGATCTTCGGACCCGACACCACCAGCACCGGCCGCGACCGCGAACTCGGCTTCCGCGCCGCACTCGCCGAGGCCGGGATCGCGCTACCGAGCGGTTTCACCCGCCGCGGCCCCTTCGAGTTCGAGACCGGTTACCGGGCGATGCTCGAACTCCTCGACGCCGATCCGCGCCCGACGGCGGTGTTCTGCGGTAACGACGTGGTGGCGATCGGGGCGCTCAACGCGGCCCTGGCCAGGGGCGTTAGCATTCCCGAGGACGTCGGCGTCATCGGCTTCGACAATATCCCGATGGCCGAGTGGGAGGCCTTCCGCCTGACCACCGTCGGTCACGACCTCGACGCCATGGCCGCGGCGGCCGCCCGCCTGCTCGTGGAGCGTCTGGAAAAAAAGAACAGCGACGACAGCCCGCGGCGCATCGTCATGACTCCGCAGCTGATCGAGCGGGCCACCGTCGCCACAGCGCGCGCCTAGCGGACTCCGATACGGGCGGCCGCAGCGGTGCCACCCGCAGTCCGGCCGACAAGACCCCTGACGACGGGCGGGCAGGCGCGGATCCACCGCGCCTGCCCGCCCCGGCGCGTCGTGCGCGGCAACGACCGCAAAACTGCATACGTATCCTGACCATGCACTACCGAGCCGACCGATCCCCGGATTCAGGTATCGAAGTCCGGTCATCGCACTTCATACGGGTGTAACAACCGGAAACACCACCGGCCACTTCGGCTCGAACCGATCCGAAGCGACCTCTTGTCATTCTCGAATACATACGCATACACTCACCGGACATTGAGAGCCGCGTTACACCTCGCCGCCTCACCCTCCCTCTCCCCGGTCCTGTGGGATCACTATCCGAAGGAGTTCAGAGTGAAGCCGAGCCGCCCCCACCGGGCCGAGCCACTCGCCGACCCCGGCGCCCCGACCTCCTGTCCGCCGCTGCCGCGGACGCGGCGATGACGGCCGCCACCAGCGCGGGTCCCGCCCGCCGCGGCCATTCCGCCTGGCGCCGGATCGGTGTGCCCTACGCCCACCTCGCGCCCGCCCTCGTCGCCATCGTCCTCACCACGATCTACCCCCTGGGGGTGGCCCTGGTGAACAGCTTCCGGCACTGGCGGGTGAACGAGACCCGCGAACCCCAGCAGTTCGTCGGATTCGACCAGTACGCCAAGGCGCTGACCGACGACACCTTCCACAACGCCGTATGGGTCACCCTGCTCTTCACGATCATGTCGGTGGCGCTGTCGGTCGGTCTGGGCCTGGTCATGGCATTGATCCTGAACAAGGCGACCTGGTTGAACGGCCTCACCAAAGCCCTGCTCATCCTGCCGTTCGCCATCGCCCCCGCGCTCAAGGGCTACTCCTGGCGGTTCATGTTCAACCCGGACTACGGCGTCTACGACGATATGCTCGACAAACTGCTGCCGTTCACCCAGGACATCAACTGGCTCGGCGAACCGTTCTGGGCGCTGGTCGTGGTCACGCTGAGCGAGATCTGGGGCTGGGCCCCGCTCATCGCCCTGATGTTCCTCGGCGGTCTCGGCTCCATCTCACCGGAGATCCGCGATGCCGCCCGCGTCGACGGTGCGAACGCCTGGCAGGAGTTCTGGCGGATCAAATTCCCGCTGCTGCGGCCGCTGATCCTGATCGTGGTGTTCCTCAAGGCTGTCTGGTCGGTGAAAATGTTCGACCAGGTCGTCACCACCACCGGCGGCGGGCCGGGCCGGGCCACCGAAACCCTGAACTTCTTCGCCTACGAACAGGGCTTCACCTTCCTCGATATCGGCTACGCCTCCGCCGTCTCGTGGATCCTCGTCGTGGTCCTGGGCGTGCTCGCCACCGGATACCTGATCCTCATGGGTCGGCAGGAGCAGAAATGACCGACACACTCGAATCCGTCACCGCCGCGGCGCCACCTGCCCCGCGCACGGTCCGCCGGGGGCCCTCGTTGCTCGGCCGCGTGGGGAGCCTGCTGCGGCTGCTCGGCACACTCGCGATCTTGTTCTTCGTGATGTTCCCGATTCTGTGGCTCACCCTCACCGCGTTCAAACCCGATCGCGAGGTGTTCTCCACCTCGGTGCTGTTCCGGCCCTCACTGGACAACTTCCGGGCAATCATCGGCGGCCAGAACGACCTGGTCCATCCGATGTGGAACAGCGTCATCGTGGCCGTGGTGACCACGGTGATCGCGGTACCGCTGTCGATGCTCGCCGCCTACGGTTTCTCCCGGTACAAATTCCCCGGCGCCAAGCCGATCCTGCTCGGTATCGTCGCCACCCAGTTCATCCCCGGGGTCGCCATCGCGCTGCCGTTCCTCACCATGTACCGCGATCTGGGGCTGCTCGATACGCACCTCGCGCTGATCATCACCAACCTGGCGATCGTGGTCCCCTACAACACCTGGTTGCTCAAGGGGTTCGTCGACGGCTTGCCCATCGAGGTCGAAGAGGCCGGTCGGTTGGACGGCTGCGGTCAGTTGACCCTGCTGTGGCGAGTGGTCACCCCGCTGGCCGCGCCCGGGATCTTCGTCGGCGTGGTCTTCTCGTTCCTGCTGGCCTGGAACGAATTCCTCTTCCCGACCTTCCTGGCCCGGAGCAACGCGGTCACCCTGCCGGTCTCGCTGATGACACTGGACCAGCCCGACGGTGTGCTGTGGGGCCAGATGGCGGCGGCCGGCCTGCTGGTGATGGTGCCGATGATCGTCCTGGCGACGCTGGTGCGCAAGCACTTCGCGCAGGGCATGACCCTGGGAGCAGTCAAATGAGAACCCTGGCCCGACGATCAGGAGGCACGGTGCGGGCGCGCGCCGTCCTCGCCCTGGTCTTCGCGACCGTGGTGGCCGTGGTGGCGGGTGGCTGCACCAGCGCCCCGGAGACCAAGAGCCTGATGAACCAGGTCGCCGAGGCGCCGGTGGGCCCGGACGGTCTGCTCGACGGCAAACCCTACGACGGCACCACCATCCGCTTCCTCACCTGCTGCGCGACCGTGCCGCAGTTCGCCGCCCTGCACCAGCGGACCGCGGAGTTCACCGAGCGCACCGGAATCGATGTCGAGTGGTCGAATATCCCGTACGCGGCCTTCCTCCAGAAGATCGTGGCCGAGAGCGCCATCGGCGGCGGCACCTACGACGCGCTGGTCTGGCCGGACGCCTGGGGTCCGTCGCTGAAGATCGGGGTCCAGCCGCTGAACGAGGCCATGGCCGCGCACGGGGTGACCATGGACGACTTCTCCGGTCCGTTCGAGGAGGCCGCGGCCGCCGGCGAACCGGGTTCCACCCTCGGTATGCCCATCCGCGGTTTCTCCTACAACCTCTTCTACCGCAAGGACATCTACGCGAAACTGGGCCTGAATCCGCCGAAGACCTGGGACGAGTACTACCGCCAGCTCGAAACCATCAAGAACGCCACCCGCGAATATCCGGTGGCCGGTCAGTTCAACCGCCGCAACGGCCAGAACCTCAACACCTGGCTGGCCATGCTGTGGAGCAACGGCGCCGAACTGCTCGACGAGAACGGCAAACCGGCATTCGACACACCCGCGGGGGTGGCGGCGACCGAGAAATACCTGGAATCCTTCCGCGCCGGATACAGCCCGCCGGAATCGTCGAACTGGGGCGAACTCGAATCCACGAAGGCCTTCCAGAACGGTGACGCCGCCACCGTCTTCACCTGGTCCTGGCATCTGGAGGATTTCGTCAACCCGACGAAGGCGGCCCCCGAGCTGAGCGGAAACGTGGGCGTGGCACCGATGCCGGCGTTCCCGGGGCACGAGGCGCAGAGTTACGCCTACACCTGGCTGGCGGGCGTACTGAACACCTCGGACAATCAGGGCGCGGCCTGGGAATACGTGAAGTGGATGACGAACGCGTCCACCGAACGCGCCATCACGCTGGACAAATCGTCGCCGGCCACCAGCACCGGGATCACCATGCACGATT
Source organism: Nocardia sp. NPDC003963 (assembly GCF_053605105.1). Classification (NCBI taxonomy): domain Bacteria; kingdom Bacillati; phylum Actinomycetota; class Actinomycetes; order Mycobacteriales; family Nocardiaceae; genus Nocardia; species Nocardia sp. NPDC003963. Next base: position 24,787 of record NZ_JBSGIP010000041.1, read on the forward strand.
CGAACATGCTGGATCCCGAGGTCAACGCGGCCAACAACGATCTGCCCGGACTGCAGTACGAGGCACTCCAGTCCGCCCGCGCGATCCCGATGAATCTCGACTGGCCGCGGATCATGGACGTCCTCGCCGTGGCCGTCAGCAATATGGCCAACGGCGCCGATATCCGCGCGCAGCTCACCGACGCGGCACGCCGGATCGACGAACTCGACTGAGCGATCACCCGTCGCTTCCACATGAAAGCCGAATGTATGACTCTGCAAGACAGCGCTTTTCTGCCCTACTCCGACCCGGAGGAGTTCATCGTCGAATGGACCGACCGCATCTGGGTACAGCGCGGGGTCGGGCTGATCAGGGAGAACTACGCACCGGACGCGATCGTGCACGGCGCGTACGGCACCGGGATCGGCGTGGAGCCGGTCGTCGCCTCCACCCTCGCCAAGATCAGCGCCTTCCCGGACCGGGTGGGCCAGGCCGAGGACGTGGTGTGGGAGGCGCGCGGTGACGACGCGTTCCTCAGTTCGCACCGGATCTTCAGCAGCGGCACGAACGCCAAGCACACCGTCTACGGCCCGCCCACCCATCGCCGGTTCTCGCACCGCACCATCGCGAACTGCCTGTACCGCAACGGGATCATGGAAGAGGAGTGGGTGATCCGCGACGAACTCGCGGTGGTCCAGGATCTGGGTCTGGATCCGTTCGAGGTGGCCCGCACCCTCGCCTTCCGCGGGTTCACCGGTTCGGCCACTCGCGAGAACCCGGTGGAACCACTCGCCGCCGGGGATTCGGGCGCCCGCCCCGATACCCACCGCGACGAATGCGCCTTCGTGCTGGACATGTTCGACACCGTGCTGGGCCAGGCGATGTTCCACCGCATCGACGATTACATCGCACGCGACATCACCTGCCACACCGTCGGCAATCGCACCGTCACCCGGCCGCGGAACTACCAGGAATCGTGGCTGGATGTACTCGCGCCGTTCCCAGACGCCCGGATCGAGGTCCGCGACATCGTGGCCCACGATTCGGCATCGCACGGCGGGCTGCGAGTGGGTGTCGTGTGGTGGCTCACCGGCACCTACGCCGGGCTGCCGGTATTCGGCCCGGCCACCGGTTCCCGGGTCGAGATCCTCGGCTCCTCGCAGTTCCGCCTGCGCGAGGGCCGCATCGTCGAGGAGTGGCGGGTCTACGACCAGCTCTCCGTCCTGGCCCAGATCGCCCGAGCCCGCGGCGACGAACCCACCGCGGTGGCGGCCGCCGCCGCCCAGGAAAGGCAGTGACATGGCAGAAGTCAGTTACCAGAAGGCGACCCGCCGCTACGCCGGGTCCGATACCGCCGCGGTCGACAGCCTCGACCTGGATATCGCCGACGGTGAGTTCCTGGTTCTCGTCGGCCCGTCGGGATCGGGTAAGACCACCGCGCTGCGCATGCTGGCCGGCCTCGAGGATATCGACGACGGCACGATTTCCATCGGCGCCCGGGATGTCACCTATGTCGCGCCCAAGGAACGCGATATCGCCATGGTGTTCCAGTCCTACGCGCTCTACCCGCATATGACCGTCGGCGACAATATGGGTTTCGCCCTGAAGCTCAAGGGTGTTCCCAAGGAGACCGTGCGGCAGAAGGTCGCCGACGCGGCGAAGATGCTCGACCTCACCCCGTTCCTCGACCGCAAACCCAAAGCTCTCTCGGGCGGACAGCGCCAGCGCGTGGCGATGGGACGCGCGATCGTGCGCGATCCGGCGGTTTTCCTGATGGACGAGCCGCTGTCCAATCTCGATGCGAAACTGCGGGTCGAGACCCGTGCCAATATCGCCTCGCTGCAACAGCGACTGGCCACCACCACCGTGTACGTGACCCACGATCAGGTGGAAGCCATGACCATGGGGCATCGGGTGGCGGTGCTGAAAGACGGTGTACTGCAGCAGGTCGCCACCCCGCGCGAGCTGTACGACCGCCCCGCCAACGCGTTCGTGGCCGGTTTCATCGGTTCGCCCGGAATGAACCTCACCACCTTGAACGTCTCCGGCGGCGGAGTCGCGATCGGTGACTGCACCGTACCGGTGGCGCGGTCGGCGGTAACGGATCTGCGCGAGATCGTCTGCGGGATCCGGCCGGAAACGCTGCGGTTGATCGGCGAAGAAGACGAGGGCTTCGCCGTCACCGTGGAACTGGTCGAGGAACTGGGCGCGGACGCGTATGTGCACGGCACTGTACTCGGCCCTTCGGGCGCGCACCGGGTGAACGTCCGGGTCGACGGCCGGACACCGCCGCGGATCGGGCAGACGGTGCGGGTCGGCCTGCGCAGCCACGAGGAAGTGCATCTGTTCCATCCGGATACGGGTGCCCGCTTGGCCGCCTGAACCGTGTTCTCCCGGCGCCGGTCAGTGGTGAACTGACCGGCGCCACCCCGCTGTCCGAGGTCACGGCGAGCGACTTTCGCCGCCATCGGTGTCGCCTGCTGTTCTCCGGCAATTCCCGCACCACGGGTTGCCGCGAGCGCGCGGCGGTGAGTTCGGCCCGGCGGCGCATCCGCCGGACGACGAAGGTTGCTGTGACGCGCCCGCGGCCCGCCGACCACCGATGTCCACCTCACCTGCCGGGCGATATCCGGCCGCGAACCCGGCGAAAAATGGTCGCCACACCGTTGCCCTATCCTTGAATACGTATGTATTGTGAGCCTCATGCCACTCGATCCGATTGCCTATCAGCCCTACGCCGACCCCGACGACTTCATCCGTGAGGTCACCGATCACATCTGGATCGAGCGCGCGATCGGCCATATCAACGACAACTACGAGCCGGATTCGATCGTGCACGGCGTCTACGGCACTTCCACCACGGCGAACGAAGTGATCGAGGGCACGCTGATGCGGATCTCGACCACGCCCAATCGCGTGGGCCAGGCCGAGGATATCGTTTGGGAGGCACGCGGCGACGACGCCTTCCTCAGCTCGCACCTGGTGCTCGGCACCGACCGCGAGAACATCGAATACCGCAGCCGTAATATCGCCAACTGCCTGTACCGACGCGGCCGCATGGTCGAGGAATGGGTCGTCCGCGACGCCCTGTCGGTGGCCCGCCAGCTCGGCCAGGATCCCGACGAACTCGCCCGCCGCCAGGCGTTCCGCGGATTCAGCGGCTCCATGGCCGCACCCGCGCCCGCCGATGCGATCGCCGAAGGCGGCAGCGGCCCACGGCCGGACGTTTTCCGGCCCGAGGTGGAGATGGTGCTCGAGTTCATCGACGCGGTGTGGAACCGACGCGAACTGGAACGGGTCGAACAGTTCTGGATCCGCGATCTGTGGCTGAACACGATCGACGACCGCACCATCGCCCGCCCCGAGGGCTACCGCCGCGCACTGCTGCGGATGCTGCGCCCCTTCCCCGGCGGCTCGTTCGATATCCGCGATATCGCAACGAACGATTCACCACGCTACGGTGGCCTGCGCATCGCCGTGACGTGGAAGTTCACCGGAAAATACGACGGTATCGCGGATTACGGGCCCCTCACCGGATCGCCGGTCGAGATCATCGGAATCTCCCAGTTCCTGGTGCAATCCGGCAAGATCGTCAAGGAGACCCGGATCTACGACGATATCGCCACCCGCTCGCAGATCTACGCTCACCGCGGCGACGAACCGTACGTGAGCCAGAACATCTACTGATCGCCGTCCGGGTCGCCGTCACGCTCCGGCACGGCGGCGATCCGGTTGCGTAGCAGCATCTGCCGCGCCATCCGCGCCAGCTCCCGCGTCGCCGGCGACAGCACCCCTGATTCCCGCTGGACCAGTGCGATCGTGTCGTACAGCGGTGGCGCGAAACTCACCACCCGCACCTCGGGCGGACAGGCGGAACTCGACGCGACCGCGCGAGAGATGATCGTATCCCCGATCCCCCGGCGTACCAGGCCGAGTGCCGATTCCACCTGTTCCACCTCGATGAGCGGTTCGATCCGATGCCCGGCGAGCTGAGCACGTTCGGCCAGTTGGCGCCGGGTGGGTTCCTTCCACCCGTAGTGCGCGTCGTAGAGGATGACGGTGGACTGGGCGAACTGCTCGATGGTGACCGCATTCGCCACTCGGTCCGGCGCGGTGGAGGCGTAGAGCACCTCGTCCCGGACCAGCGGTATCACTCGCAGACCTTCCGCGTCGATGGGCAGTACCACGAGTCCGGCCTCCAGCCGCCCCGCGGCGACCTCCGCCGCGACCTCCACCGAGTTCATCCCCACCAGCCGGATCCGCACCTCGGGGAACCGGCGGTGGAACTCCTCGGCCAGATCGGACAGCAGATAGTACGAGGCATTGCGCAGTACCCCGAAGGTCGCGACACCGCCGGTCAGCGACCGCACCGATTTCAGGGCCTGCACCCCGCTGTCGGCCGAGGCCAGCGCTTGTTCGGCATGCGGCAGCAGCGCCACACCGGCCGCGGTCAGCACCAATTTGCGGCCGCCCCGGACGAAAAGGGTCGTCCCGTACTCGTCCTCGAGCGTCCGGACGAGTTCCGATACCGATGCCTGCGCGATCCCCATCGATGCGGCCGCGGCGGTGAACGTTCCGGTCCGGGCGGTGACGAGAAAAGCGCGCAGTTGCCGAAGAGTCACAGGGTGATCCTATGCGAACAGCAATTCCTACCCGGCTTGTCCGTCGCCGGAATCAACCCGGGGTTCGACCTCATGCAGGCTCCCGGACGCGCCATCGATATGCCGCCGTTCGGACCCGTCGGGTTCCGACCCTCCCGCACGGTGGTGAGCAGCCACGGCGTCGTCCCGCTGTCCCCGTCACAGGATGTCGTCGGCCCCGATCAGTCGGACCGTCGGCGATGTGGCGGAATTCACCGACCTGATGACAGCCGACCGGCCGTATCAGCGACCAGCGGAAACCCGCCGGCAGAAGCGATCCGCATCCTGCCGGATGCGCTGCGCCCGCCGCGGCGCCCGGCAACCGATCCCGAACTGCCGCCCAGCGTGCGGGCGTGGCTGTGGCCGGCCTATCTCATCTCCCCGACCGACCTGATCGCCGCTGCGAATTCGAGCGCGCTCGGTCCGGTCGGATCGTGGCGTGGCCGATCCGCCGTCGAACCTCCCGCACCAGTGGGGTCACCCGGAACGTCTCGTCAGGGTCTGCTGCATCAGGACGGGCCCAGTACTCGAACTGCTGCGCTGTGGTCGGCGCCCCGGTGGCCTCGCACACCGCGACCAAGGCACCGATCAGGGGCTCCGTCCGTTTCGGGAGAGCGTCGTTCGCCGATTCGAGTACCAGATCCACCAACCAGTAGGACAGCTCCCAGTCCGTCTTGTGCGCGATCAGCAGATCGACGAACTCATCGAGTCGTTCCGGATCGGCTACCTCGATCGGCCAATCCTGCATCCAGTCTTCGCGCGCCACCTCCGCCAGCTGCGCGGCGCGCAGCATCGATTCCCAACTCGGGTAGATCATGCCGCTCACGCAGCCGAGAGTAGCCGACGCGGGAATCCGTGACGCCCGATCGAGGCGCGCCTCGTCGGACCGCCGCCGGGCTCCCCATTATCGCAATCACACCGGTAGGACGCTCCCGGCGGCTGCGCGGCTCTGGATCTTCTCGCCGCTGGGGCCCATCCGATTTCGGTACCGGAGGTCGGGCCGGGCAGCACGGTCCTCCTGTCGATCGGGCTGTTCTTCCGGGCCTGCAGCATCGGGGAGATCCTGCGCCGGCGCGATTTCGGCACGACGCGTGCTCCCCATGAGGTGGTCTCGATCGCCGCGCCGTTCCTGGCCCGCGCCGGAGCATTCCTGCTGGCGCCGGTTCCGGTCGCTTCCGGTCTGGGTGAACTCGTCGCATCGCATGAGGCTTCGGGTCTCACCGGAAGCGTCGGCCAGGGCGAAGGCCGCCTGGTTACGGTGATCCCAGCACCCTGAGCGGGTCCGCATCGAGTTCGAGTGTCTCCAGGACCGACAGCAGTTGCCGTTCTTCGTAGCGGAAGTGGTTCTCCATGATCGCTTCGATACCTGCGAGATGCCGGGCCGAGTCCGCCGGCGTCGCCGAGGCTCTGAGTGCGGCGTCCAACTCGGTGATGAGGTGCGCGATCATCGAATGGTCCTGCGCCAAGTACCGCAACGTCTCACGCAATTCCGGATGAGCCGCCACGATCGCGGGGAACAGTTCGCGATCCTCGCCCTCGTGGTGGCCGATCAACGCCGCGCAGAAGCCATGGCAGAACGACAAGAGGTCACGACTCGTCTCTGCCCGATCGCCCGCGTCCAACGCCGCCCGCAACGCATTCCGTAGGCGCTCGTGGACTTTACGTATCTCTTCGCTCCAGGCGACCAGCCTGGAGATCTCGCCCTCAGTCACGTGAGGGCGAAGGGAACGACATCATCTCGTCGTACTCCTTCGAGTCCCACGCCTCCATGCCTGGCACAGCCTGCCATCGACACGCGACGCTGCGCCCAATCCAGCACCGCATCACAGCCGTCGACGAAGAGAGCGGAACCCGGGCACGCTGCTGTCGCTCGTCCGAACCGTCCCATCGACGGTCTCCGGCCCCGTACCGCGAGGGTCCGGGTCGCCCGATCCTGCCGAACGTCGTACACACGTCCATGGGTGGTACGCCAGCCCGCCCGCGGACCAATACAGGATTACCCTATATATATCTCAGGATTCCATGGGGTTGTCCATTGCCTTTGGTCGCCATACCGTCGAATCCATGAAGTTCACCCCCGCCCGCCTCGCCGAACTCGAAGGCTCCTTCCAGATCCTCAAGCGCCCCGCCCTGGACCGCCCGGCCGCGCAGCGCGACCCGAAGGTCATCGCCACTGTGTCGGAGATGCTGTCAACGATCGAGAAGGGCGGCCTGGACGCGGTGCTGTCCTACGCCCGCGAACTGGACGGATTCGAATCCACAGCGGTCGAGCTCGGCTCGGCCGAACTGGCGCGTTCGGGTGACTCGCTCTCGCCCGAGCTGCGGGCCGCACTGGAACTCGGCCATGAGCGCACGAGCGCTTTCGCCCGCGAAACCCGTTCGCATCTGGTGGATTTCGAAACCCAGCTGGCACCGGGACTGACCACCGGCGTGCGCTACGTGCCCATTTCCCGGGTGGGCGCCTATGTCCCGGCCGGTCGTTTCCCGCTACTCGCCGGTGCGTTCATGACCGTCGGCGTGGCCGAGGTCGCCGGGGTGCCGACCGTCCTGGCCTGCACTCCCCCGCGCCGTGACGGCACCGCCGACCCCGCCGTGCTCTACTCCTGCCATCTCTCCGGCGCCGACCGCGTCTACGTCCTGGGTGGCGTCCAGGCACTGGCCGCCATGGCGTTCGGACTGCTCGGCGAGCCGTCGGTGGATATGCTCGTCGGCGCCGGGAACGCCTATGTGGCCGAGGCGAAGCGCCAACTCTTCGGCAAGGTCGCCATCGACCTGCTGGCCGGCCCGTCGGAGGTCGCGGTGATCGCTGACGAGACCGCCGATCCCGCCACCGTCGCCGCCGATCTGCTCGGCCAGGCCGAACACGGCACCGAATCCCCCGCCGCCCTGGTCACCACCTCGCGCCGACTGGGCGAAGCGGTGATCGCCGCGGCCGACCGGCAGCTGGAAACGCTGAAGACCCGCGATATCGCCGGACCGGCCTGGCGCGACTACGGTTCGGTGACCTGGGCCGAGGATCCTGCGACCGCCGCCGCGCTGATGGACGACCTCGCGCCCGAACATCTGGAGATCCAGACCGCCGACGACGAGTACTACCACAACACCCTGCGCAACTACGGCTCGATCTTTTTGGGACGCTGGAGCACCGTCGCCTATTCCGACAAGGGTATGGCCGGGACGAACCATGTCCTGCCGACCGCCGGTGGTGCCAAGCACAGTGCGGGCCTGTCCGTTTCCCGCTTCCTCAAGCCGCTGACCTACCAGCGCGTCGAACGCTCGGCCACACCCGAAGCAGCCGGTGCCGTCGAAACCATCTCGCAGTACGAAGGTATGGCCGCCCACGAGGCGACCGCGACCCTGCGCCTCGACGCCTACCGGGCCGACGAGGCCTGACGCGCACGGCCGGGCGGGCCACCCGCTCACCCGGCCGTTACCGGAGGAGATGCCCCACCTCGGTGTCCAGGGCGCCACCGGCTGTCAGGGCATCGACCGTTCACCGCGCCGGACGTGGTGAACGGTCCCGCACGGAGGCGGGTCGCCGAGGTGCAGCAGTAGCTCACAGCGGTGGCTGCGTTCGGTCGGGTTACCGGTCGGGGGTGCCACCGGAAGCGACCTCCGCGTGCAGGTCGGCCAGGGTGCGGGCAAGCTGATGGATTCCAGGGGTTTCGACCGGGTAGTGGCCTGCGTTGTCGAGCACGGTCAGCCTTTTCGGCGCGGCGATTCGTTCGAAGAACAGCTCGCTCAGTGGCAGTGGCGTCCAGGCATCCGAGCCGGGGTGAACGAGCCATACCGGGCAGGTGGTGAACTTTTCGGGTTCGATATGCGGTACCGACGCGAGATAGGTCCGTAAGAACCCCAACGGCATCGAGGCCCCACCGCCGTGGGGGTCGGTGACGACCAGACGGTTCAGCTCTGGATCATCGGACATGGCAGCCATATTCGCCATCCACCGCATCGGAACCCGGACACGGTCGGCTACGGGTGAGAGCAGCCGTGGACCGTGGCGGCCCAGCCACGGTCGCCGAGCGATCGCGCTACGTACCTGCGGTAGCCGCGGATCGAGCAGACAGGTCGCGGCAACGGCGGCGGCCAGCCCGGTACGGGCGGCGACCTCGTAGGCGAGCATTCCACCCATACTGGCCCCGAGGATCACCAGCGGCCGGGGATCGACGCCGTGCTGATCTCGGATCATCTCGGTGAGACAGTCGGCCCAATCCGGGTATCGGATGTCGTGTCGATCATGGACTCGCGTGCGGCCGTAGCCGGGTAGGTCGGGTACCGCCACGTCGAAGCCCCGCCCGGCCGCCATGGTCGCGAACGGCCATACGGCCGCGGCGTGACCGCCGGCTCCGTGTATCAACAGCATCCGTACCCGGGCGTCCGAGCGGACGATACGTTCGATGTGTACCTCGCCGCCCCGCCAGTTCCACCATGTCGACTCGGGTCGCAGCGCGGGATCCGGTTGCAGGTCCGGGGGAAGGAACTTCAGATAGGAGCTGCGCATGTCACAATAATTCGAGTAATCCTCGGTTTTGACAACTCGACTTCGGGACCCGATGTCCGTTCCTCGTAAAACCCCGCGCCAGCAGCGATCGGAGTTCACCTTCGACGCGATCCTGGACGCGGCTGCTCGACTTTTCCAACAACACGGCTACACCGGGACCACCACCAACAAGGTCGCCGAACTCGCCGGCGTCTCCATCGGCACGCTCTACCACTACATCCCCGATAAGGACGCCCTGCTCTACGCACTCGCCGATCGTCACCTGCGCGACGCCGCGACGGCACTGCTCACCGAAACCACAGCACTGCGCTCCGAAGGCCCACCACTCAGCGAAATCGTGCACCGGTTGATCAGCGCGGTCGCGCAGCTACACCACGCGCAGCCACATATGCACCGATTGCTGTTCGAGCAGGCACCTCGAACACCCGAGAGCATCGCCCAGTTCCGGCAGCTCGAACAACGCCTCGCCGCCGAGGTCGCCTACCATCTGCACCGGCTCGACCTCGGCGGCCCGGACGCCGACCTGACCGCGCTGCTCTTCGTACAAGCCGTCGAAGCGCAAGTCCACGGCGCAGTCCTCCACCCGCCACCGGGCCGGACCACCGAACAATGTGTGCAGACCGTGATCGACTTCTGGATCCGATCGCTCACCGACTGACACCGCCGCCTATCGCTGCGACTCGCACGCTCCACCCTCGCCGGGCGATCGCCCGGCACTCGGGACCCGAGGTCCAGCGCGGGCGGGAACCCGGCATCGTGCCCGCGAGCTGTCCTGTCCTGGGCGTCGCGGCGCGGGAATATCGCCGGTCGTGATGATGTGCTGCTCCCCGTCCCCCTCCTACGTTATACACGATTCGCGGCTCTCATGAGGCGCCGAATTGTGGTCCATAATCGCCCCCGTACGCAGGAAACCACAGGTGAGGAGCGGAATGGTGTACGTGCTGGGCTTCCCGGAGATCGACCGGACACAGGTCGCGGTCGTCGGCGGCAAGGGCGCGAACCTCGGGGAACTGTCGCGGATCGCGGGTATCCGGGTGCCGGACGGTTTCTGCGTAACCACGGCCGCCTTCCAACGGGTCGTGGCCGACGCGCCGGCGATCGACGAGTTGCTCGACCGGCTGTCCCATCTCGAACCGGACGACCTGGAGACGATTCGCGTGCTGAGCGCGCAGATACGGCTGGCGATCGAGGAATCGGCCGTTCCCGGCGAGGTAGCGGCGGCGATCTCCGATTCGCTCACCCGGCTCGGGGAGCATGACGCCTGCGCCGTCCGATCGAGTGCGACGGCCGAGGACCTGCCCCATGCGTCCTTCGCCGGTCAGCAGGACACCTACCTGAACGTCGTGGGCCCCGACGCCGTGCTCCGGGACGTCCGCCGGTGCTGGGGTTCACTGTTCACCGAACGGGCCGTCGTCTACCGGCTGCGCAACGGCTTCGACCATCGCAAGGTACAGATGGGGGTGGTCGTACAGCGGATGGTGTTTCCGGACGCGGCCGGGATCCTGGTCACTGCGGACCCCGTCACATCCGACCGGAAGGTGGTGTCCGTGGACGCCGGCTTCGGACTCGGCGAGGCCCTCGTGTCCGGCCTGGTGAACGCGGATGTCTACCGGGTGCGCGGCGGCGCGATCACCGATAAGACCGTCGCCACCAAACGGGTCGCCGTCGTGCCCGCGCCGGCGGGCGGCACGCGTATCCGGGAGATCGCGGACGAGCGGCAGAACCAGCAGGTGCTGACCGATGGGCAGATCATGGACCTCGCGCGACTGGGCCGCCGCATCGAAGCGCATTTCGGCAGCCCGCAGGATATCGAATGGTGCCTGGTCGACGACGATTTCCGCATTGTGCAGAGTCGGCCGATCACCACCCTGTTCCCGATTCCCGAGGCCGCCGACGACGCGAACCGCGTCTACGTGTCCGTCGGCCACCAGCAGATGATGACCGACCCCATGAAGCCGCTGGGAATCTCGATATGGCAGCTGACCAGCCGGGCGCCCATGCGTCATTCGGGTGGTCGGCTGTTCGTCGATGTCACCGAACGTCTGTCGGCACCGGGGACGGCTGCAGCGGTGATCGAAGCGCTCGGCAAATCCGATCCGCTCATCGGGGATGCCCTGCGGACCGTGCTCGAGCGTGACGACTTCATCCGGCAGGGTCCGGACCCGGCACCCGCTGCGCCGTCGGCGGGTGGCGCCCCCGACCCGATCGAGACCGATCCGGCGATCGTCACCGAACTGATCGCGGAAAACCGGGCCTCCGTGGCCGCGTGCGAGCGTGCGATCGGGACCAGATCCGGTGCCGACCTGCTCGACTTCATCACGGCCGATATCCGTGAGATGCAGCGAATCCTGTTCGATCCGCGCAGCCACCAGGTGCTGATGGCGGGTATGGAGGCCACCTGGTGGCTCAACGAGCACCTCCAGGAGTGGCTGGGCGAGAAGAACGCGGCCGATACGCTCGCACAATCGGTGCCGCACAACATCACCGCGGAGATGGGCCTGGCGCTGCTGGACGTCGCCGACGTGATCCGGCCACACCCGGAGGTGGTGGCGTTCCTGCGGGGTGTCGGGGACGCGGGTGACGAAGGCAGGAGCTTCCTCGACGAGTTGCCGGCGGTGCCGGGCGGCCGCGAGGCAAGGGCGGCCATCGACGCCTATCTCGACGAATACGGTATGCGCTGCGCCGGCGAGATCGACCTCACGCGGCCGCGCTGGAGCGAACGTCCCGCCGCACTCGTGCCGACGATCCTCGGCAATATCGAGAGCTTCGGGCCGGGCGCGGCGCAGCGGCGCTTCGAGGACGGCCGACGTGAGTCGCGGCAGCAGGAAGAAGAACTGTTGACACGGCTTCGTGCCCTGCCGGAGGGGGAACGGAAAGCCGAGGAGACCGCGCGAATGATCGATCGCGTCCGTACCTTCTCCGGGTATCGGGAATACCCGAAGTACGGCATGGTCAGCCGCTACTTCGTGTACAAACAAGCATTGTTGCGCGAGGCCGGCCGCCTCGTGGCGGACCGGGTACTGAGCCGGCGCGAAGATATCTTCTACCTGACCTTCGACGAACTGGATCAGCTCGTACGCACCCGGCACCCGTATGCGGAACTCATCCGCGAGCGAAGGGCCGCATTCCGCTCGTATCGAGCGCTCACGCCGCCCCGGGTGCTCACTTCCGACGGCGAGGTCCTCACCGGAGCGTATCGGCGCACGGACCTGCCGGACGGCGCGCTGGCCGGAATGCCGGTGTCCACCGGGATCGTCGAAGGACGGGCCCGCGTCGTCTCGGATATGGCGCAGGCCGACCTCGGGACCGGCGACATCCTCGTCACGGCCTACACCGATCCGAGTTGGACTCCCCTGTTCGTCGCGATCAAGGGCCTGGTCACGGAAGTGGGTGGACTGATGACCCACGGTGCGGTGATCGCCCGGGAGTACGGCCTACCTGCCGTTGTCGGCGTCGAATACGCCACCCGGTCGATCCGCGACGGACAGTGGATCCGGGTGAACGGAACGGACGGATACGTCGAGATCCTGCCCCAACGGGACGAGTGAGATCCGGAGCCGACAGCCTCCTGGCCGGCAGGCGTGCTCCACGAACTCCGAATCGACTCCCGGAGAGACGAATTCACTCGGCCGTCGCGGCCTTCTCGGGGAGCGGGCTCGCCACCACCGAGTCGATCGCCACGGCTGCGACGGGGGCGGGGCCACCGGTATCGCTCGCCGCGGCAACGTCGTCGACCGGCGCCGGGGCAGCGGTCCCGGCTCGCGGCTTCCGCCCCCACAGCGGTCGGCGCGGACGGGCGACCAGAACACTGCTCAACGGCGTACGCAGGGCGATCTCGACCACCGCGAGGCTTACGGCCAACACGATCACGGTGAGCACCGTGGAGCGCAGATGCGGCACCGGATCGAGCAGCAGGTCCACCGGCAGCACCCGGTACACGACGTCGATCATCATCGGGTGCACCGCGAATACACCGAACGCGCGCAGCGCCCCGTAGCTCACCACCCGCGCGACCGGACCCGTACCGTCGCCCCGATGGTCGTTCCAGGCCATCCCGACCAGGTAGAGCAGGATCAGCGCGCCCACGAACAGCGGAAGGAACTGGGGATTCCATGCTGCGGAGGTACGCACCGGGTCGATACCCTCGGCGCTCACATCGCGCAGATGCCCGGCGATACCGTACGCGCAGCCCACGGCGGCCGCGCCGACGACCAGGGGCAGATTCGCGCGTATCCACGCGTCGGCACGCTCGAAATGAACTGCGAGCAGTGCGCCGATCACCGCGAACAGCGCGTACATCGGGATGGTATTCCACAGGTGGAGATAGGCGCTCCAGCCGAGCAACTCGGGAGCTCCGGGCCAGTCGAAGAACGCGAACATCGCCCATTGCACGGCGAGGGCGCCGATGAGCAGTTCGAGATGATGACCGGTCGTCCGGTCGATCAGCCATTGCAACGCGGGGAACAGCAGATAGATCTGCATCGAGATGAGCAGGAAGTACAGGTGGTACCGGCCGTCGCCGGTGAGGACGCTGTGTGCCGAGTCCCGGGCCAGATCCCGGGGCCCCGGCATCGGCGTGGAATCGTCCCACCAGAGCAGGAACACGGTGTAGAGCACCGACCACGCCAGATACGGTAGGACCACCTGGCCGAAGCGCCGCCGCCAGAAGGCCAGCGGAGAGACCTTCCGGCCCGAATAACCCAGGAACAGAACGAAAACGGTGATCGCGACGAACCCGTACCGGGTGGTGTGTGCCACGGTCGCCATCAGTCCGGTGCCGCCGGCCACGTCCGGGGTGGTGCCGTGCGTATGTGAGGCGACTACCAGTGTGAACAGGGCTACCCGCACAAAATCCGCGGTGTGATTGTAGGAACGGATCACCGGTGCAGTGGACGCCCCGGCTACATCCGCATGCGTCTTCGCCAGCGTGTCGACCACGAAAAAACCTTACCCATGCTTATGAGACCGGAACTGTTTACCGCACCCGGGCATCGGGCAGCAACCCGGTGTACCGCGTCGCCCTGCCGATCGAGGAACAGTGGGCGGGTCAGGCAGGCCGGAAGGCAGGGTTGAGCCGGATTCCCGCATCGATGTTCGTCGGGTCGTTCAGAACACCTTCACCTTGTCGACCGGAATCCCGCCCATGAATACGACTTCCTCGTCCAAGACCCAGTCGTAGTCCGGACCGAAATGGTCGTTCATATCCGTTGCCCCACGAGCATCTTCGACGACGTACACGAAACCGCTGCCCTCGCCCGACACGAATTTCGCCGCGATCTCGGGTTGTTCGGTGGTGTAGACGTAGTTCCGATCCGGAGGCCAGCGGGGACTACCGCCGGACTGAATCGTTGTGTTCTCGCCCCACGGCTGGAACCCTTCCGCGAACACGGTCTCCGCCGAGCGGGTGTCGCCACGGTAGACGGGCCGCGTATACGGCTCTCTGCTGCTGATCTCCGACAGCGACTCCAGCGGTTCGTCCAGCGCGCGGGCTTCGCGGCGGAGCTCATCCTGCCATTCCCACAGGGCCCGGGCTTGTTCGCGCGGCGCACGGTTCTGCTCGGCCAGATGGTCTCGCTTGATCGAAACCGCTCTGTCCCAGGTCCGGTCGGCCACCCATTTCCGGCCCGCGTCCGAGTGCGGGTCCATCGCGGCGGGCATTTCCCGTCGCCGGACGTAGTCGCGGATCTCCCGGTATCCGAGCCCGTAGTGTTCGAGTGCGGAACGCAGCGGGATCGACCCGAGCATCGGTGTGTCATCGGGTATTCCACCGAGCCGGGCGACCGACCGAGCCTCGACCGCCGCTACGATATCCATCCCGTCGCGCACGGTATCGCTCGTAGCGTGCATCTCCGTGCCTCGATGACGGGTGAACTTCCGGGCCGCACCGCCGAAGCGTGATTTCACCATCGTCATCAGGTCAGCGAGCCGACCGCTGGACAAAGCCGACCTCCATGGTCGGCCACCGGACCGGCAGTACAGATAGATCGTCGATCAGTACGTGGAGCGGGCGCGTCCCGGTGCGGCACCGTAAGGCGCCGGCAGTGGGCTCAGACCCGTTCCTCGGACCGCGTGCGCACGCGCAGCGCGATCGGCTTCTGGGTTTCCGCGAAGAAATCGTTGCCCTTGTCGTCCACCACGATGAACGCCGGGAAATCCTCGACTTCGATTTTCCAGACCGCCTCCATACCCAGTTCCGGGTATTCGAGGACCTCCACCGATTTGATGCAGTCCAGCGCGAGCCGGGCGGCGGGACCGCCGATGGAACCGAGGTAGAACCCGCCGTGCTCTTTGCACGCTTTGGTGACCTGGGCGGAGCGGTTGCCCTTGGCCAGCATCACGAACGACCCACCGGCCGCCTGGAACTGGTCGACATAGGAGTCCATCCGGCCCGCGGTGGTGGGCCCGAAGGAACCCGAGGCGTAACCGTCGGGGGTTTTGGCCGGACCCGCGTAGTAGACGGCCATATCGCGCAGGTACTGCGGCATCTCCTCGCCCGCGTCCAGCCGTTCCTTGATCTTGGCGTGCGCGATATCGCGGGCCACCACCAGCGGACCCGACAGCGAGAGCCGGGTCTTCACCGGGTACTTCGACAGTTCCGCGCGGATCTCGTCCATCGGCCGGTTCAGATCGACCTGCACCACATCGCCGCCGAGGATCGAATCGGTCTGCTCGGGCAGGTACTGCGCGGGTTCGCGCTCGAGCTGCTCCAGGAACACACCCTCGGGGGTGATCTTGGCAAGCGCCTGCCGGTCGGCGGAGCAGGATACCGCCAGGGCCACCGGGCAACTCGCGCCGTGCCGGGGCAGCCGCACCACGCGGACGTCGTGGCAGAAGTACTTACCACCGAACTGGGCACCGATCCCGAAGGACTGGGTCAGTGCGAAGACTTCCTGTTCGAGTTCGAGGTCGCGGAAGGCGTGCCCGCTCATCGACCCCTCGGTGGGCAGGTTGTCCAGGTAGTGCGCGGAGGCGTATTTGGCGGTTTTCAGCGCGAATTCGGCACTGGTACCGCCGATCACCACGGCGAGGTGGTAGGGCGGGCAGGCCGCGGTGCCCAGCGAACGGATCTTCTCGTCCAGGAACTCCAGCATCCGGGTGGGATTCAGAACGGCCTTGGTCTCCTGGTAGAGGAACGACTTGTTGGCCGAACCACCACCCTTGGCCATGTACAGGAACTTGTAGGACGGTGTCGCGGGATCGCCGGGCGCGGAGTACAGCTCGATCTGGGCCGGCAGATTCGATCCGGTGTTCTTCTCGTCCCACATGGTGATGGGCGCGAGCTGGGAGTACCGCAGGTTCAGCTTCGTATAGGCGTCGAATACGCCGCGGCTGATCCATTCGGCGTCGTCGACGCCGGTGAGCACACCTTCGGATTTCTTGCCCATCACGATGGCGGTACCGGTGTCCTGGCACATGGGCAGAATGCCACCGGCGGAGATATTGACGTTCTTCAGCAGATCCAGCGCGACGAAACGGTCGTTTCCGCTGGCCTCGGGATCGTCGATGATATTGCGCAGCTGGGACAGATGCGCGGGCCGCAGGTAGTGACTGATGTCGTGCATCGCCTCGGCGGTCAGCATCCGCAGGACCTCCGGATCGACCTGGAGGAAGGTCCGGCCGCCGGATTCGAAGGTGCTGACGCCCTCGGTGGTGAGCAGCCGGTACGAAGTGTCGTCGGCGCCGATCGGGAGCAGGTCTGAATAACGGAACTCGGGCGCGGTCACCGATCGCACTCCTTTGGAGGTGGGCTGCGGGTCGAACACGGCGCAGCCGCCGGTGAAGGCCACTGCGTCGGGGGTCTGGCACAGCGAGCGTAGCGACCGGCGGCCGCCCCACCTGGAGTTAGGCAAACCTAAATCGTAACCCGGCGCTCGCGCGTACGGGTGAGTCGGCGAATCCGCGCCGGCCGGCCCGGGGCGACGCGGGCCGGCACCGCGGGGAAAGCGGTGGTCGAACCACCGCCTCCGAACGGACCCGGCCGCCCCGGCGCCCGACCGTGACCGCGCTACACCGCGTCGGCGGCGGAATCGGGTACCCGCAGCTGTGCCGACGCGTCGACGCCCAGCCGCCGCTCGAAACCCTCGGGGATCACGATGTCGGACCGGTCCAGCTCGGTGACCGCGGTCCGGCGCAGTCCGAGCAGCGCGGAATCGATCCCGCCGCGCAGGATGTCCAGGACGTTCTCCACCCCGGCCTGCCCGTTCGCCGCCAGACCCCACAGGTACGCGCGGCCGATCATCACCGCCCGCGCGCCGAGCGCCACGGCCTTGACCACATCGCTGCCGCGGCGGATACCACCGTCGAGCAGGATTTCGATCTCGTGGCCCACCGCGTCCGCCACCACCGGGAGCGCCCGGATCGAGGCCGGGGTGCCGTCGAGGTTGTTGCCACCGTGGTTCGACACCGAGATGGCGGCGACACCGGCATCCACCGCGCGCCGCGCGTCGTCCACCCGCATCACGCCCTTGAGCATCACCGGCCCGTCCCACTGCGCGCAGACCCAGGCCACATCCGCCCAGTCCGGCGGCGGCGTACCCATCCACTCACCGTAGGCACCGAAGAATCCCGGTGCCGGTGCCTCACCCAGCGCCATATTGGGCGCGGTGAGATCGGGCAGCGAACCCGACTTCAGATATGTGGTCAGCCAGCGCGGTTTCGTCACCACCTGCGGCGCGAAACTCGCCATCGTCTTCAGATCCAGCTTCTCCGGGATCGTCGGGCTGCCCCAGTCACGACCGTGCGAGAACGACCAGTCGAGAGTGAGGATCAACCCCACCGCGCCCGCGGCCCTGGCCCGCGCCATCCGGCCGGCGATATCGTCTTTGCTTCCGCACCAGTACAGCTGGAAGAACGTGGACGGGTTGGCGGCGACGACCTCCTCCACGGGTTTGCTCGCGAACGAGGAGAGCCCCATCGCGGTCCCGCGGGCCGCGGCGGCACGGGCCACGGCGACCTCACCGTCGGGATGTACGGCCTGGACGCCGGTGGGCGAGATGATCACCGGCATGGAGATCTGCTGGCCCAGCACGGTGGTGGACTGGTCGCGTTCGCCGATCGGTCCGGCGACATGGGGGGCGAAACCGAGTTCGCCGAAGGCGGCCTGGTTGTCGTCGATGGTCAGACCGCGTTCGGATCCGGCGACCAGCGCGCCGTAGACGGATTTCGGCAGCCGTTTCTTCGCGCGCCGATGCGCTTCGGCGACGGTTTCGAACCACGGATTCATGGTCGGATCCTTTCCCTTGGTTCCGGCCACCACTGCCGGATCTGTTCGGACAACTGGGAGATGAGGTACTCGAGCAGCCGGGCCCCTTCGGCGGCGGTGGCACCGACGGGATCGCCGAGGATCCCGTTGCCGCTGACCGCGCGTACTCCGCCGGCCCGCAGTTCCGGCAAGATCTCGGCCAGCGGGCGGGTATTTCCCGGTTCCACGCGCCCGGTGCGCACCCGCTCCGGCGAGAGCGCGAGCTGGAGGGAGGTTTCGGTGCGGCCCGCGTGCGCGTCGCCGTCGTAGCGCGGCAGGTAGAGGCGGATATCGCGGGATTCGCCGCGCAACCGGGTGACCGCGCGGCGCAGCGGCTCCACATTGCCACCGTGACCGTTGACCAGGACGACGCGCTCGAAGGTATCGGTGGCCGACCGGCACAGTTCGACGATCACCAGTTCGAGCGCCGCCTGGCCGATCGAGAGGGTCCCCGGGAAACCGGCGTGCTCGCCGCTGGCGCCGTAGGCGAGGGCCGGAGCCACCACCACCTCCGGGGACCGGGCGGCCAACCCGGCGGACAGTGCGACGGCGAGGTCGGTATCGGTCGACAACGGCAGCTGCGGACCGTGCTGTTCGGTCGACCCCACCGGTACCGCCAGCACCGGACGGGCCGCCCGGAGGGCACCCACTTCGGGCCATGTGAGGTCCGCCACCATCATGCGGCGACATTAACGTCAGCGACTGACATAATCAAGGGACCGGGTCTCCCGGATCCCTCGCGTGGGCGTGGCGGGCACGCGTCCGCGGGACAGTAAAGGGGCCCCGAACCACACGGCGCCGGAGGCGGCGCCAAAATTACAGCGTGACGGCACAGCATTCCCGGGGCCGGCCCCGCGGAACCACCAAGCGCGAACTCGAACTGATCGCCATGCGGTTGTTCAGTGAGCAGGGTTTCGACGAGACCACCGTCGAACAGATCGCGACCGCCGCGGGGATCAGTGGGCGGACCTTCTTCCGCTACTTCCCGGGCAAGGCGGAAGTGCTCTGGTATTCGTTCGACGACGAGGTGACCGCGTTACGGGCCGCTTTCGCGACCGTGCCCGACGCCGAGCCGATGATGGCGGCGGTGCGCCGGGTGGTGGTGAACGCCAACCGGTACCGCGCCGAGGATGTCCCGGAACTCCGGATCCGGATGAAACTCGTGGCCTCGGTACCGGCCCTGGCCGCCACCGCCGGCACCCACTACGACGCGTGGGAACGTGCCGTCGGCGAATTCGCGGCCTCCCGGCTGGGCGAGCCCACCGACACCCTCATCCCGATGGCAGTCGGACGGTCCACCCTGGCCGCCGCCCGCGCCGCCTTCGATGCCTGGCTGGCCCGCGCCGACGCCGATCTGACCGTTTACCTGGACCGCGCGCTGGCGGCACTGGAGCGGGGTTTCGCCACCTCGGACGCGAATCAGGTCACATCCGCCCCATGAACTGGACCAGGAGGTTTCACCGGCGGCGGCGGAGGGGTATGACTAGGCTCGGTATCGGCACGACCGCCGAAGTAACTACGATGTACCGGACCGCCGTCGAAAGGGGCACAAGTCACATGTCCGAGGTGTCCACGAGCTTTTCGGCGGACTCACTGGCCCGGCCCGTCGACAAACTGTTGCCACAGCTCGTCGAACATCTGCGGCAGAACCGCACCGCACTCCGCGAAGAATGGGCTCGGCGCATCAGCGAGGCGCGGCTGCTCACCGCGATGACGCCGGAGGAGGTCTTCTCCGAAGCGACCTCCACCTACGACTACTACGTGGAAGTGCTGGAGACCGGCAGTGTCGAAGCGCTGCAGGCCTACGCGCGCGACCTCTCGGAGCGCATCATCCCGAGAGGAGTCGAAACCGACGAGATCCTCGGCATGGTGCTGCTGTTGCGGGATGTGCTGGCCCGTTCACTGTTCGAGAAGTATCAGTCCAATTTCGAGTTACTCAACGCCGTCCTCGATGCCTACGAACCCGCGGCGAACCGGATCGCCAACACCGTGGGTGTTTCCTTCGTCCAGGAGCGCGAGCGCGTCATCCGGCAGCAGCAGGAAGCGATCCGCGAGCTGTCCACGCCGGTGCTCCAGGTCCGCGAACAACTGCTGATCCTGCCCATGATCGGGGTGCTGGACAGCCAGCGGGCCCGCCAGCTCACCGAACAGTTGCTGCGGGCGATACGGAACAACCGCGCCAAGGTCGTCGTCATCGATATAACCGGTGTACCCGATATCGACTCCACCGTGGCGAACCACCTGGTGCAGACCGTGGACGCCTCCGGATTGATGGGCGCGAGCGTCATCATGACCGGCTTGTCCTCCGATATCGCGCTGACGCTGGTGACCATCGGCCTGGACCTGTCGAAGGTGAACGCGGTCGGCGACCTGCAGGGCGGTATCGAAGAAGCGGAACGGTTGCTGGGCTACGAAGTATCCCGCGCGACCGATCGCAACGAACGCGATTCGCGTTAAGCCGGAACAGATATGCCGGTACCGATCCTCAAACAGGGTACGTATCTGATCGCATCGGTGCAGTCGGCGCTGACCGACGCCGATACCGAGCGACTACAGGACGACTTGATGAACCAGGTCAGCAAGTATCGTGCACAAGGCATCATTGTGGACGTTACTGCTATCGACGTAATGGATTCCTTTGCCGCCAGATCATTACGGACCATCGCCCATATGACGCAGCTGCGTGGCGCCGAAACCGTTATCGTCGGACTGCAGCCCGAGGTCGCCTTCGCTATGGTGCAACTCGGCCTCACCTTCGAGGATATGCACACTGCTCTGGACCTCGAGGAGGGCTTGGCTTGGCTGAACCGAAAGGCTTCGGCCCGGCACCAACGCCGGGATGGTCGTGGCAGTGGCCGCTGACCAGGTGGTAATCGCGGTGACGATGTCCAACGACATCGTGACCGCGCGTCAGGCCGGGCGGGACCTCGCGGAGGAGCTCGGCTTCACGCTCACCGACCGAACCATGATCTCCACCGCGATCTCCGAGGTCGCGCGGAATATCACCAGTTACGCCAACAGCGGCGAAATCCGACTGCAAGTAGCCGAGCGCGACGGCCGTCGCGCTCTCGTCGTCCAGGCCAAGGACCAGGGTCCGGGGATCATCGATATCGCCCGCGCCATGGAAGACGGTTATTCGACCGGTCTGGGTCTGGGCCTGGGACTGCCCGGAGCGAAACGACTGATGGACGGTATGGCCATCGAATCCGCTCCCGGCCGGGGCACATTGGTGGAGATGTGGAAGTGGGTACCCCACGGTGCATGAGGACGGGTTCATCGGCCGGATCGAATGGGCGATGGCCGGCCGCGCCCTCCCTGGACAGGAGGTGTCCGGAGACCGCTGTCTCGTCCTCGACATCGGTACCGGGACTGTGTTGTTCGCGGTACTCGACGGACTCGGCCACGGCGCGGCGGCGGCCGCCGCGGTGGACCGGGCGGCCCGGGTGCTCGCCGAGAACCGGGCCGAACCGCTGGATGTCCTGATGGTGCTGTGTCATCGCGCCATGGCCGATACTCGCGGTGCCGCGGTCACCCTGGCTCTGTTCGGCGCGGAGGAAACGCAGTGGCTCAGTGTGGGCAATGTCGAATCGCATATCCTCACCGCGAGTCCCACCGGCCCCCAGGTCAGTGCCAGTGTCCTGCAGAGCGGGGGGATCGTGGGATATCGGCTGCCGTCGCTGCTGCAACCGCAGACGGTGCCGGTCCGGCCGGGCGATCTGCTGCTGATGTCCACCGACGGGGTGGAGGTGGAACCCGGGCACGGTGTGGACCTCGCGAAATCGACCGCGGAGATCGTGCAGGATCTGCTGGACCGGCACGCCAAGGACACCGACGATGCCCTGGTGCTCGCGGCCAGAGTGCGCGGCGTCGCGAACGGAACCCCCCAGCGGGAAGTGTCGTCGTGATCCGGCAGGGCCGGCGATGAGCACCGTGCTCACGGCCTTCCTCGACGCCTACGCCGACGCATTGCGCCGCCACCTCGCCGCGCCCGAGGGCGACGGCCTGGCCGAGGGGCACGAACTGGGCCGCCGCGCCCTGGTCGAGGGCATCAGCCTGCTCGACCTCACCGAGCATCACTTCCGCGTGGTGAAACAGGTGCAGGCCGAGACCGGCGCCACGGTCCCGGCCGCGCCACCGGACAGTGCTCTCCCCGAGCATCCACTCGCCGAGGACGCGCTGGAATTCCTGCTGCAGACGTTGATCACGCTGGACGTCGCGACCCGCGGCTACCTCGACGGCACCCGCCGGTACGAACAGCAGCGATCCCGCGCCGACGATCTCGCCGGCCGCGACGAATTCCGCACCGCGCTGGTCGAATCGCTCCAGGACGGCTTCTTCGTCGCCGACGCTCGCGGCACCATCATCGAAGTGAACAAGGCGTTCGGCGAGCTCACCGGTTACGGCGCGGCGGCGGTGCCCTATCCGCTGCCGCATCCGTGGTCGATCCCGGAGGGCCCCCGCTATCCGGATCTGGGTACCGAGGCGTCCCGTTTCGTGGTCCCGGTCCAGCACCGCGACGGTCGCCGCCGCTGGATCGCGGTGAGTACCAGCGCACTGGTGAAACCCGACGGCGAGGAACATATCTTCGTCGGCACCGTCCGCGACGTCACCGCCGAACACGACGCACAGGCCCGCGATCAGGCCGCCAACCGGCTGGCCACCGCACTGGCCGCGGCGACGACGGTCGCCGAGGTGCTCGAGGTGGGGCTGGACGAGTTGCGGCGCACGGTGGGCGCGGAGACCGCGGTGGTGGCGGTATGGGCCGGCCTCACCGCGCCCGAGGTCTACATTTCCGGTACTCCGCCGGTCGCCGCGGCGGAGGCCGGGCTCGATCCCGCGACGGAGGCCGTTCTGGAACGCGCGCGCGTACGGCCCGGCCGCACGCTCATCGCTGTTCCCGAGGGCGCGGGCAGCGCGCAGGGCATCGTCGCGCCGCTCGGCGAGAAGAGCGATGCGGCGCTCTGGCTGCGCTTCGCCGTACCGCGCGTCGTCGACGCCGCCGACTGGACCCTGTTCTCGCTGCTCATCGGGCATCTCAGCCTGGCGGTCCAGCGGGCCCGCAACTTCGATCAGGCACGTTCCACTTCACTCACCCTGCAACGCGCCATGCTCGGTCCCATCGAGCTCCCGCCGCGGTTCTCGGTGCACTACGAACCGGCCCTGCCGCCGCTCGAGATCGGTGGCGACTGGTACGACGTGGTACCACTACCCAACGGCACCATCGGGGTGGTGGTCGGCGATTGTGTGGGCCGTGGCCTGTCGGCGGCCGTGGTGATGGGTCAGTTGCGCACGGCGGCCCGCGCGCTGCTGTTGCGCGGTGCCGGACCGGCCCAGCTGCTCACCGAACTCGACCCGGTGGCGGCGCGGATCCCCGGTGCCCTCTGCACCACCGTATGCGCGGCGGTCCTGGATCCGGTGCGCGGGCTGGTGCGCTACAGCAACGCGGGCCATATGCCGCCCATCCTGGCCGATGTGGACAAGGCCGGGCGCATGCTGGAGGGCGGCCGGTCGGTACCGCTGGCCACGTTCGAGACCGCCCGCCGGCCGGAGGCGACCACTCCGCTGCCGCCCGGCGCGACACTCGTGCTGTTCACCGACGGCCTGGTGGAACGCCGCGGTGAGGATATCGACGAGGGGTTCGCGAAGATCGCCGCCATCCTGGCCGATACCGCCGAGAAACTACCCCGTCAGGTCGCCGATTCGGTGCTCTCGGCACTGCGGCCCGACGGCGGCTACGACGACGATATCGCCATGGTGGTCTACCGGCAGCCGCCCGCCCCGCTGCGCCTGGATGTACCGGCCCGGCCGGACCGGCTGGCCATGCTGCGCCGTACCCTGACAGCGTGGCTGTCGTCCGCGGCGGTACCGCACCACCTGACCTCGGACCTGGTCGCCGCCACCAACGAGGCGTGCAGCAACAGTATCGAGCACGCCTACCAGAACGGTGGCGGCGATACCGAACGGGTCGTGCTCACCGCCGAATGTGTCGGCGACCGGGTGGTCATCGAAACCACCGATACCGGGACCTGGCGTCCGCGTCCGGCCGATCCGGGGCCGCGTGGCCGCGGGATCGATATGATGCGGGCACTGACCGAAGAACTCGAGATAGATCACGACCTGGGGCCCGGAACCCGGGTACGGATGTCGGTGACACTTCCGGCGATCACGTTCCCGGTGGCCAGCGCCCTGCGCGGGACGGCGAACCGGTCCGGCGGGGATACGATGCAGCGAGATCGAGAGACTCATGGCAGATTGTGAAGATGTGACCAATACTCCTCCAGACGCGAATCTCACGGATACGATGACGACCTCGATCGCCGACCACGACGGGGTCACCGTGCTCACGGTTACCGGGGAGGTCGACCTCGCGACGGCCCCCGCCCTGGAGACCGCGATCGATGCGGCTCTCGACGCCGGCCCGGCCGGCCTGGTCGTCGATCTGGTCGCGGTGAGCTTCCTGGCGTCGGCCGGGATGGCCGCGCTGGTCGCCGCGCATCAGCGGGCCGGCGACAAGACCACGATCGCCCTCGTGGCCGACGGGCCGGCCACCAGCCGTCAGCTGAAGATGACGGCCCTGGACCAGGTCTTCGCCCTGCACACCACCCTGGATGCCGCACTGGCGAGTTTCCGGGCGGGCTGAGCAGCTACCCGAGCACCCGAGAATCGGGCCGGGCCACACACGGGACTCCGCGGAATGTCTTGGTGATCGGGTTGGTGCAGTAGTCGTCCGCCGGCGCCCGGCAGCAGGGACACGG
>NZ_JBSGIP010000042.1:0-48752 GCF_053605105.1 Nocardia sp. NPDC003963
GTGGGGCCCGCCCCGGTTCTGGAGCGACGAAGCGAAGGAGCGCAGCGACTGAGCGCAGGAGTGAAGAACCGGGGTTAATAGGGCCCCACCCCGCGACGCCGAAGGCGGCGCCAATAGACACAGCCATGTACTTGAATCCGGATTCAAGTTCGTTTACGGTCGGGTGCATCGACGGCCGTGGCGTGTCGAGTCGCGCCCCGAAGATCGGAGTACTCGTGGAGCTGTTCACCTCGACCGAGCGTGCCCGGGAGTATCGGCGCACGCTGCTCGCGTTCATGGACGAATGCGTATATCCGGCCGAGCCCGTGTATGCCGAGCAGATGGCCGCGGCCGGCGATCCGCATCATCATCCGCAGATCCTCGAGGACCTCAAGTCGGAGGCGAAACGGCGCGGCCTGTGGAATCTGTTCCATCCGCACCCGGAGTGGGGGCCGGGCCTGACCAATCTGGAGTACGCGCCGCTGGCCGAGATCATGGGCCGTAGTCCGGCATTGGCTCCCGAGGCCTGTAACTGCTCGGCACCCGATACCGGCAATATGGAGGTCCTCACCCTCTTCGGTACCGAGGAGCACAAACAGCGCTGGCTGGAACCGCTGCTCGACGGCACCATCCGGTCCGCGTTCGCGATGACCGAACCGGGGGTCGCCAGTTCCGATGCCACCAATGTGGAGATGCGGATGGAGCGCGACGGCGACGACTATGTGCTCAACGGTCGTAAATGGTTCGCCTCCAACGCCATGCACGCTCATTGCCGGGTGCTCATCGTGATGGGCAAAACCGATCCCGACGCGCCGAAGCACCGGCAGCAGTCGATGATGGTGGTCCCGATCGATGCGCCGGGCGTCACCGTGGTGCGCAATCTCCCGGTATTCGGCTATGTCGACCGGGAAGGCCATGCCGAGATCGAGTTCACCGATGTGCGGGTGCCGGCCACCGATGTGCTGAAGGGGGAGGGGGAGGGGTTCGCGATCAGCCAGGCGCGGCTGGGTCCCGGTCGTATCCATCACGCCATGCGGGCGATCGGGATGGCCGAGCGCGCGCTGGAACTCATGTGCGCTCGGGCCGATTCCCGGACCACGTTCGGGCGCAAGGTCAGTGAGCGGGCCAATATCCGGGACTGGATCGCCGAGGCCCGGATCGATATCGAACAGGCGCGGCTGCTCACGCTGAAAACCGCCTGGATGATGGATACGGTCGGGAACAAGGAGGCGCGTACCGAGATCGCCGCCATCAAGATCGCCGCGCCGGTGATGGCATTGCGGATCGTCGACCGGGCCATCCAGGTGTACGGCGCGGCCGGGGTGACCGAGGATTTCCCGCTCGCGAGCATGTACGCCCATCTGCGTACCCTGCGAATCGCCGACGGTCCCGACGAGGTGCACAAACTCACCATCGCCCGGGCCGAGCTCGGCAGGGCCCGCGCGGCTGCCGAAGCCGCGGGCGACCGTTGATCGCCTGCCCGGGCTCGTGGACGTAGCCCGGGCGTTCCCGGCCGCCGCCGGATACGTTGGATATGTCCGGCCGGCGCCCGGTGAGTTCAGCCGGCGCGGTCCGGACGGGCACGAGGAGGCAATCCATGACGGTCGAGACCGGAACCGCGCCGCGTCGGCGGCGCCATATCCTGCTGGAGCTCGGCTTCGCGACCACGCTGGCCGGTGACGAACTGCACGGGTCGGCGACGATCACCCCGCAGATGCACGTACCCGGTACCGAGCGGCTGCGTACCTCGGTCCTGGCCACCTGGACCGATACGGTGACCGGGTTGCTGGCCGCACTCACGCTGGGACCCCGGGTACCGGTGACCCTGGAGCTCGATGTGCACCTGTACCGGCCGGCCCCCGGATCCGGCGAGATCAGAGCGGTCGGGCGCAAGATCAAGGCGGGGCGGTCGGTATTCGTCGCGGAGGTCGAGTGGACCGTCGACGGTGAACCGTTCGCGTTCGGCGGCGGGTCGTTCATGGTGTCGCCTAACGAGGAGCTGCGGTTGCCCGCGAAGATGAGTATCGATATGCCGGTCTCGGACCGGTTGCTCGAGGTACCGCTCGCCGAACGCGCCGGGTGTGTACGCCGCGCGCCGGGTATCGCGGAACTGCCGCGCACCGACGACGGCCTGAACGCCTCACGCACCGTCAACGGCGGCCTGATCGCTCTCGCGGCCGAAGAGGCGGTGTTGTCCCTGGCTCCCGGGGCCACGCTGAGCAGCCTCGGTCTGCGCTATCTGCAACCCGCCCGGGTCGGGCCCGTGCTCGCCGACGCCACGTTGCGCGGCGATATCGGCCGGGCGGTACTGCGTGATTCCGGTAATCAGGATCGGATCACCACGTTGGCGACGGGGCGCCTGTTCCCCGTATGAGTGGCTCCGGCAGTCCGGCCCGGGTGGGTGGTCGCGGACCCGCTGTCACCGGCCACCGCGTCCCGGACAACCTTCGACGACAGTGAGCAGAGCGGTGAACGTCCAGGAAGACAGGCTTTCTCCGGACAGGCCGACGGCAGCGGGCGCGCCGCCGGACTCCGCGCCGGCCGGCGGTTCCTCCCGGCCGGCCCCGAAGAGCCGGCGTGGTATCCGTACCCGCGCCGCTCTGATCGCCGCGGCCCGTGAGGTCTTCGAAACCGACGGATTCGTGGATGCGCGGATCAGCGATATCACCCGGGCCGCGGGGGTGGCATCGGGGTCGTTCTACACCCACTTCGACAGCAAGGAAGAGATTTTCGCCGAGGTCGTCGCGGCGGTGCGGGAAGAGATGCTGCACCCGCATATCCGGGCCCGCGCCGGTAGCGACGACCCGCGCGACTGGATCGCCGCGGCGAATCGGGAGTATCTGAAGTCCTATCGGCGCAATGCCCGGTTGATGGCGGTCCTCGAGCAAGTCTCCCGGATCGATCCGAAGTTCGCGGCGCTGCGTGCCGAACGGGCCTCGGCGTTCATCGATCGCAATGCCGCGCTGATCCGGGGTCTGCAGGACCGCGGTCTGGTCACAGCACGGCTGGACGCGCGGGTGACGGCGCTGGCGCTGTCGAGCATGGTGAGCAAGATGGCCTACCTGGTGTACGTGGAGGGCGAGCGGATCGAATTCGACACCCTGCTCGACACTCTCGACTGGATCTGGTGCAACGCCCTGCAGTTGCCCGCGACCGCGGACGAGGTCCGGTGACCCGCGGCTGATCGTCGCGCCGGGGTGGTCGCCCGGGTGGCGCAGGGGCTGGCCGATGTCGTTGTGAGCACGCATCATTGGCATGGTCTGCGATATTTCTGCGCAGCGACCCGGAACCGATAGGACAGAGCATGACCGAACCCGGCCGCAAGTCGGCGCCGCAAGTGGATCAGACGGCGCCGAGCAGCGCCCGAATCTACGATTACGTGCTGGGTGGTAAAGATCACTACCCGGTCGACCGGGATGCCGCCGAGAAGGTGATCGCGGCGTTCCCGACCGTTCGGGTCGCCGCCCGGCAGAACCGGAATTTCATGCACCGCGCGGTCAACGAGATCACCGCGCTGGGGGTCACCCAGTTCCTCGATATCGGCACCGGGATCCCCACCGAGCCGAATCTGCACCAGGTGGCGCAGGCCGCGGAGCCGACGGCGCGGGTGGCTTATGTGGACAACGACCCGATCGTGCTGGCCCATGCCCGTGCGCTGCTGGTCGGCACCGCGACGGGACGTACGACCTATATCGACGCCGATCTCACCGACCCCGGCGCCATCCTGTCGGCACCACAGCTGAGCGAAACGCTCGATCTGGCCGAACCGGTGGCGCTGAGCCTGGTCGCCGTGCTGCACTTCCTGACCGCCGAACAGGACCCCTACGGGGTGGTGGCCACGCTGGTGGACGCACTCGCGCCCGGTTCGTTCCTGGTGGCGTCGCATATCACCATCGATCTCGACCCGGTGACCATGGCGAGCGCGCTCGAGGTGTACCGGCAGAGCGGCGTTTTCGCCCGGTCCCGCACCCGCGAGGAGTTCGCCCGGTTCTTCGACGGATTGGAGTTGCTGGAACCCGGTGTCGTCGTCGCCAATCAATGGCGCCCCGCGGGGGAGTCGCCGGATTGGCTGGATACACAGGTGAACTGCTGGGGTGCGGTCGCGCGCAAGCGGTAGCCGGGACCTGTGCGGGCGGCCGGTGGCAGGGCACACGTCCGCTCCGCATCGCGCGTACCCCACCGCGGGTGAGTTCCGTGGTTACTCCGTTCGCCGGGTCGCGGAGAAACCACGGAACTTGCGCAGATAACCGGCGACCCGGCGCAGCGGGACCGCACGCGGCCAATCGTCGGGACGGAAGTACGCGTCTGTCCCGCCATCTACGAAAATTACACTGCCACAGAGAAATTCGGCCGAGGGTGAAAGCATCATGTACACCCAGTCGGCGATATGCTCCGGTTTGCCGAATCCGCCGGTCGGTACCGGGAAAGCATTGATCGCCTTGGCCTCGACCGGCGATTCGAGCTGGCGCTCGAGCAGCGGGGTGAGGATCGCGCCGGGGGCGATGACGTTGAGCCGGATACCTTCCCCGGCCCATTCCGGCCGGACGGCATGCCGTCGCACCCAGCGGCTGACCGCGATCTTGGACGCCGCGTACACGAACGGGCCCGCCTGTTTGCCGAAGATCCGCACCGACCGGACGGCGCGCTCGGTATCGCCGGCCAGGAAGGCCGCGATCGCCCGGCGGGGTACCGCGGGCACAGTGGTGGCGGAATTGCTGCCGAAGGCGACTACCCGCGCGGCCCCGCTCGCCGCGAGCGCGGGCCGCCAGCCCTCCAGTAGTTCGACTGTGCCGAGATAGTTCACAGCCGCGATCACCGGCAGCCGCGCGGGATCGGGTGCCGGCCCCAGGCCCGCGGCGAGCACGGCACCGTCGAGCCGGCCGTCCGCGGCGGTCAGGACGCCGTCGATCGCCGCCCGCCGTCCTGCGGAGGTAGCCAGGTCGGCGACGATATCGGTCTCCTGGATATCCACCCCGATCACCCGGTGGCCCGCGGCGGTCAGTTTGTCGGCGACCGCTCTGCCCATCCCCGACGCCGCACCCGTGACCGCGTAGACACCCATCCGAAATCCCTTCGTCCGGCCCGGGATCGCCCCCGGCCATTTTCGTCGGAGTCTGTCAAAAGTACGGAGTCTGTCAAGCGCTCTGACGGACACGGCGGCGGCCGCGATCCCGACCGGCTGTGGTGCGTGCGACGACTCGTCAGTCCGGCAGGCGCAGATACTCCGGCAGCGTGAAACAGATGATGCCGAAGTCGTAACCCTTCTGCACGTACACCTCGGTGGCCACTCCGTCGGCCGACACCACATGGCGGCCGGCGACCGCCGGTGCCCAGTCGGCGGTGAATTTTCCGGGTGCCACCTGCTCGATCGGGCCGAAGGTCCCGCCGCCGGGTTGCCCGTTCACCCGGTCCTCCAGTGCGTTCACACCGTCGCCCAGCACGGTGACGGTGTAGGTACAGCTCGTCCCGTACTGGACGAAACCGAGGCCGAATCCGCCGGAGACGCTCACATTCGATACAGCGGCCGAGGCGCCGGGCACCGGCCCGAACGCGACAGCGGCGGTGACGGCTCCGGCGGTGATCGCGATACGCAGGTGTGCGGTGGTCGTCATGGCTTGTACTCCGGTCGTATCGACGGTGGGTACCCGGTGGAAAGTCCTGGTGGTAGTCCAGCACTCCGGGGTCGCGGGGAACCGTCACCGAGGGTCACGAAGTAGTCCCGGTTGCCGGGTCCGGACGGGCGTCGGCCCCTCCACCCGGGACTGGCACATTCCGGTGGGTGTGTAACACCTGAGTGCCGATCGGTGAATAACGGTGCGTAAAAGTTATGGGCACAAAACGATTGCCAGGGGAATGCTGCCGGTTCCGATGGTGGCGTCACGGTGATATCGCAGGGCCCTATAACCGTTGCACCGGACGCGTATCCCGGAATTCTCGCCGGACGACGGAGTTATTGAACAGCAATTTAAATGATGAATTATCCGTTTAATTCCTGATATGCAAGCCAACTCGAATTATCGGTATGGTCCTGTGCGCGAAGTGAAATCGCAGCCGCCCGGCCCAGGGTCGGTTCACGTGAGAAGGAATTGAACGTAATGAAGTTCGGCACTTTCGCCGCAACCGCACTCCTGTCCGTTGCTGCTGTAGGGATTTCCGCCGGCGTGGTGCACGCCGAACCCGCCGCTCCGGCTCCGGAGATCAAGAGCGAGGGCGTCGACCAGGGCGTCGCTTACGAGACCAGCGTCGACCAGAAGACCCAGACGATCACCACCGAGGTCCAGGACGGGCGGTTCGAACTGTCCCCGGACGGCGCCAAGGCTGTCCTCAAGGCCGTCAGCGGCGCCGTGGTCGCCGAAGTGCCGCTGCAGTACGAGATCTCCGGCAGCGAGATGGCCGTGGCCCACGAGATCAGTGCCGACGGGACGACTCTCGAACTGACCCCGACGGTCACCGCCGAGAACATCGGTGAGATGCGTCCGGTCAGCTCGATGGCCCGGCTCACCACCGAACTGCAGGAGAACGTCGTCGGTGTCGCGGTGGGCGCGGTGCTGGGCGGTCTGCTCGGCGCATTCGTCGGCCTCGGCTTCCTCAGCATCATCACCGGTCCGATCGGTCTGGTCGTGGGCGCGGTGGCCGGCGGCTACATCACCGGCGGGCAACCGTTCCTCGACTCCGTGATGGCCGTTCTGCGCGGCGAACCGTGACCGAACCGGCTCCCGACGAGGACGGCGGTCGGGCGCCGCTCTCGCAGCAGGACAAACGCGCGCGGGTAGGCGCCACCGCGGCCGCGATCGCCATCGCGGCCGTGGTGACCTCGATCGTGCTCGGGATCGGGGTGGCCGCATTGCTGGCCACCGCGGGAAGTGACGAGAAGACCGACGATCTCGCCGCCCCGCCCGCCGTCGAGACGACGGCTTCTCCCGGGGTCGCCACGACCTCGCCGGCGCCCGTGGCGCCGCCGTCGGTGCTGGTGCCGACGAGCACCCCGCCCGCTCCGCCCAGTGTCACCGCCTCCGCGGTCGGTACCGCGGGTTCGGCCAACAAAGAGGCCAAACAGGCTCCGCCGAAGGTCGAAGTGGCCGCCGGTGAATGTCTGAGCGCGGTAGGTGAGAAGGATGTCGTCAAGGCGTCCTGTGGTAGTGCGGAATCCCGCTACAAGGTCGCCAGTACCGGACCGGCGGGGACTGCCTGCCCCGCGGATGCCGACTCCAGTCACACCATCGGCGAGACGACCATGTGCCTCGATATCGACTGGGTGGTCGGCAGTTGTGTGGATGTTTCGAGTGACCAGCCGCAACGCACGGAATGCGGCCCGGGCGGGGTGCAGGTGATCAGCATCCTGCCGGAAACCGTGGATGTGAACGCCTGTCCGTCGGCCGACCGCGGTTTCGTCTACGACGAACGCCGGTTCGTGGTCTGTATCGGCGATCGCTAGACCGGGGTCCGGCCGCCCGGTGACCGAACCGGGCGGCCGGACCGCGGCGAACCGGGCAAATCGCCCGGGTTAAGCTGACGCATGACTCTGTCCCGACGTCGGTTACTGCAGGCGGGCACCGCCGGTGCGGCCGCGCTGCTGGCCGGGGCCGGGCTCGCGAGCAGTGCGCCGTACCGGGCGCCGCGTCGGCTGGGGGACCCCTTCACGCTCGGTGTGGCATCCGGGGATCCACTGCCCGACGGTGTGGTGCTGTGGACCCGGCTGGCTCCGGACCCCTTCGCCCCGGATTCACTCGGTGGTACCGCCCGGGCCCCGGTCACGGTCGAGTACGAGGTCGCCGAGGACGAGAATTTCCGCCGGGTCGCGGCACGCGGTAGCGCGGTGGCCACCCGGGAACTCGCGCACAGTGTGCATCCCGAGGTCCGGGGTCTGGCACCGGATCGCTGGTACTACTACCGTTTTCGCGCCGGCGGCGCGATCTCCCCGGTGGGCCGTACCCGCACCGCGCCCGCCGCGGCCGCGCCGGTGCGGCGGTTGCGCTTCGCTTTCGCCTCCTGCCAGCACTGGAGTTCCGGCTACTACACCGCCTACCGGCATCTGTGCGACGAAGACCTGGATTTCGTCGTCCACCTGGGTGATTACATCTACGAGAAGGAATGGGCGCGCGGCCGTGCGGGTGTATCGATCCCCGCGACACTGCGCGCCGAGGCGACCGATCTCACCGGGTACCGGCTGCGGTACGCGCAGTACAAGGCCGAACCCGAATTACAGGCGGCCCATGCCGCGTTCCCCTGGATCTGCACCTTCGACGACCACGAGATCGACAACAACTGGGCCGGTTTCGATCCCGGCACCGGAATCGACATCCATCTGCTGCCCGCACTGTTCCGGCGGCGCCGGGCCGCCGCTTTCCGGGCCATGTACGAACATCTGCCGCTGCGGATCGATCAGCTCCCCGCGGGACCCCACGTCCGGATGCACCGCCGCTATTCCTTCGGCGGTCTCGCCGATCTCACCATGCTCGACACTCGGCAGTACCGATCGTCGCTGGTATGCGGTGACGGCGGAAACCTGGTGGTCGACTGCCCGGACCGGTTCGCCGCCGACCGTACGATTCTGGGTGCGCCGCAGCGTGACTGGTTGATCGACGGGCTCACGCGGTCCCGGGCCCGGTGGCAGATCCTGGGCAATCAGGTCGCCATGGCGCAGTCCGACTACGACCCCGGGCCCGCGGTCGCCGTGGGTACCGACGCCTGGGACGGGTACGTCGCCGACCGTGACGCGGTGCTCGCCGCGGCCGCCGCGCGCGGCCGCGGAAATCTGGTGGTGCTCACCGGTGACCGGCACGAGAACTATGTGGTCGATCTGCGCGGGAACTATCGCGAGCCGGAATCTCCGGTGGTGGCCACCGAGTTCACCGGGACCTCGATCACGACCGGACGGGACGGCGCGGATCTACCGGCGCGGGGCCGGACGTTGCTGGCCGCCAACCCGGATATGAAGTTCTTCAACGGGCAACGGGGCTATGTCCGGGTCGAGATCGACGAGCGGCTGTGGCGCAGCGATTATCGGGTGGTGCCTTTCGTCGGCCGGCCCGGCGCGCCGATCAGCACCCGGGCCGCCTATGTGGTGGAGCACGGCCGGCCCGGTGCGCAGGCGGCCTGGGATCCCGGGCCGGGCACCGATCCGGCGGATACGGATCGCGTTCGGGATCCGGTGGCGGGCGCGGGCGGATGAACCGGCGCGACCCGTTCCCGGCCAGGTTGGCCGAAAGTGCCGATTTCGTGTCCGCGGGTATGTTCCCGGATGGGTGATCCAGGCCATAGCCTCGGAAAGATGTCCAGTTCCGCAACGAGCACCGGCGCCGCCGCCGGGCCCGGCCAGACCTTCGACTACGACGTACTCGTCATCGGCTCCGGATTCGGGGGCAGCGTGAGCGCCCTGCGGTTGACCGAGAAGGGATACCGGGTCGGTGTCCTCGAAGCAGGTCGGCGCTTCGCCGACGACGAATTCGCGAAAACGTCCTGGCGCGCCAGGCAGTACCTGTGGGCGCCGTATCTCGGCTGCTTCGGGATCCAGCGGCTCGCGCTGCTGAAGAACACCCTCATCATGGCCGGGTCGGGCGTGGGCGGCGGCTCCCTGGTCTATGCGAACACCCTCTACGAGCCGCCGGAGAAATTCTTCCGCGACGGCCAGTGGGCGGGGATCACGGACTGGAAAGACGAACTCACGCCGTACTACGACCAGGCCAAACGCATGCTGGGCGTGGCCACCAATCCGGCGACCACGCCGACCGACCGGGTCTTCCTGGAGGTCGCGGAGGAACTGGGAGTCGCCGATTCCTATCAGCGGACACCGGTCGGAGTCTTCTTCGGCGGCCCGGGAAGCCGGCCCGGTGAGGATGTGCCCGATCCGTACTTCGGCGGTGCCGGACCCGCGCGCCGCACCTGCACCCACTGCGGTGAATGTATGACCGGCTGCCGGCACAACGCCAAGAACACCCTGGTCAAGAACTACCTCTACCTGGCCGAGCAGGCCGGGGCGACGGTGCACGCTCTGCGTACGGTCACCGATGTGAAACCGCTGCCCGGCGGCGGGTACGAGGTGCGGACGGTGACGACCGGGCGCTGGGTACGCAAGAAGCGCGCCGTGTTCACCGCGGAACAGGTGATCTTCTCCGCTGCCTCCCTGGGGACCCAGCGGCTGCTGCACAAGCTGCGTGATTCCGGCTCGCTGCCCGATATCTCCGGCCGTCTGGGATACCTGTCCCGGACCAACTCGGAGGAGCTGCTCGCGATCCGCAGCCGGGACAAGACCAGCGATTTCACCAAGGGCGTGGCCATCACCTCGTCCATCCACCCCGACCACGACACCCATATCGAGCCGGTGCGCTACGGCAAGGGCAGCAATGTGATCTCGCTGATGGGCAGCGTCATGGTCGACGAGGAACCCGGGGTGTCCAAGCGCCGGCTGTGGCTACGCGAGATCTGGCGCAACCGCCGCGACCTGCCGCATCTGCACAACCCCCGGGGCTGGTCGGAACAGATGATCGGCCTGCTGGTGATGCAGTCGGTGGACAATTCGATCACCACCTACACCAAGCGCGGGGTGTTCGGCCGCAAGATGACGACCCGGCAGGGGGAGGGCGCGCCCAACCCGACCTGGATCCCGGCCGGCCACGAGGTGGGACGCCGGGTCGCCGACAAGATCGACGGTATCGCCGGTGGCGCCACCAGCAGCGTGTTCAATATCCCGATGACCGGCCATTTCATCGGCGGCTGCGTGATCGGTGAAAGCGCCGAGACCGGTGTCGTGGATCCCTATCAGCGGCTCTACGGTTATCCGGGTCTGCATGTGATCGACGGTTCGACCATCTCGGCCAACCTGGGCGTCAACCCGTCGCTCACCATCACCGCGCAGTCCGAGCGGGCGGTCGCGATGTGGCCGAACAAGGGTGCGGCCGATCCGCGGCCGCCGCTCGGGTCCGCCTATCGGCGGGTGGCTCCGGTGGCTCCGGTGGCTCCGGTGGTCCCGGAGTCCGCCCCCGCCGCGCTGCGGCTCCCGCTGATCGAGGTGAACCACCGGCCCGATCCTGCCGTCGTCGGCGGCGAGGAGCCGCGCTGAGCGGTCGCAATCGCCGGTTCCGGCCGGGTGTCGCGCGCACCCGGCCGAGCCGTTTCGCCGCAGGTGTGACCGCCTTCACATACGCTGGTCAGTAGCTGATGAGAGGTGCCCGGCGACCCCGGTCCGGAGGTGGCCGCGTTTATCTGGGCAAATTCCCGGGTAACGGATTGAGGTCGATACTCGCCGGAACCCGGTCGGCGGCGAGCGCGACGTCATGGGTCGGCCGGGCCGACACGGACGCACGCGCCGGAGAGGACTGACCGTGACGGACCAGCAACAGCCGGAACCACAACAGGTCGAAGCACCGCAACTCAAGAGGTCGGTGGCGGCCTCGGCAATGGGTAACGCCACCGAATGGTTCGATTACGGTGTCTACGCCGCAACGGCCACCTACCTGACCGATGCCTTCTTCCCGGGGGAACTCGGCACGCTGGGCACCATGCTCGGCTTCGCCATCTCCTTCGTCCTGCGGCCGGTGGGCGGTATGGTCTGGGGCCCGCTGGGCGACCGGGTGGGCCGCAAGGTGGTACTGGCCACCACCATCCTGCTCATGGCGGCCGCCACCGGCCTGATCGGCGTACTGCCGACACACAGCCAGGTCGGCGTGCTCGCCCCCATCCTGCTGATCCTGCTCCGCGTGGTGCAGGGTTTCTCGACCGGCGGTGAATACGGCGGGGCGGCGACCTATCTCGCCGAATGCGCCACCGACAAGAAACGTGGCTTCTTCGGTAGCTTCCTGGAGTTCGGCACGCTCGGCGGTTTCGTCGGCGGTTCGGCCGTGGTGCTGCTGTGCCAGTTGATCCTCGGCTCGGACGCCATGCACGACTGGGGCTGGCGGATCCCCTTCCTGATCGCCGTCCCGCTGGGTGCCATCGGCTGGTACCTGCGTACGAAGCTCGACGAATCGCCGGTTTTCACCGAGGTGAACGAACAGGAGCACCCGAAGGGTGGGCTCCGGGTGCTGATCACCGAATACCGGCGTGAGCTGCTGGTGCTGGGCGGCCTGGTCATCGCGCTGAACGTGGCGAACTACACGCTGCTCACCTACCAGCCCACCTACCTGCAGAAGACGATCGGGCTGGGCGAGTCGACCACTACTGCCATGATGCTGATCGGGCAGGTGATCATGATGGCCTGCGTACCGTTCTTCGGCCGGTTGTCCGACCGGACCGGGCGGCGTCCGCTGTGGCTGTTCTCGCTGGTCGGGCTGGCGGTGCTGTCGGTGCCGATGTACTGGCTGATGGGTATGGGTACCGGCTGGGCCATCGTGGGCTTCGTGGTGCTGGGCCTGCTCTATGTCCCGCAGTTGTCCACCATCAGCGCGACCTTCCCCGCCATCTTCCCGACCCACGTCCGCTACGCCGGGTTCGCACTGGCCTACAACGTGTCCACGGCCGCGTTCGGTGGTACCGCTCCGCTGGTGAACGAGGCGGTGATCGAGGGGACGAACTGGACCCTCTTCCCGGCCATCTATATGACCGGTGCCGCATTGATCGGCCTGGTGGCCTGGTACTTCCTGCGGGAGACCGCGGGGACATCGCTGCGCGGTACCGAGGTACCCGACGCCGAGTCCGAACCCGAACCGCCGAGCACCGAGAAACATCCCGTCGCGTGAACCGTACGGAAGGGCCGCCCCTGTTATGAGTGATGTCCGCAACCCGCCCATCGCCGAGGTCGTGAACTCGGCGCTGGAACAGACCATTCCGGTGGCGCACCGGATGGGTGTGTGCGCCGAGGAGGTGCGGCGCGGGTATGCCGCGGCCACCGTGCCGGTCGAGGGCAACGGCAATCATTTCGGGGTCATGTACGCCGGGGTGCTGTTCACCGTCGGGGAGATCCTCGGCGGTGCCATCGCCGTGGCGAGTTTCGATACGGCGCGCTTCTATCCGCTGGTGAAGGATCTGCGGATCGTGTTCCGGAAGCCGGCGACCACGGCGGTACGCGCCCAGGCCACGCTGGACGAGGCCGAGATCGAGCGGATCGCGGCGGAGGCGGCGGCGAACGGTAAGGCGGATTTCACACTGCGCGCGGTGCTCAGTGATATCGACGGCGTGGTGGTCGCCGAGACCGAAGGGCTGTATCAGCTCCGCGCCCACCGGTGACCGGTCGCGGATCCGGTCCGCGCCACGATCGGCCCGGTCTCCCCGGAAGCGGGAAGGCCGGGCCGTGGTGTGTCCGAGTCAGAGCCCGGCCGAACCGGTCGGTGTCGGTGGCACCATCCGCCAGGGGCCGCAGTTCTCGGTCTTGAACCCCGCGTCGGTGGGTTTGACGGTGACGCGGATCGGGCCGAGTTTCGTGTAGTTGTTCTCGATGATGTAGCTCATATTCGTGTTGTCGCCCTCGATCAGCCGGAGTCGCCGCCAGTCACAGCTCCTGGTGGGATCCGTGGGTCCGGGCGATTCCCAGGTGCCGGGCCGGATATCCACCCCGACCCGGTAGACGCCGTCGTGCGGTATGGAATCCGCGGGCTCTGCCGCCGCGATACCGCTGCCCAGCACGGTCGCCGCCGACAGCACCGCACCGGCGATCAGGAACGTGCCTGCACGCATTCGATTCTCCTCGGTATTTCTTTGTTCTCGATACAACGAGATCCCCCGCAATCTCCCCGGCACGTTTACCAGAGTGGCGCTGGCGATTTCGGAGAATCGCGATATTTCCGGAGAACGCACGGGAAATGCCGGGCTATCGATCCGAACCGCCCCGGCGGCGCATTTTCTGAAACATATCCAATTCGGTTGGATGCGGTCCGATCGGCACGGCCTCTGCGCTCATCCCGGTATCGAGAACTCCGTGGCCCGCGTACGCCGGCGCGATCCACGAGCGGGACGGCGTCCGATCCGGTGCCGGAACCCCCGCGTCCCAGCGAGGTCGCCCGCCGCGCCGCCCGTATCATTGCGCGGTGGCTGAGCGCATACCCGTGGTGATCGTGGCCGGATTTCTCGGCGCCGGAAAGACCACCCTGCTCAACGACCTGCTGCGCAACAACCGGGGCACCCGGATCGGTGTGGTGGTCAACGATTTCGGGGCCGTGAACATCGACGCCATGCTGGTGGCCGGACAGGTCGACGCCATGGTGTCCCTGGGCAACGGATGTGTGTGCTGTGCGGTGGATGTCTCCGAACTCGACGATTTGTTCACCCGGCTCACCGAACCCCGCGCCGGGATCGATGTGATCGTGGTGGAGGCCAGTGGGCTGGCCGAACCGCGGAATCTGGTGCGGATGGTGGTGGGCAGCGAGAATTCCCGGATCCGCTACGGCGGGCTGCTCGAAGTGGTCGACGCGGGGGAGTTCGCGGGCAGTAGAGAGCGGCATCCGGAACTGGCGAGTCATCTGCGGCTGGCGGATCTGGTGGTGGTGAACAAAGCCGACCGGGTGGGTGCCGGACAACTGACGCAATTGCGGGCGGAGATCACGGAACTGACCGGGGGCGTACCGGTGTACGCGACCACTCGCGGGCGCATCGATCCCGGTCTGCTGTTCGATCCGCGCCGTCGTGGCGAACCGCGGATCGGTGAACAGCTCAGTTTCGACGAACTGCTCGACGAGCACTGTCACGACGAGCACGCCGGAGCCGGCCACCGGCATCTGCACGACGACTATGCGACCGTGGCGTTCACCGAGGCCGCCGCCCTGCATCCACGCCGCCTGATCGACTTCCTGGAAGATCCGCCCGCCGGACTGTTCCGCGCCAAGGGTTTCGTCACCTTCGCCGCGCCCGGACACGGCCGGTTCCTCCTGCATCTGGTCGGCCGTGCGATCACACTGGAACCGGCGCCCCGTTCCCGGGGCGAAGGGACAGAACTGGTACTCATCGGGACCGGCCTGGACACCGGAGCGGTACTGGACCGGTTACGCGACACCGTGCACCCCGGCCCCGAGGCCCTGGGGGATCAGGAGATGCTCGCAGTCTGGCGCTACGTTCCCGATCTCGGCGGGGGGACCGCCGAGGACTATCAGCCGCAGGCGTTGACCCATTCGGAGAGTCCGTCGGTGAACAGCTGACGTTTCCAGATCGGTACCTCGTGCTTGATCCGGTCGACCAGCGTCGAGCACGCCTCGAAGGCCGCGCCGCGATGGGGCGCGGCCACCGCTGTCACGATCGCCAGATCACCTACGACCAGGTTCCCGATCCGGTGTACGGCCGCCACCGGCAGACCGCTGGATTCGGCGACCGAGGCGCAACATTCGCGCAGGAAACGTATCGCCTCCGGATGCGCGGAGTACTCGAGCGCCGAAACCGCCTGCCCGCCGTCGTGATCGCGGACCACGCCGGTGAACAGCACCACGGCCCCGTAGTGCGCGCCGCGGACGGCGGTATCGACCACGGCGGGGTCCAAGGGCTGTTCGCTGATCTCGGCGAGCCGGACACCGGCCGCCGCGGTGGCGAATTCGCCGGGAGGCCCGGGGGTGAGGTCAGGCATGTGCGCTCTCGTTTCCGAAATTCTCGCCCGGCGGATGTCCCGCACGGTCGTTCTCGTGCGCGCCGCCGCCCGCCACCTGGGCGAGCAGATGCGCCAGCAGCGGTTCCAGCACCGCGATACCGTCTTTCACCCCGCCCTGGGAACCGGGCAGGTTCACCACCACCGAACGGCCGGCCAGTCCGGCGATTCCACGACTGAGCGCGGCCAGCGGGAATTTCGCGGTTCCGCGCTGCCGGACGGCCTCGGCCACCCCGGGGAGTTCCCGGTCCAGGACGGCGGCGGTCGCCTCCGGAGTGCGGTCGGTCGGGGAGGCACCGGTGCCGCCGGTGGTCACCACCAGATCCGGGCCGGTGTGCAAGGCGTCGGCCAGGCCGTCGGCGATATCGGCGTCGGCGTAGACGAGCGGCCCGCGCACGGTGTATCCGAGATCGCGCAGCCACGACACCAGACGAGGTCCGGTCGTGTCGGTCCGGGTTCCGGCCGCCGCACCGGTGGAGGCCACGACCACCACCGCGCTTCCGGCCGCCTCGTCGCGGAGGGTGTTCGCGTGCGCCGCGGGTTCGGCACGCGGCTCCGGATGTGCCGTGGTCCCGGTGCCGGCGATCCGCTCCGGGCGGGTCCAGTGGCCGCGTTTGCCGCCCTCTTTACTGAGCAGGCGGACCCCGGTCAACTCCGCTGCCGGATCGACCGCTTTCACCATGTCGTGCAGTGTCAGTCCGGCCACGGCCACCGCGGTGAGCGCTTCCATCTCCACACCGGTGGGGCCGGTCGTCTTCGCCGTGGCCTCGATGGTGACGGCGGTATCGGTGAAACCGAATTCGACCTTCACCGAGGACAGGGCGAGCTGATGGCACAGCGGAATCAGTTCGGAGGTCTTCTTGGCTCCCGCGATTCCGGCGAGCCGGGCGGTGGCGAGTACATCGGCCTTCGGCATATCGTCGGCCCGTACCAGCGCCACCACCTCGGGGGTGGTCTGCAGTGCTCCGCCCGCGACAGCGACCCGCGCGGTATCGGCTTTGGCACTCACATCCACCATGCGGGCGCGGCCTTCGGCGTCCACATGCGACAACTCGCTCATAGCGTCCACACTCGCACAGTCGCACCGGGCGGCAATTCGGTGACCGCCGCCGGAATATCGATCAGGACATCGGCTGCCGCCATACTCGCGACGAGATGGGAACCGGGACCCGACACCACCTCCACGGCGTGCGGCCGCGCACCGTTCCACACCAGCCGGCCGCGCAGGAACTGACGGCGCCCCTCCGGCGACCGGCGTACCGCGCCCAGAAGCGGCAGTTCGTACTCGGGCACCGGACCGAGCCCGGAGAGATGACGCAGGATGGGCCGCGCCAGCACCTCGAACGACACCACCGCGCTCACCGGATTACCGGGGAAACTGAGCACCGGTACTCCGTCGACGACGGTGAGTCCCTGGGGACCGCCCGGTTGCATGGCCACCGAACCGAATTCGCCGCCGAGCGGGATCAGCACCTCCCGCACGACCTCGAAATCACCCTTGGACACCCCACCGGTGGTGATCACCAGATCGGCGGCGGCGGTCGCCGCCCGCAGCAGCTGCCGGAACTCCTCGGGCTCGTCACCGCTGTGCTCGACGCCGGCGACGTCGACACCGTTCGCGGTGAGTGCCGCGGCCAGCGCGATCCCGTTGGAGTTGTAGATCTGCCCCGGCCGCAACGCGGTGCCGGCGGCGACCAGTTCGCTGCCGGTGCTGATCACCACCGCGCGCACCGGTGTGAACACCGGGATCCGGCCCACCCCGGCCGCGGCGAGCGCCGCGATATGGCGCGGCGCGAGCTCGGTCGCGGCGGCGACCAGTCCGGCACCGGCCCGGATATCGCTACCCGGTTCCCGGACGAATTCACCGGCCGAGCGGCCACGCGTGATCTGCACCGAGCTCGTCCCGGCGGTGGTGTCCTCCACCGGGACCACACAGTCGGCGCCGGCCGGTAGCGGCGCACCCGTCATCACCTTGCGGGCGGTACCGGGTGCCAAGGCCTCGCGACCGGGATCACCCGCGGCGATCACCCCGGTTGTCGGCAGGGTCACCGGCGTGACCGCGATATCCTCCGATCGCACGGCGTACCCGTCCATGGCGGAATTGCGGAAAACCGGCAGATCGATCGGCGCGTGCTGATCCTCGGCCAGCAGGCGGCCGAGCGCTTCGGCGACCGGGACTTCCACCACCGGCCGGTCGGCCAGCGGTCGCAACAGCTGTTCGATGGTGTCGCGATAGTCGTCCGCCGACCGGACCGGACGACTGACGGGCCGAGAGATCATAGGCCCAGACTAGTAGTGCCCACCGGGCGATCGCCGCCCGTCGGTACCCGCCGTGACGCGCGGGCGGGCGCCGCCGTGACCGGCGGATACCCCCGAGGTTCGATACAGCGGGGGGACCGGCGTACATAATGGAGGCGTGACGCTGGTCGAAATGGGGATCCCCACTGTGCGGTCCGGGCGTCCTTCTCTCGATGGGCGTCCGGAAACGCCGCTGCTGGTGGATCGATTCGGCCGGATCGCGCGGGATCTGCGGGTGTCCATCACCGAGAAGTGCTCGCTGCGCTGTACCTACTGCATGCCCGAAGAAGGACTGCCCGCGATTCCGCCCGCGGAACTGCTCACGGCCGCCGAGATCGTCCGCCTGGTCGCACTCGCGGTCCGTGAACTGGGGATCCGCGAGGTGCGGTTCACCGGTGGGGAGCCGCTGATGCGGCGCGATCTGGAGGAGATCGTGGCCGGTTGTCAGGCGGCCGTGCCCGGGATTCCGCTGGCCATGACCTCCAACGGCATAGGTCTGCGGCATCGCGCCGCCGGACTGGCCGCGGCCGGGCTGAGCCGGGTCAATATTTCGCTGGACACTGTGGACCGCGCGGATTTCGCCCGGCTGACCCGGCGCGACCGGCTGGATTCCGCGATGTCGGGTATCCGCGCCGCCGCCGCGGCCGGGCTGGCGCCGGTGAAGGTGAACGCGGTACTCATGCGGCAGACCCTGCGCGGTTCGGCGGACCTGCTGCGCTGGTGTCTGGACCAAGGCTGTGAACTGCGGTTCATCGAGGAAATGCCGCTGGACGCCGACCACGAATGGGCCCGGGCGAACATGGTGACCGCCGCTCAGCTGCTCGAGGTGCTCGGCGCCCGCTTCCGGCTCACTCCCGTCGGCCGGGACGATCCCGCCGCGCCCGCGGAGAGCTGGCTGGTCGACGGTGGTCCGGCCACCGTCGGGATCATCGCCTCGGTGACCCGTAAATTCTGCGATACCTGTGATCGCACCCGGCTCACCGCCGACGGTATGCTGCGCTCCTGCCTGTTCAGTGATCAGGAGTTCGATCTGCGGGCGAGTCTGCGCGCGGGTGCGAGCGACGAGGAACTCGCGCAGTTGTGGCGCGGCGCCATGTGGCAGAAATGGGCCGGGCACGGTATCGATGCCGAGGGTTTCGTCCCTCCGGAACGCACGATGGGAGCTATCGGTGGTTGAGGTCCGCTACTTCGCCGCCGTGGCCGATGCGGTCGGCAAGGACAGCGAAACCCTCGACCTGCCCGCCGGCGCCACGATCGCCGACCTTCGTTTCCGGCTGACCGAAACCTACGGTCCCGGCCTGGACAAGATGCTCGCCGTCTGTGCCTATCTGATGGGGGACGAACTGACCCGGGACAGTGCCGCGCCGCTGACTCCGCGCGTCGATGTCATGCCTCCC
The DNA here is from genome assembly GCF_053605105.1 of Nocardia sp. NPDC003963. NCBI lineage: Bacteria > Bacillati > Actinomycetota > Actinomycetes > Mycobacteriales > Nocardiaceae > Nocardia > Nocardia sp. NPDC003963. The sequence continues at coordinate 19,174 of NZ_JBSGIP010000042.1, forward strand.
TTCGCCGGCGGCTGATCCGCTCCGGTATTTCCGCTCACCGAATTCGGCGCATCCTGTAGAGAAACCGCGTCCGCGCACGTCGTTGTGATGTGAGGGGTATCGGACCCCTCGCCGACGAGGAAGGATGACGGTATGCACTACCTGGCTCTGTTGACCGGCCGCGCGGACGAAGACGTCGCGCAGCCGGGTACGGCCGAGTTCGACGCGGAGGTCGCGCAGTACGCGGCGTTCGATGCGCAGGCGGGTGAGGTCGTCGCCGGTGGCGCGGCCCTCTATCCCGCCGAGACCGCGATCACCGTCCGCCGCGACGGCGGTACGACCCTGGTCACCGATGGCCCGTTCGCCGAGAACGCCGAGGTCGTGGGCGGGTTCTACGTATTCGATGTGGCCGATCTCGACCAGGCGATAGAACTCGCCCGCCGACTGCCCGCCGCCACCAGCGGATCGGTCGAACTCCGGCCACTGGTGCAGTGGCTGCCGCACGGCGCACCGGGGGCCGACTGGTGGACGGCCCTGCTGTGGGAGCAGGCCGATACGGTCGTGGTACCGGGCACCCCGGAATGGGAGTCCGGGGTGGCCGAGCACGAACGGTTCGGTACGCGGGCCGGGGCGGCGATCCGCGGTAGCGGCGCGTTGCAGCCACCCGCGACGGCGACCACGGTCCGTTCCGGATCGGGTGGGCGGCCGCTGATCACCGACGGTCCGTTCACCGAGTCCGCGGAGGTGGTCGCGGGGCTGTACCTGTTCACGGCACCGGATGCCGGCGCGGCCACCGAACTCGCCGCACTCATCCCGATCGGTGAGAAGGGCGGCACCGAGGTGCGACGGGTGGTCGATCTGAGCGCGTGAGCGATGGAGGAGCGGCCGGACTCGGCGGTGTGTATCGCGCCGAGTTCGGCCGCGCCGTGGCTACTGTCGCCCGGCTCACCGGTGATATCGAACTGGCCGAGGACGCGGTGCAGGAAGCATTCACCGCCGCGCTGCGTACCTGGCCGCGCGACGGTGTCCCGGCCAAGCCGGGTGCGTGGATCACCACTACGGCCCGCAATCGAGCGCTGGACCGGTTGCGCCGCGAAGCGGCGCGGTCGGACAAGGAGCGCGATGCCGTACGGTTCGATCCCGAGCCGGCCGCCGCGGATCCGGATACCGGCTGCCCCGACGATCGGCTGCTGATGATCTTCACCTGCTGTCATCCCGCGCTCGCGGAGCCGGCCAAGGTGGCGTTGACCCTGCGGTTCGTCTGCGGATTGCGAACGGCCGAGATCGCCCGACTGTTCCTGCAACCGGAAGCGACAGTCGCGCAACGGATCACCCGGGCCAAGGCCAAGATCCGCCAGGCCCGGATACCGCTGCGGGTCCCGCCTGCCCGGCTGCTGCCCGAACGGGCGCCGACCGTGCTCGCGGTGGTGCACCTGATGTTCACCGAGGGCTATTTCGCGACCGCCGGGCCCACCGCAGTGCGCGACGAACTGTGCGATGAGGCGATCCGGGTGGGGCAGTTGCTCTGCGAACTGCTCCCGGATGCCGAGCGTGCGGTCCGGTCGGAGTGCCACGCACTACTGGCCCTGATGCTGCTGACCGACAGCCGTCGGGCGCAGCGGCGGAACGGCGACGGAGAACTGGTTCCGCTCGCCGAGCAGGACCGGGACCGTTGGGACCGGGTGGCGATTCGCGAGGGCCGCAACCACCTGGTCCGCGCCGCCGCGGACGGGAACGGTCCGTATCTGGCGCAGGCCCGGATCGCGGCGGCCCATGCCATGGCACCGGATTGGGCGGCGACCGATTGGCCGGCCATCGTCGCCGCCTACGACGATCTGCTGGCCGTCGCGCCCTCGCCGGCCGCACGGGTGAACCGCGCGATCGCGGTGGGCCTGCGCGACGGCCCGGAAGCGGGCCTGCTGGCACTGGACGCGGTGGCCGGCGACCGGCGACTGGCCGGTGGGCAGCTCGTCACGGCTGCCCGCGCCGATCTGTACCGGCGGGCGGGCCGCCGCACCGATGCGGCGCGCGAGTACCGGGCCGCGATAGCGGCGGCCGGTAACGACCCCGCCCGCCGCTATCTCCGCCGCAGACTGGCCGAAATGGAGGTCGCCGAGGGCCCGGACTTCGCATCCGGCGAACTCCCGCGACAGTAGGGGCTGTCGCGGACACGGGTCACCACAATTCGGGTAGGGGTGCTCCCGGTGCGTAACCGGCCCACTGACGGCTGGCATAGCCCAGCTTGTCGGGGTTGGCGTGGCCGTGCACGGCGGCGATACCGTCGACGGTGACATGCAGGACCAAGATGCCGACGACCCGATCCTCGGACACCAGCACCAGCGCGGGCATGCCGTTGGCGACGGCCGCGAACATCTCGGGTTTGCCGCCGAGCTTGTCCCACGTGCCGTTCGAGGGCTTGATCGCGAGTCGCACGAACCGCGCGACGCGTTCCGCGCCGACCAGTGGCCGGTTCAGCGTCGCGACGAATTCGCCGCCGTCGCCGATGATGGAGGCATCGTCGGTGAGCAGTGTCACCAGCGTCTCGGTCTGTCCGCTGACCGCCGCGGCCAGGAATTCCGCCACGATCCGTCGCGCGGCGGCTTCGTCGACCTCGATGCGCGCACGGCCGGTCGAGAGATGCTGTTTGGCACGGCGGTAGATCTGCTGGCAGTTGGCATCGGTGATGTCGAGCAGTTCGGCGATCTCGTGGTGCGGGTAGCCGAAGGCCTCACGCAGTACATAGACGACCCGCTCTTTGGCGGTGAGTCGCTCCATGAGCGTGAGCATGGCGATCGAAACGGATTCCCGCTGCTCCACAGTGTCGGCCGGGCCCAGCATCGCGCTGCCGGCCAGTACCGGTTCCGGAAGCCACTGACCCACATAGGTCTCCCGGCGGGCGCGGGCGGAGGTGAGCTGGTTGAGGCAGAGATTGGTGAGCACTTTGGTCAGCCACGCCTCGGGAATCTCGACGTGCTCGCGGTCGGCGGCTTGCCAGCGCAGGTATGTCTCCTGCACCGCGTCCTCGGCATCGCCGGCCGAGCCCAGCAGGCGATAGGCGATCGCCTGCAAGCGGGCCCTGGAGCCTTCGAAAAGATCGGCCTCGCGCGTGAGCAACATGCGGATATCGTCGGTCACGGATACCGGGCACGTCCACCCCCTCGACCGGCACACCCTGGGAATTCACCGGTGACATGCTCGCTCGGGGCGCTCCGAGGTGCGAGCATCGGGGGGAGGCGGCAGCCCATCGGTATGGGCTGTGGCGTGGCCGCACCCGCTCGGGAGACGAGCAGTCGGTCGGCCGCGGTTCGCCGTCCCGGCCGGGCCCCGATCCGATCGCCGAGTCGGTGTGCGCCGTGGCCCGGCGCCGCTGCGCGGCTTTCGGAGCCGGGTTCGCTCAGCGCCACCAGTCGTCGAGCGGGGTGACCGGGACGGCCCGCTTGTGCCGGGTGTTGCGGAAGATCGTCTCGATCCGCTTCGCCACCTCGTCGGTGACGTTCTTGCCCTCGAGGTAATCGTCGATCTCGCTGTAGCGCAGGCCGAGTGCTTCCTCGTCGGGCAGTGCCGGACGCTCGTCCTCCAGATCGGCGGTGGGCACCTTGGACGACAGTCGTGCGGGAGCGCCGAGCTCCTCGAGCAGGGCCGCGCCCTGTCGTTTGGACAGACCGGTCAGCGGGGTCACGTCCACACCGCCGTCACCGAACTTGGTGAAGAAACCGGTCACCGCCTCGGCCGCGTGATCGGTGCCGACCACCAGCAGATTCTCCTGTCCGGCGAGGGCATACTGGATCACCATCCGTTCGCGAGCCTTGATGTTGCCGCGCACGAAATCTCGTAGTTTGCCGACCTTGAGGGCCGAGGCCACCTCGGCTGCTACGGCATTCGCACCGGGCCGAACGTTCACCACCACCGATTCGTCGGGCGCGACGAAGGTCATGGAGACCCGGGCGTCGGCTTCATCGGCCTGGACACCGTAGGGCAGCCGCACCGCGATGAATCTGGCCTCGTGGCCCTCCGCGCGCAACTCCTCGGCGGCCAGCTGGCACAGCCGCCCCGCGAGCGCGCTGTCCTGGCCGCCGCTGATGCCGAGTACGAAACCCTTTGCCGGTGTGGCGCGCAGATAGTTCTTCAGGAAATCGACGCGGCGCCGAACCTCCTCCTTCGGTTCGATGTCCGGCAGCACACCCAGTTCGGAGATGATCTGTTCCCGCAGGTTTCCCATGCCGGACCACTCTACTGCGCGGCCGGATCGGCTACGCGACGAACAAGGGCTTCCCAGTTGTCGCCGATCTGCCCGGGGGTGTAGCCGAGGGTGCGGATCTGGTGCAGGACGAGTGCGGCGCCGAGTGCGGCGAGCAGAGTATCGGCCAGCAGTGCCGGATCGCCCGCGGCGCCCGCATCGCGCAGCAGCATCGTCACATGGGTTTTCAGGACCAGATAGGGCCGGCTGCCGTAATGGTCTTCGGATGAACCGAGTTCGGCGGCTCGATGCAGTTCGCCCTCCACTTCGATATCGAGCAGCCGCGCGCGCCCGAACGCGACGAGTCGCTCCACCGGTGGTGCGCCGGGCCCCAGCGGCGGCGGTCCGAAGATGAACGCTTCCTGGGCCAGCGTTTCGGAATGGTCCAGCAGGGCGTACATCAGGCCGGTCCGGTTACCGAACCGCCGGAACACCGTGCCCTTGCCGACGCCGGCCCGTTTCGCCAGTGCGTCCATGGTGAGGGCGTCGACTCCGTGTTCGCGGACGAGTTCCTGTGCGGCGTCGAGCAATCGGCGCCGGTTGCGCGCGGCATCGGCGCGTTCGGCGGGTTCGGCGGTCCCGGGGAGCGCGGGTCCCACCGGCTGCGGCGGTAGAACCCGCAGCGCGAGGGGCGCCGCGGCGGCGGCCGGTGCGGATGCGGGGGTCTGTGGTGGTCCGGCCGGGGGTCTTCCGGAATCGGTGGAGTCCGGACTGAGTGTGTCGTAGTTCACGGCGCTGTGCGTCCCTCCGGAGGAATGTAGCGGACCGTGGTCCGGTTAGTCTGGGCAGTGGGATCGTCACACAACTAGTACCGCAGGAGTGAACATGAGTCAGACCCGTATCGTCGCCCTCGTCGGCAGCCTTCGCGGCGCCTCGATCAGCCGGCAGGTCACCGAGGCCGCGGTCGCCACCGCGCCCGGCGGCGCCGAGGTCTCCATCTACGAAGGTATCGGTGATATCCCGTTCTACAACGAGGATATCGACGTCGCGGGTTCGGTACCGGCCGCCGCCCAGGCGCTGCGCGACGCGGTCGCGGCGAGCGACGGGCTGCTGTTGGTCACCCCGGAATATAACGGCACCCTGCCCGCGGTACTGAAGAACGCGATCGATTGGCTGTCCCGGCCCTACGGTGCGGGCGCGATCAGCGGTCTGCCGGTGGCCGTGCTCAGCGGTTCGATCAGCCCCAACGCCGCGCGGTGGGCGCACGCCGACGCGGTCAAGTCCGTGGGTATCGCCGGCGGGAAGGTCGTCGAGGAGGCGCATCTGCACTACGCCGCCTGGGGTGAGCGTTTCGCTGCCGGCCATCCGCGTGAGGACGCGGACGCCCAGCGCGAGCTGGCCGCGGCCGTGCAGGTTCTGGTCACCGCGGCTCGCGGGGAACTCGTCTCTGCCTGATCCCGCAGCGGTACGCGAGGGCCGCCCCGTCCCACCGGACGGGGCGGCCCTCGCGTTTCCGGTCGGTCGGTTTCGTACGGGACCGGAGGGCCTGCTGGGGTCCGGAGCTACTGGTGTGACGGGCGTAGTCTCCTGCGTTTGCTGAAAGAGAGCTGGCCCGATGGATTTGTGATCTGGACCACGATGAACGCGGCGTGTCGAGTTGCTGTCCTGCGGCTTACAGCGGTGAAATCACATGGTTGTGACTCGCAACATCTCGTGTTGTTTCTTTCTGTCGGCCACTAGGTGTAGTGTCATCGATGCCTGGAGACGGCGGTGCAATCGGCCCGCCGGCGCCGGGTGGAACCGGCCCGGACGTGGCGTTTCAGGGTCGGTCCTCGGAGTTTGCGCAGATCATCCGATCGTGCCGACCACACCGCACAGACAGACGGGTCACCGGCTGCGATCAGTCATGCGGTGAGCTCGGCCCGGAGGGCGGCGGACCGTCACCACGAAGGCCGCGAACACCGCACATAGGCACAGGAGAGAGGGACTCGAATGATCACCGTGTACACCAAGCCCGCTTGCGTCCAGTGCAACGCCACCTACAAGGCTCTCGACAAGGCCGGGGTGGAATATCAGGTCGTCGATATCTCCGAGGACGCCGATGCCCGCGACTACGTGATGGCCCTCGGCTACCTGCAGGCTCCCGTGGTCGTCTCCGGTGACGAGCACTGGTCCGGCTTCCGTCCGGACCGCATCAAGGCGCTGGCCACCGTCGCTGCCTGAGCGCGTCAGGCCCGGAGGCGGCAACGCAGTGTCACCACGAAGGGCCCGAGCTCAGGCGTAATAGGCACAGCCTGAGCGCGTCAGGCCCGAACCGATCGGGGAGCAGGGGAGGTGAGATGTCGGAATCGAATTCGCTGGTCTACTTCTCCAGCGCTTCGCAGAACACACACCGATTCGTCGAGAAGCTGGATATCCCGGCGCTCCGGATACCCCTGCACACCACCGAGTCCCTGCGCGTCGACGAACCCTACGTGCTGATCGTCCCCACCTACGGGGGCGGTCGGCACGTGTTGGGTTCTTCGGCTCGCCCGGACAAGGAATTCGTACCGCGCCAGGTCGCCAAGTTCCTCAACGATCCGCACAATCGCGCACTACTGCGCGGGGTGATCGCGGCCGGGAACACGAACTTCGGTGACACCTTCTGCTTCGCAGGTGATGTCATCTCCCGCAAATGCGGGGTGCCCTACCTGTACCGCTTCGAACTCATGGGAACCGCCGAGGACGTCGCCCGCGTCCGTGAGGGATTGGGATTGTTTTGGCAGCAACAACGACAGCACCAGCAGGTATGACGGCCCGCCTGGAGCAGCCCCCGCAGCGCGCCGGCGAACCCGGTGAGGTCCTGGACTACCACGCCCTCAACGCGATGCTGAACCTGTACGGTCCGAACGGCGAGATCCAGTTCGACAAGGATCGCGAGGCCGCGCACCAGTACTTCTTGCAGCACGTCAACCAGAACACCGTCTTCTTCCACAACCTCGACGAGAAGCTCGACTATCTCGTCGAGGAGAACTACTACGAACCCGAGGTACTCGACCAGTACAGCCGGGCCTTCGTGAAGAAGCTGTTCCAGCAGGCGTACGCCGCGAAGTTCCGGTTCCCCACCTTTCTCGGCGCGTTCAAGTACTACACCTCCTACACCCTCAAGACCTTCGACGGGAAGCGCTACCTGGAGCGTTTCGAGGACCGGGTCTGCATGGTCGCGCTGACCCTGGCCGCCGGTGACGAGGTACTCGCGGGCATGCTCGTCGAGGAGATCATCGACGGCCGCTTCCAGCCGGCCACCCCGACCTTCCTCAATTCCGGTAAGAAGCAGCGCGGCGAACCGGTGTCCTGCTTCCCGGCAGGAACCCCGGTGGACACCATCGACGGCCCCCGGCCGATAGAGACCTTGCGCCCGGGTGACCGAGTCCTCTCCCACGATGGTTCGTATTCCACGGTGGAGAAGTTGATCGAGAACCCCAACGATCAGGCGCTGATCTCGATTTCGCACTTCGGGCACAAGGAGCCGATTCTCTGCACCCCAGAACACCCGATTCTGGTCTGGACCGCTCGTGACGTCGAGACTCTGATCGACGGGGACGGTGCCGACCCGTTCAATGGGTTCGTGTGGCTGGCCGCGCAGGATGTCCATCCTTCGGATTTCATCGTGACAACGGCACCGCTGGACATCCGAGAGCGCCGGACGTTCGATCTGATGAAATTCGTCGGCGAGGGGGCCTATGAAGAAGTCGACGGGCAGATCCGCAAGGTCGACACGGATGCGAAGCACCGTAACAAACAGCGGCATCACCAGCGCTTCGTTGCGGTGAACCGCATTGTCGAGGAGTCTTATGACCTGGGCCTGATTCTCGGGTGGTACCTCTCCGAAGGGTTTGTGTCCAAGCGGTCGGGTGTCGACGGTGTCCGGCCGAACGGTGTTCACTTCACGCTGGGCGCGCATGAGGCCGAATATCATGTCGAACTCGGCATGGCGTTCAAGCAGGTGTTCGGTGTCGATCTTTCGCTGCACACGAATCACTCCGACCACTCCACGAAGATGGTGTGCAACAGCGGTGTCGTCGCATCGATGATGTTGTCGATGGCCGGAACGGGCTACAGCATGAAACGGCTGTCGCACGATGTGATGACCGCGGACGAGGATTTCCAGCGCGGCCTGCTCGCTGGACTGTTCCGTGGCGACGGGTGCAGCACCACCGGAGGAATGGTTCTCGATCTGGTGAATCCCGACCTGGTCGATCAGGTGCAACTGCTTCTGCGGCGCCTCGGCATCGTATCGGTCGTCCGCACGTACGTGAATCAGGCAGGAAATCAGACCGGCCAGGTCTTCGTACCCGGGTTACCCGGTACAAACGAAGAGTTCATCTTCGATATCGGTAAGAACCTGCACAACTACACCGGCCGCAAGGGTACGAAGCGTTCGACCTACCAGGTCGTGCAGGGCCGCCATGTCTACGGTGTCCGGGCGATCGAGCGTACAAACGAAGCGCCCGAGAAGGTCTATAACCTGCACGTCGAAGACACTCACACCTACACGATTCGCGGCACCGTCGTGCACAATTGCTTCCTGCTCCGTATCGAGGACAATATGGAGTCCATCGGGCGCTCCATCAATTCCGCGCTGCAGCTGTCCAAGCGCGGTGGCGGGGTCGCGTTGCTGCTCAGCAATATCCGTGAGCACGGCGCGCCGATCAAGAAGATCGAGAACCAGTCCTCCGGCGTCATCCCGATCATGAAGCTGCTCGAGGACTCCTTCTCCTACGCCAACCAGCTCGGTGCGCGCCAGGGCGCGGGCGCGGTGTACCTGCACGCTCACCACCCCGATATCTATCGGTTCCTCGACACCAAGCGGGAGAACGCGGACGAGAAGATCCGCATCAAAACCCTGTCGCTGGGTGTGGTGATCCCCGACATCACCTTCGAACTGGCCAAGAAGAACGAGGACATGTATCTGTTCTCGCCGTACGACGTGGAACGTATCTACGGCAAGCCGTTCGCCGATGTCGATGTCACCGAGAAGTACTACGAGATGGTCGACGACAAGCGGATCCGCAAGTCCAAGATCAAGGCGCGCGAGTTCTTCCAGACCATCGCCGAGCTGCAGTTCGAATCCGGCTACCCCTACATCATGTTCGAGGACACGGTGAACCGGGCCAACCCGATCGCCGGCAAGATCACCCATTCGAACCTGTGCTCGGAGATCCTGCAGGTCTCCACCCCGTCGATCTACAACGACGACCTCACCTACTCCCATGTGGGCAAGGACATCTCCTGCAACCTGGGGTCGCTGAACATCGCCAAGGCGATGGATTCCCCGGACTTCGCGCGCACCATCGAGGTCTCCATCCGGGCGTTGACGGCCGTCTCCGACCAGACCCATATCAACTCGGTGCCCTCGATCGAACAGGGCAACAACTCCTCGCACGCCATCGGGCTCGGCCAGATGAACCTGCACGGCTATCTGGCCCGCGAACATATCCACTACGGGTCCGAAGAGGGCCTGGACTTCACCAATATCTACTTCTACACGGTCGTCTTCCACGCCCTGCGGGCATCGAACGCGCTGGCGCGCGAACGCGGTACCTGGTTCGGCGGGTTCCCGGAGTCCAAGTACGCCAGCGGTGAGTACTTCGACAAGTACACCGACCGGGTGTGGGAACCGCAGACCGAGCGGATCGCGCGCTTGTTCGCCGACGCCGGTATCCGCATCCCCACCCAGGACGACTGGCGGGAACTGAAGGCCGCGGTCATGGAATACGGCCTGTACAACCAGAATCTGCAGGCCGTCCCGCCGACCGGTTCGATCTCCTACATCAACCACTCCACCAGCTCGATCCACCCGGTGGCGTCGAAGATCGAGATCCGCAAGGAAGGCAAGATCGGCCGCGTCTACTACCCGGCTCCGTACATGACCAACGAGAACCTGGACTACTACCAGGACGCGTACGAGATCGGCTACGAGAAGATCATCGACACCTACGCCGCGGCTACCCAGCACGTGGACCAGGGCCTGTCGCTGACGCTGTTCTTCAAGGACACGGCCACCACCCGCGACCTGAACAAGGCCCAGATCTACGCCTGGCGCAAGGGCATCAAAACCCTCTACTACATCCGCCTGCGGCAGATGGCCCTGGAGGGCACCGAGGTCGAGGGCTGCGTGAGCTGCATGCTCTGAGGAACCCGGCTACATATCTATCGCAATAACCGACAGTCGGCATCGCTGGTCTTCGTAACGGAAGGGCGGTGCCGACTGCAGTTTGAGGTACCACCGCCCATAGCATCCCATAGCATCGAGCGCTATATTGGGTGAATGACGAGGACGATCAGCCAAGCCGAGCTACGCAACGGCAGCGCGGGTGTGATGGATGCGCTGGAAGCGGGCGAGGATTTCGTCATTACCCGCAACGGACGACCCGTCGGCGAACTGCGCCCGATCACGACCCGGCAGAACCTGACGACCGCCGAACTGAAGAAGCGGCTCGCCAGGTTCGCGAGCACTGCGAATGCTGCGGATGAGCGCGCAGAAATCGACGTCGCGTTCGGAGAGGACCGGCTGGATGACTGAACCGGGGGGAAAGTTCCGTTATCCAGTCGGTCTGTTGGATACGTGTGTACTCATCGACTTGGCGGTTATCGACGATGAGGAACTTCCGATCCAGCCGAAGATCAGCACGGTGACGCTTGCGGAGTTGGGCTCGGGCATAGCGCTGGCATCGAATGCGGAAACGCTCGCTCTGCGTACCGAACGACTTCTGGAGATCGAGCACGCTTTCGATGCACTGCCGTTCTCCTCCATCGCGGCGCGGCGATTCACCTCGATGGCGAAACTGGTGCATACGGCCGGACGAAATCCCAAGCCGCGCAAGATGGATCTGATGATAGCTGCGATCGCCTCGTCCAACGATCTGCCGCTGTTCACCCGCAATGTGGACGACTTCAAAGGTCTTGATCCGTTGCTGACCGTCGTCGCGCTCTGAAGGTTCCTCCTCGGAGTTCAATCGGCCGCCGATACGGGCTGCCGGCTGCTGGACGGACCGTCCTACCGACGGGAAGACGGTCCATCCACGCCGCACTTGCCGCCCGGCAGCCGGGTCGGACAGATAGGCGTTGTCCAGTCGTGTCGTGATACGGCCGGCGCGAAAGGGGCAGGGGCTCAGTCGGTGAGCGCAGGGAGCACTTCGCGTTCGAAGAGTTCGATACCGCTGGTGTCGTAGGCCGCCTCGGGGAAGTTGAAGATGGCGTAGCCCAGCCCGCGATCGCGGACGGCGGTGAGTTTCGCCACGATCTGTTCCGGGGTGCCGACCGCCGCGCCGTCGTTGTTCAGGTTGTCGACGTAGGCTCGAGCCTTCTTTTCGCCCAGTACCGGGACGAGCCGGGCGGCGTGCTCGGACTTGCGCTGTTCGACCTCGGCTTCGGTGGTACCGATGGCGACATTGAAGTTGGCGCTGCGCACGATGGCGTCGAAATCGGTGCCCACATCGACGCAGTGCGCGCGCAGGATCTCGGATTTGTGGGTGAACTCGTCGGGGTTGTTACCGGCGAAATTCGTGTAGTTCGCGTATTTCGCGGCGATACGCAGGGTTTTCTTCTCGCCGCCGCCCGCGATCCACAGCGGCGGGCCGCCCTCCTGAGCGGGTAGCGGGCGCACAATAGCGCCGTCCACCTGGTAGTAGCGGCCGTCGAGGGTGGCACTGCCGGTCTGCCAGGCCTGGCGGAAGATCTGTACCCCTTCGTCCAGGCGGCCGAGCCGTTCACCGGCGCTGGGGAAGCCGTATCCGTAGGCGCGCCATTCGTGTTCGTACCAGCCGCCGCCGATACCCATCTCGGTGCGGCCACCGGAGATCAGGTCCACCGTCGCGGCGACCTTGGCGAGGTAGGCGGGGTTGCGGTAGCTGATCGCCGTACACATCTGGCCCAGCCGCACCCGCGAGGTGGTCGCGGCGAAGGCCGACATCAGCGTCCACGCCTCGTGGGTGGCTTCGTCGCTGGGCTCCGGGACCGTATGGAAATGGTCGTACACCCACAGCGACTCCCACACCGGGTTCGCGTCGGCGCGGGCCGCGAGACCTCGCATCACCTCCCAGTGGGTAGCGGGTTCGAGACCTACCAGGTCGAGACGCCACCCCTGCGGGATGAAGATTCCGAAGCGCACAGCACTCTCCTCAGATGTCGGGCCCGGGGGCCGTCGCGAGATATCTCGACCTCCACTCTGTCGAGGACTCACGATGCGGGCAACGGTTGCGCGCTGCCCGCGTCGAATTGCGAGCGCCCGCGTCGAGGTCCATCGGGCGCTGCGCGACCTCGTACCACATCTGTATCTCTTCGGTGTGCAGCGCGGGCCGATCCCGCAGTGGGTCCGACACGCCCGCACCTGGCCGGAGGTCGAGGACGCGATTCTCCCCTGGAGCTGAGCAATGCGGTATCTCGCCGCCGCGGAAACCTGCGTGCGCAGTGCGCTCGTTTCCGGTCTTGACTACGACGTAGCGTCACACCTCAAGCTCTTGATATGAGGATCAGCGAAATAGCCACGGCCGCCGGAACGACGCCCCGCGCCGTCCGCCACTACCACCGGCTCGGCCTGCTTCCCGAACCGGTCCGCCCCGACCACGGCTACCGCGATTACGGAATGGCGGAGCTGGCGCGGCTCATGCGTATCCGCTGGCTCGCCGACAACGGATTGCCGCTGGGTGCGGTGGCCGCGGTGTTCGCGACCGAGCACGGATCATCGGATACCGATGATCTCCGTGCCGATCTGGCGGCGCTGCACGACGAGATCTCCCACCGGGTGGCCCAGCTCGTGCGCAAGAAGGAAGGGCTGGGCCGGATGCTGGCCGCCGTCGACGCGGGCCGCACGCTCACCGCGTTACCCGTGGATCTCGCCGCCGCACTCGATACCGCCCGGGAGCAGGCCGACGATCTGGAACGTGCCGCGTTCGACCGGGAGCGCGATCTGCTGGAGATCATCGCGATCTCCGGCGATACCCCGGACGAACTGTTCACCTGGTTCGCGCGCGCGATCTCGAACACCTCGGCCCGGGCGAGCTATCGCCGGGTACTGCGTGGCTGGGAGCAGTTGAGCGGCCGGCCGGTGGACCAGTGCGGGGAGTTGATCGAACAGGTGGCGCACGAACTCGTCGCGGGTCTGCGGGCCGCCGATTTCGATTCGCTGGAGGTTTCCGGCGACGCGAGCGGACCCGATTGGTCGCCGGTGGATCTCGTCCCCGACCCGGCTCAGCGTGCGGCGGTACTGCGCGCGATCGAACTGCTGACCGGCGATCCGGGCGGCCGGCCGTGACCGGGCGGGCGACCGGGTTGCTGCGAAACCAGGTCCGGGCCTACCGCGGAATCTGGTTGTGGGCACGCCGTCGGACCGATTGCGACGGCCGGGAACGCCGGCCGCTGCCCGGTACCCAGGGTGTGCTGGCGCTGCCGCTGGCCTTCCTGGCGGCCACGGTGCTGGAGATGACGATGCTGCACATCCTGATCCCGTGGCTGTGGCTGAATGCGCTGCTCGGCGTGCTGTCACTGTGGTCACTGCTGTTGTTGTTCGCGGTGGTCGTCGCCGATATCGCCTACCCGCACTACGCGACCGACCGGGCGCTCGTGCTGCGCCGCGGCGGCCGCGAGGTCGCGACCGTAGCGTTCGACCGGATCGCGGCCGTCGCCGACCATCGCCGCTACAACCACACCGGGACCGCCCTCGACGGCGACCGCCTGTTCCTCGCCGGCCCGGACGGCACCACCGTCGACGTGACGTTGCGCGAACCGGTCGATATCCGGGTGGAGTCGCCGCTGCCCAGCGGCCGGATCGCCGCCGCGGTGACCCGGATCAGCCTGTTTCTCGACGATCCCGCGGAACTACGCGGGGCGCGGACACGCCCGAGAGTGTGAAACGCCGTGTGCCGAACATGTCGATGCCGACTTCCCATGATCAGGATGTACTCTGATCAAGAATCCGTTCGCGTTCATAGACTGAAATCCGGATCGGGCGTTCATATACGCGCGTGGCGGCGACTCGAGAGGTGGTGGTGTTGTAATGCGCAGCGAACCTCCCAGTCGAAGGCCGCGCGGCGTCGTCCGCCCGCGTTTCCGCTAGCAGCGACTGCCGGCGGAGCGGTCCGGCTCGGCGCCTCGCGGTGTGACTTTCCTTCGAAATCACTCGCAACTCACTGCTGTGCCGAGGACTTCTCATGTCGCAGATCGATCTCATCGAAGTGCCGACGACGCTGTCGGAATCCCTCCAGAACGTGGTCGAAAGCCATCGCGTGGACGCCGCGTTGCATTGGCTGGACAATCATCCGCCACATGTCATCGCCGACGAACTCGCCCGGATGGACGCGGTCGAGGCCGGGGTGGCGTTCCGGTTGCTGGACAAGGATCTGGCGCTGGCGGTGTTCGAGGAACTCGAACCTGTCGATCAGCAGCAGATCCTGCAGGGATTGCGGGACCAGAGCTTCCGCGAACTCGTCGAGGGCATGGCGCCCGACGACCGGGCCCGCATGCTGCGGGAAGCCCCCGCGAAGGTGGCCAAGAAGGCACTCGCCGGACTGAGCCCGCGCGAGCGCCGGATGACCGCCGCGCTCCTCGGCTACCCGGAGGGTTCGGTCGGCCGGTTCATGTCACCCGAGGTCGTCGCGATTCCGGGGACGCTCACGGTGGCCGACGCCCTGCGTACGGTCCGTCTCAAGGGCGGTAACGCCGAAACGGTGTACACCCTGCCGGTGGTCGACGCCGGCCGCCGGCTGCAGGGCATCGTGGAACTGCGGGAACTGGTACTCACCGGCCCCGACACCATGGTCGCCGATCTCGTCGTCACCGAACCCGCGTTCGTCCGGGCCACCGATTCGGCGGAGAAGGCCGCGCGCCTCATGCGCGAGACCAACGACATCAATATGCCGGTGGTCGACAGCGAGGACCGCCTGGTGGGCCTGCTCACCATCGACGACGCCGTCGAGGTCATCGAGGCCGCCGACAGCGAGGACGTCGCCAAACAGGCCGGTTCGGCCCCCTGGGAAGGCCATTACATGGCCGCCGGGGTGTTCCAGCTGGCCCGCTACCGGGCGCTCTGGCTGATGCTGCTGCTGGTGGCCGCCACCCTGACGGTGAGTGTGACGGGTTTCTTCGAAGCCACCCTGGAACAGGCGGCGCAGCTCGCGCTGTTCATTCCGTTGCTGATCGGCGCGGGCGGTAACGCGGGTGCGCAGGCGGCCACTGCGTGTGTGCGTGCGGTCGCGGTCGGTGAAGTACGCGGCGGTGATCTGTTCAAGGTCATCTGGCGCGAATGCCGGGTGGGGCTGGTGCTCGGGACCATGCTGGCCGTGGTCGGGGTGGTCATCGGCGGACTGTTCGTCGGTCCCCGGGTCGCGGTGGTCGTCGGGGTGACGCTGGTACTGATCTGTGCCTGGGCCGCCACCATCGGGGGAACCATGCCGCTGCTCGCCAAGCGGCTGCGGATCGATCCGGCCGTGGTGTCGGCGCCGATGGTCACGACGCTGGTCGACGCGACCGGACTGATCATCTACTTCACCACGGCGAAACTGGTCCTGGGGATCTGAGCGGCACCTGCGTCAGTTCGATCCCGGTATTTCCGAGCGGTCGGCCGACGCAGGTGTACAGAACAGGGGTCCTTCGCGCGAACACCTGACCGCGGCGGCGCCGTTGATTCGGCACCGGACCATCGGCCCTCTGTTCACCGCAAGATTTGCGGTGAACAGAGGGTGGTATCACCGCATGGCGTCCGGGTACCGGAAGTGCATCTGGCAACAGGACGATCGGCCGCTGTTCGAATACGACTCTGCCCGGTCGGCCGTACCGCTGACCGAAGCGGCGCAGCAACAGGGCCGGTTGCTGGGTCGGCTCGCCGAGACACCCGAAACCGTCCAGGACGAGGCGAGTTCGGCTGTCCTGACCCAGGATGTCGTCAAGACCAGCGAGATCGAGGGCGAGCTGCTGGATGTGTCCTCCGTGCGCTCCTCGCTCGCACGTCACCTCGGAGTGGATATCGGAGCGCCGGCTCCAGCCGACCGACATGTGGACGGTGTCGTCGAAATGGTTCTCGACGCCACCGCGCACCACGACAGGCCCGTGACCGCGGAACGTCTGCACGGCTGGCATGCCGCGCTATTTCCGACCGGATATTCCGGCAGAACCCGGATTCGGATCGGGTCGTGGCGCACCGACGGTGGCGGACCCGTGCAGGTGGTGTCCGGGGACTACGGTCGGGAACGGATGCACTTCGAAGCTCCGCCTGCGGCGCGGCTGGACGACGAGATGCGGAAGTTTCTGGAATGGGTCAGTGCGGACACCGCCGAACCGGCAATCATCAGAGCCGGATTGGCGCACCTGTGGTTTGTGACCGTGCACCCGTTCGACGACGGAAACGGTCGCATCGCACGGGCTCTCGGCGACTTGTGGCTGGCACGTGCGGATCACAGCTCTCGGCGGTTCTACAGTCTGTCCGCGCAGATCCAACGCGATCGCGCCGCGTACTACCGGATACTGGAGCGCACTCACAAGGGCTCTCTGGATGTGACGGGGTGGCTGATCTGGTTCCTCGAAGCGCTGCATCGCGCGACCGCCCATTCCGATGAGACAGTGGACAACGTCCTCCGGAAGTCTCGTTTCCGGCGGCACTGGCAACCGGTTCCGATGAACGACCGCCAGATGACTGTGCTGAATCGAATCCTGGACGGATTCAACGGCAAACTCACCACGCGCAAGTGGGCCGTCATCACCAAATGCTCTCAGGACACTGCGCTGCGTGATATCAACGAACTCGTGGATCTCGGTGTGCTGAGCCGTTCGGACTCGGGAGGTCGCAGCACCTCCTATGACCTCGCGGAGCCCTGAGTTCCGCGGTCTCGACGACCGCTCCGCGGATTCGCCCCGGGGATCGACGGTCGGCCGGATCCGCCGTGCCCACGGTCCGGCCCCGTCGTGGGCGAGGATGCTCCTGCTCGAAGATGTCGCGGTATCGGAAACGCGGACCGAGTTTTCGGCATCCACGATTCCGATCACACCGTATGGGTGCTCAGACCGCCCGAGATGGTGATCGCCTCCCCGTTGTAGCGGCCGCCGGAGTCGGAGACCAGCAGCAGAATCAGCTCCGAGACCTCCTCCGGCTGGATGAGTCCGCCCCCGGCCTCGAACATCGCCATCGCGTCCGCGCGGGTCGGGTTCTCGTGATCCGGCATGAGTTCGCGGTAGGTGGCGGGGTTCATGATCATCTCGGTCTGTACGCCGGAGGGCAGGACCGCGTTCACGGTGATTCCGTGTCCACCGACCTCCTCCGCCAGCGATTTCACCAGACCGACCACACCCCATTTCGCAGCGGAGTAGTGGGCGGATCTGCGGGCGCCCATCCGGGCGACGATGGAGGAGGTGGCGACGATCCGCCCCGAGCCGCGCTCGATCATATGCGGAACCACGGCGCGGAAACTGTGATAGACGCCGGTCAGGTTCACATCGATCATGTCCTGCCAGGTCTGCTCGGGCATCTCGGCGAGGAAAGCGTTGGAGGCGATCCCCGCGTTGGCCAGGAGGATATCGATACCGCCGAATTCGTCGATCGCGCGTTCGGCCACGGTATCCATCTGTTGCTGATCACGGACATCGGCGGTGACCGATACACAGCGGCGGCCGGTCTCGCCGACAAGTTTCGCGGTTTCGGCGAGATCGTCGGCCGAACCCAGTGAGTAGGGCACGGTGGCGATGGGAGCCGCGATATCGCACAACACGATATCCGCGCCCGCCGCTGCCAGGGTCACCGCGTGCGACCGGCCCTGTCCGCGCGCGCCGCCGGTGATCACAGCGACTTTTCCGTCCAGCTTCCCCATGGTTCCTCCCTAGTCGGTTCGTTGCACCATCCTCACACTCTCTGTGCGCGTTGCGGGTCGGTTCGGGTCGTCGCCGCAGCAGTGTCGGCGGGCGGGCCGGTATCGGCGTCATCGGCCGTCGTGTGCCGGTCCGGCCGACGGCACGAGGGGCCGACCGGACAGCGGGCATTTGTGTCGCCTCATCCCGGCGGACGGTGTCGCGGTCGCCGGACTCGATCGTGCGCGTCGTTCGACCGGGACGCCTCGATCATGTCCAGTACCTCCGAAGTCGGCCGCACATCCCCGAACGACCGATAGATGGTGTGCAGCGTGGCGTTGTGGTCGCGATCGCATGCTCTCGCGGCGCCGAAGAACTCGATCGCGTGTGGAAGCGGGCCGCCTTCTCCGGGTAGCGCCCACACCACAGTTCCGCCGGTTGTGCGCAGGGCGTGGGCGAGGCGGTTGATATGCGGCACGATGCCGCGGCAGTAGGCGTTGCCGGCGATATGGAACGGCACCGTGTCGACTACCACCAGTGCGGTGCGCCGCGGATCGAGACCGGGATATGCGAACCTGCGGCCACGATGGTTCTGCTGGCGGATGTATTCGTGCTCGTCGATACGCCGGTCGTGCAGTACTGTTCGAATCCTGTTCTCATCCGTGATGATTCAGTAATACATCGGCAGACCCGCCGCCGCTGCCGTACAACCGGCGGTGCTCGCGAAACGGCGGCAGGAGTGTGCCGGGTGCACCACAATGACCGGATGGATCCCGCTACCGCGCGCATCCGGGAGTTGGAGGTCGCGGATTGGGCCGCCTTCCGGCAGATCCGGCTTCGATCGCTCGCCGACGCGCCGCATGCGTTCGGTGCCACGCTGGACACGGCCCGGCGACGGAGCGAACAGGATTGGCGGGAACTACTCGCCGGACGAACGCAATTCGTGGCAGTGGTCGCCGGTGCCGCGATGGGCACAGTCGGCGTCGTAGGTGAAGGCGCCGAACTACACCTGATCTCCATGTGGGTGGCACCGGACGCCCGGGGAACCGGAGTCGCCGATCTGCTGCTGCGCGCTGTGCTGGATCATGCGACCGCCCGCGCCTGCGATCGGATCCGTCTGGAGGTGACCGAAGGGAACACCGTGGCCGAGCGCTTCTACTTCCGTCACGGGTTCCGCCGCAGTGGTATCCACGGGCGGGTAGCCGCCGGAGATTCGCGGGCCGAGTTCGAGATGACTGTCGATCCGCAGACGCGCCTACCCGCCACACCGGCCTGAGTGAGGATGCGGTGCGGCGGGCGCGCCGAGGAGGTCGGGTCAGCGATTCTCGGGCCGGCGACGCCCGAGGAACGCGGCCAGCCGCTCGGTCGGCCCGGCTTGGGCGCGCGGTTCGACCCTCAGGCCGAAAGGCGACTCGGGGCCGCGGAAGGCGTCGTTCAGCGCCCGGTCCGCGATCGCTTGCGCCGCGGCCACCAGAGCCGGGTCGGCTTCGGCGTTCTGGCCGGTGGCCACGGCCAGGTCCCAGCCGTGCGCGACCGTTTCCATCAGATACCCCCCGACCGCGAGTCCGCCGGGCGCCGCACCCCAGGGAGCGGTGAGCGTGCGGGTCAGCAACGCGTCGTCGGCCCACTGGTCGAGGGCAGCGCGGGATCGTTTGAGGTAATCCTCGCCGGGCCGGGCCGTATCGATGTCTGCCCGGGAGGGTAGTGGGCGGGGATCCGCGCCGGTGGCGGTCGCCACCAGTTTGGCCGGATGACAGGAGAGGTGTTCGAGAAGTGCGCGGACGTCGAATTCCGTGCAGGGGGTGGGTTCGTTCCATTGTTCGGCGCGCACTGCGGTCATGAGTCCGGCCACCCATTCCTGGGCGGCGGCGAGATCTGATCGGAAGTCGGGGATCTGGGTCATGGGAGCAGTCTGTGGGACACAAGGTGACATCTCGTGTCACCTTTTCGTGGGATTCTGGAGAAATGCGCGCGGACCGGTTGCTCCTGATCGTTCAGCTGTTGCGGCGGCACAGGCGGATGAGTGCCGCCGAGCTGGCCCGGCGCCTCGAAGTCACGAAACGGACGGTGCTGCGCGATATGGAGGCGCTCTCCGCCGCCGGTATCCCGGTGTACGCCGAACGCGGCCGCGGTGGCGGATTCGCCCTGGTCCCCGGGTTCGAACCGGATGCCGAGCAACTCACCGCGGAAGAGGCCCGAGCGCTCTTCGTCGCGGGCGGCCGGAGTACGGCCGAAGCTCTCGGCCTGGGCAGTTCGTTCTGTAGTGCCCTGCACAAGCTGTCCACCGGTCTTCCCGACGACCAGCACCGGCTGGTCACCCATGTGCAGGATCGAATCGTCCTCGACGCCGGCGGATGGCACCGCGAACCGGCGGCCCTCGACGCATTGGCCGAGGTACAGGCCGCGGTGCTGGACGACGAGCGGATCAGGATCCGCTACCGATCGAGGCAGGCCGACGCTCCGGGAGACCGCACCGTCGATCCCTGGGGACTGCTCCAGGTCGGCCCGACCTGGTACCTCGTCGCCGCTCATCGCGGTCGACCCCGCAGCTACCGGGTGTCCCGGATCAGTGCGATGCGTCGGCTCGGTGAGCCCAGCCGGCGGCCGGCGGACCTCGATCTGCACCAGGTGTGGCGGCAGATGCGTGACGACTTCCGTGGGGGGCCCGCGACCGAGATCGTGCTGCGGGTGCATCGGCCGCGGTTACCGCTGGTGTGGCGGTCGCTGGCGGTGACCGCGCTCGGTGACCCCGAACCCGTCGCGGACGAGCCGGATGTGTACCGGCTGCGGGTACGCAGCGTGGAGGGGGCCGCGGCCATGCTGGTGGGTTTCGGTGCCGAGGTCGATATCGTTGCCCCCGTCGAGCTGCGGGACAGGATCATCGAGATAGCGGAGGCAGCCGCAGGACATCACCGGCATCGCGCGGACGGTTCCGGGAGGGCATCCGTCCCGCGACCACAGTGAACCGTCCCGGGTAATGCCCACGGGTTCATTCTCCCGCTTCGAGCCGGGCCCGGACCTCCTCGATATGATCGGCCAACTCGGCCTCGTCGATGATCTTCCGGGCGATCAGCGAATGCGCCAGCGCAACGAGCTGATTCTCCGGGAACGGCAGTGCCGGATACACATCCCCGGTGAGACGATCCTCCTCGTCCCGCCGAGCGAGCAGCGGTAGCGCCGTCCCTTCTCTATCGAGGGCGTCGCATATCCCGTCCAGACTCGATTTCCACGGCGGAGAAGGATTGTCGACGCCGTATTTCTCGGCCATCCGTGACCACACCTGCCCCCGGGCGATCATCTGCTCCAGCAACTGCACTCTGATCCGCGTGACGTCCTGGCCCACTGCCATCTGTTGTCCTCCGGTCCGTCAGTATTTCTGCGCCGGGTGCACCGCGGCGTGTACAGGGCGATCCACATCCGCGGTTCGTCCGGGCCGGGGAAGTGCGACACCGATCAAGCAGTCGCGTGTCGCGATCCGGGTGAGCTGCTCCTCGTTCCATCCCTCCGTCCCGTCCGGGCGGACGGGCAGCACCATGAACCGATGCTTGGAATTGGAGTCCTCGACGCGAATCCGGACGTCTTCGGTGAGGTAGAGGCCGAATTCGGCGAGAACCTGACGCGGCCAGCGGACGAGCCGGCGGCGGTAGTTCGGCGTCCGATACCACTCGGGCGAATTCCCGAGCAGGGGGCGGGGATAGCAGGAGCACAGGCTGCAGCAGATCACGTGATGCAGAGTCGGCGTGTCCTCGAGTATGTGCAGTGCGGTGAAATCACTCGGCGTACCGAACCCGGTCGGCCGCAGCCAATCGATGCCGACCTCATGGCACGCGGTGACGGCGTCTTCCAGAGCCAGCCGCTTGAATTCGGGGTCGGACCACGCCTTGGCGACGAACCGGGCACCCGGCACCGGACCCAGTTGTTCGAAATACTCGGTGTAGTGGCGGTGGTCCTCGGCGGTGAACAATCCCTTCTCGATCGCGAGCTCGCGCAGCGCGATTTCGAGCACCTCGAAATCGGTGACCTCCTCCACCATCGGCGCCGCGTGCCGGGGTGCTTCGTCGTCCTCGCCTTCGTTCGAAATCCCGCTCATCGTGTTCCTCTCACTGAGGTGTGACCGGTCTACGAGATCGCCTGGAGCCAGGGCTCCGATATTTCCGCTTGCAGGGTGTCACCGGGGGGTCCCTGATACGGATCCCACAGGTCTTTCATATCGAAGCGCACGATGTAGAACCATTCGGGTCGCCGGTCCTCGCGGTCGAACGCTTCGTCTTCCGGTATCGGGCTCTCGTAAGACACTCTGACGACCGTCCCCGGTTTACCGCGCAGATACTCCTGGGTGCGGGTGTAGAAGATAGTCGGGAGGTCGCGCACCAGGATCCGGTCGCCGACCCCGAATCGGGGAGTGTCCGCTTGCCCGGTGAAACATTGGGGATCGCCGTGGCCGACCGCATCCCGGTGATGAATATTGCGGACTACCTCGGTGCCGTCTCCGCTGCTGCGCGGTGTGGCCTCCAATGGGCCGGCGCGGCCCGCGGCGCGCTCGCGGACCTCCTGGGTTCGTTCGAGCAGCTCACGCAGTGTGATATGCCGTTTGTCGATGAGGCAGCGGGCAACGGCCAGCACCCAGCGGCCGTAATAGGGAAAGCCGAGATACTGCGTACGCCCGATATCGACATTCCCCAGCCGGCGGCGTTCCTCGGAGGTCCAGATGCCCCGCCAGCCCAGCACCTCGCAGGTGATGAACGTATTGAGCTCCCAGACCTCCTCCTGTTTCTCTTCGAAAACAGCCGGTGCATCGGGCTCCCCGCCCACATCGTGCGGGGTCTTCATGAATGCCCGGAAAAGCTCGTGATCGATCTGATCGGGGTAGGGCCAATCGCGGAGCTGATGTAACGCGACGCGCAGTTGGCTGACGTAGTCGTCCATGACCGAATTTGCCATGTTCGCCATCTCCCTGAATTGGGTAGGTCGCCATCAACCTTAACGGGGGTCGGTCGGACCTTCCGGTTTCGAATCCATCAATTCTGTGACTCGGTTCCGATGGCATCGACAGCCGCTGGTCCGATTCGATATACGAATGTGGGCCGGGCGTCGAGAAGACGCCCGGCCCACATTCCCGGCTGCCCGGCGCGGTGGGGCCCGAACGGGCCCGATTCACCGGGACGGGTGTTCAGAAGTCCCAGTCGTCGTCTTCGGTGTTGACCGCTTTGCCGATGACATAACTGGACCCCGACCCGGAGAAGAAGTCGTGGTTCTCGTCGGCGTTGGGGGAGAGGGCGGACAGGATGGCCGGGTTGACCTCGGTCTCGTCCTTCGGGAACAACCCCTCGTAACCCAGGTTCATCAGGGCCTTGTTGGCGTTGTAGCGGAGGAACTTCTTGACGTCCTCGGTGAGGCCGACCTCGTCGTAGAGGTCCTGGGTGTAATCGACCTCGTTGTCGTAGAGCTCGAAGAGCAACTCGAAGGTGTAGTTCTTGAGGTCGTCGCGTTCGGCCTGGGTGACCTGTTCGAGTCCGCGCTGGTACTTGTAGCCGATGTAGTAGCCGTGTACTGCCTCGTCGCGAATGATCAGGCGGATCATATCGGCGGTGTTGGTGAGCTTGGCGCGTGAGGACCAGTGCATCGGCAGGTAGAAACCGGAGTAGAAGAGGAAGCTCTCCAGCAGTGTGGAGGCGACCTTGCGCTTGAGCGGATCCTCGCCGCGGTAGTACTCCAGCACGATCTCGGCCTTGCGCTGCAGGTTGCGGTTCTCCTCCGACCAGCGGAAGGCGTCATCGATCTCGCGCGTGGAGCACAGGGTGGAGAAGATGGAGCTGTAGCTCTTGGCGTGTACCGACTCCATGAACGCGATATTGGTGAGCACCGCTTCTTCGTGCGGGGTGAGCGCGTCGGGGATCAGGCTGACCGCGCCGACGGTGCCCTGGATGGTGTCCAGCAGGGTCAGGCCGGTGAACACCCGCATGGTGAGTTGTTTCTCGTCGGGGGTGAGGGTGTTCCAGGAGGGGATGTCGTTGGATACCGGCACCTTTTCCGGCAACCAGAAGTTGCCGGTGAGCCGATCCCAGACCTCGGCGTCCTTCTCGTCGGGTACCCGATTCCAGTTGATGGCCGAAACCCGATCGATGAGCTTCATGCTGCTTCCACACCCTTCCCAACGAATCCGACGACTACCCTGCGCGTGCGGTAACACTACCCCTTGTGGGTCGAATCGCCGAGCGCTACCACAACTTGTGTTTCACGCGTCGAATGCGCTAGGGGAGCGGGGTTTTTCGGCGTACTGCGACCGCAGGCGCCGAGCGTACTTCAGTCGTCGGAAGGGGGTTTGTGGTGGCCATCGGATCTGTCGTCGCTCGACGACGCCATGGCGAGGCCGAACGCGAGACCGAAGCCGATGCCCAGGCCGACCCCGAGTGCCACATTGCTCAACACGACCAAGCCCAGTGGTATCCCGATCGCCAGTCCGATGACGATCCCGATACTCAACCGCGTAGCGAGCGAGCGATCACCCTCATCCTTGTCGCCCATACTTCGAAGGTACTCGCGAAATGCCGCTCACCTGCGAGAACGGGGTCTCGGAACGGTTGACGTCCGGTTGCGGACCGGTGTTCGCCGAGCCGGCGAGTGCGGCCCGGAACCTCGTTTCCGTACCCGGCCCGCCAACGGTCAGTTGGCCGAGGGAGCACCGACCGGCGGTTGTCGACCGGGTGGCCGGGTGCCGCCGGGCGGCTCGCCGGCGGGATGGTCACCGGGGCCGGGTGCGCTCGGCGGATTGTCGCCGGAGGCGGCGGATTTCTCGGCCACCCCGATGGTGAGCGAGATAGCCAGTCCCGATCCCGGGTCGCCGGTGACCGTGGCGAGTTCGGCGTCCCAGCCGTCGCCGAAGACGTTGTCGCCGGCCAGGGTGACCTCCGACAGATTGGTGCGGCTGCGGGCATAACCGGAGTCGGCGGCGAAAACCTGCTCGCAGCTGTCCTGTGGAAGCGCGATCTGCGAGGTCAGCCGGGCGTTCTCCCCGGCGACGGCGGTCGCGAGGTCGTCGTAGACCTCGAAATGGATATGCGGCCATCGCCCGGCATAGCAGGCCGGGAAGATCGAGGTGAAACTCACCTGCCCGGCATCGTCGGCGATCTGGACGCCGCGCAGATAGTTCTGTTCGGTGATGCCCTCGCCGTAGAGCGAGTACTCGCCGTCGCGGTCGCAATGCCACAGGTACAGGGCCATCCCGGTGCCGGCGGCGCCGCTGCGGGCGAGATCCCGCAGGGTGAGCCGGATGGTCACCGGGACACCCTCGGCGGTACCCGAGTACGGCCCGAAACTGCCGGTGATATCGGAGCGGACGACACCGGATTCGACCAGGACATTCGGCCCGTTCGATCCGTCACCGGGATACGGTCCGGCGGTTTCCTGCGGGGCCGCGGCGACGGTGGTGGCATCCGTGGTGGCCTCCGCGACGGCGCTGGTCCCGGGGTTCTCGTTCCCGGACGCGCAGGCCGCGGCCACCGATGCGGAACCGACGGCGCCGAGGATCCAGAGCGCTCGCCGCCGGGACAGCATCACCGACATATCGTGGGCGAGTCCGAGATCGTGTTCGTGCCCGAGTTCCGTTCGCGGTGGTGAAGGTAGTTTCCGCACGTTGCGCACCTCTTCTCGATGGGGTGATCCCCACGGTAGGGACGCTGTCTGGCGCATCCCTGGAGCCGTGCTGTGAGTCCTCTGTGGACGCGCGCACGGCCACCGGCCGGGTGCGCGGAACGCCGGGCGCCCGGAACGGCAGCCGGGTGCGGTCGAATGCCGGGGTCCGCGGGCGGGTGCGGAATCCGGCTGTGGCCGGGACGGTTCAGTCCATGACGTAGGCGTTGAGCGTGTCGCGGATATCGGTGAGCAGGGCACGCGCCGAGGTCGGGCCGGTGGTGTGCCAGAGTGCGTCGTCGACGAGGAAGGTGCGGTTGTCGCCCACCGCGCCGAGTTTCTCCCACGGCTCCGAGCGCATCACGGATTCGCCGTGCTCCTGCCCGTCCGGGCCGTCGAACATCACATAGATCAGATCGCCCTCGGCGGCCACCGGATCGGATTCGTCGATCGGACCGGAGGTCTCGCGTTGCGCGGTCGGCCGCTCGGCGCCGGTATCGGCGAGGATCTGCGCCGCGAAGGTCTCGGTGCCCAGGTACTCGCTGCCGTCGGCGGTGAAACGCACGATCGAGGCCTGGACGAAACGGGCGTTCAAGGTGGCGCCGGTATCGGCTGCCTCGGCCCGGTAGGCGTCCAGCGCCGCTTCACCCGCACCCTGGCGGCCCAGCGCGCCCGCGAAAGCGGTGAACTGTTCCTGCCAGCCCGGCTGGTCGCCGACCAGTACCGTCGGGGCGATCTCGCTGAGCGCGTCGTAGCCGGCCCGGCCGGTCGGGACCTCGCCGATGATCAGATCGGGATCCAGCTGTGCGATGAGCGCCGGATCGGGATCGCCGGCGGTACCGACGCCCGGGACCTCGAGCACTCCGTACCCCAGATAACCCGGCTGTGGCGCGGGACCCGCGACAGTGGTCGCGCCGACCACCCGCTCCCAGAGCCCGACCGCGCAGGTGGCATCCAGCGCCGAGGTGCCCAGCACCACGATTCGCTGGGGATCGGCCGGAACCCGCGATTCGCCGGAGGCGTGCCGGACCGTGCGCGTGGGTCCCTCGGACGGATCGGGTGCGGTCGGCAGCGAGCAGGCCTGCGTGGTGTCGCGTTCGGTACCGATCACGCCCGCCCCGGCGATCTTGGTCGTGGTGCGGATGATCGAGGCCGAATCGTCGGGATGGCTCGCGCACGCGGATACCACCAGCGCGGTGCAGGCGAGCACGACGCTCAGGAGCCGGCCGATCCGCACGGGGGTCCGGGGGTCACGCGCGGCTGGGGTATGGACAGCAGGGCTCACCGGCATGCCGGGAAGGGTACATGCCCACCGTGATTGATGCTTTTTCGCCGCCGCCTCCGGCGTCGCGGGGGCGAGCCCCTGGTGTCCCGCCCTTCGGACCTCGGGACTCGGGCCTTCGGCTCGTGCGGGGTGCGGTCGGCCGTCCGTGGAAACCGTCGAGTACCTCCGGCCGAGGGTGGGACGGGTCCCGATCCTTCGAGGTGCCTCGTCGAACTCGACTGCTGTGGGTCACGTCTGTTCTGCGTGTTCCGAACGGCCGCGAGGCATGGGCGGTGCACCGACCGGCACTCGGAGTCCTCTGCGCTACCTCCGGTGCCCAGCTGATATCTGCTGATATCTCCCCGGGAAGCAGTGCCCGCCGGAGCCGAGTACGACACAGAGTAGGACCCGGACGACCCGGGCTGGGCCGAAGGTTTACGATTCGAGAAGCGCACGCTAACCGTTGGCCGCCCAGTGCACCGGGCGGCGGGCAAAACAGTGGAGCCTGCGGAGCGACCCTAAAGGCACCTTCAGGAGGATCAGTGACTGCCGTAGAGCCCAAACCAGTCCCACCGGGGGTGGAAGCGACTCGGCCATTCCCGGCGCGAACGGGGCCGAAGGGGTCGTTCATCTACAAGATGGTGACCACCACGGACCCGAAGGTCCTGGGCGTCATGTACTTGACCACCTCGATGGCGTTCTTCCTCATCGGTGGCCTGATGGCCCTCATGATGCGTGGTGAGCTCGCGCGCCCGGGTCTGCAGTTCCTCTCGCCCGAACAGTTCAATCAGCTGTTCACCATGCACGGCACGATCATGCTGCTGTTCTACGCGACCGCGATCGTGTTCGGCTTCGCCAACATCATCCTGCCGTTGCAGATCGGCGCCCCCGACGTCGCCTTCCCACGCCTGAACGCCTTCAGCTACTGGCTGTACGCGTTCGGCGCCACCATGGCGACCGCCGGTTTCATCACCCCGGGCGGTGCCGCGGACTTCGGCTGGACGGCGTACGTGCCGCTCACCGATATCCTGCACTCGCCGGGTGTGGGCACCGATCTGTGGATCATGGGTCTGGCCGTCTCCGGTCTGGGCACCATCCTCGGTGGTGTGAACATGCTGACGACCGTGGTCTGCCTGCGCGCTCCGGGTATGACCATGTTCCGGATGCCGATCTTCACCTGGAACATCGCCGTCACCAGTGTGCTCGTCCTGCTGGCCTTCCCGCTGCTGACCGCCGCCCTGATGGGCCTGGCCTACGACCGGCACCTGGGTGGCCACATCTACGATCCGGGCACCGGCGGCATCCTGCTCTACCAGCACCTGTTCTGGTTCTTCGGCCATCCGGAGGTCTACATCATCGCGCTGCCGTTCTTCGGCATCGTCTCCGAGATCTTCCCGGTCTTCAGCCGTAAACCGATCTTCGGTTACACGACCCTGGTCTACGCGACCCTGGGTATCGCGGCGCTGTCCATCGCGGTGTGGGCGCATCACATGTACGCGACCGGCGCGGTGCTGCTGCCCTACTTCTCGTTCATGACCTTCCTGATCGCGGTCCCGACCGGGGTGAAGTTCTTCAACTGGATCGGCACCATGTGGAAGGGACAGTTGACGTTCGAATCACCGATGTTGTTCTCGGTGGGCTTCCTCGTCACCTTCCTCTTCGGTGGTCTGTCCGGTGTCATCCTGGCCAGCCCGCCGCTGGACTTCCACGTCACCGACTCCTACTTCGTGGTCGCGCACTTCCACTACGTGCTCTTCGGCACCATCGTGTTCGCCACCTACGCCGGTATCTACTTCTGGTTCCCGAAGATGACCGGCCGCATGCTCGACGAACGCCTCGCGAAGTGGCACTTCTGGACGACCTTCCTCGGTTTCCACCTCACCTTCCTGGTGCAGCACTGGCTGGGCGCCGAGGGTATGCCCCGCCGCTACGCCGACTACCAGGCCGGTGACGGGTTCACCACGCTGAACACGGTCTCGACCATCGGTGCCTTCATCCTCGGCGCCTCGATGCTGCCGTTCCTGTGGAACGTCTTCAAGAGCTACCGCTACGGCGAGGTGGTCACGGTGGACGACCCGTGGGGTTACGGCAACTCGCTGGAATGGGCGACCTCCTGCCCGCCGCCGCGGCACAATTTCTACGAGCTGCCGCGGATCCGCTCCGAACGGCCTGCCTTCGAACTGCACTATCCGCATATGGTCGAGCGGATGCGCAAGGAAGCACACGTCGGATTCACGGGCGTTGCCAAACATCATCCCGAGGAGACGCTGGTCAAGTCCTAGCGGTCCCCGCGCAGTCGTACCCGTGCACCCGTCGATCTCGGTCGGCGGGTGCACGGGTGTTTTCGGCGAGACCAGGAGCGGTAACCGGATGATCGTGCCCATCGCGGACGATCCGGCGGCGCCGTGCACGTGGAGGTGGAGGTTAGTGGCGGGGGCTTGTTCGTGGAGGGTGAGTGCGACCTTCTTGTGGGGGAGGGGATGTGTGCTTGCTCGTGGAGGTGGGGTGTGTGGGCTTGTGGGGTGAGAGTGGGCTTGCGGCGGGGGTGCGATCTTCTTGTGGAGGCGAGGATGCGGGCTTGTTCGTGAAGGTGCTGTGTTTTTGGCGCGCTGGCGCGCGCGGGCGGTATTGCCCATCATCGTGAGATGGTCGCGTGCTCGTGCTTCGATTTCGATCCGGCCGGCGAACGCGCCGTAGAGCGGCATCGTCATATCCGGC
>NZ_JBSGIP010000043.1:0-48021 GCF_053605105.1 Nocardia sp. NPDC003963
CGGGTGGGGCCCGCCCCGGTTCTGGAGCGACAGAGCGAAGGAGCGCAGCGACTGAGCGCCGGAGTGAAGAACCGGGGTTAATAGGGCCCCACCCCCGCGGCGCCGAAGGCGACGCCATAAACACAGCCCCACCCCGCGGCGCCGAAGGCGACGCCAAAATTACTGTATGACGGCGATCAGGTCGCCCTGCTGGAGTACTTGGCCGGGGGTGACGGCGATGGAGGCGACTTCGCCGCCGATCTCGGTGATCACCGGGATCTCCATTTTCATGGATTCGAGCAGTACCAGGGTTTGGTCGATGGTGACCTGTTCCCCGATCTCGACTTCGACGGTGAGCACCGTGGAGACCATTTCCGCCCGCACTTCTTCCGCCATGACACCCCGTTCGCTAGGTTCGTTCCGGTCCCGGGGCCGGTGCCCGCTGTACCGCCGTCGGTACAGCCAATCACACGTGGAACAATGGCGGGGATCAACATGTACTCCCCGCAGTCGCGGGATATGTCCCAGGAGGAGCTACCTATGGGTAAGCGTGGCCGCAAGAAGCGCAGCCGTAAGGGAAATGCCGCGAATCACGGCAAGCGTCCCAACGCCTGAGCCGACCGGCTGAGGCCGGGCACAGACCACGAGCGGCCCGCACTTCGTCGAAGTGCGGGCCGCTCGTCGTTCGTGCCGCTCGGTATCGGCCGGGATCAGGCCCGGCCGGGGTCGGCCGGGATATCGCCGGTGCGCAAGGTCACCGATCGGCGGATCTCGACGGTGAGCCGTTCGCGCAGCGAATCGGGGGCCCGGTCGCCGCCGCATTTGCGATGCAGCATGCTTTTGATCTTCTCTTCGATGCCGTAGGCCTCGATGCAGGGCGCGCAATGGTCCATATGATGCTGGAGCCGTTCGCGGGTGTTGTCGTCGCATTCGCCGTCGAGCATGAGCCAGACATCGGCCAGTACGGCCGTGCAGTCGAGCTCCATATCGGGATCGTGCTCGGTGCTCACTGCTTGACCTCCTGGCGCACCGCCGCGGCGGTATCGGAATCGCCGGGCGCGGATGCGGTGCGGTTGAACCCTCGTTCGCGCGCCACATCGGCGAGCAAACCCTTCAGTTGTTTCCGGCCGCGGTGCAGCCGGGACATCACCGTACCGATCGGGGTACCCATGATGTCGGCGATTTCCTTGTACGGGAACCCTTCGACATCGGCGTAGTACACCGCCATCCGGAATTCCTCGGGCAGTTGTACGAGGGCGGCCTTGATGTCGTCGTCGGGGAGTGCGTCGAGGGCTTCGACTTCGGCGGAGCGCAGTCCGGTGGAACTGTGCTCGGCGGTGGCCGCGAGCTGCCAGTCGGTGATCTCCTCGGTCGGGTACTGCGCGGGCTGCCGCTGTTTCTTCCGATACGAGTTGATGTAGGTATTGGTGAGGATCCGGTAGAGCCAGGCCCGCAGGTTGGTGCCTTCTTTGAAGGATTTGAAACCGGCATAGGCCTTGACGTAGGTCTCCTGGACCAGGTCCTCGGCGTCGGCGGGGTTGCGCGTCATCCGCAATGCGGCACCGTAGAGCTGGTCCAGCATGGGTAGCGCGTCCCGCTCGAACCGCTGGACCAGTTCGGCGTCGGTCTCCGGCTGGCCGGCAGGCCGCGCGTCGGCGCCGGTGTCGGTCGCCACGTCGTCCTCGCTCGTCACACGTGTCCCTTCGATCGGCTTACCAGCCAAATCTACCGGGAGTGTGAACCGCGGGAAGAACCGCGTGCGCGCCGGAGCCGGATCGTGGTGGACCGGGCGTGGTTCGACGAGAACGGACACCGTCACTCCTTCACTCTTGCGCGGGTCCGCACCGGCGGAACCCTGGCGGGCCGCTCGATGCGCTGTTTCTGCCGCGTACAACTCACCGAGGTCACGAAGTGTTCCCCGACCACGGGAAAGGCACCTCACAGCCTGGTCGGCAGTCGCGCGGGCGGTAGGGTCCGGCCCATGGCAGCAGCCGCCACTCCGGCGATCCGGGCATTGGTCACCGCCGGTGCCGCGCATACCGTGCACAGCTACGACCACGACCCCAGGGCGGGCACCTTCGGGGGTGAAGCGGCCGCTGTGCTGGGTGCCCGGCTCGGTGTCGAGGCGCGGCGCATCTTCAAGACCCTGGTGCTGGAATTGTCGACCGGCGCCCTGGCGGTAGCGGTGCTGCCGGTGACCGGCACGTTGTCGTTGAAGGCCGCCGCCGCGGCGCTGGGCGCGCCGAAGGCGGCCATGGCCGACCGGACGCGGGCCGAGCGCGGCACCGGTTATGTTCTCGGCGGTATCTCGCCGTTGGGGCAGCGCAAACAGCATCCGACGGTGCTGGACGTATCGGCACTGGACTGGGACCGGATGTTCTGCAGCGCCGGGCGCCGGGGCCTCGAGATCGAACTCGCGCCCGCCGATCTGATCCGGCTGACCGCTGCCGTCACCGCTCCGGTGACCGCCTGAGGGGCCATCCCGCGACAGGATTACCCCATATCACTCGAATCGGGCGTCGTACCGCGCGCCGTGCGGTAATTCACCAGGTCAGGCGGTCTCGTATGCGTTACTTGGTACGACCGATCGTCGACTTCGAGGATGTGATGCGATATGTCCCCGCGCAAGTCCGTGCGTTCTGTGTTCTTCGCGGTATCCGCGGCCGTCGCGCTGAGCGTCGGCCCGGCACTGCTGTCGGCGCCGCCGGCGCTGGCGGCACCGGGTGAGTTCCCGCTCGACGGCCAGGGCGGTTCCGAGAAGAAGCCGGAGGCTCGCACCGAGGACAACGATCCCGGCAAACGCGCCGAGAACGCCGGTGGCGGCATGGTGTCCGAAGTCATCGATCTGAGCGCCGATCTGTTGAAATGCGGTCTGAGTATCGCGACTCCGGCCGTCAAATGCCCGCTGGGCGATTAGCGTCCCGCGGCGAGTGCCCGGGACGTCGGTTCGTCCCGGGCACTCGGCGCTCACAGCAGCGTCGCCTGCTCGGTAGTGCCGTCGGCCGGCGCCAGTAGTTCGGGACCGTTGTTCTTCACGCTGTTCACCAGGGTCGACACCGGGCGGGCCGTGATCTCGGCCACCAGGGCCTCGTCCGGCGGGCCGAGGAGCTCGGCGGGAGCCGGATGGTCGGGGTCCAGCCAGGCTGCCCAGTGTTCGCGGGGCATGGGTAGCGGCATCCGGTCGTGGATCCGGGTGAGGTCGCCGATCGCGTCGGTGGTGAGGATGGTGCACGACAGCAGCGGTTCGGGTTCGTCGAGCGTACGGTCCCGCCAGACCGACCAGAGTCCGGCCATGTACAGCCGCTCACCGTCCGGTCGCGACATGAAGTACGGGTGTTTGACCACCTTGGGTTTCTTCCCGCTGCCGGGCCCGGCGGGATCCGGCTCGACCAGCCATTCGTACCAGCCGTCCATCGGCACCAGGCAGCGCCGATATTTCACCGCGTCCCGGAACGACGGGAGCGTCGCGGCCTTGTCCGCACGCGCGTTGAACAGCGGTCTGCCCTTCACCGGGATGCCCGGTTCGGCGGCTTTCGTCCAGTGCGGGATCAGCCCCCAGCGCATCCGCCGGATCCGGCGGGCGGGGGGGTCGTCGGGGTGTTCGTGGGTATGCCGGTCGACGACGGTGAGGATCCGGGTCGTCGGGGCGACGTTGTAGTTCACCCCCGGTAGCCGGTCGTCGGGGCGGGTGTCCGCGTCCGCTCCCGCCACCGATTCGCTGCCGCGCGCCCCGGAACCGCCGGGGTGCGCTGTCTCGTCGATGGCGTCCAGCTCTACCGCGAGCCGTCCGGGATCCGTCGTCGTCGCATACCGTCCGCACATATTTCCGATACTCGCACCGAATACCGACAGATCAAGACAATTCCGGACTTGTCCGCAACAATGATGCCAGTACTTCGTGACGTGTTGAGAGTTATGTCTTAGCATTCTCTCACCGGGGACGCGGCAGTCACAGGCTGCCCGTTCACGCGCGCAGCTGTCTATGCCCTACTTCCGCAGAGGAGAACCTGTGACAACCACCGAAAACGCTACCGAGAAAGAGTCGGTGCTCACCTCGGTCGATCCGGCCACAGGAGCGACCCTGGCCACCTATCCGATCGCCGACGAGAAGGCGGTTGCCGAAGCTGTCGCGAAGGCGCGCGCCGCCGCGCCCGTCTGGGAAGACCTCGGCTTCGACGGCCGCAAGAAGGCACTGCTGCGCTGGTCGAGCCGGTTGGTGGCCGAATCCGATGAATTCTGCGCGCTCATCCATGCCGAGAACGGCAAAACCCTCGACGACGCCTTCCTGGAAATCATGCTGGCGCTGGAGCACATCGCCTGGGCCGCCAAACACGCCAAGAAGATCCTCTCCCCGCAGAAAATTCCGTCGGGCCCGCTGATGGCGAACTTCTCGGCCCGCATCGAATACCGGCCGCTCGGCGTCATCGGCGTCATCGGCCCGTGGAACTACCCCGTCTACACCCCCAACGGATCGCTGGCCTACGCATTGGCCGCCGGCAACACCGTCGTGTTCAAACCGTCGGAATTCTCCACGGGTATCGGCAATTTCCTCGCGGAGGCCTTCGCCGAGGCCAACCCCGAACTGCCCGAGGGCGTATTCGTCGCGATCAACGGGCTCGGCGCCACCGGTGCGGCACTGGTCAAATCCGGCGTGGACAAGGTCGCCTTCACCGGTTCGGCCGCCACCGGCCGCAAGATCATGGCGTCGGCCGCCGAGAATCTGACCCCGGTCCTGCTGGAATGCGGCGGTAAAGACCCCGTGATCGTCGCCGCGGACGCCGATGTGAAGGCCGCCGCCGATGCCATCGCCTGGGGCGCGACCTCCAACAGCGGCCAGACCTGCGCCGGCGTCGAACGCGTCTATGTGGATAAATCGGTCAAGGAAGAGTTCCTCGCCGAGCTGACCCGCATCCTCAAAGATGTGAAGCCGGGTTCGGACAAGAACGCCGCCTACGGCCCGATGACCATGCCGAGCCAGATCGATATCGTCAAGCGGCATATCGACGCGGCCCTGGCCAGCGGCGGCAAGGCCCTGCTGGGCGGTCCGGAATCGATCAAGGGCCCCTTCATCGAACCCGTCGTGCTGGTGGATGTGGACGAGGATTCGGCGGCGGTCAAGGAAGAGACCTTCGGCCCGACTGTCACCGTCACCACGGTGAACAGCATCGACGAGGCAATCGATCTGGCCAACAACACCACCTTCGGACTCGCCTCGGCGGTGTACTCGAAGAAGCAGGGCCTCGAAATCGCTCGCCGGTTGAAGGTCGGCGCGACCTCGGTGAACTCGGTGCTCGGCTTCGCCGCCATCCCCGGTCTACCCTTCGGCGGCAGCGCCGATTCCGGTATCGGCCGCATCCACGGCGAGCCGGGTATGCGTGAATTCGCGCGCCCGCATTCGATCGCGGTGCAGCGCTTCACCATTCCCGGAATGGCGCTGCAGAGCTACCGGCGCTCCCAGGCGAATATGAAGATGCTGCGCCGGATGGTGCCGCTGCTGCACGGCCGGAACAAGTAACCCGCCCGGCCACAGCACCGGACGCGATCGGTGGTGCTCGACGACACACTTGCGAGCACCACCGACGCGTATGTCACCCCGATGCGCCAAGATGGTCGAGTGAGTTTCTGGCCAGCGCCCCATGTCGATGCCCCCGTGCACGCGACCGTCACCCTGCCCGGATCCAAATCCATCACGAACAGAGCCCTGGTCCTGGCCGCGCTAGCCGACGGTCCCTCGACCATCACCGGTGCCCTGCGCAGTCGGGACACCGGTCTGATGATCGCCGCGCTACGCGCGCTCGGCACCCAGATCATCGGCGACGCCGATACCCTCGCCGTCACGCCCGCTCCGCTCCGGGCCGGGGCGGTCGACTGCGGGCTGGCCGGAACCGTGATGCGTTTCGTACCCCCGGTCGCGACCCTCGCGGCCGGCCACAGCGCCTTCGACGGCGATATCGCCGCACGGGTCCGCCCGCTGCGCACCATCCTGGACGCGCTGCGCGGGCTGGGCGCCGATATCGAGGGCGACGCACTGCCGTTCACCGTGCGCGGCACCGGGGCGCTGCGTGGTGGCACCATCACCATCGACGCCTCCGGCTCCTCACAGTTCGTCTCGGGTCTGCTGCTGTCGGGTGCGCGGTTCGACGAGGGGCTGGAGGTCCGCCATTCCGGTAGTGCCCTGCCCTCGATGCCGCATATCGAGATGACGGTCGAAATGCTGCGCCGCGCCGATGTCGCGGTCGAGGCGCCGGCCGGTGTCCAGGGCGAGCAGACCTGGACCGTCGCCCCCGGCCCGATCCGCGCGGTCGACTGGACCGTCGAACCGGATCTCTCCAATGCCACCCCGTTCCTGGCCGCGGCCGCGGTCACCGGCGGGCGGGTCGCCATTCCGCACTGGCCGCGCCTGACCACCCAGGCCGGCGATGTGATCCGGGAAATCCTGGTCCGGATGGGAGCCGAGGCCGGTTTCAGCGACGGCGCGCTCACCGTGACCGGACCGGATCGACTGGCCGGTATCGATATCGACCTGCACGATGTGGGCGAGTTGACCCCGACCGTCGCCGCGCTGGCGGCGCTGGCGGATTCGGAGTCACGGCTGCGCGGGATCGCCCATCTGCGCGGTCACGAGACCGATCGGCTCGCCGCGCTGTCCACCGAGATCAACCGGCTCGGCGGGCAGGCGTCCGAAACCGAGGACGGTCTGGAGATCGTCCCGGCCCCGCTGCACGGCGGCCGCTGGCATTCCTACGCCGATCACCGGATGGCCACGGCCGGCGCGATCCTCGGACTCGCCGTCCCGGGTATCGAAATCGAGGATATCGGCACCACCGCCAAGACACTGCCCGATTTCGTCGCCCTGTGGGAATCGATGCTCGACCCGCAGACGGCCGGACCGGGAGCGGCTCACTGAGCCGGCGCGGCCGCACCACCGCCTCCTACGACGAATCCGATGTGCGGGTGCGTCCCGGGCGGAGTTCGCGGCCGCGGACCAAGACCAGGCCGCAGCATCTGGACGCGCAGCCGGCGATGGTCGTCTCGGTGGATCGGGGTCGCTGGGGGTGTGTACTCGACGGTGACCCGCAGCGTCCGCTGGTGGCCATGCGCGCCCGGGAGCTGGGGCGGACCCCGATCGTGGTCGGTGACCGGGTCGATGTGGTCGGCGATCTCTCCGGTCGGCCCGATACTCTCGCGCGTATCGTCCGGGTCGCCGAGCGGACGACCGTACTGCGGCGAACCGCCGACGATACCGACCCCTTCGAACGGGTCGTGGTCGGCAATGCCGAGAAGTTGTTCATCGTGGTCGCGCTGGCGGATCCACCGCCGCGTACCGGTTTCGTGGAGCGGGCCATGGTGGCCGCCTACGCGGGTGGGCTGGAACCGGTGCTCTGTCTCACCAAGCACGATCTGGCCGGGGATTCCGATTTCGCGGATGCGTTCGACGATCTGGATCTGACCATCGTCTACGCCGGCGTCGACGATCCACTCGACGCGACCCTGAACCTGATCACCGGCCATATCACCTGTTTCCTCGGCCATTCCGGGGTGGGGAAATCCACGCTGGTCAATCGCCTGGTCCCCGGCGCCTATCGCGCGGTCGGCGAAGTATCCGGGGTCGGCAAGGGTAAGCACACCTCTACCCAGTCCGTCGCGCTGGCGCTGCCGGGCGGGGGCTGGGTCATCGATACCCCGGGCGTGCGATCGTTCGGTCTCGCCCACATCACCCCCGACGATGTGATCGCGGCGTTCACCGATCTGGCCGAGGCGATCGAGAACTGCCCGCGCGGCTGTACCCATCTGGGTCCGCCCGCCGATCCGGAATGCGCCCTCGACGAACTCCCGGATACCGGGCGGCGGGTGGCGGCGATCCGCCGGCTGCTCGTCGCGTTGAATTCCAACGACCAGTGGTGAGCTGGGTGACCGGCGCCGGCTAGCGCGGCAGGGCGGTTCCCGAGTTCCGGCGTTTCGGTTTCTTCGGCGGCAGCGATCCGGCGAATCGGGCGCCGCGGCCGACCCATACCGCGAGTTCGCGATCGCCGGTGACGGCCGCGGCGGTCACTCGCAACCACCCGTCGAGTTCGCGGCCCTGCATCACCATGGGTGTTACCGCGACATCGTCTACCAGCGCGGCGGCCGCCGCGGGTTCCATCCGCACCATCAGCCCGCCCTCCCGGCTGACCGCGACTCCCATATGCCCGCCGAACAAGAAGGCCAGCCCGCCGAACATCCTGCGCTCGGATACCGCGGTGCCGACGCCCAGCACCTCCCGGACCCGCTCCGCCAATTCCTCGTCGTATGCCATGGGCTCAGTGTGCGCGCACCGTCCGACAGGCCCGCGGTCCTCCGACCGAACCGAATGAACCGAACACTAATCCGTTTGTTATGCTTCAACCATAACAATGGAGGTGCCCATGAACACCCTGAGCTCGATCCGGCTCTGCCTACTCGCCGGACTGCCGCCGATCCTGTCCGCCGTTCCCAATATCGTCCTGCTGGCCGCCGCGGCCGATCGATTGCCCGATCCACTGGCCACTCATTTCGCGGCCGACGGCGCCGACGGGTTCACCGGGCGGATTCCGACCATGTTCGTCTCCGCCGGTGTGGGCGCCGGCCTCGCGCTCGTTTTCGCCGCGATCCTGCTGATCGGGGTACGCCGGGGTACACCGCCGCGCCGGGCCGGCAGTGCCGCGGACCCGGTCCGGCTGCTCGTCGGAACCGCCTGGAGCGTAGGCGGATTCGTCGGGGTGATCATGCTGGCCGGTACCGTCGCCAACCTGGACGTGGCCGATCCCGCCCAGGTCACGCTGTCCGGCTGGGCATTCGCGATCGCGGCACTCGCCGGGCTGGTGTTCGGTGCGGCGGGCTGGCTCGCAGCACCGGCGAGCCCGGTCGCGACGGACGTACCGGCGCCGGCCGAACCGATCGCCATCGGGCGTACCGAACGAGTCAGCTGGACGCGGCGAGCGGCATCGCCGTGGATGCTGCTGGCGGGGGTGGTAGCGGTACTCATGGGTGTGGTGCTCGGCGTCGTCGCCCAACCGCTCGCCGGCGTCCTGCTGGTGCTCAGCGGGGTATTGCTCGCGCACCTGGCACTGATCCGGGTGGTGGTGGACCGGCGCGGCCTCACCGTCGGAACCGGACCGCTGGGCTGGCCGCGGTGGCGGCTGCGTCCCGAGGACATCACCGAGGTCTCGGCCGAGGGTATCTCGCCGCTGCGGTACGGCGGGTACGGCATCCGGGTGATCCCCGGGGCCACGGCCGTCGTATTGCGCGCCGGACCGGGAATCGTAGTGACCCGGCGCTCGGGCCGCCGGTTCGTGGTCTCGGTCGACGATGCCGAAACAGGTGCGGGTGTGCTGGCCGGTGTCGTCGCGCGGGCGGACTGAACCGATGCTCATCCGCGTCGATCCGGCACGGCCGGAACCACTGGCCGATCAGATCGCGGCCTGTGTCCGGCGCGCCATCGCCGACGGTGACGCACCGGCCGGCACCCGGTTGCCCGGCGCCCGGGAGCTGGCGGCCTCGCTGGACGTCAGCATCCACACCGCACTCGCCGGATACCAGCGGCTACGCGACGAGGGGCTGATCGAGTTGCGCCGGGGGCGCGGCGCGACGGTCCGCGCCGGAATCCCCGACGGCCGGGCGGCCGTCGTCGAGCTCGCCCGCCAGCTCGTCGACGCCGCGCGACGTATCGACCTCGACGAAACGGAACTGATCGAACTGGTCCGCGCCGCCACACGCTGACCCGCGCGCCCCGGCGCCCCGGCGACCGGGGCGCGCGGGACGCGTCGCGGCTAGGCGCCGACCGCGGCCGAGGTCAGGGGCGGGGCCGGGGCGAAGCGACCGGTATGGCGACCGAGCCCGTAGTGCCCTCGCAGCGTGGTCTCGGTGTACTCGGTGCGGAACAGGCCGCGGGCCTGCAGGATCGGCACGACCCGATCGACGAAATCGTTCAGGCCACCCGGCAGGTACGGCGGCATCACATTGAACCCGTCGGCGGCCCCCGCCTCGAACCATTCCTGCAGATCGTCGGCGATCTGTCGCGGGGTCCCGGCGAGGGTGCGGTGCCCGCGACCACCACCGAGCGCGGCGATCAACTTGCGCACGGTCAGCGCTTCCCGGGCGGCCAGATCCTTGACCAGCTGGTACCGGCTCTGGTTGCCGCGGATCTGTTCGATCGGCGGCAACGGCGGCAGTGGCGCGTCGAGTGGATGATCGGTCAGGTCCAGGCCGAGCATCTGGGAGAGCTGGCGCAGCGA
This sequence comes from Nocardia sp. NPDC003963, assembly GCF_053605105.1. Taxonomy (NCBI): domain Bacteria; kingdom Bacillati; phylum Actinomycetota; class Actinomycetes; order Mycobacteriales; family Nocardiaceae; genus Nocardia; species Nocardia sp. NPDC003963. Next base: position 10,233 of record NZ_JBSGIP010000043.1, read on the forward strand.
GTACTCCGGTGAGATCAGCTCGGTGAACTCCTGTTCGAGCCGGATCGCCGCCTCCTCGGTATCGGCGATGAACGGCACGATTCCCGGCAGGATCTTCACCTCGCCCGGATCCCGCCCGTGGCCCGCGGCCAGCGCCTTCACCTCGCGATAGAACTTCTGCCCCTCCGGGATCGAGCGTTGCGCGGTGAAAACGGCCTCGGCGTAGCGACCGGCGAAATCCTTACCGGTGACCGACGAACCGGCCTGTACGAGCAGCGGACGCCCCTGTGCCGAACGCGGGACATTGAGCGGCCCGCGTACCTTGAACCGCGCACCGTGATGGTCCACGGTGTGCACTTTGCCGGGATCGGCGAACACCCCTGTCGCGGGGTCGAGGACCACGGCGTCGTCCTCCCAGGAATCCCACAGCGCCGTCGCGGCGTCGACGAACTCGGCCGCCCGGAGATAGCGCCCGTCGTGATCGGGGACCTGGTCGTAGCCGAAATTGGCGGCTTCGTCGGCCGTCCCGGAGGTGACGATGTTCCAGCCGGCCCGCCCGCCGCTGATCTGATCGAGCGAGGCGAATTTCCGGGCGAGGTTGTAGGGCTCGTTGTAGCCGGTGGACGCGGTGGCGATGAGACCGATGCGCTCGGTGACCACCGCCATGGCCGACAGCAGGGTGAGCGGTTCGAAAACCGCCTGGGTGTTGCGTTCGATCCGCGGGCCCACCGCGAGGCCGTCGGCGAAGAACACCGAATCGAGTCTGCCGCGTTCGGCGATCCGCGCGAGCTCCTGGAAATGGCCGACCCGCAGTACATCGCGTGCCTCGGTACGCGGATGCCGCCAGGCCGCCTCGTGGTGGCCGACACCCATGAGGAACGCGTTGAGATGGAGATGGTGCGACATCACTACCTGTCTAGAGAGCAACGCGCCAGCTGGACAGCCGACGCTCGACGAACACCAGGACCGCATTGAAAACGAGGCCGACCAGCGCGATGGCGATGATCCCCGCGTACATCTCGGGAATCTGGAAGTTGAGCTGCGCGGCCGTGATCAGATAACCCAGGCCGGCCTTCGCCCCGACCATCTCGGCCGCGATGAGCACCAGGATCGAGGAAGCCGCGGCCATCCGCAGACCGGTGAAAACAGTCGGTACCGCCGACGGCAGCACCACCTTGTAGACCAGCGCGAGCTGGGAGAAGCCCAGTGAACGCGCCGATTTGACGAGCAGCGGATCGACCGTGCGTACCCCGGAAATGGTGTTGAGCAGGATCGGGAAGGTGCAGGCGTAGATCACCAACGCCACCTTCGAGGTCTCGCCGATACCCAGGATCAGGATGAACACCGGGAGCAGTGCGAGGGCCGCGGTATTGCGGAACAGTTCGAGGACCGGGTTGAGGAAATCGGCCACCGGCCGATACCAGGCGATCGCGACCCCCAGCGGTACCGCGATCGCCACCGCGATCACGAATCCGGTGAGCGCGCGGGACAGGCTGGTCGATACGTGTTCCCACAGTTGCCCGTTGGCGATCAGCTCGAAGAAGGTCGCGGCGACCTCGGTGAACGGCGGCAGGAAAACCTTGTCGACCAGGCCCGCCCGGGGCGCGACCTCCCAGAGCGCGAGGAAGGCCAGGATCGCGACCGACGGCTTCACCAGTCGCCAGGCCAGACCGGCCCAGCGCTGTCCCAGGCGGCGGACAGGCGAGTTCACCGGTGCCACTGGCCGCGCGCGGACGGGCTCGGTCCCGGCGCCGCGAGGGGCGTCCAGGGTGCCGGTGGCGAGAGCGCTAGACATGCTGAACCTCTTCGGTCGTCGAGATATCGGCGAGTTCGAGCGTGCGGGCGCGTTCGACCTCGTCGTGCAGCAGGGACCAGATCCGGTGGCGCAGCGCCCGGAACTCCGCACCGGAACGGATGTCCTCGGCGGTGCGGTCGATATCGATATCGACCACCGTTTTGACCCGGCCGGGCCGCGAGGTGAGCACCGCCACCCGCTGCCCCAGGTAGATCGCCTCGTCGATGCTGTGGGTGATGAACAGAACCGTCTTACCGGTCCGCTCCTGGATGCGCAGCAGTTCGTCCTGCAGCGATTCCCGGGTCTGCGCGTCGAGCGCGGCGAACGGTTCGTCCATCAGCAGCACCTCGGGATCGAAGGCGAGGCTGCGCGCGATCGCCACCCGCTGCTTCATTCCGCCCGACAGTTCGTGCGGGTACCGGTCCCCGAACCCCGCCAGGCCGACCAGCTCCAGGTAATGCTCGGCGCGCTCCCGGCGTTCGGCGCGCGGCACTCTTTTGGCTTCGAGACCGAATTCGATATTGCGCCGGGCCGTCCGCCACGGCAGCAGAGCGTATTGCTGGAACACGATTCCGCGATCGAGACCGGGACCGCTGATCGGGACACCGTCGAGCAGGATCTGTCCCGAGGTCGGGGTGCTGAGACCACCGAGCAGGTCGAGCAGGGTGGATTTACCGCAACCACTGGGGCCGACGAGCACGAGGAACTCCCCCGCGGCGAGGTCGAGGGTGATGTCCTCGACGGCGGTCAGCTCGGTCCGCTGACCCCGGATCGGGAATCTCTTGGTCACCTGAGCCAGGCGAAGTTTGGGTGTGCTGCTCATTTGTCACCGGCCAATGCTTTTCTGTCAGGTGCTGGGGCTCCCCGTCATGGTGCGGCCGTGGATACGAAGTCTGAACCGTTTACCTCAGTGCGAGTCGAACACGCCGGTCGGCACCCGGTGCACCGCCGGCACCGTCCGCGCGGTGATCAACGAAGCGGGCCGCAATACCCCGATGGCATCGAATTCACTTGTGCGCCATGGGGTATTCACGGGTCCGCGATGTAATACCGGGGTGTGTTCGGCGTGCTCTCCGGACCCACACGTGGAGCGCTTCGCGGCGGTCCGGTAACCGAGGGGAAGGTCAGTTCCGATGGTTCAAGAGCCGGGCACCTGGGCTGGTCTGAAACAGGACGCATCCCAGGACCTGCTGTATTTCGATCCCGCTGCCGCGGTCACCGGCGCCGAAGCCGCCAAACGCCTGGTCGACCAGTTGCTGCGCGCGCGAGAGGCGATCCAGAACGAGAAGCTCGACGATATGGTGAATATCGCCGGGAATTTCCTGACCTCGGGTACCAACCTCACCGGAATTTACGAACAGCGCGCCGAACGCCTGTACACAGTGCTGCAGGATCACGTCGATATCGCCCGGGAAATGGGTGAGGCGTTCGTTCAGGCCGGGCTGTACTACCGCAGAACGGAGTCGGAGAACGCGGACAACCTGGCGCTCGACGAGCTCGCCGACTTCCACATTCCGTACGAACCGACATCGGAGGATCTGAGCCTGGACAGTGGCGGTACCCGGTACGACGATCTCCCCCGGCCCGAGGGCGTATTACAGGACGCGGGCCGGGACGGAACAGCCGACGATATCCATGTGCAATCCGCGTACGGCCTGCCCAGCGAGCTCACGAACTACGAGGGCCGCCAGGAGTCGATCTCACCGGACACTGTCGGGCTGGAGGAGAGTACCTCGCTCGGCTTCACCGTTTTCCGCGGACTCGCTCGTGACCTGCCCGGCGATGTGACGAATACGTACAACGCGGCCCTCGCGTGGTGGCGGCTGGCCGGCCATGTGAAATCCGAACTGGAGAAGTTCGACGGGGCGATCGAGGGTATCCAGGACAAATGGCTCGGCCTGGCCGCGGACCGGGCCCGCACGGCGACCGAGAACTACGTGGACTCCATAGGCCCACTGTGGAATTCGATGTTCTCGATGAGCGAGAACCTGCACTACACCTCGGAATGGTTGCGTCGTACGCAGCTGTCGATGCCTCAGGAAGATTTCACATTCCGCAGTCTGTCGGTCGAACAGACCGTACTCACGCGGTATCGCGAGGAGTGGGTCAAGCACTACGCGAACGGCATGACCAACACCCTGGCGGAGATGCCGGTGATCGAAGGCCCGATCGCCGAACCCGAACCACCACCCCCTGGCGACAACAACGGCGAAGGGGACGGCACCAGCAACGGCAGCAACGGCGAGGGCGAGGGTAACGGCGAAGGCAGCGGCAACGGCGAAGGCAGCGGCAGCGAACAAACCCCCGAAGAGGCATACGACGAGGGCTACGACGACGGGTACGAGAAGGGCTTCGAGGAGGGTTCTCAGCAGGGCGAAGGGCAGGGCGAAGGCCAAGGCCAAGGCCAAGGCCAAGGCGAAGGCCAAGGCGAAGGCCAGGGTCAAGGCGAAGGCGAAGGCGAAGGCCAAGGTCAAGGCGAAGGCGAAGGCGAAGGCGAAGGCCAAGGCGAGGGCGAAGGCCAGGGCCAGGGCGAAGGCCAAGGGCAGGGCCAAGGCGGCAACCAGGGTGGTGGCGAAGAGACGCCTCATGTGCCCAGCTACGACGAAGCCGAATACGGCTCCGGCGACCAGCCGGCCGGCGACACCCAGCAGGAATCCACCGAGGGCCAGGACGGCGGAGAACCCATCACGGGGATCCCGACCCCGGTCACCGGTACCACCATGCCGAAGAACCCCACAGCCGCCGATATCCTCAGCAAGCTCACCGGAATTCCCAAATCGCAGCTGCCCGATGCGCTGAAGGACATCCCGATCACCGGTCAGAACGGCAAGCCCCCGACCCTCGCCGACGCGTTGTCGAAGATCACCGGCATCCCGGTCGACGAGATGCCGCAGGAATTGCAGGACACCCTGCTGGAGGAGCTGTACTCGGAGGATTCGCCGTACGGGTCGGACTCCACGCTGTTCGGCGACGAGGCAGTGCCCTCCGGAGTCGAAGGGCTGCTCCCCGCCGGAACCGAAGGGCTGGTGCCCGACGGGGACGGAAGCGGCACCGATCCGGAATCGGCGCTCACCGCCCTGCTCGGCGGGGACCCCGGCGCGATACCGGCCGGGATCCCAGCGGGCAGAGCCAGAACGCCCTGGACCGGTTGATCAATATGCTGACCCAGGGAATCCAGGCGTTCTCGTCGAGTGGCGCGGGCACGATGCCCGGGATGGACGAGTTCGCGCAGATGCTCGATCCGGCTCAGCTGCAGGAGCATCTGAGCGCGATGGTGGAGCCGCAGCCCACCCAGCCGGCGATGGGCGGGGTCCCCGGCGGTGCCGGTCTGCCGGCCACCGACCCGGGACCTCCTCCCCTCGCCGCGCATCCCGGTTCCGAACCCGGCCACAGCGCTTTTCCCCGGGCTTCCATCCCCAGCAGCCCGGGTCTCGAACTCGCCGGGTACTCGGGGTCCACGGGTGGCTCGAATCCTGGTGGAACACCGGGTATGCCGATGATGGGATCGCCCGGCGCGGGGGCCGGCGCGGCCGGCACACCCGGGCAGACCGGTGACCACGCTCCGGGTGAGTTCCTCACCTCCCGCGAGAATCTGGACGAAGTCTTCGAGAACACGCCGTCCAAGGTGCGCCCGGTGATCGAACAGTGATTCGTTCCTGGGAATTGACCGATCTGGAATTCGTCGTGCTGTGTGAGGAATTCCGCCAGGGCGGGCTACCGGAGCCCTTCACGTACACCAGCCGGACCCGGCTCGCCGCGGACTACCGCATCGAGAAAGCCGAAGCGCTACGCGCGCTACGCGACCGCGACGATTCCGATCTCTACGCGATGGCCGACGCCATCTCGCGTCCGGATGTCACTGTCACGGCGAAGGCCTGGAACGATCAGGACACCGAGGAACCCGCCGACTGGATTCGGGTGCACGCGGTCCGGCAGCGGGCACGTGGTTTCGTGATCGCCCAGCGCCCGGGCGAAACCGTCTGGCACAGCGGCGGTTTCGAGGTGACGAGCTGCGATCCGCATGCCCTGGCCGAAGCCGTCCTGGCCGTGCTGCCGGAGGCGACGGCCGGCCGGATGCCGCAGATCACGCTCGTCGATCCGGAGACCGCACCGGATACCCGGCCGTACATCCCGCTGATCTCCGACGACGACGAAGCCGAGGACGACGAGGCATACCGTAGCGCGGCCTTCCTCGCGGCACCCGCGACCGCGGCCGGGACAGTCCAGGTCTTCCAGGGCCGCTCCATGTTCGGGCCGCGCGGCCGGGTCGATATGGGGATGCGCTGGCGGGATCTGCCCGATGACGGACGCTATGTGATTCCGATGCACCAGGACGTCGAGGTGGCGACCGGGATGGGCACCAAACGAATGATCGAATGGGCCCAGGAACAGGTCGCCGAGGTGCTGCTGCGGTTGGACCGGAATCTCGAACACGAGGATTGACGTCCTCCCCCCGCCCTGAAGGGCGAGGATTCCTACCAGCGCCCTGACGGGCGCTCTCGGTGGGTTCCTGTTTCACAGGGGCGTGCCTTCCGCTTACGCGGCCGGTCTTACAGCCCCTCCGCAGGCGTTTGAACTCTCGGCGCGTCCCGCCGCGAGAATATTCTTGGCCGCATTCAAATCGCGGTCGTGAGTGACACCGCATGTGCAGGTCCAGGTTCGGACATGCATCGGCCACCCGCGCGTGTGCACGAGCGACCCGGATCCGGGCTTTCGCCCGGTTCTTCGACCCTTTCTCTTTGCGGGAAAGGGCCTGTTGAGCTTTCTTCAACCGTCGTTCGGCCTGCCGCAGGAACCGCGGTGACGCAATTGTCTTGCCGTCCGACAGAACCGCGAACGTCGTAAGCCCGAGGTCGATACCGACCTCGGAATCCACCTCGGGCAACGGTTCCTGGTCGACCTGGACCACGAACGATGCGAAATACCTGCCCGAAGCGTCCTTGATGATCGTCACCGATGACGGCTCGGATGGCAGATCCCGAGACCAGGAAACTTTCACATCCCCGATCTTCGGAAGCCGCAGCTTCCCGCCTGTAGTGACCGTGAACCGCGCATTCTTCGTGAACCGGATCGCCTGCCGACTGTCCCTGCGCGACCGGAAACGCGGCGGCCCGACTCGTGCGCCCCCGCGTTTCCCGGACATCGACTGGAAAAAGTTCCGATAGGCGGTGTTCAAGTCGGCGAGCGCTTGTTGCAACACCACCGACGACACATCGCCCAACCATGACCGGCCGGGATCTTTCTTGACCTCGGTCAACGTCTTCGACAGTTCGGCGTTCTTGATGTAGGGCAAACCGTTGCGCCGCGCTGCTTCTCGTGCGGCGAGTGCGTCGTTGTACACCACCCGCGCGCAACCGAACGCCTGAGCCAGCTTGATTTGCTGGCCAGGCGTCGGATAGACGCGGAAGTTGTACCGAAGCTGCACAAGACCAAGTGTGACATATTGGTTTATGGCCGAATTTCAAGACATACGTACTGGCAGATACTGCGTTTTCGTGCTTCATGCTCACTTGGTTTTTGTCACCAAATACAGGCACAGGGTGTTCACCGACCGTCACCTGGCCAGGCTGGAAGAGATCATGCGGACGGTGTGCACCGACTTCGAAACCGAACTGGTCGAGTTCAACGGCGAACCCGATCACGTGCACCTGCTGGTGAACTTCCCACCCAAGGTCGCGATATCGAAACTGGTGAACAGCCTCAAGGGTGTGTCCTCGCGCAGGATGCGCCAGGAGTTCCCCGAACTGGCCCAACACTATTGGCGAGCAAAGCGCTTGTGGTCGGGTTCCTACTTCGCGGGCTCGGTCGGTGGCGCTCCGATCTCGGTGTTGCGGCAGTACATCGAACAGCAGCAACGTCCGGTTTAGGGCACGCTCGGGCCTTGGCGGCCGCCCGCGTGGGCTTTCACCACCGCCCTGAAGGACGGCGCACTAGCCCACATTTTGGTAGCGCGCGGCGGATGGGCCGCCCCGGTCTGCCGGCCACGGCATCCGGGACTGCTCGGTCAACCGTTCCGGGCGAAGTCGGGTCCGATACTCATTTCGCACCGGCCAGAGCCTGTCCGTCGGGACCGCCGTCGGCGGGGTAGGTGCCGTTGGCGTACGGGTTGTACTCGTTGGTGTAGAGATCGCGGGCCGCGAGTTCACCCTCGTCGAGTTCGCCGTTGCGGACCAGCCAGTCGATCCAGATCTGCAACTCGCGTTCGGCGATCACCGCGCCCGGTACCGGGATCCCGGGACTGCGCCAGTACTTCACGGGTTCGGCGCTCTCTGTACGGCCCCGCTTGTGGATGATGTCCAGGAAGCGGGCCACCACCTCTTCCCGCGGATGGACCTGGGTCCAGCGGACGGCCCGCGCGGTGCCCTGGACGAAATCGCGCACTGCCTCGGAGTTGGCGGCGATGAAATCGTCGCGCATCACGTACGTGCCGTAACTGAACGCGCCGAACAGATCCCGGTCGGTGAACAGGGCCCGGATACCGCCCCGTTCGAGGGCGCTCTCCCGCTGGATCGAATTCAACGTGCCGATATCGATCTGTCCCTCGCGCAGCGCCTGCTCGGTGTTCACCGGCGGGACCACCACCAGCTGTACCGACTCGATCTCGTCCGGGGTGAGTCCCTGCTGGGCCAGCCATTCGCGGGTGAGGAATTCGTGATGCGCACCGAGAGTGTTCATCCCGATCTTCTTGCCGATCAGGTCGCGGGCCGACCGGATCGGGCTGTTCTCCAGTACGTAGTACCCGGTGTACTCGTGCGCGTCGGCACCGTAGGAGCTGAGCACCGAGGTGATGGGCGCGCCGGCCGCGTTGAGCTTGACGACGGCACCGTTGAATGCCGACCCGAATTCGATATCCCCGGTAGCCGCCGACTGGATGTCCTGCGGACCGCTGGTGGTATCGCCGACCCACTCCAGCTGGATCTTGTCGAAGTAGCCGAGATCGGCGGCCAGTTCGTGGAATCCCACCTTCCCGGCCCAGCCCTGATAGCGCAGGACGGTCTTCCCGTCGGCCGTCCGAGCGGCCTCGCCGCCCGCACCGCACGCACACAGCAGCATCAGTAGGGCGGTGACCGCCGCGACGCGCGCGACGGCACTCGGCCGTCGGTGACTCCGTGTCGTATCCGGATGTACTGGCATGGGTTCATCCCCTGTGATGTGGTGGCGCTGCCCGGATATCGTGCGGTCCGCGAGCGCGGCTGCGAACCCTTTGCCTCGAGTCGAGTCCAACCGTGCGCCCGCCACCACGCCCGGCCGCGGGTCGCGCCGGGATACCGGAACACGCCTGGTCAGCACATATTCCCGGGCGAATTGATGGGATGTTCGGCGACGCACGGCGAATCAGCGAACCGCCGGCTTCGCGCCGCGTTAATATGCGGCGCACACCGAAGTTATTCGGCCGAGACGGCACCGAGACGTCGGCGCGACAGTCCGGGTCCGAGCCGTCGTGGCGGGCCGCGCGGCCCCACATCCCGTCCCGCACCAACGAACACAGAAGGAACGATGCTCAAAACTCTGGTCATCGGCGCGGCCACTGCCGCGCTCGTGTTCGGCAGCTTCTCCAGTGCCTCGGCACACCCGCTCGGCGCCTCGCAGCCGGGTTCGGCGGGTGCGCACCGCCCGGCGGGCAAGGACGACTCCGTCGCGCAGCGACCTTTCACCGACCGAGAGTTCCTCCGGGCCAGCGCGTTCGACGACGAGCCCCGGCAACTCCAGGACGCGGCGATCGCCCTCGCGAACGCCCAATGCGAATACCTCGGTACCTCCGGTAACACCGCGGCCGACCGCACCTATCTGGCAGAGGAAGCGCGGCCGTTCGTGGAGTACCCCTACCTGTTCCTGGAAGCCGCGGTCACGTCCTACTGCCCGCAGCACACCGTGCTGAGCTGAGCCCGAGCCCCACGGAATTCCGGAATCCCTACGAACAGACGGTGCCGCTCCCCTTCAGGGGAGCGGCACCGTCTGTTCCGGGTCAGTGCTTGCGGCGGGTCTTCGGACCCCGGCCCTGCTTGGTCTGCGCCCGCGCCGCCTCACGGCGTTCCCGCCGGGTGCCCTGTGCTTGGCCGTCGGCGCCGTACTCCTCCGCGTCGCTGTGCACCGCGGTACGACCGCCTTCGTCCGGTCCCGAGTAGCTCAGGCCCCGCGGCCCCGAATCGTCGATCCCGCGAGCGCGCAAGGCCGGCGGGGCGCCGTTGATGATCGGCAGCTTCTCCGTGGGGTACTGGCTGCTCGGCGGTACCGGCTGCGACCCGATCGGGGAACGCAGATTCGGATCCACCGCCACCCCCTCGGGCTGCGGCTGCTGGACCTCCACCTGGACGTTGAACAGGATGCCGACGGCGTCCTCCTTCAACCCCTCCAGCATATTGGCGAACATATCGAAACCCTCGCGCTGGTATTCCACCAGCGGATCGCGCTGGGCCATGGCACGCAGGCCGATACCTTCCTTCAGGTAGTCCATCTCGTAGAGATGCTCGCGCCATTTCCGATCCAGCACCGACAGCAGCACCTGCCGTTCCAGCGTGCGCATACTGCCCTCGCCCGCCATCCCGTCGATCTCGGACTCACGCTGCTCGTAGGCGGCGTGGGCGTCGTCGAGCAGGGTGTCGAGCAGATCGTCGCGGGTGAGCTCACCGGCTTCACCCACCTCCGTCTCCCCGGTGACATCACGATGCTTCAGGCTCACCGGGTAGAGCGTTTTCAGTGCGCCCCACAGCTTGTCGAGGTCCCAGTCCTCCACATAACCCTCGGCCGTGGCGCCGTCCACGTAGGCGGTGATCACATCGGTGACCATGCTCTGGACCTGGCCCTCCATATCCTCGCCGCGCAGGATCTGGTTGCGCTCCTCGTAGATGACGGTGCGCTGCTGGTTCATCACCTCGTCGTACTTGAGCACGTTCTTGCGGATCTCGAAGTTCTGCTGCTCGACCTGGGTCTGCGCGCTCTTGATGGCCTTGGAGACCATCTTCGCCTCGATCGGCACATCGTCGGGCAGATTGAGGCGCGTCATGATCGACTCCAGCGCCGCGCCGTTGAAGCGGCGCATGAGTTCGTCACCGAGCGAGAGGTAGAAACGGGACTCACCGGGATCGCCCTGCCGACCGGAACGGCCGCGCAGCTGGTTGTCGATACGCCGGGAATCGTGACGTTCGGTACCGAGCACGTAGAGCCCGCCGGCATCCTTGACCGCCTCGGCGTCCTCGGCGACCTGTTTCTTGACCTTCTCCAGCGCGTGGAACCAGTTGGCCTGGTATTCCTCGGGGGTGTTCACCGGGTCCAGGCCCTGCTGACGCAGCAGGGTGTCGGTGATGATGTCGGGGTTGCCGCCGAGCACGATATCGGTACCGCGACCGGCCATATTCGTCGCCACGGTCACCGTGCCGGGGCGGCCCGCCTCGGCGATGATCTGCGCTTCCTTCTCGTGGAACTTCGCATTGAGCACATTGTGCGGAACACCGCGCTTGGTGAGCTGCTTGGACAGATATTCCGAGCGGTCCACGCTGGTGGTACCGATCAGCACGGGCTGGCCCGCCTCGTGCCGCTCGACCACATCGTCGACCACGGCGTTGAACTTGGCCTCTTCGGTCTTGTAGATGAGGTCGGCCTGATCCATCCTGATCGGCGGCTTGTTCGTCGGGATCGGGATGACGCCCAGGCTGTAGATCTGGTGCAGCTCGGCCGCCTCCGTCTCGGCCGTACCGGTCATACCGGAGAGCTTGTCGTAGAGACGGAAGTAGTTCTGCAGCGTGATCGTGGCCAGCGTCTGGTTCTCCGGCTGGATCTCGACCTCTTCCTTGGCCTCGATCGCCTGGTGCATACCCTCGTTGTAGCGGCGGCCGACCAGGATGCGCCCGGTGAACTCGTCGACGATGATGACCTCACCGTCACGGACGATGTAGTCCTTGTCCTTGGTGTAGAGCTCCTTGGCCTTGACCGAGTTGTTCAGGTAGCTCACCAGCGGCGAGTTGGCGGCCTCGTAGAGATTGTCGATACCGAGCTGGTCCTCGACGAATTCCACACCCGCTTCGTGCACACCGATGGTGCGTTTCTTGATATCGACCTCGTAGTGGAGATCCTTTTTCAGCAAAGGGGCGATTCGGGCAAATTCCGCATACCACTTGCTGGAGGCGTCGGCGGGACCGGAGATGATGAGCGGAGTACGCGCCTCGTCGATCAGAATGGAGTCGACCTCGTCGACCACGGCGAAATTGTGGCCGCGCTGAACCAGATCGTCCAGCGAATGGGTCATATTGTCGCGCAGATAGTCGAAGCCGAATTCGTTGTTGGTGCCGTAGGTGATATCGGCGCCGTAGGCCTCGCGCCGCTGCGGCGGCGTCATACCGGACAGGATCGCGCCGACCTCGAGACCGAGGAAGCGGTGCACCCGGCCCATCCACTCGGAGTCACGTTTGGCCAGGTAGTCGTTGGTGGTGACGATATGCACACCGTCGCCGCCGATCGCGTTCAGATAGGCGGGCAGGACCGAGGTCAGGGTTTTACCCTCACCGGTCTTCATCTCCGCGATATTGCCCAGGTGCAGGGCGGCGCCACCCATGATCTGCACTTTGTAGTGTTTCTGCTGCAACACGCGCCATGAGGCCTCGCGCGCCACCGCGAACGCCTCGAGCAGCAGATCGTCGAGCGATTCACCGTCGGCGTAGCGTTCGCGGAATTCGTCGGTCTTGGCACGCAGCTCGGTATCGGTGAGGTCCTCGTAGTCGCTCTCGAGACCGATCACCTCGTCGGCGAGATGGGACAGCCGCTTGACCATGCGACCCTCACCAAAACGTAGCAACCTCGTCAGTGTCAGCGCAGGCACGAGTCTCGTCAGTCCTCTGGGTCGGTCGGTTTCGGCTCCGATGTTCACGGCGGCGCGATCGGTGTCACGGACCACGTAGCCGCAGCTTGCTTCATGGTAATGCGGCTCCCATGGTAGGCGCCGCCGCGTACCCGGCCAGTGTGCCTCGGTCACATTCTGCGGCCGGTGGGGCCCGACCCGGGTATATCACCGCGGTCCCCCGCGCAAGCCCTCGAATTACATATCGGAATATCACACACAATGGTGCGGGAACAGGTGTCACCTGGTCACAATGGAGATCGTATTCCGGACTCCGAAGGGGCAGAGAGCAGGGTGATAGCGAAGCTGACGCCGCAGGACGCGGACTTCTTCCGGCTGGAATCGACCACGCATCCGGTACACATCGGGTCGCTGGCCGTTCTGGACAACACCGCCGAGGACGGCGGTCGCGTCCTCGGCTACCAGGAGCTGGTCGATCTGGTCGAGTCCCGCCTGCCCCTGGTACCCCGTTACCGGCGCAAGATCCGCGAGATCCCGCTATCGCTGGGCCGGCCGGTCTGGGTCGAGGACAGTCGTTTCGATATCACCTATCACCTGCGCCGTTCCGCGCTGCCGTCACCGGGCAGCGACGAACAGCTGCACGAACTGGTCGCCCGGCTGGGTTCGCGGCCGCTGGACCCCGGCCGGCCGCTGTGGGAGATGTACCTGATCGAGGGCCTGCGCGGCGGGCGATGCGCGCTGTACACCAAATCCCACGCCGCGCTGATCGACGGACACGCCGCACTGGAGATCGGCCATGTCGTCGTGGACGGGGCCGAGTCGCCGCGGGAGATCGCCGACGACGCGTGGATCCCCGGCCGCGAACCCAGCGATACCGATCTGCTGCTGAGCGCGCTCGGGCACCTCATCGCCCAGCCCGGTTCGGCGGTCGAAGTGCTGCGCGAGGTCGGCGCCGGTACCGCCGGACTCGTCGGCGCGGCGAGCAGAACGCTGGACAGCGTGGCGACGGCGGTCCGCTCGGCGGCCAGCGGAACGCCGGACAGCCCGCTGAACACGCGCACCTCCCGGCAGCGCCGGTTCACCGTCGCGGTGACCGACCTGGCCGACTACAAACGGGTCCATCAGCACAACGAGTGCACGATCAACGATGTCGTCCTGGCGGTGGTGACCGGCGCACTGCGCAACTGGCTGCTGTCCCGGAACAAGGGCCTCACCGAATCGAGCGTGCTGCGCGCGGTGGTCCCGATGTCGGGCTACGGCGGCGATCCCGGCACCGGACGTACGCTGCCCAGCGGGATCACCCCGTTCCTGATCGACCTTCCGGTGGGTGAACCCAGCCCGGTGATGCGGCTTTCCCATATCGCGCACGCCACCGCGGAGGATCCCCGCGGCCGGCACGGCGTCCGGGCCTCGACCCTGGTGCATCTCGCCGGTTTCGCTCCGGCCAGCCTGCACGCGATGAGTGTCCGGGCGGCGAGTACGTTCGCAGACCATACGTTCAATCTGGTGATCACCAACGCGCCGGGCCCACAGACGCCGATGTTCGTCGGCGGGGCCCGGATGCTGGAGATGTACCCGGTTTCGCCACTGCTGCGCAATCAGGCGACGAGTATCGGGATCACGTCCTACGACGGGCGGGTCTGCTTCGGACTCAACGCCGACCGCGAGGCAATGGCCGATATCGGGGTTCTGGCCGCGTCGGTACCCGAATCGATGGAGGAGATACTCGGTGCCTGCCTCTGACCGCAAGACCATGCGGGTGTACGTACCGGCCACGGTGCCGATGCTGCGCGAGCTCGTGGACACCCGCGAATTGCACGCCGTCGGCGGGACGGCCTTCGCGTTGACCCCGGCACTACGTGAGGCCTACGCGTCGGGAGACGACGAGGAGCTGGCCGAGGTCGCCATGGCCGAGGCCGCGCGGGCGGCACTGCGGCTGCTGGCCGAGGAAGTGCACGGCGCCACTCCCCCGATGTATCGCCGCGCGGTGATCGCGGTGGACGTCACGGGTGCGACCCTGCGGCCGGACCTGGACGACGCGGTGGTGAAACTGGACGGGCCGATCCAGTACAAGCGGATCGCCTCGGTCCATATGGACCTGGCCGAGGCCGAACCCGCGGTGGCCAAAGCGGTCGACATCATCGATGCCGCCGATCTGGGCGACGAGGACGCCGAGTTCGTCCTCGGCGACGCCGAGGACCATCAGCTGGCCTGGTACGCCACCCAGGAGCTGCCGTTCCTGATCGAACTGTTGTGAGCTCGGCGCTTGTGACCGAGGACGTCCACCGCCCACAACCGCTGTGAGCCGCAACCGGGTCCCCGGATGCCGCTCGGCTGCGCCCCCAGGGCAACCTACGATGCCGTAACCTGGTGCTACGGCGCGCCCCGGGCGCGGAGAACACAGGAGAAGAACAGCACAAATGGGCAGGAAACCGAACGCGATGACGGTGCGCGGAGTCAAGAACTGGCTGGAGGCACCGGCGGCCGGCATCGCCGAACGCGGCGGCAAACTGAATCTTGTGCGAGGGGCGGTGGCCCGGGTCACCACACCGCTGCTGCCCGACGACTATCTACACCTGGCCAACCCGCTGTGGTCGGCCCGGGAGTTGCGCGGTCGCGTCGTCGACGTGCGCAAGGAGACCGCCGATTCGGCGACGCTGGTGATCAAACCCGGGTGGGGTTTCGACTTCCGGTACGAACCCGGGCAGTACATCGGGATCGGGATCCTCGTGGAAGGCCGCTGGCACTGGCGTTCGTATTCGCTGACCAGCCCACCCGATTGGAACGATCCCCGCTACGGCAAGAAGGTCATCGCCATCGCGGTGAAGGCGATGCCCGAGGGTTTCCTGTCGAGTCACCTGGTCAACGGAGTATCGCCCGGGACCGTGGTCCGGCTGGCCGCACCACAGGGGGCGTTCGTACTACCGTCTCCGCCGCCGCCCAAGGTGCTCTTCCTCACCGCCGGCTCCGGGATCACGCCCGTCATGTCGATGCTGCGTGCCATGGACCGGCGTGACGCGGTGACCGATGTGGTGCACATCCACTCGGCACGGACCGCCGAGGACGTGATGTTCGCCGCCGAACTGGACGAGCTGCACACCCGGCATCCCGGATTCGTTTCCCATGTGCACCTCACCGGCGAGAAGGGCAAGTTCGCTTCCGAGGCGCTGGACGAGCTCTATCCGGACTGGCGGGAACGCCAGACCTGGGCATGCGGCCCCCTGGGCATGCTCGACGAGATCGAGAAGCACTGGCATGCGGCCGGTCTCGAATCGGCACTGCATGTGGAACGTTTCGAGGTCGAGCGATCGGCGACCACCGAGGGGGGCACCGTGACCTTCGGTAAGAGCGGCCGCACGGTCACCGTCGACGGCGCCACCACACTGCTGGAAGCCGGTGAATCGGCCGGTGTTCAGTTGCCGTTCGGCTGCCGGATGGGTATCTGCCAGACCTGTGTGGTCACCTTGAGCTCGGGACATGCCCGCGATCTTCGCAACGGGACCGAACGGTTCGAAGGAGAGAAGGTGCAGACATGCATTTCGGCCGCGGCGGGTGACTGCACGCTGGAGGTGTGACCGGACACGTTCGCCCCGAGACCAGCGCATAGCGGTACCCTCGAGGTGAACGTAGGCTGCTTCCCATTCCGGGAAGATTCCCGAACGCCTCTTCCGGTGTCCGCCCCGGGCCCAGCACGGGCCAGCAGTGCGGACGGAGTGTCGGCATACGAACGCGCACGGCCGGAGCCAAGGCAGAGGTAGGCCTTCCCGATCTCGTCTTCGCATACAGCGCCTACAGAAGGGACGCCGGTGGCCATCACCGACATCAGAGCCTTTGCCCACCTGACGGCCGGGGATGTCGAGACGTTGGGGCAGGAGCTCGACACGATCCGCCGGTCGGTCGAACAATCCCTGGGTGAGCGGGACGCACGGTACATCCGGCGCAGTATCGCCGCCCAGCGTGGCCTGGAACTCGCCGCCCGGGCCGTACTGTTCGGCAGCCGTAACCGCTGGGCCTGGCTGGCCGGCACCGCCATGCTGTCGGTCGCCAAGATCATCGAGAACATGGAGCTCGGCCACAACATCAGTCACGGCCAGTGGGACTGGATGAACGATCCGGAGATCCACTCGACCAACTGGGAATGGGATATGACCGGCCCGTCGGCGCAATGGCGGCGGGCTCACAACTACTCCCATCACACCTATACCAATGTGCTGGGCAAGGACGAGGACCTCGGCTTCGGCATCCTGCGAATGACGCGGGACGAACCGTGGCGACCGCTACATCTGGTGCAGCCGTTCGCCAATATCGTCCTGGCCGCGGCCTTCGAATGGGGCATCGCCCTGCACGACTGGACGATCGACAAAGAACTCTCCGGTACACCGCGATACCAGGTCCTCTCCGAGCCCAACAAACTGTTCGCCCGCAAGATCGCCCGCCAGGTGGCCAAGGATTTTCTGCTGTACCCGGCGGTCACCGGGCCCGCTTTCTTCTCGACCCTGAAAGCGAACGCCACCGCGAACCTGGTCCGCAACCTGTGGGCCTATGCCGTGATCTTCTGCGGTCATTTCCCCGACGGCGCGGAAAAGTTCACCGAGGAACAACTCGAGGGCGAGACGCCCGGTGAATGGTATCTGCGGCAGATGCTGGGCAGCGCGAACTTCTCCGCCGGTCCCGTCATGGGTTTCATGAGCGGCAATCTCAGCTATCAGATCGAACACCACCTGTTCCCGGACCTGCCCAGCAATCGGTACCCGGAGGTCGCTGTCGGCGTACGCGAACTCTGCGAGAAATACGATCTGCCCTACACCACCGGATCACTGGGTAAGCAGTACCTGCTGGCTTTCCGTACCATCCACAAACTGGCCCTGCCGGACCGGTTCCTGCGGCGCACGGCCGACGATGCGCCGGAAACCTCGTCAGAACGCAAATTCGCCGGGGTCACGTTGCACGCGGGCTCGGAGAACCTGCCGTGGAGTATCGATCCGGCGACCGGAAAACGCCGCGGCCTCCGCTGGGCGATGCACGAGGCGAAAGTCGCGCTGCGCGCCAAGGCCGAGCACGAAAAAGAAGTGCTGCGCGGCGCCGAGCGCACTTTGCGGGCCAAAGCCCGGCAGGAACGGGATCTGCTCCGGCGGGCCCGGCACGCACTGCGCAAATCGCAATCCTCCTACTCCACCTGACCCGGGTACGGATCGGGAGAAAATCCCACTGCGGGTGTAACGCGTCCGCCGCGGCGGGCGATCATCCACTTCGAGGCCCGAGTGTGACGCACGGCCACGGCGTTTGCGCTCGACTTATCATCCGAATTTGGGACGCGCAATAGGGCGCACACCACATTTTCTGCGTAAATCTCCAAACCTACGGTGCCGTAACTTACGGTAGGGTAGCCGCCATGGCTATCTCGGATGTCAAGGAATACGCGCATCTCACCGAAGCGGACGTGGAGGCTCTCGGAGCAGAGTTCGACGCGATTCGCCGGGACATCGAATCGACCCGGGGCGAGCGGGATGCCCGATACATTCGCAATGTCATCAGACTACAGCGCGCCCTCGAAATCAGCGGCCGCACCGTATTGTTCGCCAGTTTTCTACCCCCGGCCTGGCTGGCCGGCGTGGCGCTGCTGGGCACCGCCAAGATCATCGAGAACATGGAGATCGGGCATAACGTGATGCACGGTCAGTGGGATTGGATGAACGACCCGGAGATCCACTCCTCGCATTGGGAATGGGATAACGCGGGCCCCTCCAAGCACTGGAAGCACACCCACAACTACCTGCACCACAAGTACACCAATGTACTGGGCATGGACGACGATATCGGCTACGGCCTGCTGCGCGTCACCCGCGACCAGCGGTGGAAGCCGTTCTACATCGGTAACCCGGTCTACAACCTGGTGCTGCAATCACTGTTCGAATACGGCGTCGCGATCCAGCACCTCGAACTCGGCAAACTCGCGGCCGGAAAGTTCCCGGCGGGGACTCCGGAGCGCGCGGAATTCGATCGTAAGGCCGGCGAGGTGAAGGCCAAGATCAAAAAGCAGGTGCTGAAGGATTATGTCGTCTTCCCGCTGCTGACCGGCCCCTCGTTCTTCCACACCCTCACCGCCAACCTCACCGCGAACGTGGTCCGCAATGTCTGGACCAACGCGGTGATCTTCTGCGGCCATTTCCCCGACGGCGCGGAGAAGTTCACCAAAGCCGATATCGACAACGAGAGCCGGGCCCAGTGGTACCTGCGGCAGATGCTGGGCAGTGCCAATATCTCCGGTGGCAAGGTCATGCACTTCATGACCGGAAACCTCAGCCATCAGATCGAACACCATCTCTTCCCCGATCTGCCCAGCAACCGGTACGCCGAGGTCGCGGTCCGGGTGCGCGAACTGTGCGATAAGTACGACCTGCCCTACACGACGGGTTCGCTGCCGGTCCAGTACTTCAAGGCCTGGCGCACCATCGCGAAACTGTCGCTGCCCAACAAGTACCTGCGGCACACTGCCGACGATGCCCCCGAGACCGCCTCGGAACGGAAGTTCAACGGCCGGGCCGTATCGACGTTCGATCCGGTCACCGGGCAGCGGCGCGGCCTGCGCACCGCGATCGCCGAAGGCCGGCGCCGGCTGCGCCGACGCGCCGTCGCCCTCGCCGGCTGACAAGCTGAGCAGCCGCCCGCTCCGCGCCGGAAACCACCGGCCGGGGCGGGCGGATCACCGCTGTACCGAACCGCTCGGCCCGCTGGTCCCGGGATCGACGGAGTGCGGCCGTTCGCGGGGCGGCAGACCATCCGATCTGCTCGGTGGCCGAAGGCGGACCGAGCTTGCCGAAGCCATGCAGTGCGGCGACCGACCACGGGTACCGGGCCCCGGTCGCCGCCGGCCCCGGACCGGGCATTCACAATGGCGCTGTGATGAGCGTTTACGAGGCTATTCGGACCCGGCGCGACGTGCGGGCCGAGTTCACCGGGGAGCCGATCGACGAGCCCACACTGTGGCGGATTCTGGAGGCGGCGCACTGCGCGCCGAGTGTCGGTAATTCACAACCGTGGGATTTCGTCATTGTGCGCGAACCGGAGACACTGCGTGAGTTCGCGACCCATGTAGCCGGACGGCGGCTCGATTTCGCGCGTTCGCTGCCCGCCGAGCGGGCGCGCACCTTCGCGCCCATCAAGATCGAGGGTATCGAGGAGAGCGGTACCGGCATCGTGGTCGTCCACGACGATTCGCGGGGCGGTCCGCAGGTACTCGGCCGGGCGACCGTCCCCGAAACCGGTGTGTATTCGACAATTCTCGCGATCCAGAACCTCTGGCTGGCCGCCACCGCCGAGCGGATCGGAGTGGGCTGGGTGTCGTTCTACGACGAAAGTTTCCTCGCCGGCCTGATCGATCTGCCCGCGGGTATCCGGCCGGTCGCCTGGCTCTGTATCGGCCCGGTCACCGAATTCCAGCAGGTGCCCGATCTGGAACGTTTCGGCTGGCGTGATCGGCGTCCGCTGAGTGCCGCCGTGCACCGGGAGCGGTACACCGATCCCACCGGGAAACGATAAAGCCGACCGGCCCTCGCGGACCGGTCGGCTGCAGTGTCGGCTATGCGAGCCTTATCAGACCGTAGTCGAAGGCATGCCGGCGGTAGACCACCGACGGCCGATCGGTTTCCTTGTCCTGGAACAAGAAGAAGTCGTGGCCCACCAACTCCATCTGGTACAGGGCGTCATCGACCGTCATCGGGATGGCGGAATGCACTTTCGTCCGCACGATATGACCGGGCCCCTCGTACTCGGGGTAGTCGGCCGCGAAGTCGGAACGCTTGCGGCTGTGCGGAGAATGATCGTGTGGGAGGTCGGAGAGATCGGCGAGAAGCGCGTCCTCGGCCAGTTCGGCGGTGGCGTCGTGCACGGAGACCGGGGTCTTCTCGCCGTAGTGGACGCGACGCCGGTCCTTGGTGCGCCGCAGCCGACTCTCCAATTTGGCGGTCACAGCCTCGAACGCGGCGTAGAAACTGTCCGCGCAGGCCTCGGCACGGACGATCGGACCCTTGCCGCGGGCGGTGATCTCCACCCGCTGGCAGCTTTTGCGTTGACGACGGTTGCGTTCGTGGAAGAGTTCCACGTCGAAGAGAAAGATCGATGGATCGAAGCGCTCCAGACGGGACAGCTTCTCCGACACATAGATTCGGAAATGGTCGGGGACCTCGACATTGCGTCCCTTGACCACGATATCCGCCCGGGTATCCCGTGGGCGGTCGAGCTGGTCCTCCGGCTCCGTCCGGTCTGTGTCCTGTACTGAAGGTCGTGAAGTAGTCGTCACGCGTACCTCCCGGATCTGGCCGCACACTTGTCGTCGCATGCGGCGGGATGAAACGGTGCCGGCCATGTCGGATCCAGTCGGCCGGCACATGGTGTACGAGGCCCACCTCCAAACTCCCGGATCGGGTGTGTGAACGCGACGCTAGTACGAGGATCGAAGGTTCGCCACTGTTCACGCAAATTTCCCGGATTCACCCGGCACACGTCACGAATACGCCATCCGGGCGTGTTCCCGCGGCAACGAGCGCCCGAGCGCAGGCCGATACCGTGGCACCCGTCGTCAGCACATCGTCGACCAGGACCACCTGCGCGTTCGCCGTGTGGGCAGGCAGCACCGCGGCAGTCACCCGGCCGCGCAGGTTGCGGTCACGTTCGCGGGCCGTCAGACCGGCCGAATCGCGAACTCCCCACCAGACTCGCAGACAGGGCATGACCTGGCAACTGCGCAGCGACCGCGCCGCGATCCGCGCGCATCGCAGGACCGGGTCGCCACCGCGGCGCCGGGCCGCCGCGCTCCGGCTCGGCGAGGGTACAAGTATCAGGGGGCGATCCGGCGCTCGCAACTCGGCCAGTCCCGCCGCGAGGGCAGAACCGAGCGGCCGGGCGAGATCGCGTCGATTCCGTTCCTTGGCCGCGAGCACAGCCTGCCGGGCGGGGCCGCGGTAGCGGCTCAGCGCCCAGCAGGGCACACCGGGGTCGAACCGCGGATACACCCGGATCGGTGGGCCCGTGACACTGCGCGCGCAGCCGGCGCACCACGGTGTTCCCGGTATCCGGCAGCCGGCGCATTCGGACGGTACGACCAGATCCAGCAGGGTCCGCATCTGCGCAGTGTGCCGGTGGGGTCCGACACGGCACGGGAGCGATCAGCCGGGCAGCACCGGTACGGCGTCCGCGCCGAGTCCGGGAACCTCTCGCCAGTAGGGGTCGCCGCCCTCGGGAGTGCGGGTGAATTCCAGGACCGCCCGGGAATCGGCGACATACTGACGTTCGATGGAGGCGGTGACCTGCCGGACCGGCGGAGTGAGGTTGCGGCCACCGAGCGAGGCCATCCCGGAACCGTCGATCTTCACCGTCCGGACGGGGTCGACGTTACCGGCGGTCGCCAGGATGACGGTATCGTCGCTGAACCAGTCGACCGAGGTCGCGGCGGTACTGAGATCCATCGCGATCTGCCGCGGCGCGGTCAGCGCGAAGGTCCCGTCCGGGCGGCGCAGCACCATGGAGAGGTACACCTTTCCGTCCGCGATCAGCACCGCGCTCACCCCGTTCCGGGAGATCCGCAATTCGGTGATCGGTAGTTCGAAGGCCGGCCCGGAATCCGGCGCCATCAGCTGGGCGGTATCCACGTCCTGGACCGAGACCGTGCCGGTATCGCGGTTGGTGACCGCCCGGATCACCCGGTTCCCGTCGATGACGGCCCAGGCCGCACTACCGTCGGAGGTCCAGGACGGACGGGTGATGGCACCACCCTCCGCGACCGGGAAAGCATTGCCCCCGTAGCTGCCCACCATCAGCGTGCGCTGCGGTTGCGGCGGCTGGCGGCCCGCGTCGGCGACAGCCGCGACCAGTTTCCCGTCCGGTGACAGACCCACCGATTGCAGGTTCTGCACCTCGCCGAAATATCCCGGGGCCGGAGCGGGAGCTCGATCTTCCTCGACCTTGACCAGCTTGCCGTCGCGGAGCGCGTGCAGACCGATCAGCGCGTCCGGCTCCACGGAATCGGCGATGGCGCCCAGATCGTCGACCGACCAGCCGTTGCCCGCGAACCGTTCGTCGAGGGGACGGCCGTCGTCGAGCAACATATAGGGACCCAGTACATCGGCGCGTGCGAGAGTGAGTACCACCTGGGCGGCGAACAATTCGCGGTCACGGGGGCTCAGCTCGCCGATCCCGGTGAAATCGATCCGCACCCCGCCCAGACCCACTCCGACGCCGACCGGATCGCCGTTGGCCTTGGTGACGGTACCGCGCACCGCCACCGGCGGAGCCAGGTAATTGCGCACGACCGGATCGATGTACGGTTGCGGGCCCGCGATCAGTTTGTTCACCAGCTGCTGAGCCAGTTCGTCCGGGCGGCCCGCGACCCAGCGCAGATCCGGGGCCACGCGCTGGCCGTCGGTGGTGACGAAGTACAGGGCGTGCCGCCGATAGGACTGTGTGAAGGCGCTGTACTCCATCATCACACCGTCGGGCAGTTCGTCGATCCGCCATTGGCCGTCGATCCGGGTCATCTCGATCTTGTTCTCGATGATCCCGTCTACCGCGTGATACGACCCGTCCCCGGCGAGTTCCCCGACCTTGCGCGCGCGCAGCACATAGGTCGCGTCGTTCTCGGTCCGTGATTCGCGTAGGGTGTCCGCCCGTTCCACGATCACATGGGATTCACCGTCGTTCCACTGAGTGGAGGCCGCGGGGGTCATGTACTGCCGGGCAGCGAGATGACCGTCGGTGGGGTCGGCGGTCGCCTGCAGGAAATCCCGCAGCAGTAGATCGGGGTCCCGATCCTTGGTCGGAGCCGGGGGCCCCTCGACAGTGGGTTCCTGGTTGATCGTGCCGAGGGCCTGGGGCTGCGAGGAATCGGGCAGATTCGCGCAACCCGCGGTGACGGCCAGACCGAGTACCACGGCCACCACGACGAGTAGCCGCGACCGCCGTAGCTGCGCGGTCATGATTTCTGGTCTCCGCTGTCGGTGATCACAGAGCCTCCGTCCGCCGGATCCGGTGGCTCCGGTTCTCCGGAATCGCCGCGATCCGGGTCCGAATCCGGCACGGGCCTATCGGAATCCGCACCGGCCGCCGCGGATTCGCTCGCCGGCACATCGCCCGGCGTAGCACCGTGCTCCGGCGCTTCGGTGTCCGGAGCCGCACCGGCCGCCGGAACGCTCGCTGTCGGCGGAGCCGATTCCGAGGTGCCGGAATCGTTGCCGGCGCTCCCGGCCGACGCCCCCGGCTCCGTGGGAGAGGCTGTCCCGGACGTGGTGGTCGTATCCGTTGCCGAGGTGGGTTCCGCGGTCTCGGAGGAGGTCACCGGGCGGGGCGCCCAGGGTTCGGTCTCGGTGACGGGCGGGCCGAGTTCCACCCGCTCGCCGGCGGCTCGATCGTCACCGTGCGGCCGCCGCGGTGCACGGCGCATACCCGGCTCCAGGGGAAGCGGGCTCTTGCCCAGCTTCTGACCACGGACCAGCGGCAACGTCAACCGGAAACTGGCGCCGACCCCCGGGCGCCCCCACGCCTCGAGTTTGCCGTCGTGCAGGTTGGCGTCCTCGACACTGATCGACAGACCGAGCCCGGTACCGCCGGAGCGGCGCATCCGCGAAGGGTCGGACCGCCAGAACCTGCTGAACACCAGTTTCTCCTCCCCCGGCCGCAATCCGACGCCCTGGTCCCGCACCACCACGGCGAGGGCATTGGCCTGGGTATCACCGCGCATCCGGATCAGGACGGGTTTGCCCTCGCTGTGGTCGATGGCGTTGGCGAGCAGATTGCGCAGCACCCGCTCCACCCGCCGCGGATCGACCTCGGCGACCACCGGTTCCTCGGGCAGATCGATGACGACCTCGATCGCGGCATCGCGCGCCAGATGCCGCACCGTGGAGATGGCCGCGCGGACGCACATCCGTACATCCAGCGATTCGACCTGGAGTTCGGCGACACCGGCATCGTGGCGCGAGATCTCCAGCAGATCGTTGAGCAGTCCTTCGAACCGGTCCAGTTCGGTGACCAGCAGTTCGGCACTGCGGGCGAGCGCGGGATCCAGATCGTCGCTACTGCCGTGGATGAGATCGGCCGCCATCCGCACGGTGGTCAGCGGGGTACGTAGTTCGTGGCTGACATCGGAGGTGAAGCGCCGCTGCAGGTTGCCGAATTCCTCCAGCTGGTTGATCTGGTTGGACAGACTCTCGGCCATTTCGTTGAAGGCCTTGGCCAGCCGGGCGATATCGTCGTCGCCGCGCACCAGCATGCGTTCCTTGAGCCGCCCGTCGGCGAAGCGACCGGCGATCCGGGCGGCGGAGCGAATGGGCAGCACCACCTGACGGGTCACCAGGGCGGTGATCGCTGCCAACAGGATCAGCAGCACCACACCACCGACCAGCATGGTCCCGCGCATCAGCGCCAGGCTGCGCTCCTCGTTGCTCAGCGGGAAGATCAGATAGATCTCCAGGGTGGGCACCTCGGAACTGGGGCTGCCGATGATGAGCGCGCGGCCGTGATAGCCGTCCGGGTCCGCGACCGTGGCGAACTGGTAGCTGACCTGATTGCGCTGGACGAACCGCCGTAGCGCGTCGGGCACCTCTTTGATCGGCCCGACCGCGATCACCTGCTGCGGTGTTCCACCGATCATGCTCAGCGCCGAGTCGAAACTGCCGGCCGCGCCGCCGGTCCGGTTCGAATCACGCCGGTTGGACAGCGAATCACGGGCATCGTTGAGCCGCTGCTGCTGGCTGGTGATGTCGTGGACACCCGTCAACTGCGTTTCGACCGTATTGCGGACACGGTCCATCTCCTCGACCCCGGCGCTGATCTTGGCGTCCAGCAGCCGGTCGGTGATCTGGCTGGTCAGCACGACACCCAGCACCGTGATGACGATCAGGGACAGGGTCAGGGTCGAGACGATGACCCGCAGCTGCAACGAGCGTCGCCAGAGCAGACCCAGTGATTTGCCGACGTGCTGGAACCATTCGTTGACCGGTGCCAACGCCTGCCGCACATCGGCGAGACGTCCGGATCGTCCGGCTTTCCGACCGGCGCTCGACCCTATTTGGTCGGGCAAGGTAGCGCCTCCGGACCCGAAAACTCGAGCCGGATCACGGCGGACCGGCCTTGTACCCCACACCGCGTACGGTCAGAACGATCTCGGGATTCTCCGGATCCTTCTCGACCTTCGCTCGAAGTCGCTGCACATGGACGTTCACCAGGCGGGTATCCGCGGCGTGCCGGTAACCCCAGACCTGTTCCAGCAACACCTCACGGGTGAACACCTGGCGGGGTTTGCGGGCCAATGCCACCAGCAGGTCGAATTCCAGCGGCGTGAGCGAGATCTGCGCGCCTTCGCGGGTGACCTTGTGCGCCGGCACATCGATCACGATATCGGCGATGTTCAGCAGCTCGGCCGGTTCTTCCTCGGTGCGGCGCAGCCGGGCCCGTACCCGGGCCACCAGTTCCTTCGGCTTGAACGGCTTGACGATGTAGTCGTCGGCCCCGGATTCGAGGCCGAGCACCACATCGACGGTATCGGTCTTGGCGGTGAGCATCACGATCGGCACACCGGAGTCGGCGCGCAGCACGCGGCACACGTCGATACCGTTCATCCCGGGCAGCATGAGATCGAGGAGCACCAGATCGGGGCGGATCTCACGAACTGCCGACAGGGCCTGGGTGCCGTCGCCGACCACGTGCGGATCGAACCCCTCGCCCCGCAGGACGATGGTGAGCATCTCCGCGAGCGCCATATCGTCGTCGACGACCAGAATCTTCGGCTTCATAGTTACTATGTTGTCATCTCCCGCGCTCGTAACGGGCCGCCACGCCACACAGTGGCGCGTTCCCGCCGGATATCCAACACTAATTCGCGACCAATGCGGCGAGCCGCGTGGCCAATGAGTTCATTTCCTCGGCGAGCCGGCCGGAACCTTCTTCTTCGGTGGACCGGAAAACCCACCAGGTTCCATACCAATCACGCCGAGCAAGATCACGGTACACCTCGGCGGTACGTTTCTGTAATCCGCCGTCGCGTTCATAGGCGTCGAGCGCACGGGACTCGTCGAGTTCGCCTCGCCGACGCGCGCGTAGCGCGGCCACCTCCGTCGGTACGTCGAGGAGTACCTGCACCCGCGGCACCGGAAGCTCGAAGCGGCCGAATTCCAATTCACCGACCCAGCGCACTATTTCCGCGTCCGCGGACAGGCCGAGCCGCGCGGCGTTGTAGGCGGCATTGGAAGCCACATAGCGGTCCAGCAGAACCACATCATTACCGGCGAGTAGCTTTTCGAGTTCGTCGACCGCCCCCGCCCGGTCGAGAGCGAACAGGACCGCCATGGCATTCACCGATTCGGCCAGATCGCCGTGTTCGCCGCGCAGGGCTTCGGCGGCCAGGTCCGCGTGCACGGACCGGCCGTATCGCGGAAATGCCAGGGTGTCCACGCGGAGTCCACGCTGTTCGAGCGCCGCCGCCAGATGGCCGATCAGCGTCTGTTTACCCGCACCGTCGAGACCTTCGACGGCTATCAACACTCCCATATCCAGGGAGAATACCCCCGTCTTCCGCGGATCTTCGCGCCGGTCGCACCGACCGGACGGGACGAGGTTCGACGCGCACGCCGACCACTACTTCACGCCCGGTTCGTGCCGGACCGCAATCCACCGGAATCGGGTGCTCGGTAGCGACTCACCCGCTCATATGCCCCCGGAGCGGCACGAACAGCCGGAGTGACACCGTGCCGCCGCACCCGCGACGGCACGGCCAGCGCCACCTACGCGCAGGAGACCTGCCGTGTCCGGCCGTAGTCGTCCTCCAGCATGTAGGCCACCCCGTCGCCGGTCACGCCGACGACCTTCCACTTCTGGCCGTTCAGATCCACGACCGCGCCGTACTGGTACCCGTGGCCGCACACCGCTTCCTTGACATAGGGCTCGTCGGCATGCGCCGCCCCGGCCGATACCGCACAGCCGATTCCCACCGCGGCAACGGCGATACCCATGCGAAAGAGAGCTTTCACAACCCCACCCCTCATATCTGTTTCGAGCCCAATTATGAACGGACTCAACGCAATCCTAGCACGGGCGAGGGTCCGACCGGCTCGACTGCGGACACCGAACCCGGCGGGAACGGCGGAGGCCGCCGATGCCTCCCGGCGTCGGCGGCCTCCCGCGAAAGATTCGATCAGTACCGGTAGTGCTCCGGCTTGAACGGACCCTCCACATCGACGTTGATGTACTCGGCCTGATCCTTGGTGAGCTTGGTCAGCGTGCCGCCCAGCGCCTCCACATGGATCCGGGCGACCTTCTCGTCGAGCACCTTGGGCAGGCGGTAGACCTCGTTGTCGTATTCCTCCGGCTTGGTCCAGAGTTCGATCTGGGCGATCACCTGGTTGGAGAAGCTGTTGCTCATCACGAACGAGGGGTGGCCGGTGGCATTGCCGAGATTGAGCAGGCGCCCCTCCGACAGCACGATGATGGACTTACCGGATTCACCGAAGGTCCACAGATCGACCTGGGGTTTGATATTCAACCTCGTCGCGCCGGAGCGTTCCAGGCCCGCCATATCGATTTCGTTGTCGAAATGGCCGATATTGCCCAGAATGGCCTGGTCCTTCATCGCCTTCATATGTTCGAGGGTGATGATGTCCTTGTTGCCGGTGGAGGTGATGACGATATCGGCGTCGGCGATGGCCTGCTCCACGGTGACCACGTCGAAACCGTCCATCAACCCCTGCAGGGCGTTGATCGGGTCGATCTCGGTGACCTGGACACGGGCGCCCTGACCGGCCAGCGATTCCGCGCAACCCTTGCCGACATCGCCGTACCCGCAGATCAGCACCTTCTTACCGCCGATGAGGACATCGGTGCCGCGGTTGATGCCGTCGATCAGCGAATGCCGGGTGCCGTACTTGTTGTCGAACTTCGACTTGGTGACCGAATCGTTGACATTGATCGCCGGGAAGGTCAGTTCGCCCGCCGCGGCGAACTGGTAGAGCCGCAGGACGCCGGTGGTGGTCTCCTCGGTCACGCCCTTGACGCTCTCGGCGATCGCGCTCCACTTGCCCTTATCCGTTTCGAACCGCTCCCGCAGCAGGTTCAGGAAAACGGTGTACTCGGCGGAGTGCGCCTCGTCGGCGGGCGGAATGACACCCGCCTTCTCGAACTGGGCGCCGCGCAGGACCAGCATGGTGGCGTCACCGCCGTCGTCGAGGATCATATTGGCCGGTTCGTCCGGCCAGGTGAGCATCTGTTCGGCGGCCCACCAGTACTCCTCCAGCGTTTCGCCCTTCCAGGCGAAGACCGGGGTGCCCTGCGGCTCGTCGACCGTGCCGTGCGGGCCCACCACCACGGCCGCGGCCGCGTGATCCTGGGTGGAGAAGATATTGCAGGAGGCCCACCGCACCTGCGCGCCCAGCGCGGTGAGGGTTTCGATCAGCACAGCCGTCTGCACCGTCATGTGCAGCGAACCGGAGATACGCGCGCCCTTCAGCGGGGCGACATCGGCGTACTCGCGGCGCAGGGCCATCAGCCCCGGCATCTCGTGCTCGGCCAGCCGGATCTCCTTGCGGCCGAAATCGGCCAGCGCCAGATCCGCGACCTTGTATTCGACGCCGTTGCGGGTATCGGCGCTCAGCGAGGTTCGAGGCAGTTCGGAGGTCGTCATCAGCGTGGATCAGCCTTCTCTCGGTATCGGTCTCGACGGCAAGGCTAGTCGGTTACCCGGCACCGTGGTGCGGGCGTGCCGGTCGGCACGATAG
This sequence comes from Nocardia sp. NPDC003963, assembly GCF_053605105.1. Lineage (NCBI taxonomy): Bacteria > Bacillati > Actinomycetota > Actinomycetes > Mycobacteriales > Nocardiaceae > Nocardia > Nocardia sp. NPDC003963. The sequence continues at coordinate 39,556 of NZ_JBSGIP010000043.1, forward strand.
CCGGTCGATAACGCCGCGGCAGGCCCGGTGATCAGGCCGCGACCGGCCCCTGTGTGGCCGCGAGCACCCGCTCCCGCTTCCGGGGCGCGAGGTTGGCCCGGGAGATATCACCGTCGTAGTGCGCGAGTACCCGCTTGTCCATGATCCGCCGCCACAGCGGTGGAATCACCGCGAGCACCACCATCGCCGCGTATCCGGCGGGCAGTTGCGGCGCCTCGTCCGAACTGCGCAGTGTCTGATAGCGCCGCCCCGGGTTGGCGTGGTGATCGCTGTGCCGCTGTAGATGGAACAGGAAGATATTGGTCACCAGACGGTCGCTGTTCCAGCTGTCACGCGGGGTGCAGCGGCGGTACCGGCCGTTGGGACGGCGTTCCCGCAGCAGCCCGTAGTGCTCGATGTAGTTCACCGTTTCCAGCAGACCCGCGCCGAGCACGGCCTGCACCAGGAGATACGGCAGGATCTGCCAGCCGAAGACGAGCATCAGCGCACCGAAGAGCACGGCGGTCATGGACCACGCCTGCAGGATGTGGTTGCGCACGCTCCACCAGCCGCTGCCGGAGCGCCGCAGCCGGTCCCGTTCGAGGGTTATCGCGGAGCGGAATCCACCGGCCACGCTACGCGGCAGGAATGTCCACAGGCTCTCGCCGAGCCGGGCGCTGGCGGGGTCCTCGGGGGTCGCGACCCGGACGTGGTGGCCGCGGTTGTGCTCGACGAAGAAATGGCCGTATCCCGACTGCGCAAGGGCTACCTTCGCCAGCCAGCGTTCCAGGTGTTCCACCCGGTGACCGAGTTCGTGCGCGGCATTGATACCGATTCCGGAGACCAGGCCCAGAGTGGTGGCGAGCCCGATCTTGTCGACGATGCTCAGCTCCGTACCGGCCCACAGGTAACCGGCGAGGGTGAGCCCGATCAGCTGAAAGGGCAGGAACAGATAAGTGCACCAGCGGTAGAAGCGGTCACCGGAGAGAGTTTCGTAATCCTCGTCGCGCGGATTGGTGCCGTCGTCGCCGACCAGCACGTCCAGCAGCGGAATGATCACCAGCACAACCATCGGCCCGAGCCACCAGAACACCTCGAGGCCGGTGTGCAGCACCAACTGTGAGGGCAACAGCGCGCAGGCCGGGGCGATCAATCCGAGAATCCAGAGATGGCGTTTGGGATCGGCCGAGCCGCCCGACTTACCGACCAATTGCACTTTTGCCCCGCTATTGAAAACCGAACCGACAGCGGCCTACATCGTTGCAGAACCGGCGTTACTGATGCGTCCTTGTTCGCCCCGAACGTGGGCACCGTTACACGGAAGTACCGTACCGGCGGTGCGCCGCGATGGCATCCCACCCATCGAGCACGCCGTCAGCTACCCGATCAGCTGCTCGAAGTCGCCCGGAACGGCCGATACCCGGCAGCCCCGCGAATTCATCGCAACTCACGCTCGGCGAGCACGGCGGCGACATAGGGGCTGAAGACCCGCCCGAGTTCGGCCGGGGCATCATGACCGGCCGGCGGCGGGGTGGGGATATAGCTGATCGCCAGCCGCACCAGCGCATGCGCGAAGGTGAGGGCCTGAGCCGGGGTCAGGGCGATCCAGCTGCGCTGCACCACCGCCGACAACCGCTCGGTGGCGTGGGCGATCAACGTACCGGCGTCGAGTGTGATGAGCCGGAGCAGGTCGAGTTTCACCTCGCCGAGCAGTAGTGACTGTACGAGCGGATCCTGCGCCGCATCGTGGAAGTAGCTCGCGAGGCCGTCGCGGATGGATGCCTGCGCATCGCCGATATTGGCGGCCAGCGCAGTTTCCACATGGTCCACCAGGTCATCGGCGAGCCGGATGGCGTACGCCTCGGCGAGGCCACCGCGGGAGCCGAATTCGTTGTACAGGGTCTGCCGGCTCACCCCGGCCCCGGCCGCCACATCGGTGAGCGTGATCTTCGACCAGTCACGCTGCAGCAGAAGGTCTCGCATCGCGTCGAGGATGGCTGTGCGCAGCAACTCACGCGCAGACCCCTGGTTCGCATTCCGGGATCCGGTGCTCGGCATATCAGCGACACTTGCACGAACGCACCACGTGAGTCAAAGTTTCAAGTTCGCTCGATTTCGATCATGGCGAAATCCGACTTGGCCGCGCCGCAATCCGGACATGTCCAATCGTCGGGGATATCGTCCCAGCGTGTCCCGGCCACGATCCCGTCGTCGGGCCACCCCAGGGCCTCGTCGTATTCGAATCCACACTGGGCGCATTGGTACAGCTTGTATTCGGTCATGGGCGTACCGGCCTTCCGGTCGATCGGACTCCCCGGCTCACGGCGGGGCGGACGACGGCTCGAAATCGATCTTCTCCCGGACCGCGCAGTCCGGGCAGCACCAGTCGTCGGGTACCGCCGACCAGGGCGTACCCGGCGGGAAACCCTCACGTGGGGCACCGGCGGCCTCGTCGTAGACGTAGTCGCACACCGGACAGCGGTACTCGCTCATTCGGCCACCTCCGCCGCCCCGGCGCCGTATCGCGCGAGTACCCGGCCGCGCACCGGAGGATGGATATTGACGCGGGCGATATCGCCGCTGTAGTGCGCGAGAACCCGTTTGTCCATCACGCGCCGCCACAGCGGTGGGATATAGGCGAGCACGATCATGCCCGCGTATCCCGCGGGAAGCGCCGGCGCCTGCTCCCAGGTGCGCAGCGACTGATACCGGCGGGTCGGAAACGCGTGATGGTCGCTGTGCCGCTGCAGGTGGTACATGAAGATATTGGTGACCAGATGATCACTGTTCCAGCTGTGCTCCGGGGTGGGGCGTTCATAGCGCCCGCCGGCCGTACGCTGCCGCGCCAGACCGTAGTGCTCCATATAGTTGACCGCCTCGAGGAAGCCGAAACCGACCACCGCCTGCAACAGCAGATAGGGCAGCAGTGCCGGCCCGAACGCCAGGACGAGCGCGCCGAACAGCACCACGGTCAGCAGCCACGCGGTCAGGACGTCGTTGCGCCGGTTCCACGGCCGGCATCCCAGCCGCTCCAACCGAGTGCGCTCCAGCGCCCAGGCCGAACGCAGACCACCCCAGACCGATCGTGGGAAGAACGCCCAGAAACTCTCCCCGAACCGGGCGCTGGCCGGATCCTCCGGCGTCGCGACCCGCACATGGTGACCACGGTTGTGCTCGATATAGAAATGGCCGTACGCGGTCTGCGCGAGCGCGATCCTGGACAACCGGCGTTCCAGCCCCACTTTCTTGTGGCCGAGTTCGTGGGCGGTGTTGATCCCGATCCCGCCGATAACCCCCAGGGTGACCGCCAGCCCGATCTTGTCGGCCGGGTTCAGCCCCGCGTCGGCCGTCGGCACCGGGGGGTGGTCCGCGGTGATCAGGTAGGAGGCCGTGACCAGGGTCGCGTACTGACACGGCAGGTAGAGGTAGGTGAGGTAGCGGTAGTACCTGTCGTTCTCCAGAGCCGCCAGAACCTCGTCGGGCGGGTTGGTCCCGTCCGATCCGACGAGCCGGTCGGCGATCGGGACGACGAGATACAGGACTATCGGGCCGAGCCAGAAAACGATGTGGACGAGACCGGGCCGGCCGACGGCGTCGAACGCCCAGACCAGCGGCAGCCCGATGGTGAACAGGCCGGTGGGCGCCAGCAGGCCCCACAGCCAGAGGTACCGTTTGGGATCACGCCACGCTTCGGGCGGAGTGGATTCGTCGGGCTCGGCAGACATTGCTGTCTCGCTTCTGGTAGGCAGACTGCGCTGCTGGTCTCAATTCCTCACGCCGGCGCACCGTGTACGTGCGCGACTCCCTCACTTCCGACGGTAAGCGCGGGGAGGCTCTGAAGCAGAGACGTTTATAAATTCGGTAGCGAACGGATTCGGGTTCACGCATACGTTATGTAAGCGTCGGCCCACGATCCGCCCGGGTCACCGGATCCGCTGCCCGGCCGTGAGCGGCCGAGCAGCGGCGAACTCAGCGGATCAGTACATCGGCGTCCGGCGGCAACGCGTCGACCGCCCACCAACGCAGGTCGGCGGATTCCGCACTGCGCACCGGGACCGCGTCCGGCGGCGCGGTGATACGGAACAGCAGATCCAGGTGCCGGGTCGGCGTACCCAGCGAACACGTGATCGGATGGGCCTGGGCACCGTAGAGTTCCGGTTCCAGCCGCAGTCCCGGGATACCGGATTCCTCGTTCGCCTCGCGCAGCGCGGCATCGGCCACGGTCTCGTCACCGGGTTCACAGTGCCCACCCAACTGGATCCAGCGGCCGACCCGTGGATGCAGGGTCAGCAGTACCTCCCGGCCGTCGTGCGAGAAAACCACCGCGGAGGCGGTGATATGGCCGGGTACGTGCTCACGCAGACAACCGCGGGGAGCCGAACCCAGAAAGGCGAGCATCGCCTCCCGCAGCGAGGCCTCGGGGCCGGTATCCGGTTTCCATACCGTCAGCAGTTCGGTGGCCGACGCGTGCAGCGATTCCGCGGTCACAGCTCGACCAGGCCGGTCTCGTGGTCGCGCGGCGCCCGCGGCGCGAGTTCCTCGGCCGGATGCCCGATCGCGACGGCCCCCAGCGGAATCCATTCGCCGTCCAGGCCGAGAACCTCCCGGGTCACCTCCGGGGCGAAGATCGTCGACCCGATCCAGCAGCTGCCCAGTCCCTCGGTCGCGAGCGCGACCAGCAGGCCCTGTACCGCGGCGCCCACCGCGACGGTGAACATGGTGCGTTCGGCGTCCCGGCGCCGTTCATCGGGATAGTCGTGGGCCCCGTCGGGGACGCAGAAGGGGATGATCACCTCCGGGGCGTCGAAGAGGAGGCGGCCGCGTTGCACCCGCCGCTCGATCCGGTCGGGCTCCAGGCCGTCCGCCGCCAGATCGGCCCGCCATTTCGCGGCCATCGCGTCGAGCAGCCGTTGCCGCCGGTCACGGTCACGTAACCAGACGAACCGCACCGGCCGGGTGTGGTGCGGAGCCGGCGCGGTGAGAGCGACCGAGACCGCTTTGCGTACCTGTCCGGGATCCACCGGATCCGGCGTGAAGGCCCGGACCGACCGGCGCATCAGAACCGCTTCACTCCGACCCAGCGCGATCGCCTCGGCGGTACCGAGCCAGAACAGATCATCGGTACCGGCGCGCACCAGATCGGCCGCCGTGGAACCGTTGTCGGCCGGGGCCAGCCCTCGCACGACCGCGATCGGCACCCCGCCCAGCTTCCCCTTGACCAGATCGGCGGCCGCGGCCAGTTCGTCCGCGATCGCCACCTGGGTGACCTGGAGTTCGTTGCCCTGCCCGTCGAGGGCTCCCGCGTAATCGTGCAGCACCGGCAATCCCGCCGAACCGATCGCCACATCCGTCTGGCCGTTGCGCCAGGCCCGGCCCATGGTGTCGGTGACCACCACCGCGATCTCCACACCGAGCCGGCCGCCCAGCGCCGACCGCAATCCCTTGGCACTCCCGTCGGGATCGGCCGGCAGCAATACCAGCTCGTCGTGTTCGACATTGGACCCGTCCACCCCGGACGCGGCCTGCACTATGCCGAGCCGGTTCTCGGTGATCAGGGTGCGACCGCGGCGGGCCACCACACGCACCGCCTCCTGCTCGACCAAGCGGCGCCGCGCGGTATCGCGTTCCTCCGGATCGGTGGGGGCCGCGACGATCCGGCCCTCGGCCTTGGCGACGATCTTGCTGGTGACCACCAGAATATCGCCGTCGGCCAGCCAGGGTGCCCGGGCGGCGATATGTTCGGCCAGATCGTCACCCGGCCGGAATTCCGGTAATCCGGTGATGGGCAGGATCTGCAATCGCGCCGCGCCGTGATCCGCGAACTTGTTCTCTACCACCGGGTCTGCGCTGCTCACGGTTTCACTCCTGCCAAATCGAGGGCCTCACGCACCATCTCGGCGGTGGTGGGCGGATCGGTCATCAAAAGGGGGACACTGCGCACCTGCACACCCGGCACCTCCGCGGTATCGGTGGTGTGGATCAGCCATCCGTCGAGAATCCCTGTGGCCGAACGTGCTCCGTAGTGTCGGCCGACCGCCTCGGCCGAAGTCTCCACGCCGATCACCGATAGGCACTCGTCGGCCATCCCGCGCAGCGGCTTCCCGTCGATCACCGGCGATACTCCGATCACCGGGGCCGTGGTGGTGCGCAAGGCGCCCCGTATTCCGGGCACCGCGAGGATCGATCCGACGCTCACAACCGGGTTCGAGGGAGCGAGTAATACAACATCCGCATCGGCTATGAGTTCAGTCACATTAGGGGCCGGTTTGGCGTCATCCGCCCCGATTGTGGCGAATCCGTGGGTTTCGACGTCGGCGCGGTAGCGAACCCACCACTCCTGGAAATGGATCGCGCGACGTTCGCCAGGACTCTCCGGGTCGCTGATAACAACATGCGTTTCACAGCGATCGTCGGTTGCCGGGAGCAGTTTCACACCCGGTTGCCACCGATTGCAGAGAGCCTCGGTAACCGCCGAGAGGGGATACCCGGCGCGCAACATTTCGGTACGAACCAGGTGGGTCGCGATATCCCGGTCCCCCAGTCCGAACCAGTCGGGCTGCGCATGATATTTCGCAAGCTCCTCCTTCGCGTGCCAGGTTTCACCCAACCGGCCCCAGCCGCGCTCCGGATCGATTCCGCCACCGAGCGTATACATGCAGGTATCGAGGTCGGGGCAGATTCGCAGCCCGTGCATCCAGACATCGTCGCCCACATTGACGATTGCGGAAACCTCCGCCTCGGGGAGCAGCTCCCGAACGCCCAGCAGGAACCGCGCGCCACCGACTCCGCCGACCAGGACGACGATACGGGGACCATTGGCGGGTGCGATGTCCGCTTGTTGTGAAGTCACATCTGTACACCCTATGCCGCACCGGAAATAGTGCGCGTTCCGCTATATTTGCCGCTCATTTGCTATTCGGGTCACAAGATCGACTCGGAATGCCGCGCGGGATAGTAACGGAATAGTGACGGTGGCTTGACCATCACTACTGGCGGCGTGTCTAATCACAGACATGTCATTCCGGGTCGCGCGGGAAGTGCAAGGCGCGGACGGAAACTCGAACAGATGTTCGAATTGGAATGACAGGCTCGGGGAAGTCCGCGAGACAACGTCGCGGAGTTTGGCCGTCGGTATGCGCGTTGATCGACGGAAATGAATTCATTCTGCGCTAACACACAGTGAGGAGGCGGAGCGATGGCCGATGATCTGGCCCCGACCGGCATTCCGGTGGGTGTATCGCGAACCGATTCCACAGCAGGCGCAGCACGAGGCGTCGCTGCTGACAACGGCTGGTCCGGCCCTGATCGGAGTGAGCGTGAATCGACTCCCCGGCTCAGCCTGATCGTGACCGGTTTCGACGAAATGTTCGGCTCCATCGAAGAACAGTGGCAGGAACGCGCGCTCTGCGCGGAGACAGACCCGGAGGCCTTCTTCCCGGAGAAGGGTGGCTCCACCCGCGAGGCCAAACGCATCTGCTTGGGATGCGAGGTCCGCGACGAATGCCTGGAATACGCGCTCGCGCACGATGAGCGCTTCGGAATCTGGGGCGGCCTGTCGGAGCGGGAGCGCCGGCGCCTCAAGCGCGGTATCGGCTGACAAGCGGCAACTCCGCATGCGGCCACACCGCTTGCGTCGGTGCGCCCCGGAGCATGTGGCCGGGGCGGGCCGTCGCAGTCGGCACTCACTGACTAACGTTGGCGGTCATGGCACGATCCCGTAACCGCAGACCCCCGACCGCCCGGTCGGTCAGCCGTCGCGGCCGCGGTGTCCGCGGCCCGATGTTGCCGCCGACGGTCCCCGCCTGGCGTACCCGGGGCCAGAAGTTCGACCGGCTGGTGCTGGAGGCGTTCGCGCCTCTGGACACCCGCTGGCACGACCGCCTCACCAAACTCGATATAGCGGTGGACGATGTGCCCAAAATTCGCCCGCTGCACCCGGATTCGGTCACCTGGCCGGACGAGGTGGTCGCCGACGGCCCGGTCCCGCTGTCGCGTCTCATCCCGGCCGGTGTCGACCGGCACGGCACCCCCATCCGCGCCCGCGTGGTGCTGTTCCGCAAACCCCTCGAACTCCGCGCCGGCGACCCGGACGATCTGGTGGAACTACTACGCGAGGTCCTGGTACAGCAGATCGCGACCTACCTCGGAGTCGACCCGGACGTGATCGACCCGGAACCGGAATAGTCGTCTCTGCACCGCCCTTCCCCGGTCCCGAACCCCACTACGACCCACCACTTCCACCTGTTCCGGATGGACTACCTCGGTCGACGTGGGCCCGCCCCGGCCTCGTCGAGCGCACTTCCACTCAACACTCTGGGGGGTGGTGGGGTTATTCCGCAGGCCGGCCGGATGGTGTGGTGGCGACGAGTCCGGATCATCTGCTCCGGATGGCCCACCTCACCGGGTGGGGCCCGCCCCGGTTCTGGAGCGACAGAGCGAAGGAGCGCAGCGACTGAGCGCCGGAGTGAAGAACCGGGGTTAATAGGG
>NZ_JBSGIP010000044.1:0-47679 GCF_053605105.1 Nocardia sp. NPDC003963
TTCAGGCCTCGAGACTCGCGCTTCGCGCATGCGCTTCGAGGCCTGAACGGCGGGACGGGCCTCAACCCTTGGAGGTGTCTCGTAAGACTCGACTCGGGGGGTTGCGGGGGGCATTGACGGCCTGGTCGGTATGTGGGCACACGGGCCCGGCGGGCCCCGGGACATCGACGGCTCGGTCGGCGTGCGGGCCCGCGGTGTGTCCGGGCCGGCATGCCGAACTTTTGGTTCTGTCTCTCCGGGTGGTCGATGTGCGGACCTTTTGGTTCCACTATCCCGGGGGTCAGCTGCGAACTGTGCTCTTGCCGCTCCGGGTGGTCAAGCGTGCGGAACCCCCGACCCCGACTTTCTGCGCCGATCAGCAGGGCCGTACGCGGACCGTTGGTTTCTGCTACTCCGGATAGGTCGGCATGCCGACCCGTACCTATTGCTGCTCCGGTCTATCGCTGGTCCGGATCGTTGGCATGCGAACCCACACTTTTCATCTACGCCCGGATGGTCGGCATCCGGGCCTTTCGGTTTCCGCCACGCCGGAATGGGCCGGCATGTGGACCCTGTCTATCGCTACTCGGGATCGTCGGCATGCGGAACCACACACCTCCCGTCCACTCCGGATGGTCAGCATTCATGGGTGGGGCCCGCCCCGGTTCTGGAGCGACGAAGTGAAGGAGCGCAGCGACTGAGCGAAGGAGTGAAGAACCGGGGTTGATAGGGCCCCACCCGCGCCGCCGGAGGCGGCGCCAATACAATTGCGCGAGGTGTGCCGGGAAGTCTGGTCGGCGAGATCGGCGCGCGTCGGTGGAGAGCAGTTTCCGCGGCGGGCGCGGTAGAAGTCCGTCCGACCGAAAGGTTTTCCCGTGCTGAGCAGGCCTCGGTCCGAACTCGCCCGATATCTGCGGACCGAAACCGTCGGTGGCGCATTACTGCTCGTCGCGGCAACGGTGGCGTTGCTCTGGGTGAACTCGCCGTGGGGCCAGAGCTATCTCGACCTGACCGAAACCCATCTGGCGATCCCGCCACTGCACCTCGATCTCACGCTCGCCGACTGGGTGCAGGACGGGCTGCTCGCGATCTTCTTCTTCGTGGCCGGGCTCGAACTCAAACGCGAACTCGTCATCGGCGAACTCGCCGATCCCAGGCGCGCCGCGCTACCGATCATCGCGGCGGTCGGCGGCGTGGTGACCCCGGCGATCATCGCTTATACGGTCGGTTTCGGAATCGACGGAATGGATCGCGGCTGGGCTATCCCGGTCGCCACGGATATCGCCTTCGCCCTGGCGGTCCTGGCCATGACCGGTTCCCGGATCCCGGCCGGTGCGCGAGTCTTCCTGCTGAGCCTGGCCGTCGTCGACGATCTGATGGCGATCGTGCTGATCGCGGTCCTGTTCACCGCCGGTCTGGCTTTCATCTGGCTGGCTGCCGCGCTCGCCTGCTGTGCGGTCTGGTGGTTCGCGCAGCACAAACGGTGGAATTCTCCGCTGATCTACATTCCACTTGCCCTGATCTGCTGGTATGCACTGCACGAGGCACATATTCATCCGACGCTGGCCGGTGTGGCCTGCGGCCTGCTCACCAGAGTCCGCCGAGACGACGGTGAGGCCGCGGCACCCGCCGAGCGCTGGGAACACCGGTTCCAACCGATTTCGGCGGGGCTGTGTGTGCCGTTGTTCGCACTTTTCGCCGCGGGGGTGCCGATCAACAGCGCGGTACTCGGCGATCTGTTCACCGACCGTCTGTCACTGGCGATCATTCTCGGACTGCTGGTCGGCAAGACCACCGGCATTTTCGGGATCAGCTGGCTGGCCATTCGTACCGGAATCGCCGAACGTCCGGCGCACCTGGGCTATCGCGATATGTTCGCCCTGTCGGTGCTCGGCGCGATCGGGTTCACCGTTAGCCTGCTCGTGGCGGAACTCGCACTGCAGGACTATCCCGATTCCGCCGAACTCGCCAAGGCCGCGGTCCTGGTGACGTCCATGGCCGCATCGCTGGTCGGTTCGGCGCTACTGTTGCGGCGTGGGCGTGTCCACCGCGCACGGCGTGACGCGGATGCGCTAGAACCAGAACAGTAAGACCGAGCAGGACCGGGACAGGGAGAGGGTCGACCACGTGAGTGTCACACAGGGCGGTAACGGAGACGGTGTACGAGGCGGCGCGGTCACCTCGATCCCGCTGTCCGAGATCGACCCGCACGCATCGGCCAGTTTCGGCAGTCTGGTCCGCGACGCCTCCGAACAGGTCTCGACTCTGGTCCGCGCCGAAGTGGCCCTGGCCAAGGCCGAAGTCACCGGGGAGATCAAGAAGGGCCTGCAGGGCAGCGTCTACTTCATCGGTGCGCTGACGGTACTGCTGTTCAGTAGTTTCTTCTTCTTCTTCGCCGTGGCCGAGACATTGGACATCTGGCTCACCCGGTGGGCGGCGTTCTGGATCGTCTTCGCGTTCATGATCCTGGTGACCGTGCTGCTGGCCTTCCTCGGCTACCGCAAGGTGAAGAAACTGCGCGCGCCGGAGAAGACCATCGATTCGCTCAAGCAGACCCGCACCGTGCTGCCCTCCGGTTTCGGCAGCCACGACGAGCCGAGCGCACTGGAGAAGACCTCGCACCGGTAGGCGGGTCCGGCACACGGCGACGCCCCGGCGTTCACTACGCTCGGACGGCGTGGCGTCGAACTTTCCACCGGACCCGTCCAGCGTGCGCTTCGACGGGCCCTGGTCGCACCGCGATGTGCACGCCAACGGGATACGGCTGCACGTGGCGAGTGCCGGGCCGGAGAACCCGGAAGCGCCGCTGGTCGTCCTGCTGCACGGTTTCGCGGACTTCTGGTGGTCGTGGCGTCATCAGCTCACCGCACTGGCCGAACTCGGCAATCATGTGGTCGCGGTCGATCTGCGCGGCTACGGCGACAGCGACAAACCGCCGCGCGGCTATGACGGCTGGACCCTCGCGGGGGATATCGCCGGACTGATCCGGGCGCTCGGCCACTCCAGCGCGACCCTGGTCGGGCATGCCGACGGCGGTCTGGTCTGCTGGGCGACCGCTGTCCTGCATCCCCGACTGGTCCGGTCGATCGCTGTGGTTTCCTCTCCGCATCCGGCGGCGCTGAAGAGTTCGGTGTTGCGCGATAACGCCCAGCGCCGCGCGTGGTTACCGGATTTCCTGCGCGACCAACTCCCCCGCTACCCCGAACACCGGCTGACCCGGGACGACGGCGCGGGTGCCGTCGAGGTCCTGGCCGGGCGTGGTGCGCGGTCCTGGGCGCGGACCCCGGAATTCGCCGACAGCGCCGCCCGGATGCGTTCGGCCATCCAGATTCCCGGTACGGCCCATTGTGGCCTGGAATACCGGCGCTGGGCCTTCCGCAGTCAGTGGCGTGCCGACGGCCGCCGGTTCATCGCCGTCATGCGAAAGCCGATCGATATCCCGGTGGTGTCCATGCGGGGCGAGTACGACCGATACATCCTGCCGGCCACGGTGCACCGTGGACCGCAGCTCTCACCGCACCGCCGCGTGGTCACCATCCGCGACGCGGCGCATTTCGCGCATCAGGAGAACCCGGACGCGGTCACCGCCGAGATCGCGAAACTGCTCGCCGGAACGGACCGGCGGCGACCGGGCCGGTACGCCTGACGGGCGCTGTCGGGGCGGAACCCATCAGCTCAATACGCAGGGACCGGTGTCCACCGGCGAACTCGCCGACGGTGCGATATCTATCCGTTCCCGGACCTCGTCGAGGGTGAGCACGTAACCGGTGTCGTCGTCGGTCACGGCGGCACCGAACACCACCCCCAGCACATTGCCTTCGGTATCGACCAGTGGCCCACCGGAATTACCGGCCCGCACCGAACCGCGCACCGTGTACACCTCGCGCTCGACGGTGCCGTCCCGGTAGATCGTCGGGCCGGTGAGGTCCAGCGTCTCGCGCACCCGGGCCGCGCTCGCGGTGTACCGGCCGCCGCCCGGATAGCCGAGCACGATCGCACTCTCACCCGATTCGGCCGGCTTCGGCGCCTGCGGAATCACGGGCGCGACCAGACCGGGCACCGACAGCACCGCGATATCCATGGACGGATCGAATTCGACCACCGTCGCGTCCAGCGGACCGGCCGCGGAATCGACCGTCACGCTGGTGGTCCCGGCCACGACGTGCGCATTGGTCATCACCCGTTCCGGTGCCACCACGAAACCGGATCCTTCCAGCGCCCGTTGGCAACTCGGCGCCACACCGCGGATACGCAATACACTCTGCTGCAGGGATCCGGCGACCGGACTGGCCAGCACACTGGGATCCGGGGGCTCCACCGCGGCGATCGGAGCCCGCCCGAACGGGCCGATGACATCGGGCAGGCCCGAGGTGTTGAGCAGTTTCGAGAACTCGTTGGGCAACTGGCGCAACCAGTCCGGTGCGACGCGGTTGACCTCGGCCAGTACCCGGGAGCTGTTGATGGCCGATGCGATGGCGGGCTGCGACGAGGTCGCCAGTGGCAGCGCCAGCAGCCACGCCGTCACCAGCACGGCACCGGTCTGCAGCACCGCACCGATCGCGCTGTCGGCGCCACGGGCGATCGGATGGGTCATACCGCTGCGCGCGGCCCGGCCGAGCACCATGCCGGCGACCTCACCGACGATCACCAGCAGCACGATGAGCAGCACACCGGCCAGTACCCGGCTGCGGCCCTCATCGATGTGCACGAGGATGTGCGGGGCGATCAGGATGCCGGCGACCGCACCGAGCACCACCCCGAGAAAAGCCAGTGCGGACGCCACGGCGCCCTGCCGCCACCCGGAGGAGGCGGCCAGGAGCGCCAATATGACAACCGCTATATCGAGCCACGCCGAGGAGCTCACAGCACCATCCCCACCGCGGCCAACGCCTCTTCCAGATCACGCACGTCGGTTCGGTCCCATTCCGATTCCCAGCCCAGTGAAGTCACAAGTCCGGCCAGTATGCCGCCGGTGAGCCCCCAGACCAACATCCCGTCCACCTGGAAGGCCGGACTCGAGTAGCCCAGCGCGCTGCGGACCAGGAAGCGGTTGGCCGGATCGAGCAGGTCCGCCATCGGTACCCGCACCACCCGGTCGGTTTCCGCCCGATCCACCACCCGCACATCGCTGGGGGTCCGCCAGTAGGCGACGACCGGGCTCACATCGAAACGGGAGGGCGGTACGAACAGTTTCGGCAGCGTGGTGATCGGCTGCACTCCGGCCCGGTCCAGGCCGGTCTCCTCCCATGCCTCGCGCAGCGCGGTATCGACCGGACCCTCGTCGCCCGGGTCGACGGCGCCACCCGGAAAGGCCACCTGTCCCCGGTGCTGCCGCATGGTGGAGGCGCGCTGGGTCAGCAGGACCTCCGCGTCGGCGGGCAGCCCGCCGGGAGCGCCCGGGTCCCCGGCCGGATCACCGGCGAAGAGCACCAGGACCGCAGCCTGCCGCACCTCACCCGCGAGTTTGCGGCGAAGCATCCGGGCCCGGCCCAGGGTGTCGGCGAAGTCCGGCTGCCCCGGTCCCGCCGCCCCGCTCAGCCAGGACGGCACATGTTCTTCGCTCACAGAGCCTCCGTCGAACGGACTTCATACGGTCCGCGGAGACGGTAGCCAAGGCCGAAGTGCGCCAATTACCGAGCCTCTCTCGAAACGACCGAACGCCGGCCCACCGAGGCACCGCGCACAGCCTCCCCCGAAGCGATCATCATGCCCGGCCCGGAGAAGCGCGACGGTGGCGAAGGTATGCCGTTCACCGAACCTCCAGCGGATCGATTCGCACGCCGGCCCACGAAAATCGCAGCGAAGCGCACAAACTCCCCCGGAACGCCCACGTGTGACTGCGGCGGCCGCGGCGAAGCCGAAGGTATCGCATCACCGATGCCTCGCCCGAACGACCAGATGCAATCCGCGGAGGCCGCAGCGAAGGCGGAGGTATCGCAGTATCGCATCATGTGGTGACTCCCAGCGCTTCGGCGACGCCGGCCGCGATCTCGTCGACGTCGTGGAACGGGCGCGCGACGTAGTCCGCGATCGACCCGTCGGGCCGGACCATGACGGTGATCGGCAGGGCCGTCGGGGCCTGCGCCGCCGCGCGCACCCGGGCGTCCGGGTCCTGGAGGGCGGGTAGGTGTAGTTCGGGGCGGCCCTGCGCACGCAGGTCGTCGTTCAGTGCGGCGAGCAGGGTGAGTGCTTTCCGCTCGTCCGGGTCACTGTGCACCGTGACCACCTGTACCGCGGCTCCCGCCCGGTCGGCGTATTCCTGGAACAGCGGCAGTTCGGCCCGGCACGGCTGGCACCAGTAGGCCCAGAGGTTGAGCACCGTGGGCCGGTCGGTGAATCGGCTCGGCGACTCCGCAGAACCATCGGCCAGACAGGTCAGCAGCACATCGGCCAACGGACCGGGCCGGCCCGCCGGTACCGATTCCGGGGGGCATTCGGCGACGCCCGACGCCGCGCGCAGCGCGGGATCGATACGCCGGGCCGGTTCCGGTGCGGGCCCGGCGTCGTCCGAACCACCGCGCGGCCAGAAAGCGACCGCCGCCGCCAAAGCCACGATCACTGCCGTCAATGCCCATTTCCAGAAAACCGGAACGCGGCTCACCGGCCCACCAGTTCGAGCAGATGTGGCGCCTCGGGCCCCTTCACGAGCGCGGCCGCCGCCGCCGGATCGGTCGGGCCGGCGCCGAACGAGGGACAATCCTTGGCCAGCAGACATACGCCGCACGCCGGTTTCCGGGCGTGACAGACGCGGCGACCGTGGAAGATCACCCGGTGGGACAGCATCGTCCACTCCTTGCGCTCGATCAGCGCACCGATCGCGTGTTCGACCTTTACCGGATCCTCCTCGGCCGTCCACCCCCAGCGACGAACCAATCGGCCGAAATGGGTATCGACCGTGATCCCTGGAATTCCGAATGCGTTACCGAGAATGACATTGGCCGTTTTACGGCCGATTCCGGGCAATCGGACGAGTTCCGCCATCGTGTGAGGTAATTCACCGTCGTAGTGTTCGAGAAGTGCCTGCCCGAGTCCGATGAGCGAATTCGTCTTGTTGCGGTAGAAACCCGTGGGGCGGATGAGTTCCTCCAGCTCCGCACGGTTCGCCTCGGCATACGCCCGTGCGTCCGGATAGGCGGCGAACAGAGCCGGAGTGGTCATATTCACTCGCACATCCGTGCACTGCGCCGACAGGATCGTGGCGACCGCGAGTTCCAGTGGAGTACCGAAATCCAGCTCACAATGAGCGTCGGGAAATGCACGTGCCAGAAGCCGGTTCATCCGGCGGGCCCGGCGCACCAGACCCAAACGGGTTTCCGCCGGTCGGGTACCGGATCTGCGGGTGCGCGCCCCGCCTGCCGCCGGGCGCGTGGCGGCCTCCTCGGCAGTGCCGGAAATGTCGCTTCCGACGGTTTCTGAAGGGGAGGTAGGCACCCGTCCACCATACGGAACCGTCCGACAACGTTGCCTTCTCAGTTCTACTCCCGTATTCCATCTGAGACCTCGACAGTGTTAACTACCCGGCATGCAAGGACTCGCTGTGGTGCTCTTCCCAGTGGTGTTGATGCTGTTCGCACTCGGCATGGAACGGGTGGAGAACCGTCTGCGCAAACTTCTCGAGCCCGACGAGGAAGTCCAGGCCTTCCTGGACAAAGCCAGCAACGCCGAGGTCAACGAGCTGACGAAGCTCGGACTACCGGCGGCGGTCGCGCGTATGCGCCGCCGTCGCAATCGCAGCGAGGAGGCGCGCGAGACCGTCGACATCGCCCGTGCGAGCTGAACCAGCGGGCGCCGAACCGTTCCGACTCGCCCACGGTTAACCTTCCTTACGTGGTGTCTGTCACTGCGCGTCGATAGGCCGCGTAGACTGCACTGTCGGCCGAACCGCATCGGTCCGCCCGACGACTACAGCCATTTTCCTAAGGAGCACATTCGTGGACGAGGCCCTCGCCAGAGCAGGCATCTTCCAAGGCGTTGAGCCCACCGCGGTGGCTGCACTCGCCAAACAGCTGCAGCCCGTGGATTTCCCTCGCGGCCACGTCATCTTCAACGAGGGCGAACCGGGCGATCGGCTGTACATCATCACGTCCGGCAAGGTGAAGCTGGGCCGCCGTTCCCCCGACGGCCGGGAGAACCTGCTGACCATCATGGGTCCGTCGGATATGTTCGGCGAACTCTCCATCTTCGATCCCGGCCCGCGTACCTCGACCGCCACCACGGTGACCGAGGTCCGCGCCGTGACCATGGACCGCGACGCACTCAAATCGTGGATCGATCAGCGGCCGGAGATCGCCGAACAGTTGTTGCGGGTGCTGGCACGCCGGTTGCGGCGCACCAACAACAACCTCGCGGATCTGATCTTCACCGATGTGCCCGGCCGGGTCGCCAAGGCGCTGCTGCAGCTCGCACAACGGTTCGGCACCCAGGAGGCCGGTGCGCTGCGGGTGACCCACGACCTGACCCAGGAAGAGATCGCCCAGCTCGTCGGCGCTTCCCGCGAGACGGTCAACAAGGCACTCGCCGATTTCGCGCATCGCGGATGGCTGCGGCTCGAGGGCAAGAGCGTGCTGATCTCCGATTCCGAGCGGCTGGCCCGCCGGGCGCGCTGACACCGAGGCACGAACAGCCCGGCGTGGCCGGGGGCTGCCCGATTGCGGAAGGCGGCCCCGCTCCGGTTCGCACCGACGCGCGCTCGGTACCACCGGTGTATCTCTACACAGCACGGGCGGCACTGCGAGGGTTACCGCCCTCGGAGTGCCGCCCGCTCTGGATCCGCTCGGCTATTTCTGTGTGTCCGGCTCCGACCGCAGATAGGTGAGCTGCGATTCCACCGAGCTACGGGCGGCCGGCCACAGGCTCTCGTCGACATCGACGTATACCTTGCGCACGACCGCCATGGCGTCCGCGTCGGCACCCAGTTCGTCGAGCGCCGCCCGGACCTGTGCGAGTCGCTCGTGCCGATGCGCGATGTAATACCGCGCCACCGGTGCCACGTCCGGATGATCGGGCCCGTGCGCGGGCAGCAGAGCCCGCCCGGTACCGGTTTCGAGCAACCGGTCCATCGATCGGAGATAGTCCCGCAGCGTGCCGTCACGATCCAGCACCGTGGTGCCCTTGCCGAGAATGGTGTCGCCGCTCAGGACCGCGTCCCCGAGCAGGAAGCTCACCGAATCGGCCGTATGGCCGGGGGTGTGCAGCACGGTGATCCGCAGCCCGGCGGCCTCGACCACTTCTCCGTCGGTCAGCACGGTCACCGCACCGCGCAGGAATTCCGGGTCCATGGCCCGCACCGGTGTCCCGGTCAGGCGCACCAACTCGTCGATACCGCCGGTGTGGTCGGGATGCCGATGCGTGATCAGCGTCAGCGCCACCGCGCCGCCGGTCGCTCGCGCGATCGCCGCTATGTGCTCCGCGTCGTCGGGTCCGGGATCGACCACCACACAGTCCGTGCGATCGGGTGATCGCAGGATCCAGGTGTTCGTACCGTCCAGGGTCATCGGGCCCGGATTGTTCGCGAGCAGTACCGACGCCGACGGCGTCACCGCACGCAGTTGCCCGTAGGCCGGATGGGTGAGTGTCACCACAACACCTCCAATTCGAAAGTCGCCCCTTCGAATCTATGGGCTCCGCGACGAGCCTGCCGAGCCAGGGCCGACCGGCCTGCTCAGCGGACCTCGGCGATGAGTTCGACCTCCACCGGGGTGTTCTTCGGCAGTTCGAAGACGCCGACCGCCGAGCGCGCATGCGCGCCGGCCGGTCCGAACACCTCGCCGAGGAACTCCGAGGCACCGTTGATCACCAGCGGCTGATCGGTGAAACCCGGTGCCGAGGCGACGAAGCCGACCACCTTCACGATCCGCACGACCTCGTCCAGGCCGACCAGATCGTGGACGGCGGCCAACGCGTTCACCGCGCACCAGCGGGCCGCGGTCACCGCTTCGTCGAGCGAGACCTCGGCACCGACCTTGCCGACCGCCGACAGTTCACCGCCAACGAAAGGCAACTGCCCCGAGGTGTAGACATAATTTCCGGTGCGCAGTGCGGGTACATAGGCGGCCACCGGTGCCACCACCGGCGGTATCGCCAGGCCGAGGCGGTCGAGGTTGGCCCGCCATTCGGTCACCGGGTTCGTTTCGGATTCCGCCACGGCGCTTACTGCTTCGGGCGCTTGAGGTAGGCGACATGCTGCTCACCGGTCGGTCCGGGCAGCACGGTCACCAGCTCCCAGCCGTCGGCGCCCCACTGATCCAGGATCTGTTTGGTCGCATGGGTCAGCAGCGGCACGGTCGCGTATTCCCACTGGGTCACATCGCTCATGCGCACGGAGCCTACTGGGTTGTACTCCCGGGGCCGACGGCGCGACCGCGGGTCCGGTGATAGAGGCCCGGTCCCAGTGTCTGGTACACCACATCCACACAAACCGAAGTATGCGGGCATCCGCCCAGTGCGAGTTATAGGCTCGCGACCGTGGCAGAACCAACGACGATGTCGGAATCGGCCGAACCCGGCCTGAAGACGGGGTGGCCCGACAGCGCGACGAAAGCCCGCCTGCACTACGTATCCGGTAAAGGCGGCACCGGTAAGTCCACGGTATCCGCGGCACTCGCACTGGCGCTGGCCGCCGGCGGGCGGCGGGTGCTGTTGGTGGAGGTGGAGAACCGGCAATCGATCGCCCAGTTGTTCGACCTGCCACCCCTGCCACCGACCGAGACGAAGATCGCGACCGCCGACGGCGGCGGCGAAGTGGTGGCGCTGGCCCTCGATATCGAGCACGCCTTCCTGGAATACCTCGATATGTTCTACAACCTCGGTTTCGCCGGCCGGGCGATGCGCCGGATGGGCGCCATCGATTTCGTCACCACGATCGCCCCGGGCCTGCGGGATGTCATCCTGACCGGCAAGATCAAGGAATGCGTGGTCAGATCCGATAAATCCGGGCGTCCCGCCTACGACGAGGTGGTCGTCGACGCGCCACCGACCGGTCGGATCGCGAGCTTCCTCGATGTCACCCAAGCGATGGCCGAACTCGCCAAAGGCGGTCCGATCGCCGCCCAGGCCGAGGGTGTCTCCGCACTGCTGCATTCGGACCGGACGGTGATCCACCTGGTGACGCTGCTCGAAGCGCTGCCGGTGCAGGAGACCCTGGACGCGATCGCCGAACTGCGTGGCAATGATCTGCGCATCGGTAGCGTGATCGTCAATCGCGCCGTGCACAGTCCGCTGAGCGCGGAGATCCGGGCCGCCGCGGCCTCGGGTGAACTGGACACCGATTCCGTGCGCGCCGGTCTGGAATCCGCCGGGATCGCCCTGTCCGATGCCGATTTCGCGGGTCTGCTCACCGAGACGGTGGAACATTCGGCCACCTTGACCGCTCAGGACACCAGCGCGGCCGAACTCCTCGATCTGGAGGTCGCCCGGCTGCTGCTGCCCGCCCTCCCCAACGGTATGGATCTGGGCGGCCTCTACGAACTGGCCGCCCATCTGAACGAGCAGGGAGTCCGATGAGCACCCGACCGACCGGCCCGGCACCCCTCGATATCTCCACCATCCTCGACGATCCCGGCGCCCGGGTCGTGGTGTGCTGCGGTTCCGGCGGCGTCGGTAAGACCACGACGGCCGCGGCCATCGCGTTGCGCGCGGCCGAGCAGGGCCGCAAGGTCGTCGTGCTGACCATCGACCCGGCCCGCCGACTGGCCCAGTCGCTCGGTGTCGCGGATCTGGACAACAGCCCGCAGCGAGTGGAACTGGGGCCCGAGGCCAAGGGCGAGTTGCACGCCATGATGCTGAACATGCGCCGCACCTTCGACGATATGGTGCTGGAGCACACCACCCCGGACAAGGCCGAGCAGATCTTCGCCAATCCCTTCTACCAAGCGGTGGCCTCCTCGTTCGGTGGCACCCAGGAATACATGGCGATGGAGAAGCTCGGCCAGCTCGCGGGGCACCGGGAGTGGGATCTCATCGTCGTCGACACTCCGCCCTCGCGAAACGCCCTGGATTTCCTGGATGCCCCCAAGCGGCTGGGTAATTTCCTGGACGGCCGCATGATCCGAGTCATCATGGCGCCCGGGCGGGGGGTCGGGCGGTTCGTCACCGGCGCGATGAGCCTGGCCTTACGCGGGGTGTCGACCATCGTGGGCGGCCAGATGCTCAAGGACGCCTCGAACTTCCTGCAATCGCTGGAATCGCTGTTCGGTGGATTCCAGGAGCGGGCCAACCGTACGTTCGCCATGCTCGCCAAACCGGGCACCCATTTCCTGGTGGTCGCCGCCCCCGAACCCGATGCGCTGCGCGAGGCCTCGTTCTTCGTGGACCGGCTCTCGACCGAGCAGATGCCGCTGGCCGGCCTGGTACTCAACCGGACCCATCCGGTGCTGTGCTCACTGCCGTCGGATCACGCGCTCACCGCCGCCGACCGGCTCGATGATTCGGATCCGCTATCGGCGGGTGTGCTGCGCGTGCACGCGCAGCGGGTATCGACCGCGCGGCGCGAACAGCATCTGCTGCACCGGTTCACGGGTGCGCATCCGCGGGTGCCCATCGTATCGGTGACCGCGCTGCCGTTCGATGTCACCGATCTGACCGCCCTGCGGGCTGTCGGGGCGCAACTGGCCCGGACCCGGGCCGCCGCGGACGCCTGAATCGACCCGGGGCCCGCCGCGCGATCGGCCCGACCGGACAAACCGCCGGGCACTCGAAACTCGAGTGCCCGGCGGTGGGTAGTCCAATAGGGAATTCGGTTACATAGCCACCTGGTGCTGACGCTGAGCGTGGAAGAAATCCGACCACGAGGTCACCTCGGGATGCTGCTTGAGCAGCGCTCGCCGCTGTCGTTCGGTCATTCCACCCCACACCCCGAACTCGACTCGGTTGTCCAGAGCGTCGGCCCCGCACTCCATCAGAACCGGGCAGTGCCGGCAGATCGTCGCCGCCTTGCGCTGAGCGGCGCCGCGTACGAACAGTTGGTCGGGATCGACTTCCTTGCATCGGGCCTGGGCCACCCAGGCGATCCTTGCTTCGGCTTCCTCTACGTCCAATCGAGCGACGGGGGTTGTCATGTGCATTTGGTGTGCCCCTTTGCCAGTCCGAACACCGGGTCACGGCGCTCCGGAATCGCGTGCCACTCCGCAGCAACCCGAGCCCCGCTGCGAAGTGCACCACATTCCACATTGAGTGTTAGCTCTATCACACTGAGCTCTCAATCTAGGTAAAGGTATGCCGATTGCGCAAGACCGAGTGATGACTTTTTGGTACGTCCGTGCCTGCGCACCCCCCGGGGTTCGCCACCCCCCGAGCCGAAAACGCATGTCAGGCACCCTCCCCGAGACACCCCGCTCAGTCCACTGATCAGCCAGGACAACACCCGGCGTCCACACTTCACGAGCCCCGAACCGTGACCCTCTACGCTGGTGCTGTGCCGATCACACGTGCGCTCCTCAAGCTGGCGGGCAGCTGTGTACTCGCCTCCGTGCTCGTAGCCGGATTGTTGTTCCCGGTCGCCGGAGGTTTCGGATTCGTCTCGAATCGCGCCGCCGACGCCGTCGACAACGTGTCCGCGGAACTGGTCGAGGGAACCGTCCCCGCCGTCTCCACCATGGTGGACGCGGCCGGTAATCCCATCGCCTGGCTGTACGAGCAGCGCCGGTTCGAAGTACCCAGCGACCAGATCTCCAACGATATGAAGCTGGCCATCGTCTCCATCGAGGACAAGCGCTTCGCCGACCACCACGGTGTCGACTGGCAGGGCACCATTCGCGCCTTCCTGACCAACACCAGCAGCGGCGAGGTCCAGCAGGGTGCCTCGACCCTCGATCAGCAGTACGTGAAGAACTTCAACCTGCTCGTGGTGGCCAAGACCGACGCCGAGCGGCGCGCCGCCATCGAGACCACCCCGGCACGCAAGATCCGTGAGATCCGGATGGCGCTGACCCTGGACAAGGAACTCACCAAGGACGAAGTCCTCACCCGCTATCTGAACCTGGTCCCGTTCGGCAACTCCTCCTACGGAATTCAGGACGCTGCCCAGACCTACTTCGGTATCGACGCCAAGGACCTGAACATCGCCCAGTCGGCGATGCTGGCCGGGATGGTGCAGTCCAGCTCCAAGCTGAACCCCTACACCAACCCCGAGGGCGTCACCGATCGCCGTAATACCGTGCTGGACACCCTGATCCAGAACATCCCCAGCCGGGCCGCCGAGTTCCACGCCGCGAAATCGCAGCCGCTGGGCGTGCTGCCCGAGCCGAAAGGCCTGCCCCGGGGTTGTATCGCCGCCGGCGACCGCGGATTCTTCTGCGATTACGCCCTGTCGTACCTGGCCAACGCCGGGCTCAGCAAAGAACAGATCGAAAAGGGCGGCTACCTGATCCGCACCACCCTGGACCCCGCCGTCCAGGATTCGGTGAAACGTTCGGTCAACGCGAACGCCGACCCGCATCTGGAGAACATCGCCTCGCTCATGTCGCTGATCGGCCCGGGCAAGGACAAACACCCGCTGCTGGCGATGGCGAGCAGTCGTACCTACGGCCTGAACCGGGACGCGCACGAAACCCTGCTCGGCCAGCCGTACTCGATGGTCGGTGACGGCGCGGGATCGATCTTCAAGCTGTTCACCACCGCGGCCGCGATGGAAAAGGGTATGGGCACCAACGCGCAGTTGGATGTGCCCTCCCGGTTCGATGCCCGGGGCATGGGTAACGGCGGCGCCCCGGGCTGCCCACCCGCCACCTACTGCGTCGAGAACGCCGGTAACTACCGGTCGCCCATGTCGGTGACCGAGGCACTGGCCACCTCGCCGAACACGGCCTTCGTGAAACTCATCCAGGCCGTCGGGGTGACCCCGACCGTGGATATGGCCGTCCGGCTGGGACTGCGTTCCTACACCGACCCGGGCACCTCCGGACACGACGACAATCAGAGCCTCGCCGATATGATCAAGGGCCAGAATCTCGGCTCGTTCACCCTCGGCCCGCTCGCGGTCAACCCACTGGAACTGTCGAATGTGGCAGCGACCATCGCCTCCGGCGGCACCTGGTGTCCGCCCTCGCCGATCGCGGAAGTGATGGACCGCTACGGCAAGCCGGTTCCGCTGACCGAACAGGCCTGCGAACAGGTCGTCGAACCGGGGCTGGCCAATACCCTGGCCAACGCGATGGGTAAGGACTCCGCCGGCGGCGGTACCGCCTCGGCGGCGGCCGGGTCGACCGGATGGAACATGCCGGTATCGGCCAAGACCGGTACCACCGAAAGCCACCGGTCCTCGGCATTCCTGGGTTTCACCAACTCGCTCGCGGGCGCGGTCTACGTCTACGGCGACAGCCCGACCCCCGGGGAGATCTGCTCGTTCCCACTGCGCAACTGCCCGGCCAGCGACGCGAACGGCCTGTTCGGCGGTAACGAACCGGCTCGAACCTGGTTCGGTGCCGTCAAGGACGTGGCGTCGAACTTCCCGCCGCCGGCGCTACCGCCGGTGGACGAGAAATACGTACGTGGTGCGGAGAACGCGCAGGTACCCGATGTCGTCGGGATGACCGCGGGCGAGGCGACCGGAGCGCTCACCGGCGCCGGTTTCAAGGTCACCTCGGTGACCTCGCCCGGTTCGGCGCCCAAGGGCACGGTCA
Source organism: Nocardia sp. NPDC003963 (assembly GCF_053605105.1). Taxonomy (NCBI): domain Bacteria; kingdom Bacillati; phylum Actinomycetota; class Actinomycetes; order Mycobacteriales; family Nocardiaceae; genus Nocardia; species Nocardia sp. NPDC003963. The sequence continues at coordinate 15,597 of NZ_JBSGIP010000044.1, forward strand.
CCGGCTCGACGCCGAACGGCTCGGCGATCCCCGGCTCGCAGGTGACGATCTACCTCAGCGACGGCACGGTCCGCGAACCACCGCCGCCGGGCCGGCCGGCCGCGACAACCCCGAACGCCCCGGGCTTGCCGCTGCCGCCGTTCCTGCCGCCGATCCCGATCCCGGTACCCATCCCCCGGTGATTCCGGCGGTGTGGGCGCGGCCGGGAGCACCGAACCGGTCCTAGAGCCGCGCCTTCACCGCCGCCGAGATCCGCGAGCCGTCGGCCTTACCGGCGGCCAGTTCGGAAGCGACCTTCATGACCTGGCCCATCTGCCGCATCCCGGGCCGTTCGCCGAGTTCCTCCGCGACCTGGGCGATCGCGGTATCGGCGAGATCGGCGACCTCGGCTTCGGTCAGCTGGGTGGGCAGGTATTCGTCGATGATGCGGGCCTCCGCGTGCTCGTTGGCCGCCAGTTCACCGCGACCCGCCTGGGTGTAGATCTCGGCGGACTCGTTGCGTTTCTTCGATTCCTTGGTCAGCACCGCTACGACCTCGGCGTCGGAGAGTTCGCGGGCTTCCTTCCCGGCGACCTCGGCCGTCTGGACAGCGGCCAGGAGCATCCGCAAGGTGTTCAGACGCAGCGAATCCTTCGCTTTCATCGCGGCGGTCATATCGGCGCGCAGCTTCGATTTCAGTTCCGACATGGGCAGAACGGTAGCCGCTGCACTCCGCCACGCCCACCGGATTACCCACTGAAGCGGGCGTGTTCTCCTTCGCGAGGTTCCGGATATTTCCCGAGGCCACAGGCTTGTCCCCAGTTGTTACACCGCGTCATCGGCCCGCCACACGGCCGAAACTGTGGGTCAACACGCTGCGCGCTCACCGACGTGGTCACCTATGCTGGGCAAATGCCCGTGATCTCGACGTCGGTCCTCCGCCGAACCGCATTAGGCGCCGCCGGAGCCGCGGCGGCCGGAGTCGGCTATGCCTCACTGATCGAACGCAATGCCTTCGTACTCCGCGAAGCGACGATGCCGGTGCTGCGGCCGGGCTCGGCCCCGCTGCGGGTGCTGCACATCAGCGATCTGCACATGACCCCCGGGCAGAAACTCAAACAGCAGTGGCTGCGCGAACTCGACCGGCTCGAACCCGACCTGGTGATCAACACCGGTGACAACCTGTCACATCAGAAGGCCGTGCCCGCGGTCGTCCAATCGCTGGGTGGGCTCCTGTCGCGTCCGGGCCTGTTCGTCTTCGGCAGCAACGATTACTTCGCGCCGGTGCCCAAGAACCCGCTGAAGTATTTCGACAAGAACCACAAGCGCGTCCACGGCGCCCCGCTGCCCTGGAAGGATCTGCGGGCGGCGTTCACCGAGCGTGGCTGGCTGGATCTGACACACACCCGCCGGGATATCGAGGTGGGCGGGATCCGTATCGCCAGCGCGGGCGTGGACGATCCGCATCTGCAGCGCGATCGCTACGACACCATCGCCGGCGCCCCGAACCCGCTCGCCGATCTCCGGATCGGTCTGACGCATTCCCCGGAGCCGCGGGTACTGGACCGCTTCGCCGACGACGGCTACGACTTGATCCTGGCCGGGCACACCCACGGCGGCCAACTCTGCCTGCCCGGGTACGGCGCCCTGGTCACCAACTGCGATATCGACCGGTCCCGGGTCAAGGGCCCGTCCAAATGGGGCGCCCATACCCGGCTGCACGTCTCGGCCGGTATCGGCACCTCGCCGTGGGCGCCCTACCGTTTCTGCTGCCGGCCCGAGGCGACACTGCTGACTCTCGTCGCGGTGCCACCCAACCAGCCGGCGGCCGACTCCGGCCGTGGTGTCTCGACATCACAGGCAGTCGCCCGGTAGCCGACCCGTCGCCGGAAAGTAGAGCCTGAACAGGCGGTTTCTTTTCCGGACCGGACCTGATGTAAGCTATCGCAGGTCCACTTCACGGGGTGTGGCGCAGCTTGGTAGCGCGCTTCGTTCGGGACGAAGAGGTCGTGGGTTCAAATCCCGCCACCCCGACTCGTGTTGGTCGAGACACGATAAGGCGCCTGATCAGGGTTATCCGATCAGGCGCCTTTCTCGTCGACTACGACGGTTTGCCACTCGACTCAGCCCGACAGGCAGCGAAAAGGCAGCATCGCCGGAGCTCCGCTACTCGTCGTCATCGCCGAGTGACCGGCGAACCGAGTTGCCGAGCCTAAGAATCGCGCAGCCCGGACACGGCGGGTGCGGGAACCCTGGAGAAGGGACTGGCGCTCCAGCCGCAGTGGGCGGTCACGCCCTATTCCGGATCTCCTCGCCCGACTCGATCATGACAGCATCTTCGCACGACCGCGGCGCCTCGAATACTCGATCGGCCTGATCGGTCCGGTCCGGAAAGTCCACGATGGGCGCAGGGGGTGTTCCGCGTGCGGCGTGGTTCGGCCTCGGGTGGTCGGCGCTGTATGGACCGCCCACTGGTTTCGCGATGGATTGTGCAGAAGCTCGCGGGCGGCGGACGTCGGGTTCAGAACTCGAGGACGATCCGGCCGCGTATCCCACCTCGTTCGAGTCTGCGATGGGCTTCGCTCGCCTGCTCGGCGGGCAGCAGATCCGCGACTCGCAGAGACAGCGCTCCGGAGGCGGCCAGTTCGGAGAGCCGGTCGAGCCTGCTCTTCTCCCGAATATCGGACCCGACCATGACCTCGTGCACCGTCAGGCCGGGGCGGGACGCAATGCCGCCACCCAGCCGCTCGGGCCGCAGGGCGGCGTAGGCCCCGCCGGAGCGGATGACCGGGGTGATGTCGTCACGCAGGAGGGCGCCGTCGATTACCGCGTCCACCCCCTCCGGATAGTGGGCACGGATCTGCGCGACGGTCTCGGAGCCGCGGTCGACGACGGTATCGGCGCCGAGGGCCCGGACCAGATCACGGTCGGCGGGAGCGGCATCGGCGATCACCTGCAGACCGGCGTGTTTCGCCAGTTCGACCGCGTAACCGCCGACCGCACCGGCCGCCCCGGTGACCACCAGTACAGCCCCCGGTTCCAGGGCGAGGCGGTCGAGCGCCTGCCAGGCGGTGAGCCCGTTCATCGGCAGGGTGGCGGCGGAGGCGAAATCCCGGCCGGCCGGCAGGGCGGCCACCGATTCCGCCGGGACGACGATCTTCTCCGCGTAGGCACCGCCACCGTCGAGTACGGGCAGGGTTATCGCGACGACCTCTGCACCGGCGCGCCATCCGGTGTCCGGATCGGCCTCGTCCACGGTTCCCGCCGCATCCCAGCCGGGTACGTACGGAGGATTCACCGCGGCGTACCGATCGTGTACCAGCCCACTCCGGGTGACCACATCAGAGGGGTTGACTGCGGCGGCCCGCACCCGGATCCGTACCTGCCCGGGTCCGACCGGCGGTTCGGGCAGTTCGAAAGCGCGCAGCACCTCGGGACCCCCGGGCTCGTCGAAACCGATGACCCGCATAGTTCGTCCACCTTCCGGTTCGATAGTTATCGAACCGGACCAACGAGATGTTCACCGGTGATATTCCGGGACAGACCGATCGAGGATCGGTGGACGCCAGGGCCTCCATCCGGGTCACACATCCGGCGGGGAGCGGGTCCTTCCTGATCTCCGCGGCCGAAACTCTCCTACTGCGAGCCCTTTTCTCCGTTCAAGGCATCGAGCGCGGCCCCCAATCGGGCTCCACTGGGCACGGCGCCCCCCGGGCTGCTCATCCACTGCATGACCAAACCGTTGAGGATGACGAAGTACAACTCGGCGACGGCCTGCGCCCGGGACCCGTCTAGACCGGGATAGGACTCGGCGACCATATCCGCGATTCCGGAGACCGCGATCTCGTACATCTCCCCCATCCGGGGCTGCTCGCTCGGCGTCCGATAGATGCGGACCAGGTTTTCCATACTCGCGACCAGAACCTCCCGGTTGCGATCGAAGAGCTCGGCGATACCGTCCCAGACCTGCGGGAACGCTTCGCCTGCCGATTGCCCGGCCGTGGCCCGGATCCGTCTTTCGAGGTCGTCGCCGATGACGCGGCCCGTCTCGTCGGTGAACGCCTCGGTGAGCAGGCGGTCCTTCGAACCGAAGTGGTACCCGATGGCAGCGAGGCTGACTCCCGCGGTGGTGGCGATATCGCGTGCCGTGGTGGCGGCGAACCCGCGTTCGTAGATGCAGGTGCGCGCGGCCGCGAGTAGATCCTCCTTGTTTCCCATGACCCCACTCTAACCAGGGATTAGACATTTGTTCTAGACGCTCGTGCTAAACCTGTGTTAGACATACGTCTAAGACATTCGATTAATTCTCTGAGCGAGGACACCGATGACCACACAGCCCACCCCGGCCCCGCTGCGCGTACTCATCTCCGGCGGCGGTATCGCCGGCAACGCGGTCGCCCTACAGCTGCTCCGCGCCGGAATCCGGCCCACGGTGATCGAACGCGCGGCCGCGCCGAGGCCCGGTGGGCAAGCCGTCGATCTGCGCGGACCCAGCCGGATCGTGGCGGAGCGGATGGGCCTCATGCCGGGCATCCGTGGGTACCAGTTGGACGAACGCGGCATGGTCTACGTGGACTCCGCCGGCCGTGCGGCGGCCCGGATGCCCGCCGAACTCTTCGACGGCAAGGGAGCGGTGGCCGAAATAGAGATCACCCGAGGCGATCTGAACCAGGTTTTGCTGGATGCCGTCGCCGCGGAGACCACGCGCCCCGGCGGGCCCGGGATCGATTACCGGTACGGCGAAAAGATCCGGGCACTGCGTGAGCACGCCGACGGCGTCTCGGTGGACTTCGCCTCCGGCGCCACCGCGGAATTCGATCTGGTGATCGGAGCCGACGGCCTGCACTCGACCACCCGGCGGCTGGCCTTCGGCCCGGAAGAGCAGTTCAGTACCTATCTCGGCGGCTACACCTCGTACTTCACCATGCCGACCCCGGAGGGTATCCGCCCGCACTGGATGACCGTGCGACTGCTGCCCGGCGGAACCTTCCTCGGGTTCCGGCCCGATGCCGACCCGGCGACGACCAAGGCGATGATCAGCATCCGGCGCCCCGCCGATCCCACCCTGCGACGCGATATCGCCGCCCAGAAACAACTCCTGCGGGAGGGTCTCGCGGCCGGCGGCCCAATGGTTACCGAAGTCGCCGCGGCCATGGATCGCGCCGAGGACTTCTATTTCGACGAGATCGCGCGGATCACCATGCCCCGCTGGACAACCGGGCGGATCGCACTGGTCGGAGATGCCGGGTACTGCGGCTCACCGCTGAGCGGACAGGGCACGGCCATGGCCCTGGTCGGCGCGTACGTGCTGGTCGGCGAGATCATGCGCACACCGGATCGGACGTCCGAAGCACTGGACCGGTACAGCGAAACACTGCGACCTTTCGTGGAATCCGCGCAGCAACTTCCGCCGGGTGGTGTGCGGGCCATGACCCCGCGGACCCGAGCGGGTATCCGGGCGTCACTGGCCCTCGTCCGGTTCACCACCTCACGGCTGATGCAGCCCCTGATGACCCGCATGCTGTCCGGAACCGAGGACTACGATCTCCCCGACTACCCGGCCGCCGGTCTCCCCGCGACGGAACAGGGAACCTCGTCACATTGACCGGCGGCCCGGAACGCTACCGAACATCAGCTCCACCCGATCGGGACTTCACCGTGAGTCCCGATCGAAACCACCGGACAACCACCACCGACCGGGCGAGACGACCCACCGACTGTCATCTCCACATTCGCCCGACCGGCACATCCACCGAAACCACCATCGCCGATTCTTCGCACGGTTACCTTTCGCGGCTGCGGATCGGATCAACGGGACCTGTACCGTTTCCGATTCCGCTGCTGAGCATCCGGAAGAGCCGAACTATCGCTCGATGGCCGTGCGCCGGGCCGGTCACCCCGCGAGACCGGTCCGGAGCACGGTGCCCCGGCCCACGGGCCGGTCTGCCACCCCGCGGGACAGACCGACCCACCCGCGGTCACCGGCTCCCCACCGGTTTCCGCGGCACCCCCTCGCCCCGAGGGACACGGTTCCTCCCCAGGCCCGTGCCCCTCGTCCCACCCCCGCGGATCCCTCCCGGATCCGCCCCACTCCCCACTCGTCGGGATGCTTTCCGGCTCCTCCCCAGGCACCGTCGGCACCCCGCCCCCTCGGGCGGTGTATCCGGCTACTGGCGGGTGCCGGATACACCGGGTCGGGTGCGATGTCGTCTCGGCCTCGAACGCGTCCCGACAATGGGCGCGTCGACCACGATGCCGACCTCGTCGCCACGGGTACCGGTGACCAGGGCGGTAACCGGTTGACCCTCGACAGCCACGATGGGCCCGGCGTCCGGCGCCACGACTGTGCTGGTGCCGGCGGGAGTGAGCGCGGCGGTCGGCTTGCTGAACATTGCGGCGTCCCCTTCGCGGTGTCCTCGGACCGGTCGTTCCGGCCTCGACACCAACAATGCGGCACCGCGCTTGCCGCGCACTTAACGTGAACTTATAACGCTGAGACCACGATTCGTCACGGTGCAGACAAGGTCGGGGCACAGCTGGGAGGACTGCTCCGAGATCGGTATATCTCGGGCATCATGGAGATATCCGCTACGACAACGAGTGGGAGTGTGGATGGATACGTTGGTCGTATGGGCCCTGGCCTGTGCGTTCTACTGGTTCGGCCTGCTGTAGCCGGGCCCCGCACAGAGAGCACACCGGCGCCGTGTAGTCCCGTGCCGGTCGGCGACAGCCCCTGAGCCGATCCCCCGATCGGGCAGGGGCGTCGCACTGTCGGAGAACCCGGTGCCGCGCCGCACGGCCTCCCGGCGGAACGCGCATTAGGGTGATCCGCATGGCGCGTTTCGGTGGGCTCCTGGCGGGGGTCACAGTGGTAACACTGATGGCGGGACAGCTTTTCGCCACCCCGGCGCAGGCGATCCCGGACGACGAACCGGCGACCACCCGATGTGAAGTGTCCTCCGGCCGGGAGCCGGCCCGGGCCCGACCGGAACAGGTGGGACTGGACACGGCCCGCCTGGCCGACGCGCTGGCGTTCGCCGCCGGCCGGAATCGGTTGAACATCCAGGTCTTCCGGCACAACTGCCTGGTCGGCGAAGGGCCCGGCAACGCGCGTACCGGTAACACTCCCTGGAATGTGTGGAGCGTGACCAAGAGCGTGGTCTCGCTGCTCACCGGAATCGCGGCCGAAAGCGGTCTGATCGATATCGCGGCCCCGATCGACCGGTACCTCCCACCCGGGCTCGGCGATGAGCAGCGGCGGACGATCACCGTCGAGAACCTGCTCACCGAGACCTCGGGGATGCGCACCGGGGTGGTGACCGAAGGGCTCACCGGGGCGGTACCCCTCGATCCGAACAGCGCGGTGCAGGCCCTCGGCGTACCGCTCGACCACGAACCCGGCACCGTGTTCACCTACAGCCAGCGCACCGTGGACCTACTGTCCTATGTGCTCGAACTCGCGGTCGGCGAACCACTGCAGGACTTCGCGCAACGCGAGCTGTTCACACCACTGGGTATCGAACGCGGTGACTGGTACTGGGCTCGGGACCGCTCGGGGCACACCTACGGTTACGCGCATCTGCTGATCCCCCCGAACGACCTCGCCAAGCTCGGCCTGCTCGTCGGCAACGAGGGCAACTGGAACGGCCGGCAGGTGGTACCCGAGTGGTATCTGTCGCGCGCGACCACCCCGTCCACGACGAACCCCTGCTACGGATACCTGTTCTGGACCGGTCCGGATTGCGCGGAGAATGCCTCGTTCCTGCCGGCCGATACCTATGCGATGTCCGGGGTGGGCCTGCAGAACGTCTTCGTCGTCCCCGGCCTGGATCTCGTGGTGGTGTGGACCGGAGTGTTCGGGAATGTGAGCGCACACGGTCCGAGCGGGATCATCCAGAACACCGGGGAACTACCGCACGAATTCTTCCGGCGGCTGCTGGCCGCCTTCCACGAGCCGCCGCTGCCCGACCCCGGCCCCTATGTGGAACCACCACTGGTGACGAATCCGAATTCCTATATCGACACCGATATCCTGCTGGCGGTCTTCGGCATCGGCCGATCCGCGTACCCGGGCTGCGATGTGTTCGCCTGCCTCGGCGAACCGCTCGCACCACCGTTCAGCGACGCACCGCCCGGCTGTGTCCTCCTGGTATGCCTCGGAAACGATCCGCGCACACCGGGGATCCACTGAGCCGGGCGGCGGCAGCCGTCAGCGATCGGCGAGCAGGACCTCGGCGATCTGGATCGTGTTCAGCGCGGCGCCCTTGCGCAGGTTGTCGCCGGAGATGAACAGGGCCAGACCGCGGCCGTCCGGAACACCCGGGTCCTGGCGGATCCGGCCGACCAGGGATTCGTCCTTACCGGCCGCTGCCAGCGGGGTCGGCACATCGACCAACTGCACACCCTGAGCCTTCGCCAGGATCTCCTGCGCGCGCTGCACCGAGAGCGGATCGGCGAATTCCGCGTTGATCGACAGCGAGTGCCCGGTGAACACGGGAACCCGGACGCAGGTGCCGCTGACCAGCAGGTCGGGCAGACCCAGGATCTTGCGGCTCTCGTTGCGCAGCTTCTGGTCCTCGTCGGTCTCGCCGGATCCGTCGTCGACCAGCGAGCCCGCCAGGGCCAGCACGTTGAACGCGATGGGTGCCACGTACTTGTTCGGCGCCGGGAAATCCACGGCGCTGCCGTCGTGGGTGAGCTTCTCCGCGTCGTCGATCACGGCACGGGTCTGCGAGGCGAGTTCCTCGACCCCGGCCAGTCCGCTGCCCGAGACCGCCTGATAGCTGGACACGATCAGGCGCTGCAGGCCGGCCGCGTCGTGCAGCGGTTTGAGCACCGGCATGGCGGCCATCGTGGTGCAGTTGGGGTTGGCGATGATGCCCTTGACCAGGTTGCGGGTCTGCTCCGGGTTGACCTCGCTGACCACCAGCGGAACGTCGGGGTCCTTACGCCAGGCCGACGAGTTGTCGATCACGGTGACCCCGGCGGCGGCGAATCGCGGCGCCTGCACCCGCGACATGGTGGCACCGGCCGAGAACAGCGCGATGTCCAGGCCCGACGGGTCGGCGGTCTCGGTGTCCTCGACCACGATCTCGCCGCCGCGCCACGGCAGCTTCTTGCCGGCCGAACGCGCCGAGGCGAAGAACCGCACCTCGTCGGCGGGGAAATCGCGCTCCTCGAGCAGTTTGCGCATCACGGCGCCGACCTGCCCGGTCGCGCCGACCACACCTACACGAACACCCATCTGCTCTATCCTTTCGACCTGATCGGGAGCGCTCCGTGGCTACGCTCCGCCGCTACCGCCTCCGACCCGATCATGTCAGCGCCCCGTTCCGGCATGTACGACGGCGACCTCGTCGCCGCCGAGATCGAACGCGCGGTGCAGCACCTGCACGGCGTCGTCGAGTTCGTTGTCCTTGACCAAGACCGAGATGCGGATCTCGGAGGTGGAGATGAGGTCGATATTGATACCGGCCTCGGCCAGCGCCTCACAGAAGGTGGCGGTGACCCCGGGGTGGCTCTTCATACCGGCCCCGACCAGCGACACCTTGCCGATGTGGTCGTCGTAGAGCACCTGGGAGAAGCCGATCTCACCCTGATACTTGCTGAGCATCTCCACGGCCCGGACGCCGTCGGATTTGGGCAGGGTGAAGGTGATATCGGTCTTGCCCGTCTCCACCTTGGAGATGTTCTGCAGGACCATATCGATATTGATCTCGGCCTCGGCCACGTACCGGAACACCTTGGCCGCGTAACCGGGTTCGTCCGGAAGCCCGACCACGGTCACCTTGGCCTCGCTGCGGTCGTGCGCGACGCCCGTCAGGATTGCTTGTTCCAAGGGAATGTCCTCCATCGATCCGTATACGTAGGTGCCGTGTTTGTCGGTATAGGACGAACGCACATGCACGGGCACGTTGTAGCGGCGCGCGTATTCGACGCAGCGCAGCATGAGCACCTTCGACCCACAGGCCGCCATCTCCAGCATCTCCTCGTAGGAGACCTGCTCGAGCTTCTGCGCATCGCTCACGATGCGCGGATCGGCGGTGAAGACTCCGTCCACGTCGGTGTAGATCTCGCAGACGTCGGCCTCCAGCGCGGCAGCCAGCGCGACAGCGGTGGTATCGGAGCCACCGCGACCCAGCGTGGTGACGTCCTTGCTGTCCTGGCTGACACCCTGGAAACCCGCGACCAGGACGATGGTGCCCTCGTCCAGGGCTTCCCGGAGCCGGCCGGGGGTTACGTCGATGATCTTGGCCTTACCGTGCACCGATGTGGTGATCACACCGGCCTGGGAGCCGGTGAACGACCGCGCCTCGGCGCCGAGACTGTGGATTGCCATGGCCACCAGGGCGTTGGAAATGCGTTCACCGGAGGTGAGCAGCATGTCCATCTCCCGGGCCGGGGGCGCGGGAGAGACCTGTTCTGCCAGGTCGAGCAGTTCATCGGTGGTATCGCCCATGGCTGAGCACACCACGACCACGTCGTGGCCCTGCTTCTTCGTCTCGACGATCCGTTCGGCGACGCGACGGATCCGGTCGGCAGAGGCTACCGAGGATCCTCCGTACTTCTGGACAACGAGTGCCACGAGGGGTCCTCCAATGTCAGCGAACAGGCGATCAGTGCAATAGCGTACCGATGCCGGTCACGCTGTTCCGGGAGTATCCGCCCTGGTTGTGGAATAACACACAGCCGTGTGACGTCACGTTTACCTGCTCGCGCACCCGCCGCACGCGCGGGCCCCGGCGGTCCGGTGCCCGGGCCGCCTTCAGGCGCGCTCGAACCAGGTGACCTGCGCCCCGTTACCGAACTCCCGCCGCTGCACCGGAGTGAACCGGGCGGGCCGGAACGCGCCGCCCAGGACAGGTACGCCGGCGCCGGCCAATACCGGATAGCTCTTGAAGACGAGTTGGTCGATCTCGTCGATCAGCGCACCGGCCAGGGTGCCACCGCCGCAGAGCCAGATGTCCTTCGCCTCCGGCCCGTCCTCTTTCTTGAGCTGCCGCACGAGTTCGACCGGATCGGTGCGCACCAGTTCGATCTCCGGGTCCTCGACCCTGTCGAGAGTGGTGGAGACGACGTACTGCTTCAGATGGCCATAGGGGCTGACGATCCCCGCCGCGAGAGCGGGTTCGTAGGTGCCGCGGCCCATGATCAACGTGTCCCAGTGCCGATTCGGGACATCGGGTGCCATACCCGCGTGTTCCCGTATATGCGTGGGGACGGATTCGGGGTAGCGCGTATTGATCCACTCGGCCATATCGTCGCCGACCGGATAGAAGTCGACCTCGCCGCCGGGACCGGCGATATAGCCGTCGAGGGAGACAGCCACGTAGTAGACGAGCTTTCGCATGAGGTACCGCCCTATTCGTAGTACTCTATTTGAAGTGGTTTGAACGTAGTACTACAGCCAGAGTGGTGTCAAGTGACGGTCCGACACAGCCACCACATCCACCCGGCGGATTTCCGCGGACCCGTGAATTCGATGCACCGGCAGGCCACAGCGGGGCGGGCGACTTCGCCCGATGCCGATTCCCTGCCGACCGCGGCCGAACGCCGGAACCCCGATCCGATATCGGAACCGAATACATTCGCGACGGAAAACTCCGATAGCAATTCCCCCGGGGTTGTGATGCCCGACATAGTGCCCGAATAATGGGCTGCATGATGGCAAACGTCGGAGACCGGTTGCACGTGCACGGGCACACCGTCGGCGAAGTCGACCACGAGGGAGAGATCGTCGAGGTTCACGGCCGCGACGGAACGCCGCCGTATCTGGTGCGTTTCGACGACGGACACGAATCCCTGGTCTTCCCGGGTCCGGACGCGACAGTCGAACGCACACCCTGACCTCCCCACGAGACGGGCACAGCACACCGGTTCGGGATCGGCCCCGCAAACATTTTCGGCCGGTACGCCTACGCGCGGGCGCACCGCCACGGTGAACCTGCGTGTTGACGATCACGCGACCCCCGGGGAAGAATCGTGGCCGATTCGTGATAACCCGGGGGTGCGAGGGAAAAATGCGTACGAAGACCGATATCAGATTCGACGTCGTGGCCGACCCCGGTCAGGTGATGGACGCTTTGATGGCGGTCGAAATGCTGTCCGAATGGTCGCCGGATTTCGGGGACGCGCGCGTCGCCGGCCGGGACGACGAGGGCCGCCCGCGCCGGATGTTCATCCAGGTCGGAGTCAACGCCACCCCGGATATGCAGGTCTGGGAATTCGACTGGTCGGAGAACCGGATGTCGTGGGAGGTCTCCGACAGCACCCGCGGAATCAAGGGGGGCGGATACTTCGAGGTCAGCGCGGGCGAGACGGGTAGCGAGGTACTGCTGCACGTCGAGCAGTACATGCCGCTGCCGGTCCCCGGCTTCCTGCTCAAGAAATCGGTCCGCAAATCCTATGAGGCGCTGGTGGCGAACTTCGTCGCCTATGCCGAACAGTTCCCCGAGTCCGAGACCTACGACCTGGTCTGATCCGTCCCGACGCGCCCGCGCCGGACCCGCCCGGGCAGCCCGGGGGCTGCCACGATAGGGCGATGCGAGGTCTGACGCAGCGCAGCCGGATCCAGCCGATGGGCGAGGATGCCTCGGTCACCCAGCTGGAACTCTTCTTCGACCTGGTCCTGGTCTTCGCTTTCACCATGGTCACCGATCTGGCGGCCGAGGAACCCACCGCCGTCAATATGCTGCGGTCGCTGCTGGTACTGGCCGTGCTGTGGTGGGTGTGGATCGACTACGCCTGGCTCGGCAATGTGCTGCGCGCCGACGAAGGGGTGACCCGGGTCGCGATGTTCGTCGCCATGGGGGGCGGTTTCCTGGCCGCGATCACCATTCCCGAGGCCTTCCAGGACAAATCCGGCGGCTGGTACGGGCCACTGGTCTTCGCGATGGCCTATCTGCTGGTCCGGTTGGTGCACCTGGCGATGTTCTGGCTGGCCAGCGCCGAGGACGCGCAACTGCGCGGACAGGTGCTGCGCTGGGCACTGGGTTCCATCACCGTGGGCACCACGCTGCTGGTGATCGCCGCAACGACCAGCGGCACCGCACAGATCTGTCTGTGGATCGCGGCCATCGGCGGCGATTACCTGTGGACCCATTTCGCAGGTAACGACTGGCGGTTGAACTCCCCCGGCCATTTCGCCGAGCGACACGGTTTGATCATCATCGTGGCACTGGGCGAGTCGATCGTCGCCATCGGAATCGGCGTGGCCGGGCTTCCGGTCTCCTGGCCGATCGTGGTCGCGGCCATGCTGGGTCTGATGGTGTCGGGTCTGCTGTGGTGGGCCTACTTCGACACCGAAGCACTACGGGTCGAGCACGCGTTGCGCGCGGCGACCGGCGCGCGGCAGATCGCGATCGCCCGGACCTGTTACACCTTCTGGCACTTCCCGATGATCGTCGGCATCATCGCGCTCTCGCTCGGGTTGAAGAAGGTGCTGGTCTACGTCGGTGACGAGAGCGACCACACCCTGACCGACGCGCTCACCGGGATACCGCTGGTCGCGTTGTACGGCGGTGTGGTGCTCTTCCTCGCCGGACTCGTCGGATTCGACCGCTTCGGCGCCGGGCGGACCGGGTTCTTGCGCCCGGTGACCGCCGTGGTGCTGTGCGCGCTCACCCCACTGGCCGCGAAACTGCCGGCACTCGCTGCGCTGGGGCTGCTGTGCGGTGTTCTGACACTACTCATCGCCTGGGAGACCGTACGGTTCGCGGAGACCCGGGATCGCATCAGACATCCTGCTGAGTGAGGTGCCGGGCGGTGAGGTGATGCGCGGTGGGACCGTAGGCCGCGGGCGCCACCTTCACTCCGGTTCGCACCGAATCACGGATCTGGTCCACGTTCTCCCGGATCATGTCCGAGACGAGTTCGTCGGTCCGCGGATCGGCCAGTACCTGGAACAGGATCCGGAACACGGTATCGGCCACCAGCCGGATGATCTCGTCGTGGAACGGAATGTAGCGGACGCGGCCGGTCTGCGGATCGTTCTTGATCATCTCGACGATCATCTCGTCGAGTTCACCCCGGTTCTCCTCCAGCGCGACCGCGATATTGCGGGTGTAGTGCCCGGTGCGCAGGACGGCGGTGACCTCTTCCATGATCGCGATGGTCATCGGGCGTTTGATGACCTCCACGATCGTGCCGACCGAATGATTGATCACCGCGGCGGTGACCCGATCGCCGAAGACCCGGTCGGCGACGCGGGCCAGCCGCACCAGGATCACCACGATCCGCAGCAACCGGAAGGTACGGAAGAACGGGCTCGCCACCGGGATCATGCCGAGAACTTCGTACCAGTAGACGAACGGGAAGGTCCACGGCCAGCCGGCCCGGCGCCAGCGCCAGAGGAACTCGAGCGCGAAAACCGCGCAGATCGCGTAGTCGATACCCACGATCATCCGGTAGGTCTGCGGCGGCACCTGGAAGAAGGTGATCCAGCAGACCAGCACCACCGAGACGGCGGCCAGCGCGAGCATGACGAAATCCGTCCACAGGGCCGGAGGTTTGCGGGGAAAACCCTCCGGCTCCGGGTAGTCGGTTACGGATCCTGAACCGGGCTCCGTGGACGACTGTATTGACACCTGCATTCCCTTCGACGCCGAAAGATCGCGGATCAGTATTACTCGCCGGCGCGCCGTGGAGCCCACTCATCGCCCCGGTCCACCGCCCGCGCTCCACTGAGCAGGACTCGCACGGCGAGCGGCAGGTGTGTTCCGCTATTCCGATCACGCGAACTCACGCCACCGGGCTTTCGCGAAGAGAGTTTCAGCGGCCCTCGCGGATGATCGTCTCGATATTGCGTTCGGCCAGGGCGGTGATGGTCAGGGACGGGTTGACGGTGCCGGTGCTGCCCGGGATCGCGGCCCCGTCCATGACGTACAGACCCGGATGCCCGTGTACCCGGCCGTAGGCGTCGGTCGCCCGGCCCAGCACCGCGCCACCGAGCGGGTGCGCGGTGAACAGCGCATTGGCGTCGTACCCGAGGGCGCTGTATTCGGCCATCGCACCGGCCCGATCCGCGATACGCCGGTCGACCGCCCGGGCCGCCGCGGCCACCTCGTCCTGCGCCCTGCTCGGCCAGGACAGGCCGACCCCGCCCGATGCCGGGTCGTAGCCGAACCGCGCCCGGGTCGGATCGAGGACTATGGCCAGCGACGCCAGCGCGCCCGTTTCGAACGGGATCCCGGGGATGTACCAGTTCTCCAGGGACAACGCCATTCCCGTGTCGTCGAAGATACGACTGGCACTCGGTACGCCCTGCCCGTTACCCGCGACCGAACTGGCGCCGCGGGCGAGCACCACATCGCCGTTGGTACCCCAGCCGTCACCGATATGTTCGTTCAGTTCCGGCAGGGTCCCGGTTTCCCGTGCCCGGACCAGTAGCTCGGAAGTACCGATCGACCCGGCGCCGAGAAGAAGTTTGTCGCAGGTGAGAGTTCGTTTTCCGCGCACCACGCCGGTGGGGGTCAACTGAGTGACGGTGACCACGAAACGACCGCCTGGTTCCTGGCCGATCGTATCGACCCGGTGCCCCGGATAGATCTCGGCCTTCCCGGTGGCCTCCGCGTCGCGCAGGTAGTTCTGATTCAGATCGAATTTGGCGCCGTTGGAGTTGCCGAGATTGCTGCGGCCGGCGGTAGCCGAGGCCCGGGAGGTCCCGGCCAGTTCGCTGCGCAGGACATCCCAGGTGAAGATGGAGTCGTTGGGAACAGGCCGGTAACCGGCCTGCCGCACTTGATCGTCCCAGGCACGCGAATGGGTGAACGGCGCCGAGTGGTAGATATCGCCGGGCATCGTGTCCAGCCGCAGTTTCGACCGGACGCGCGGGTAGTACACGCGCTCGAGTTCGCCGTAGTCGACGACCCCGCCGAAGACATGATCGAAGAACCGGCGTTCGGGCGCGATCATCGCGCCGCTGAAGATCACCGAACCGCCGCCCACGGCGGCACCGCGCCAGACATCGATCCCCTGGAACCTGGTGCAGTCCAGCACACCGCCGAAATCGGCGAACTGCATCGGCACCTTGGTCACCCCGGTGAAGCTGGTGGAATGCCAGAAACCACGGCCGTCGGGCAGATCGTCGCCGGTGAAGATCTCCCGCCACGGATCATTGGGCCAGCGGGAACCGCGTTCCAGCACCGTGGTCGCGACCCCGGCCTCGGCCAGGCGCAACGCACTGACCGCCGCCCCGAACCCGGAACCGACGACTATGGCCTCGGTATGTTCCGGTGGAGCCGATACCGGCGCGAAGATCTCCGGCACCCACTGCGCGAACAGTTCGTGCCAGATCGGTTCCGCCGCAGCGGCCCGCGGCAGAGCAACCTCCGCTCTCGGGACCGCCGACCCCATCGCACCGATAAGAGCAGCCGCCCCCGCGGCCTTGAAAAGGGCACGCCTATCCACCCAGAACACCTCTCCGGTAACGCAACAGCGCACGGATGGTACCGGGAAATCGACCGGTGTGAACAGTCCTGGCGCGGAAGCCGATTCGCTTCCGAACGCTCAGCCGAAGACCAATCGGATCACCGCGACGGTGCCGACGACCACGATCACCGCGCGCAGCGCGGTGGGCGGCAGGCGCCGGCCCACCTTGGCGCCCAGTTGTCCCCCGATGATCGCTCCGGCCGCGATCAGAGCCACCACCAGCCAATTCACCTCGGCGACGACGATGAAGATGGCGGCCGAGAGCCCGTTGGTGAGCAGCGCGAGCACATTTTTCACCGCGTTGAGGCGCTGGATGTCCTCGTGGACGAACACCCCCAGCAGCGCGAGCAGCAGCACTCCCTGAGCCGCGCCGAAGTAACCCCCATAGATACCGGTGCCGAAGATGGCGGCGAGCAGAATCGGGCCGCCGTGCGCCGGAACGTTGTCGGACTCGCTCTGCCGCTGCCGGACCCACGCCGACAGCCGCGGTTGCACCACCACCAGCACCAGCGCGGCGATGATCAATACCGGGACGATGGCGGCGAAGGCCCCTTCGGGCAGGGTCAGCAGCAGGACCGCGCCGACCGCGGCCCCCAGCAGCGAGGCCGAACTGTAGCGCAGCACCCGGCCCCACTGACCGGACAGTTCACGGCGGTAGCCGATGGCTCCGCTCAGCGAACCGGGTACGAGCCCGACCGTATTCGAGACATTCGCCGTGACCGGCGGCAATCCGATGGCCAGCAGCACCGGGAAGGTGATGAGTGTCCCGGAACCCACGACGGTGTTGATGCCACCCGCGGCGATACCCGCGGCGAAGACAGCCAGCATCTCCAGCCAAGTCATGCTCGAACCTCGACCTTTCCGGACCGGCGTCCGGTCACTCGCAACCCCGAGCAGGGACGCTATCGGTTACCCGGGCCGATGGTCGCGACGGGGCCGGGCAGCGGGGAGCTACAGGGTTCCGGTGGTCGTGTTCCGCGGCGACGGCGAGCGCGTGGCGGGCAGCTCGATATCCACCACCCCACACCCCGGCGCCCGGCGCGGCGAAACGGACGGAGCCCCGCCGGCGACAAGACTCACGACGATCGCAATACCGCTCGGGGTACCCATCCGGCCTGGCCGGACAGGTACGGCGGCAGTATCCGGCAGCGCCGGGGCACACCGCACTGTGAAGTATCGGCCCTCCGGACCGCCTCGGCAGGGCCGACGACAGAGGAGGTAGACTCGCACAGGTCATGCAGCGGGCACTTCTTCTCAGCCGCCGCGACGGGGTCTGATCGGACCGGCTTCCCGTCGCGGGGTTCCGCCGCGCCGGTCGACCCAATTCGGGAAACAATCTCACCCACGGAGAAATCGCATGTCACCCGCTGACGCCTTCGTATCCGGCACGCGCACCATCACCGCGCCCGCCAAGCCCGCGCCCGCCGACCAGCCCGCGTGGAACAAGCAGAAGAATTCGTCGCTGCCCGTCTTCCGGTACCGGCCCTTCGCCGAAGAGGTCGAGCCGGTGACATTGCCGGACCGCACCTGGCCGGACAAGGTGATCGACCGAGCGCCCGCCTGGTGCGCCGTCGACCTCCGCGACGGCAACCAGGCCCTGATCGATCCGATGAGCCCCGCCCGCAAACGCCGCATGTTCGATCTGCTGGTGCGGATGGGTTACAAGGAGATCGAGGTCGGCTTCCCGTCGGCCAGCCAGACCGATTTCGATTTCGTCCGCGAGATCATCGAGGACGGCGCGATTCCGGACGACGTCAGCATCCAGGTGCTGACGCAGTGCCGGCCCGAACTGATCGAACGCACCTTCGAGGCGTGCGCGGGCGCCGCGAACGTGATCGTGCACTTCTACAACTCCACCTCCATCCTGCAGCGGCGGGTCGTGTTCCGGGCGGACCGCGAAGCCGTCCAGAAGATCGCGACCGATGCCGCGCGCCTGTGCCTGGAGACCGAGAAGCGCTACCCGGACACCAACTGGCGGTACGAGTACAGCCCGGAGTCCTACACCGGGACCGAGCTGGAATACGCCAAACAGGTCTGCGACGCGGTCTCCGAGATCATCTCCCCCACCCCGGACAGGCCGCTGATCATCAACCTGCCCGCCACGGTCGAGATGGCCACGCCCAACGTGTACGCCGATTCCATCGAGTGGATGCATCGCAACCTGGCCCGGCGCGATTCGATCGTGCTGTCGCTGCACCCGCACAACGACCGGGGGACCGCCGTCGCGGCCGCGGAACTGGGCTACCAGGCCGGTGCCGACCGGATCGAGGGCTGTCTGTTCGGCAACGGTGAGCGCACCGGCAACGTCTGCCTGGTGACCCTGGGGATGAATATGTTCTCCCAGGGCGTGGATCCGCAGATCAACTTCTCCGATATCGACGAGATCCGGCGCACGGTCGAATACTGCAACCAGCTCCCGGTACACGAACGCCACCCCTACGGCGGCGATCTGGTGTACACCGCCTTCTCCGGCAGCCACCAGGACGCGATCAACAAGGGCCTGGACGCGATGAAGGCGTCCGCCGACTCGGCCGGATCCGATGTGGACGATATCTCCTGGGAGGTGCCCTACCTGCCGATCGATCCGAAGGATGTGGGCCGTACCTACGAGGCCGTCATCCGGGTCAATTCGCAGTCCGGTAAGGGCGGTGTGGCCTACATCATGAAGACCGATCACGGCCTGGCCCTGCCGCGCCGGCTGCAGATCGAGTTCTCTCAGGCCATCCAGCAGATCACCGACGGCGAGGGTGGTGAGATCACCCCCAAGGAGATGTGGGACGCCTTCGCCGACGAGTACCTGATCCCGATCCGGCCGCTGGAGCGGATGCGGCAGAAGGTCACCGCCGCCGAAACCGACGGCGGTACCGACCGCATCACCGCGGTGGTCAAGGTGGACGGGGTCGAGCAGGAGGTCACCGGTAGCGGTAACGGACCGCTCGCGGCCTTCGTCGACGCCATCGCCGCAGTCGGGTATCAGGTGGAGGTGCTCGACTACTCCGAGCACGCCCTGTCCGCCGGCGACGACGCGCAGGCCGCGGCCTATGTCGAATGCGCGATCGGTGACCGGGTCGTCTGGGGTGTCGGTATCGCCACCTCGATCACGACCGCTTCGCTGCGGGCCGTGGTCTCGGCCGTGAACCGGGCCGCCCAGAAGTAGGCGATTCACAGGCATCACCCGAAGCCGCCGTCACCCGTAGCACGCGGGTGGCGGCGGCTTCATCGGTGGTAAACCGCCCGGCATGCGAACATTCCCGTACCTGCTAGCGTTGGGCCCGGACTCCACGCCGCCGAGCTCTCTGCTCGAAAAACCCGAGCAGATGGGGGAACTGTGACTACTGACGAACACGACCCGACTTCCAAGCCCTGGCCCCCGAGTCAACCGGTGGATACCGCCGGTAGCGGCGGCGGATCGGATACCGTGCAGCCCACCGACACCGAATCACCCGCGACGCCGACCGAATCCGAACCGGCCACCGCGCCGGAGAAGGAAACCGGGCAGGCATCCTCCGATTCCGAGCCCCCGGAAGCCGCGTCCGAGGGCGCTGTTCCGGAGCCGGGAACCGATGCCACCGCTGGGCCCGATACACCCGGAAGCGCAGAGCTCTCCGCATCCGCCGATCCCGGTACGGCGGCCACCGAGGACGGCGCACCGGGCGAAGTCCAACCGGCCGGCCCCGCGGATCCGGTGATCCCGCCGTGGATGGACGGGGTCGAACTCGGGCCGCCACCGGCGCCGGTGGCGACCGACGGCGGCTCCCTCTACGAGAACGCTCCGTTCGATCAGGTCCCGCCGCCCGTGCCCGGCGGGGCTTTCAGCGCGCCCGCCCCGGAGCACCCGGTACCGGGCACCCCGGAATTTCCCCAACCCGACCCGAATCAGTTCCAGCCGGCCGCTATCGGTCCCGGCGGTGAGCTCGCGCAGGCGGCGCCCGGCCAGTTCCAAGCGCCGCACGCCGGGTACGGCAGCGGACAATTCCCGCAACCCCACGCCGAGCAGTTCCAAGCGCCGCAATACGGTCCGGGCAGCGGACAATTCCCGCAACCCGACGCGGGACAGTTCCAGGCTCCGGACGGCGGATACGGCAGCGGGCAGTTCCCGCAACCGGACGCGGGACAGTTCCAAGCCCCGAACACCGAACACGGCAGCGGACAATTCCCACAACCCGACGCGGGACAGTTCCAAGCCCCGAACACCGAACACGGCAGCGGACAATTCCCACAACCCGACGCCGGGCAGTTCCAAGCCCCGAACACCGGGTACAGCAGCGGGCAGTTCCGGCAACCGGACCCGAACCAGCCGCTGACCGGGCAGAACCTGCCCGACCCCTTCGCGGTCCCCGGGCCGCACGGCGGCCACTACCCGCAGCAGGATCCCAATCCCTACCCGGGCCAGCACAATCCAGCGCAGGCCCAATACTCGTCACCTGCCCCCGACGGCAGCGGGCAGTACGCCCAGCCGCCCGGCGGTTATGCGCCGCAACCCGGCCCGGCGCCCGCACCGGAGGCCGATTCGGGCGGACCGATCTACAGCTGGGCTCCACCGCCGATGCCGGCCGCGCCGCCGCCGGTTCCGCAGCAGCAGTTCCAGCAGGCAGCGCCGCCGGTACACAACCCCCCGACCGGGCAGTTCCAGACTCCGAACTGGGGCGCCGACCCCGGGCGTCCGGCGGCGCCGCAACCGCAGCAGCAGTTCCAGCACCCGGGGCAACCCGGGCAGCAGCCGGGACAACAGCCCGGGCAACAGCGCCAGATGCCCGAACCCGGCCAGCTGGGCAATTCGGTCAACGACCTGAATCTGCTGAAACGCGCCCGGAAGGCACCGCGCAGCGGCTGGCGCCGGGCGGTGCACAAGGTCTCGCGCGGCGCGATCAACCCGGGCGAATCCGCCTCCGATGTCGTCCACCGCGATCTGGTGGGCCGGGTGAACGCGCCGGTCTACGGCGATTTCCGGATCGCGATCCTCTCGCTCAAGGGCGGGGTGGGCAAAACCACCACCACCGTCGGGCTGGGCGCCACCTTCGCCTCGTTGCGCGGCGACCGGGTGATCGCGATCGATGCGAACCCCGACCTGGGCACCCTCGCCCACCGGGTACCGCGGCAGACCCGCTCGACCGTACGGAATCTGCTCGAAGACCAGAACATCACGCGCTACTCCGACGTCCGGGCGCACACCTCGCAGTCGCCGAGCCGGTTGGAAGTGCTGGCCAGTGAACAGGATCCGGCGGTATCGGAGGCGTTCAGCGAGGCCGATTACCGGCGGGCGATCGGGATCCTGCAGTCGTTCTACAACATCATCCTCACCGACTGCGGTACCGGACTGATGCATTCGGCGATGTCGGGTGTGCTCGATATGGCGAGTTCCCTGGTGCTGGTGACGTCACCGGCCATCGACGGCGCGCGCAGCGCTTCGGCCACCCTGGACTGGCTGGACTACCACGGCTATTCACATCTGGTGCAGCAGACCGTGGTGGTGGTGAACGCTTCGCGGCGTGGGTCCACTTCGGTGAATCTGGATCATCTGCGCCGGTTGTTCCTGGACCGTACGCGGGCGGTGCAGGTCGTCCCCTTCGACGATCATCTCGCCGAGGGTGCCGAGATCGATCTGGAACTGGTGAGCAAACCGACCCGGCAGGCGCTGCTGGAGCTCGCCGCGATGGTCGCCGACGATTTCGCGAGTGTGGACGGCTACCCCTACAACAACCGCTACTGATCGGTCGCGGGCGGCGGTTCGGCGGTGAGCTGCCGGGCCGCCGCCGCGAACGAGTCCAGTACCGCGGCGATCGCGGGGCGGTTCTCGGCGCGCGGCCTGGTGACCAGGTCGTAGAGGCGGGCGGCCCGGACGCCGGACAGCCGCAGTTGTGACAGCGCCGGATGGGTGACGACATAGCGGGGCATCAGGGCCACCCCGTACCCGGCGGCGACCAGTGTTTCGATCATGCGGAAATCGTTGAGGCGCTGCACGATACGGGGTTCGACACCGGTCACCGTGGCGATCGAGCGCAGTACATCGTCCACCGGGAACCCGCCGCGCACGCTCAGCCAGGCCTCCTCGGCCAATTCCGCGGCCGAGACCTCGGTCCGGCCCGCGAGCGAATGGTCGGGCGCGACCAGCACATCGATCGGCTCCCGCATGAGTACGCGGGAGCTGACCCGCGGACCGGATACCGGAGCGGCTCGTTCGTCGCGGTGGGTGAGCACGATGTCGTAGTCGGCGAGCAGGCGCGGCGTGTCGTGCGGCGGTACGTCCTCGTCCCCCGCGGCGATCTCCACGCCGCTCCCGGCCATCGCCGTGAGGACATGTGGGAGCAGGAGCGCGCCGCCGGAGGGGAATACCCCGACCCGCACCTGGCCGCGCGGCGAACCCCGGTAGTGGGCCATCTCGGCCACCGCGCGGTCGAGGGCCGCGAGGACCTCGTCGGCTCGGACCACCAGGGCGTGCCCGGCGTCGGTGAGGCGGACCCGGCGGCCACTCGGTTCGAGCAGGGTGACGCCCGCCTCCCTGGCCAGCACTTTGAGTTGCTGTGATACTGCCGACGGCGTCATGGACAGAGCGGCGGCCACCGCGCCGACCGTGCCCCGGTCGGCGAATTCACGCAGGATGCGGAGCCGTTCCACGGAAAGCGACGAATGCGCATCGACCATTAAGCAATACTAAATCATTAGTCCATAACAATTCGATTGTGCTCACAAGTTGATACATCCCATGATTATCGGGTGACCTCCCGTGACCGCGTGCTCGCCCTGACCGTCATCCTGCTGTGGGGGCTGAACTTCCTGGCCATCCGCGTCGGACTCGACCATCTGCCGCCCTTCTTCTTCGCCGCTCTGCGGTTCGCGGTGATCGCGGTCCCGGTCCTGCTGTTCATCCCGCGACCCGCGGTACGGATGCGCTGGATACTGCTGTACGGCACGGGTTTCGGCATGCTGCAGTTCGCCTTCCTGTTCACCGCGATGCGAGTGGGCATGCCGACCGGACTGGCCTCGCTGGTACTGCAGTCCTCGGCACCGTTCACCGTGCTGCTCGGGGCCCTGCTGCTGCGGGAGCGGCTGCGACCCGTGCAGATCACCGGCCTGGCGGTCGCGGTGGCGGGAATGGCGGTGATCGGCTGGAATCAATTCGCACACGCCGCCCTGGTACCGGTGCTGCTCACCCTCGCGGGCGGTTTCAGCTGGGCACTGGGCAATATCGGGGCACGCCGGGCCACAGTGGAATCGCCGGGCATCAATCCGCTGCACCTCACGCTGTGGATCACCGCCGTACCGGTACTCCCGCTGTTCGCCCTCTCCGCTCTCTGGGAAGGTCCGGCCACGGGCGTACGCGCGCTCGCCGCCACGTTCACCGCGGACGGCTGGCCCGCGCTGGCCGGCCTGGCCTATATCGTCGTGCTCGGGACAGTCGTGGGATCGGGACTGTGGACGTACCTGATGAGCCGCTACCCGGCCGGGAGCGTCGCGCCCCTGACACTGCTCGTTCCGGTGGTCGGGTTCACCGCCGCGTGGATCTTCCTGGACGAGACGCCGGCCTCCATGAGCTTGATCGGCGGGGCGATCGTCATCGCCGGGGCCTTCGCGGCGACCGCGGGCGCCCAGAAGACCGCCGCCCCACGGCAGCCGGACCGGGATACCGCGGCGGCGCCGGCGAGGGAGACGACCGAGCTCCGGGCGAATGTGGATATCCGAAACGCGAAGCCCCTGGAGCCGGTCGTCGGGTGAGCCGGCCCGGCCTCCGACCGCGCGGTCGGTGCGCCCCACCGGGCGCACCCCGTTAAAGTATGGCGCGATCGAGACAGCACCCCGGGTTAGGCAGCGGAAGACAATATGGCAGAGCATCGGTGGCCCACGTCGGGTGCCACAGTCGTTCCAGGTCGATCTGCCGGGGTGGGGGAATTCACCCGGCGAACCGTGCTCCGCGCCACCGCGGCCGCGGGCATCGGCGCGGCCGCGGTTTCGGCACTACCCGGCGGCAGCGCCCGGGCACGGACGAAATCCCGGGTGGCCGTGCTCGGCGGCGGGGTGGCCGGGCTCACCGCCGCCCACGAACTCGCCGAACGCGGCTTCGAGGTCACCGTCTACGAACGCCGGGCGCTCGGCGGCAAGGCCCGCAGCATGCCGGTACCCGGAACCGGGACCGGCGGGCGCCCGGACCTGCCCGGCGAGCACGGTTTCCGTTTCTTTCCCGGCTTCTATCAGCACATACCCGACACCATGCGCCGGATCCCGTTCGGCGAGAACACGAACGGAGTATGGGACAACCTGATCGGTGTCCCCGATGCCCGGTTCTCCAGGGCCGACGCAGACGATATCCGTGCGCCACTGGGTTTCGGCCGGATGGACGCCGCTTCACCGGAAGGGATGCGGGAGAGCCTGGCCGCGGTGATCTCCACCGCGCTGAAGATGCCGCCCACGGAGGGCATGTTCTTCGCCAACCGGCTCCTGGTCTTCAACACCAGCTGCGACGCACGCCGCTTCGGCCAGTGGGAACACACATCCTGGGCGGATTTCGTCGGCGCGCACGCACGGTCGCACGAATTCCGCGCACTGGTCTCGCGCACACTCACCAGTCTGCTGGTGGCCGCGAAAGACGAACTGGCCAGCGTACGCACGATCGGGTCGATGGGCGAGCAGTTCCTCGGCAACCCGATGCAGATCGGCAACGACGGCGACCTGGACCGGGTGCTCGACGGCCCGACCAATATCGCGTGGATCGACCCGTGGGTCGCGCGCCTGCGCGAACTGGGTGTGCGGTTCGAGGTGGGCGCCGAGGTCCGCGGACTGGAGGTCAGCGACCGGCGGATCACCGGTGCCCGGATCGTCGACGGTTCCGGTGTTTCCGAAACAGTGACCGCGGACCATTTCGTCGTGGCCCTACCCGCCGAACGCGCCCGCGACCTGTGGAACGCCGATATCCTCTCCGCCTGGCCGCAATTGGCCGGGATGAGCCGGCTCTTCACCGACTGGATGAGCGGTATCCAGTTCTACCTGCGCCGCCGCCCCGGGCTCGGGGGCGGCCATTCCGCGTACATCGACTCTCCCTGGTCGCTCACCTCCATCGCCCAGGACGCTCTGTGGGCGCGCAAACTGCCCGAATACGGGGACGGCACGGTGCTCGACTGTCTGTCGGTCGATATCTCCGATTGGAACACCCCGGGCATCCTGTTCGGCAAGACCGCCAAGGAATGCACGCACGAGGAGATCGCCCGGGAGACCTGGGCGCAGATCATCGCGCATCTCAACGACCGCGAGGAGATACTGCGCGAGGCCGACCTGCACTCCTGGTTCCTCGACCCCGGTATCAGCTGGAACGCCGACCGAGCCGAGAACACCAACGCCGACCCGCTGCTCATCAACACCGCGGGTTCCTGGGACCTGCGACCGGAGGCATACGGCGGCGTCGAGAACCTCTATCTCGCAGGCGATTACGTACGCACCGGAATCGACCTGGCCACGATGGAGGGTGCCAACGAATCCGCCCGGACCGCCGTGAACGCGCTACTGGACGTCATCGGTTCGGATGCACCCCGCTGCCGGACCTACACGCTCTGGCGCGCCCCGGAACTCGAACCCCTGCGCCGGGCCGACGCCGACGCCTATGCGGCCGGGCGGCCGAACATCTTCGATATCCAGCTCTGAGCGTCGCGATACCACTTCCCGAAACAGAGAATAACGACGGGCCGGGACACGGCGGCCGACCAAAGTTCAGCCCTCCACCTGAGGCCGCCGGCCGGTCTCGGTCCACCGACCATCATCGGGGCTTCTTACAGAGCACAGTGCGTACAGGATGATCGCCGGAACGCCGGCAGACATCTGCCGGTGCGCCTCCGGCGATCGTCGCGACTCGATGCGCTCCCGGCCGCAGACATCACCGGGCGATACCGGCATCGCGACAACAGCCTGACCGCGGACAACCTTTCTGCCTGCGTACCCGCGCCGGAACAGGGCGCACACAGAGACGACTCCGCAGGTCGGCACGGACGCGGTGTCACCATGAGGTGAACTCCCCCGCGCCGCGCGAGTGCGAGCTCGGCGGGTCATTAGACTGCCCGGCGTGGCAGAGATATCGGTGCGGGGGCGACTGGCCCTCGGGGTGGCCGGCGCGGCGGCATGGGCCTCGCGCAGAGCGGGCCGTGGCAACGGGTCGATGATCGGCGGACTGCTCGCGCTGAAAGTCGACCCGCAGATCATGAAGCAGTTGGGTCGCGGACGGCGCACCGTGCTGATCACCGGCACCAACGGCAAATCGACCACCACCCGGATGACCACCGCCGCGCTGAGCACGCTGGGCGAAGTGGCGACCCAGGCCGACGGGGCCAATATGGACGCCGGGATCGTATCGGCGCTCAATGTGCACCGGGACGCGCCGCTGGCCGCGATCGAGGTGGACGAACTACATCTGCCGCATGTGACCGACGCATTGCGGCCCGAGGCCGTCGTACTGCTGAACCTGAGCCGCGATCAGCTGGACCGGGTCGGTGAGATCAATATGATCGAACGCCGGCTGCGCTCGGGCCTGGCCCGGCATCCGGACACCGTGGTCATCGCCAACTGCGACGACGTACTGATCACCTCCATCGCCTACGACCATCCGAACGTGGTGTGGGTCGCGGCCGGCGGCGGCTGGGCGATGGACGCCACCAGCTGCCCGCGCAGCGGGGAACCGATCCTGTGGGAAGGCCCGCACTGGTACAGCACCGGCACCGATTTCTCCCGGCCGCAACCGGATTGGTGGCTGGACGGCGATAAACTCTGCGGTCCCGACGGCGTACGGCTGCCCCTGCGGCTGGCCCTGCCCGGCCGGGCGAACCGGGGTAACGCCGCGCAGGCGGTGGCCGCCGCGGTGGCGATGGGCGCCGATACCGACCAGGCCTGTGCCGCCACCGGGACCGTGCAGGAGATCGCGGGCCGCTACCGCACCGTCCAGGTCGGCGAACACGCCGCCCGGTTGCTGCTGGCCAAGAACCCGGCCGGCTGGCAGGAGGCGCTGTCGATGATCGACCACAGTGCGTCCGGGCTGGTGATCGCCGTGAACGGGCAGGTACCCGACGGCGAGGACCTGTCCTGGCTGTGGGACGTACGATTCGAGCATTTCGAGGATGTGCATGTGGTCGCGGCGGGGGAACGCGCGACCGATCTCGCGGTACGGCTCACCTATGCCGGGGTCGCGCACACCACCGTCGCCGATCCCGTCCGCGCCATCGCGTCCTGCCCGGCGGGCTCGGTCGAGGTGCTCGCCAACTACACCGCGTTCCGCGATCTCAACCGTGACCTCCAGGAGCGGACCCGATGAGTGATTCGACCGTCCGGATCGGGCTGGTCCTGCCCGATGTGATGGGCACCTACGGTGACGGCGGCAACGCGCTGGTACTGCGGCAGCGGTTGCGGTTGCGCGATATCGACGCCGAGATCGTGGAGATCACCCTGCCCGATCCCGTCCCCGATTCGCTGGATATCTACACCCTCGGCGGTGCCGAGGATTCGGCCCAGCGCCTGGCAACCCGCCATCTACTGCGTTTCCCGGGTCTGCAGACCGCGGCCGGGCGCGGCGCTCCGGTACTGGCCATCTGCGCGGCGATCCAGGTACTGGGCCGTTGGTACGAGACCTCGAGCGGCGAACGGGTGGAGGGTGTGGGCCTCCTGGACGCCACCACCTCACCGCAACAGACCCGCGCGATCGGCGAAGTGACGACGAACCCGCTGCTCACCGGCCTGTCCGCGCCCCTCACCGGATTCGAGAACCATCGTGGCGGGACCACCCTGGGACCGGACGCCACCGGACTGGCCCGGGTGACCCGGGGTATCGGCAACGGTGTCGGAGACGGGATGGAGGGTGTGGTGCAGGGTTCGGTCCTGGGCACCTATATGCACGGCCCGGCGCTGGCCCGCAACCCCGAGCTGGCCGACTACCTGCTGTGCCGGGCGCTCGGCACGGATTCGCTACCGCCCCTGGACCTCCCCGAAGTCGACCAGCTCCGCCGTGAACGTCTCCGCGCCTGAGATATTTTCTTCGGCGCCGCCCCCCTGAACGCTCGGGGCGGCGCCCCCTAGACTCCCTCGGGTGAGTTACGACCATGTGCTGCTGCCGTCCGGTATCGCCTCCACCCCAGCCGAGGTCGACGCGTATCTCACGAGTCAGCAGGGCCAGGCGGAATCGGTGGTGGTCGCAGAGCTGGCGGCGGAGCTGAACGCGCGTAATGCGGGGCTGCCCGAATCCGACAGTTTCCTCAGCGTCTCGCCGCTGGGTGGGGCGGCGAGCGGGTCGGCGCTGCAGGTGCCGAGTCCCTACGACGCCATCGGCTTCGTCCGCGATCTGCTCTTCGAGCTGGCCACACCGCGGCAGTACGCGGTCTACGATCCGCAACTCACCTGGTTGATCGACCCCACCGGACATATCCCGATCACCGTCACGCACGGCGGAGCGGGTGAATTCCCCTATCTGACAGAGAAACTCGCCACCGAGTGGGTGCGGGGGCTCATCGACCCGAACCCGTATCTGATCGTGGAGCGAGCCCCGGAGGTCTATATCCAGACCTACCGGGAATCCGCCGAGGAATACACGGTCGAGTACCGCGACGGCGGTGCCGATCGGCATTTCGGCGCGCGGGTCGCCGGACCGGATACCGTCGCCGGACTCATCTGGGATTGGACCCGCGAGGATCGCACCCGGCTCGACAGTGTGGCCTGGGAGCGGTTGGAGTTGTGACCGCCGGTCCGCCGGTTACAGGGCGCGCCGACCGGAGAACGCCCGGCCCAGCGTCAGCTCGTCGGCGAACTCCAGGTCGCCGCCCATGGGCAGCCCGGACGCGAGGCGGGTGACGGTGAGTCCGGGGAAATCACGCAGCATCCGCACCAGGTAGGTCGCCGTCGCCTCGCCCTCGGTGTTCGGATCGGTCGCGATGATCACCTCGGTGACATCCACGCCGTCGTCCTGGCTCCCGATACGAGTCAGCAGTTCCCGGATACGCAGTTGTTCGGGGCCCACCCCGCTCAAGGGGTCGAGCGCGCCGCCCAGCACGTGATAGCGCCCCCGGAACTCCCGGGTCCGCTCGATGGCCGGAACGTCCTTGGGTTCCTCGACCACGCAGATCATGCTGCGATCGCGGCGTGGATCGGCACAGATCCGGCACAGATCGCCGTCGGCGACAGTGCCGCACTGTGCGCAGAACCGGACACCGTCACGGATCTTCTGCAGTACCGCCTGGAGCCGGTCGAGCTCCGGCGGTTCCACTCCGAGCAGGTGGAACGCGATCCGCTGGGCGCTCTTGGGACCGACACCCGGCAGCTTCCCCAGTTCGTCGATGAGATCCTGAACCGGACCCTCGTACACCGCGATACCCCGGCGCGATCAGAAGCCGGGCAGACCCGGTGCGCCGCCGCCACCGGCCAGCGGTCCCAGCCGTTCGGCCGCCAGCTGCTGGGCATTGGTCATGGCATCGTTGACCGCGCCGATCACCAGGTCCTGCAGGGTTTCCACATCCTCGGGGTCGACGGCCTTCGGAGCGATCGTCAGCGACAGCACCTCGCCGGTCGCCTTGATCGTCACCCGGACCAGACCGTTACCGGCCTGACCGTCCACTTCGGCGGCGGCGATCTCGGCCTGCGCCGCCATCACCTGCTCCTGCATCTGCTGGGCCTGCTGGAGCAACTGCTGCATATCGAACTGACCATCGGGCTGCACGGGATTCCTCTCTACGGACGGGTCACGATTCAGCCTAGACCGCCTCGGCCGTGGATCCCGCCGCACCCACACCCGCCTAATATCGGTTTGCCGGTGCACTCGTACCGAGCCGAAAATCCTGACTGCTACGGAGCTGATTGTGTCCAAGGGGTATTTGCTGGGTGCCCTCATGATGGTGTCCGGCGTGTTCCGCGCGGCTGCCGCCGAAGCCGATCCCGAGGCGGCCACCGACCACGGCAACGGCTGCGTCATCGATCCCGCCGCACCGGCGGTCACCATCGAATCGTTGCGCTCGAATTGTACCGATCGGCAGCACGTCCAGATCTTCCACGCGGCCCGGGCGGGCGCGGTTCCGTCCGGCGCGCAGAACGGCTGGGTGACCTCGACCTCGGCTCCCGTCGATTCCCTCGCGCCCGCGTTCTGGCTCGGGAAGACCTTCTACACCGAGCTCGACGGCGGGCGGTTGACGAATCGGGTCACCGGCGCGGATATCGAGGGCTGGCCGGCGGAGGTCTATCTGGCCCCCTCGCGCGTAGACGGCGAGCAGGCCTGGGTGCTGGACTACACATCCGCGATCACGCCGCAGGTGTACGACGAGATCCGGGAGGTCGTACCCGGGGTGTGGCTCGGCTACTCCTGGTGGCGCGGCGCTGTCGAGACCCCCGTACTGCTGTCGTTCGTGCTCGCGTGAGCGAACCTGTCGGTAGGTGAGCCGATGATGCGATACCTCTGCCTTCGCTGCGGTCTTCGCGGACCGCATGCGCCGACCCGAGGAGAACACAATGGGACTGACCATCGCCTGCACAACCTATGACTGCGCCGACGCCGCGGAACTGGCGAATTTCTACGCCCGGCTACTCGGCCACCCGGTGGACCCGGAAGCCGGCGAGTTCTTCGCCACCGTCGGTCGGGAATCGGGGATGACCCCGCCGCTGATGTTCGTCAAAGTGCCCGAACGGACCCCGGGCAAGAACTCGATCCACTTGGATCTGCTGGCCGACGATCTGCCCGCCGAAATCGAGCGGGCACTCGCGCTGGGCGCACGACATATCGGCGATTTCGGCGAGTCCGGCATGAAATGGACCACCCTCGCCGATCCGGAGGGCAACCTGTTCGATATCGCGGCCCTCCCATGACCGCTGCCCGGCGACCGCGGCGGCGGCACCCGACCGTGTATCGGGCGGGTGCCGGGCACGGATCGGGATCCGTGCCCGGTGACCGCCCGATACACGGCGATCCCGGCCCGATCAGGCCAGTTCGCGCTTAAGATTCTCCAGCACCTCGGCCTGGATCTTGCGCAGGCCGAGCGGGGCGAAAATGCCTTCGAAGATGCCTTTGACACCACCGGCACCCTGCCAGGTGGTCTCCAGCGAGATCGTCGAACCGGACCCGGCCGGCGCGATCGTCCAGGTGTTGACGAGCGAGGAATTGGCATCTTTCTCGGTGACGACCTGGTCGGCGACCGAAACCTCGGCACGGATATTGCGGACCCGGCTCTCGGTGGCCTGCAGGGTCCATTCGGCGACGGTGCCGTCGCCCTGGCCGCCCTCGACGACCTTGTAGTCGCGGTAGTGCGCCGACAAGATCTTCGGGCGCACCTCCGTGTAATCGGTGACCGCCGCCAGCGCGCGCTGCGGATCTGCCGCGACCTCGATCGAACTGCCGGCTTTGACCTGTCCCACGGTGAACTCCTTATTCGGGATGCGTTGTGACAGGCAGTATTGTCGGCCCCGCCCCCAGCGCGCCCGGGGTGGGCCCCTGTCAACCCCCCTACGGACGCACCCCGAATCGACCGCGAGATCGTCCCCGCCCGGAACTTCCACTCGACGCCGGCCCACTCCGAACAACAGTGAGCCCCACCCCCACACAATCAATAAACATGCCGACCAGGCCGTCGATGCCCCCGCAACCCCCCGAGTCGAGTCTTACGAGACACCTCCAAGGGTTGAGGCCCGTCCCGCCGTTCAGGCCTCGAAGCGCATGCGCCGAAGGCGCGAGTCTCGA
>NZ_JBSGIP010000045.1:0-108 GCF_053605105.1 Nocardia sp. NPDC003963
AGGCCTCGAAGCGCATGCGCCGAAGGCGCGAGTCTCGAGGCCTGAACGGCGGGACACCAGGGGGCCTCGACCCCGCGACGCCGAAGGCGGCGCCAAAAACACAGCCCG